>NZ_MSKS01000088.1 GCF_001937445.1 Actinomyces oris | reverse complement strand
CCGAGGCCGCGGAGTCTTCCGAGGCATGGGCGCGTTCGCCTCCTGAGCCACCGGCGTTCGGGGCGGGCGCCGCCCCAGCGTTGGCCGGTTGTTGGGCGGAGCCGTCCTGCGAGGTCGAACGGGAGTCCGATCCGGCATCGGGGGCCTGCGGCGCGGAGGAGTCGGCCTGGCTGCCTGCGTCTGTGTCCGCGCCCGCACCTGAACCAGCGCCCGAGCCGGAACCCGAGCCGCCGGGGTTGCCACCTGGGTTGTTGCCCGCGGCGTTGTCCGTTCCGGGGCGCCCACTGTCATCCGGGATCGGCTTCGGAGCGTTCTGGTCGGGTTCGGTGGTCTGAGGTGCAGGAGCCGGGGACGCCGTCTCGGAGGGGCGGGCCGTGGGGGACGGCGAGGCGGAGGGCTCCGACGACGGAGCAGCCGAGGGCGCGGGAGCAGGGCTGGTGGGTGAACCAGTCGGCTCCGGTGCGGGTTCGCTGGTGGGCTCCGCAGTGGCCGAGGGCTCCGCGGTCGCAG
>NZ_MSKS01000087.1 GCF_001937445.1 Actinomyces oris | reverse complement strand
TGCTTAGCCCCCTTGGCGGCATTGGCTGCGTCGTCGGCGTGCTTGGAGCCATACCCCAGAGCCATGGCCACCATACCGGCAAACTTCTGACCTACGTCGTCGAGCAGGCGGTTGGCTTTGCTGAGCAGGCCTTTGAGGTTCTTGGCGGAGGTCACCACGTCGGTGACTTCTTTGGCCAGGCGGGTGGCCCAGGAGGACACGTCGGTGGCGATCGAGGACACCGCCCAGGGGGCGGCCACACCTGCGGTGAGGACCGTGATGCTCGCCTTTGACAGCAGCTTGCCGATGACGTCCGAGATCGCGTCGCGGACCATGTCGTGCACCATGCGCACGATCATCGAGGCCACCGTCAGCCCACTCGAGATCGCGCCGGCCACCCCTCCGGTCATGCGCAGGTGGGAGGCGGAGCCGGCCTGCAGGGTCTTGAAGGTCGCCACCGCCAAGGACTCCTGACCGGCCAGGCGACTGGAACACACCGTGTCCAGGTCGCTGGTGCACGAGCTCAGCTTGGTGGCGATGTTCGTCCACGTCGAGGCAGCCGCAGCCGTTGCGTGTGTGAGTGTGAGGCGGTGGGGGTCGAGTCGGAAGGACTCGACCCCCACCGTTGGTGGGTTGGTCAGTCAGGTGCCAGCTGGCCGGGCGGCTCGCGTGAGCACTCCCTTTCAGTGCTCAGCTGGCCAGGACTGCTGGGATGGCCTCGTCGAGGTACCACAGCCAGAAGGCCCGACGAGCGGGCACATCGGTTTTGTGAATCTT
>NZ_MSKS01000086.1 GCF_001937445.1 Actinomyces oris | reverse complement strand
TATGGATGAGAATGCCGCTCCCGGCGCTCGGCCTGACTGTGGTGGTCTGTATCTCCTCCTCGTGTCCCGTGCTGACGGGGCGCGTGGGGCACCGTCCGCAGTGAAGTGGTCGAGGGCAAGCCAACCGGAGCCGATGTTGCGAGGGTGTTGGCGCAAACGCTTATATTTCCACAACATCTGGACGACCCGGGAGAGTGTGGACTCGTATTCCCGCAGGCAATACATTAAGAAACGGTAAGGTAATGACTGTGGTGTCATTTAATGTGTTGCTGGCAAAAATCGTGCATATCAATCAGATTGCATTCTGTGGTGGCGTGAGTTATCGCTTCTTCCGGAGTGCTTCAATTATCTCGGCTAGCCGTTTACCATCCCTTCTCGTTACTCGAGGCTTTCGTGAGCACGCCCATGTTGTCCCCTATTTCTCCCATATTGTCCCGCTCCTCTGTGGAGTCAGTGCCTTCGTCGACGCCGCAGCGCCGGAGGATGCTGAGGGCGGCGGCGCCCGTCCTCCTCACCCTGGTTCTTGGCGTTGGAATCGCCGGCTGCGGGGCTCCGTCCGTGGCCGACGATGCGGGTTCGCCCGCACCTGTTCCTTCGCCGACGGTGACTGCTTCGCCGTCGCCGTCGCCCACTCCGACTCCCTCCCCGTCGCCTACTCCGA
>NZ_MSKS01000085.1 GCF_001937445.1 Actinomyces oris | reverse complement strand
CTCACCCGCATCGGCAGCCCCGGCCACACCGCGGTCCTCTACCTGCCCATGATCGGCATTGGTGTGGCCTGGGCTTCTATTACGGGCGTACCTTACATCATGGCCATTGAGATGATCCGCAAGGAGCGCCGAGGCGTCTACATGGGCGTTATCAATATGATGATCGTCATCCCCCAGTTCATCCAGACCCTCACCTTCGGTCCCATTTACAAGCACCTGCTCGGCGATCACCCGGTCAACGCCCTGCTCTTCGTCGCAGTCTTCCTCATCATCGCCGGTCTGCTCATCGAGTGGATCGACACCGTCAAGGACGCGGACCCGCGGGTGCGCGCCGCCGCCGTGTCCGCCACTGAGACTGCCGTGGCCTGACCGGGTGCCCCACGAAAGGATGTCATCCGTGACCTATACCACCATTGTCGCCGGAGTCGGCGATGTCGAGGCGAACACCCACGTCATCGATCGCGCCTGCGAGATGGCTCGCCTGTGCGACGCCGCTCTTCTCCTCGTCGCCGGCTTCGACCCCGTCTCGGCGCGGGACAAGGCTCGCATCAACGAGTTCGCCCCCGTCGCCGATGTGCGGGTCGTCGAGGCTCGGCTCACCGAGGACCAGGCCTACGCCGTCGTCGAGAAGGCGCGTGATACCGCCGTTGAGCGCGGCGTCGCCCTCGCCCAGGGCGTCGTCGTCGAGGGCACGGCGGTCGATGCCGTCACCCTCGTCACCTTGGAGACCGAGGCGGACCTCGTCATCGTCGGATCCAAAGGCGTCGATTCGCTGTTCGGCCGCATCTTCGGAGCCGTCTCCGTCCAGGTGCTCCGCAAGTCGAAGTGCGACGTCCTCGTCGTCGTTCCCTAGTCGCCGGATAGACGTCGGACGCACGCGTCGGATCCTGCGCGATCGGACCGGCGGCGGATGCCCGCCACGCGGAAGTGTGGCGGGCATCCGCCGCTATGTTTTGAGGTTCTTCGTGTGTGAGGGCGTGGTCGGGGTGAGCGGGTGCCGGTGGTTCGGCGTCTCGGGGTCCTGCGCGGTCGTACTCGGCGTCGCGTGGTCGTACCCGGCGGCGCGCGGTCGTACCTTAGAGGGGCTCTAAGGTACGACCGCGCGGTTTTACGTACGACCGCGTGCGCTGGGGGTACGACCACGCGGTTTTACGTACGACCGGGTGGGATCGCGTACGACCACGTACCCCGAGACCCCGACGAGGAAAGCCCCGCACAACCCCATCCCCACGACACGAAGAACCCGTTTTGAGCAGTTGTCGTAACTCCTGTGATACGTGGGGCCGGGCTGGGCGCATGGTGGCGCTGCGTCTGCCCGGGTGGCCCCGCGCCCCGACCCGCTCCGGGACGCGGCGCTCGGCGTTCCCTGAATCTCCTCCCCTCGACGTCGGCCGCCCATGCCGCCGAGCCCCGCGGCGTCGGCGGGCGCGCCGGG
>NZ_MSKS01000084.1 GCF_001937445.1 Actinomyces oris | reverse complement strand
GGCCCCCAGCGAGGAGGCCGCATGGGAGGCCCTGGAGACCTTCGAGGCCAGCGAGCTCGGACAGCGCTACCCGGCCGCGGTCAGGACCTTCACCGACTCCTGGGAGCGATTCACTCCCTTCCTGGCCTTCCCGCCGATGGTGCGACGGGTCATCTCTCCCCCACTTCGTGGGAGGTACCCCCTCCACCAACAGTATCGAGGCTGCGAGCTACCAGCTGCGCAAGGTCGCCAGGAACCGGGGTCACTTCCCCTCCGACGAGGCAGCGGTCAAGCTGCCGAAAGCTGGCTATCTGCAACATCGAGGACAAGAGAGCCCGACAACGGCAAAAGGAGCAGCAGAAAGGACGGGCCGGCAAGAGCGCGACCACCGGCAGGCTGATCGAGGGCGCTATAACCACCAACTGGAAGCAAGCCCTCCAACAGCTGTCCCTGGCCTATCCCGACCGAATCAACCCCCACCTGTAACCCACACCACATACACAAACAACTTGACAGGCTCACGCCGCCCGTGCTCGCCACCGCCGAGTGGGTCCACTGGGCGGGCACCGTTCGCCCTCACTCCGCCATCGGTATGCGAACCCCAGCCGAGCACGAAGCCACCTGGGCACCCGACCGCCAC
>NZ_MSKS01000083.1 GCF_001937445.1 Actinomyces oris | reverse complement strand
CGGCACCATCGACCTCAACGGCACCACCCTGTCCATCACCGGCCTGGCCACCGACGAGCGCAAAGGCCTCACCCCCGAAGCCGCAGCACCCGTCATCCACACCGTCAACAACTGCCAAGCCGCAGGACTCACCACACTCCAACTCAACGACGGGGCCAAGAAGGAGCCCTCCAGCGACGACCTCTGGCTGACCTTCACCTGCAACAACGGCACCTGGACACCACAGCATGGCGGCAACACCGGCCAAGACGAAGCCGCCATCCTCAACAAAGCCGCCGAGCTCTAGACACCCCACCACCCCACCTGCCTTGCTCTCACCTGACCGAACCGACTCGACCCGCAGGAACGGCCGATTTGAGAAAATACGCCCATTCAGCCGATAAGGGAGTAGCCGATGCCTGATGAGCAGACCACACCTGAACACAGAGGAGGCGTTGGCGCAGACGAAGCCCTGGCCGTCAACTCGGGCAGCGGAGCCTCTGTCGGCCGGAGGAAACCGTCGTCGGGCAGGTCGGCGGGGTGGTGGGCCATCCGGTTCGTGCTGGTCGTCCTCGTGGTGATCATTGGTGGTTACGGTTGCTTACTCTACGTCAACCTGAACCCCGACATTGGCCCGGACGGCTTCCAAGTCCGGCGCGTTGCCAGCACAGCCTCCGAGCACCTCTCCAGCAGCCCTGACGTCATCTCCGCCGAGACCACTGATGCCTTAGCCGACCTCAGCGGCAACAACGTCCGACTGGATGTGCGTCTCAAGGACAACACCAGTGCAGAGGCGGCCGCCAACCTGCTGGCCTCAACCTGGCAGAAAACACTCCAGGAGGAACCCGACTACTCAGGCGAGTTCATCATCTCGGTGTCCTGGAACGCCAAGGGCACCACCATCGACATCGACGTCTATTCTCAACGAGATCCCGAGGCAATCCGGACCGACGTGAAACGAGCACTCACCCCCGTCGGAGAAGCGAAGACCTTCACCGGCAAAATCGACGAGTATCAGGAGGCTTATTCATAGGGG
>NZ_MSKS01000082.1 GCF_001937445.1 Actinomyces oris | reverse complement strand
CTGCAGTACCCCATGTACTGGCTCTCCTGCCCGCCCCTGCTCAAGAAGTGGCTCGACGACGTCCTCACCTTCGGCTGGGCCTACGGCTCGACCGGCACGGCCCTGCACGGCAAGGAGCTGCTGGTGGCCGTCAGTGTCGGCGGCGCCGGCAGCGCCTACGGCCGCGAGGGCGCGCACATCTACACGATCCACGAGTTCCTGCGGCCCATGCAGGGGACCTCGCGAGTCATCGGCACCAAGTACGCGGTGCCCTTCCTGTCGGTGGGCGCCCTGGAGATCACCGATGAGGCCATCGCCCGCCGGGCGCAGGACTACGCCGCGGTCCTCCAGACCCCCGAGCTTCCGATGCTCGACATCTTCGGCTGAGACGCCCGTGAGACGTGCTGAGGGCCCAGGCCGGTTTCGCCGGTCTGGGCCCTCGGGCATGTAGTTGCCTGCCGGTGGACTCAGCCGTGAGGCTCCAGCGCGGGCAGGTCCGTGGACTTCAGCGTGGCTGCGTAGTCCTCAGCCCGCTGGGCCAGGGCCTCATCGGTGATGGTGAGGGTCCCGGTGGTGGTAAAGGGCTCGAGGTAGGTCATCTGGACCATGTTCGCCGTCGCCTGGAGGGGGCGCAGCAGCTCGGTGAGCGTGTAGCCGTAAGAGGACTCGTGGCTGTAGGCGTCGCCGGGGCCGCCGGTGCTGACGGCCACCAGCAGCTCCTTGCCGGCCAGGGCCTTTCCGGTGGAGCCGTAGGCCCAGCCGTAGAGGAGCACGTCGTCGAGCCACTGCTTGAGCAGGGCGGGGGTGGAGTACCAGTACATGGGGTACTGCAG
>NZ_MSKS01000081.1 GCF_001937445.1 Actinomyces oris | reverse complement strand
AAGCCCAAGGCCACTAACCCCCACACCCAGCACACACAACCGGACGCTAGACCACCAGGCTCATCCTGGGGTGAGTCTCTTTAGCGCCGAGACGGCCAGGGCCTGGCACAGCACGGCTCCTTCAACGCGATCTCCTGGGGGCAGGTCAGGCCCCTGGCTCTGGCCGCTGTGGTGCTGCTGATCCAGGTCGTGTGGCTCGTGCGGCCTGCGGGCCTGCTGGAGATGAGCGACGACGCCGCAACCAGCCTGGGACTGCGGGTCGGCAGGATGCGCGGCGCGTTGCTCGGCTACGGCGTCGTGCTGGCGGCGATCTGTGTGGCAACGGCTGGACCGATTGGCTTCATCGCCCTGGCCGCACCGCAACTGGCGCGCCGGTTGAGCCGGTCGGCTGGGATCACGATGATCGCCTCGGCGTCCATGGGAGCGCTGCTGCTGGGCGGGGCTGATTTCCTGGCGCAACGGTCAGACCCCAGTGGGCCTGGTCAGTGCTGCGGTGGGCGGGATCTACCTTGTCTGGCTGCTCATATTCTCATCCGAGCGCGCCGGGAGGACTGGCTGAGGCCGCCGTCGGGAGACCGCCGGAGCCAGGCTGCTGCTCTTTTAAGAACTCGCATCTCCTCACGCATCTCATAGCTCCTCCTTGAGTTTCGTGATTCTTAAGCCGACTCTGAGGCCTTCTGGCGGTCCTGGTCGGTGGCGTGCTCCTTCCTGTACCTTGCGACCTAGCTGCCCACGTCTTTGGGCCACAAGATCGTAGGACTCGGTCACCTCCGCTGTGGTGGTCCTCCACAGGCCGCTTCTCGCTCGATCTGTGTCCAGCAGTTCCTATGAGTACTTTGCTGCTGGCATGGTCTCCTCCCATATCTACTCATGGGAAGAAAATCTCCCCAAGTCTGAGAAACGCCAGGCACTCCACATACAGGTTGGCGACGTTAGCGGTGCAGCTCAAGCAGCTGCTCCAGAATGGAGACCACCGCGCCGGGGCGTGAGGGGACGCGGACCGTCTGCCTCCTCGCTCTGACCTCTTTTAGACCGTCCCCGACGATGACACCGATGTCTGCCGCGCGGATCATCTCCACGTCGTTAGTGTCGTTGCCTACCGCGATCCACGTGGAGACGGGCCGGTGGTGAAGGCTCGGTACCTGTCTCATGGTGGCAGTCCTTCCTGTGGTACCCGCCCCTCTCGAGGCAGCTGGCTTCTCCTCGCCGGTCGGCAGCCTCATGCAGACGCTTTTGTCCACCCCTGCCGCGCAGACGTCGACAACGCCGTCCTCGTGCGGGTATGCGACGACGCCGTCAAGGTGCAGACCCAGCAAGTCCTGGAGAGTGCCCGCGGGCTCCGGGCCGCCCGTCTCCTGTGCTCCGGCAGCCCTCGTACCTGGGCCAGCCGCTCCCTGTAGCGGATCGGCTATCATCTGCCTGATGACGTCCTGCCCCGCACGACCCTGGTGTCTCCTGCTGACGACCGTCACCTTGAGCACATCCTCAGTCGGTACCTGCGCCGGGTCGGTGCACCACGTACCATCCGGGTAGTCCCGCATGTGCTCCAGGCCGTCCCAGAGGCCCGGTGCCGTCTCGGAATCTTGGTTGCCCCTTTGCTGGGGCTCCTTCTCCGCCGTTGTCCCTGGAGACGCAGCGAAATCTGAGACTGCTGCAGACGCCTCCCCTGACCACGGATCTACGGCAGGGGCATGTCTTGCCAGTGCAGTGAAAGAGCTGCCCTGGTCCGCATAGAGAGGCATGCCCGCGCGGAAGGCGGCGTCCACGATGGTGCGGACGTGATCGGCCCTCATGGGGTAGCGTCTCTCCTTGTCTCCTAGGCGCAAGAGAGCCCCGTTGAGGCAGACCGAGCCTTCCAGGCAGGTCACGGCGTCTCCCAGTACCTCGGCCATTCCTCGGGGTGCACGTGAGGTCGCCACGATGACCGATATGTCCTCACGTCCCGCGGCCCGCCTGAGAAAAGGGGCCAGCCGGGGATCCGCGACTCCGCCGAAGACGACGGTCCCGTCCAGGTCTGTCACCACGCCCACCGGGCTGCTCAGCATTGACCACGCATCCTTGCAATATCAGGAATAACCCTGCTCTGAAAGGTTGACCCGCCACCTGGCGAGCAGGTCACGGGGACCCACTCTACGGCCTCGATCTCAGAGCGAGGGGCCGGGTTGCCTACAATATCGCACATGTAGACGAATAGGGTGATCATCTGGCTTCGGTCGAAGATGGAGACGTCATCATAGGTACCGAAGTAGGTGGCCGACACCAACGAGACCCCGAGCTCCTCATCAAGCTCGCGGCCGAGGCAGGCGACATGCGACTCCCCTCTCTCCAGCTTGCCTCCAGGAGAAATGAGGGTAGTCGTGCCACGCTTGCGGACGAGCAGCACCCTATTCCCGCGGAGAACGACCGCAGCGCACTTGATAACTGGGGGACTCTCTCTCATGTCACGTTTATCAAATTGCACCCGCTCCCTCCCTTCTTGAGCGGCGAATGTAGTGCATGTTGAGGCCGATGATAGCCCCGATGACCACCGACCCGCCTACGAGCGAAGCCGCCCCGGGACTTTCGCGGAAGAACAGCCACACCCACAGCGGGCCCAGTACTGTCTCCGCCAACACGAAGATTGCCACATGGTGCACGGGCAGGAACTTCGGCCCAACGGATAAGCAGACCAGACCGACCGGCATGACCACGAAGCCCTCAGCTACCAGAGGAAGCCATGAGGAGGAGTCGTCAGGAACCTCAACCCCGTGCAGAAGGGCGGCGGCGGTGAGTGCGCATAGCGCCCCGCCGACGGCAGTGGTGAGGAAGGGACTGGAGCGGCGTCTGGAGGAGCATACGAAGCCGCCGCTCATCGATACCGCAGCCAGCAGGGCCAGTAGTTCCCCCCGACCTGCAGTGCTGGACAGCTGTGACGCGAAGATGACCGTCATACCGGCCAGTGACGTCAGGATCGCCAGGATTGTCGGCCGGTCGATACTTGCCCGGAGAAACACTCGTCCCAGAACTGCCGACCATACCGGCATGGTCGCCATGATAAAGAGCGTGTTAGCGGCGGAAGTGCTCTCGATAGAGTACACGAATGCCACTGATGCTATCCCGAACATCAGCCCGTTACCCCAGGCTGCCCACTCGTTGTGCCAGCATTGCTTTACTCCAACAGCGTGACAGACCCCTGCTGCCAGCAGCATAGCAGTGCATATCAGTACACCGCGCCACAACGATAATACTCCGGCTGGCTGGTCTACAGCGCGGATAAGGGCTGCATCGAAGGACATGAGCAGGACCCCGCCGAGCACCACTACCGCGCCCCGGACGTATCGATTATCTAACATTTCCGGCATCTGATCAGTCCCTCCAGGTCACGGCGGAAGGCTTCGGTAGCGTCGGCCCAGGAATCATCCTTGCACCCCAGGCTCGAGTACGAGTAGCGAATGATTCCCTGACGCCTGAAGTATTTGGCGCTGGGTGGAAGTTCTCGTTCTATTACGTTCGCGTCGCCTCCTCCGGGCATCTTTACCGCTGCCATAGGGAGTCCGCTGCCACCTCCCACGATCTCTAATCCCTCCGCGGTCGCCCAGTCAACAAGGTCTCGGGAGAAAAGGAGCTGCGCCTTGTTCCAGACCTTTCCGCGTCTCATTCTATTAAGCGCGTGTTCAAGCAGATCAAGTGATGGACAGCCGCCCTCAGATAGTGACAAAAAAATTGCAATCGACGGCAGCTGTTGCCCTGTAACGGCATCTAGTATCACTACACCCAGCCCCGGTGCGAGCGCCAGATGCTTATGAAGTGGCGCAATTACGACTGCACCACTCGACATCAGTTCTTCGGTAAGGGAAGTGCCAAGAGACTGCGCCCCGTCCACGACAGAGGCTGTCGCGCCCACTGATTCGCGGAAGCTGTTATCGACGCTCACGTCCACCGGGGCTACATGCGTATGAAAATTGACCCACCTGCCGTTGACCACCTCACCCATAGATCCGACTATCCCTTGATAAGGACCGTAGTGTCTCCATAGTGGACCTACCCCTCTCAATCTTAAATTCTCTGCCATGATCCCCCCGAGCACCAGGGCCAGGGCGGTAGAGGTGTTCGGGACAAAATGAATGCAGTTAGAGTCGACGTCCAGGTCGTGGCCGAGTATGTCAGCAAGAGCGCTCCGACTTCTGAAAGCACGTCCGTAATATGATTCTCTCGACTGGCCGCGACTCGAGAAAGGATTTAGTGAAGGATTTATTGAGGCTGGATCATTTGGCATACCCAGAAGCCCCCAAAGAGGTGAAAGAGTTAACTTTGCTGCCCTGAAGGAAGTCGATAATGTCGACGGCCTTGCGCTCCTTATCGCGCAAATACTGTAAAACAACTTCGTCGCTTGGTGTGGTAAAACTGTCGGCGAATACCGACAGGCCCTCGAGTGATTTTGTAGACAACCCTAACTGTAACAGCTTGTACTTAACGTCATCAGACGACTGTGCCCAGTTGTAGATGGGGCTCTCGTACGTGATTCCGTAACCCTTCATGAACTCCACAAAGTAATCTCTGGCCACGGAGCGCTGCTCCGGAAACTCCTTCTGATAGACGGCAATGCCGTCATTAACTATGGTAATGTCGTTCCGCTTACAGTAGTCGACCACGTGGCAGTGTATCGCTATTTTCTCCCCCAGTAGTACAAGATTTTTTCTGTAGGTCAGAATGTCTTGTTCAAGGTCGGCGATAGCGAGAGAGCGGAAACTTCCAGAAATGTCTTGCTTGACGTGTTTCAGTATCAGTCCGCCAAAGCGGCTCCTCATCTCTCGCACCCGTACCTCAAGGACATCTCTGTGCAGAGAACATCCAGAATTTGCCGTGTACAGGTGTACTGGGATACCTTTCAGCATCAGGGAGCAGGCTGCAAGAGTGCTATCGCGTCCACCTGTGAACATCACCAACTGTGCATCGCTGCCAACGTATTCTTCCAAGGTAATCTCCTTCTGTGTTTGCACCTAGTTCATCGGGTCTCACCTCATGTGAAATCCGTCTGGATGCAAATGATTCGATCTACTTATAGTTAGAATAACATGCTCTCAAGGGTGCTGCAACTCTAGAACAATGCACGATATGCACAAAAATAATTACGGAGGTTAGTAGTACTCCTTGAGGTGAGGCTGTCAAAGTCGGTTCAGGTGCTTGACTGGGTGATGGAATTGGTGGCTCGTTTGGTCATCTTGATGTCGATTTGGTGGTTGAGGTGATGAATGTGCTGGGGTCGCGGAAGAGCCGGATCATGCTGATACCTAGGTTATATGGGTTGGGCATAGAGGCTTATTCATGGGGTGTAGGTGAATATGAGTCCGAGGGT
>NZ_MSKS01000080.1 GCF_001937445.1 Actinomyces oris | reverse complement strand
TTCTTAATTTACTCACTGTTTCTGTGGTACCATTCTCAATGGCCTCTCATTATAATGCTCTTAGCAGTAAGCGCTATACTGCTGACACAAAGTGCGGTAAAGGGTGCTATATTGGAAGATGTTGGTAAGCCTCATCGGCGGTGGGTGGAACTGTCATCTGAGGGGGTTGACTTCATCCCGCCGTCGATGCCAGCGGCATGTGAGTGGGCTTGCCTTATCGGGCTTTTCCTGAGTGCCTTATGTGCGATATGTGTTGGTCAGTATGTTGAAGTTCCTCGCCGACCATACTCCGATGGACTACTTATCGGCACAGCCACGGCATCCTTTGCCTTAGTATCTCTCAGGGGAGTGCCTCGATCAACTCCTGGAAGTGTGGCATGGAGATTGACTCCCGAAGGTCTACATATTTCCCCGGGTAGTCAGTACAGAGCGTTCGTCGGCTGGTCCATGAAGCCTCAGGTGGAGGGGCGTGCCGTCGTCAACTTCCAGGAGTGCGTCGTTGTTAAGGACTCACACGGAAGTCGCTACTATCTTCCAATCTCGGGGCTGCCGATGAGCTACGTGCAGTTTCGTCGGCTGCTGAGTTTTTACTCAACGCACCCTAAACTGCGCCAGGAAATCGCGTCGAGTAAGGGGGTTGAGCGCGTTTGCTCTCTGCTGGATAGCTGAGGGAAGGGCTGCGACCTGGATGTCGAGCTCGCGGGCCGTGTGCAGGCCAACCAGG
>NZ_MSKS01000079.1 GCF_001937445.1 Actinomyces oris | reverse complement strand
CTAAAAGTCGCCAAACGTGACACCCAGACCCCACAACACACCGCCAAGCCCCACTCAGCCCACCCAGCGCACGCAGTCGTAGGGTAGATGCCGCAGTCGTACCCTTGAGGCTTATTCACAGGACTAGCCGACGCCAGCATCTGCGCAGGCCACAGCACCTTCAGTGGATGCTGTGAAGAAGCCTCCGTCACCGCCGTCCTCGGATTCATGTTCACATACACCCCATGAATAAGCCTCGATATGTCGGAGGTATCTGGCGGCGCGATTCCGGTCTGTAACGGTGAGGCTGCGTTCAATGTAGCGCTCAATAACCTCGTTCTCATTGAGCGCTGGTTTATCGTAACGTTGACCTGGAGGATTCATCCTCCAATTGTAGGGTGTTGGTGTGTAAAAACCCCGATTTGGGCGTGCTCTGGTGAGCGAGAGGCCTGGGGGTGTTGTGGTGCCGGTGTACCAGGTGCGAGGGGGCTGTCCCGGTGGGTCGCAGTCGCTCAGGTGCTACCGGAGGAAGGGTGGGTGTGCTCAACGTAGGCGGGGCCTTCGTACGGGAGCCCGAAATGTGCTGTCTCCTCACTTGAGAGACATGTGAGTGTCATGGCTTCTGAGGCGTTCGGTGGCCTCGACGCAACACTCGCTTCGGCCCGAGTCCCGCCTCGGGGCGGTCTGTTGCACGAGGGTGGGGATCTACTGGCCGGGGGTTGTGCGTACTGTACGAGGGCCCGACCCCCATGGAGTAGACCCGACGCTCGTGCAGTGACGCCCTACCCTCGTGGAGTGGACGCTGGAGGGTGGGATCGAGTCCGTGGTGTCTTGGCGGCGAAGTCGGCCGCGTAGGCCGCCGTCGCGTTCGTACCTTATGCCTCGCGTTCGGGGGTTCAGTGTACGAACGCGCGACCTACCCTACGAACGCGACGCGCTCACCCAAGGGCGAGCCCGGAGGGCGGGGCTGAGCTGGTCAGGCGTGGTGCGTGCCGCACGGTCCCCCGGCAAGCCTCCCAATCGGTGTCTCAGATGT
>NZ_MSKS01000078.1 GCF_001937445.1 Actinomyces oris | reverse complement strand
GGACAGTTCCCCACCACCGTCTCCTTCGAGCAAGTCATCACCGCCGCCAAACAGGCCAGCCCCACCGGAACCATCGACCTCAACGGCACCACCCTGTCCGTCACCGGCCTGGTCACCAACGACACCAAGGACCTTGCTCCCGAGGCAGCAGCACCCGTCGTCCACGCCGTCGCCGACTGCCAATCCGCAGGACTCACCACGCTCCAGCTCAACAACTGGGCACTGAACACCACATCCAGCGTCGCCGACCCCTGGCTGACCTTCACCTGCAACAACGGCACCTGGACACCACAGCATGACGGCAGCACCGGCCAAGACGAAGCCACCATCCTCAACAAAGCCGCCGAGCTGTAGACCGCCCGTCACCCGCATGCCCTGCGCCCACCTCGCCGAACCAACTCGATCCGCAGGAACGGCCGATTTGAGAGAATACGTCCAATCAGCCAGTAAGGGAGCAGCCTATGCCCGACGAGCCGACCCACAAGATCCAGCACGCACCAGGAAAGGGAGCCAGAAAGCAGACCGTTTCTGTCCGGCATGGTAGGGCTCGTCTCGGCTGGAGGAAGCTGCCGTCAGGCAGGTCCGTTCGAATCTGCGCTGTGTGGATCGCGGTACTCGTCACGGTGCTGGCCATCGGCTTGCTCGCCCGCATGACAGTCATTGGTCTGAACCCCGACCTCGGTCCCGAAGGCACCAAGGTCCGCAGCATCGCCAAAGCAGCCTTCAAGCACCTCTCCAACAACCCCAACGTCGTCTCGACCACCATCACCGAGGCCAAGGCCAGCACAGGAACAGAACTGATCGCGCGCCTCAAGGACGACACCAGCCCCGATGCCGTAACCAACCTGCTGACCTCCACCCACCAGGCCGCCTTCGACAAGAACGACCCCGACACCCACATCACCCTCAACATCGTCCTGATCTGGACACTGCACGGCACCAACGTCAAGTTCTTGTCCAGCAGCCCCCCGCCCCCAGAGCGCTCCATCATCAAACGCGACCTGGCCGCTGCGGGCGAGGCCATAACCATCGAGAACACCTATATCGACTACGGGCAAGTCACCGCACTCCCCTCCACCTTGGCCCAACCAGGTGCCTCAGACTCCTCCAAGACTTTCACGATGAACGGCTGGAAGGTCACTTCCACCAGCAACACCGGGGGACAGTTCCCCACCACCGTCTCCTTCGAGCAAGTCATCACCGCCGCCAAACAGGCCAGCCCCACCGGCACCATCGACCTC
>NZ_MSKS01000077.1 GCF_001937445.1 Actinomyces oris | reverse complement strand
CACATCGACGGATCCGAGGCCTGAACGGTTGGAGAATTAGGTGAAGGGTTTTCTTCTCCCGATGATGGAGATTCAATGGTTACCTGCTTATCTCCGGTAAACTGAGTTGAGTCACCCGAGTTGTTTGCACCTAACTGAACATTAGTTCCCGAGGGTTCTTTATTGCCGCCCTCATTGTTGTGGCCAATGCCGAGCGCGGCTGCCTCAACCGACACGAACAATGTCAACGATAGGGCAAGGGAGGTCACAACAAAAGAAGATGTGCGACTCATCACAGCACCTCACCTTCCCGAATCGCCCATCCACCGTTGACATACCTAATAGCGAAGCGCACTTTCTGCCCTTCAGTGGGGGGCGCAACACTCTCTTTCCAACTCCCCCCAGAATAAGAGGTCATTTCTCCGTAGTTTATGGTCGCCTCGATTCGACTGTAATCATATCCTTCGAGTTTATCGTAGTACCTCACGTTCGTGACATCTTGCTTCCACTTGTTAGCCCATCCTCCATCCTTGTGTAGATCATTTGCTCGGTCGATGACCGATTTACAGAAGACGCATCCGTTCTCGCTCATGGCTTCAATCTCGGCGGTTTTGCCGGTCATGAAGGCGTAGCGGTAGAGGTCGAGGAAGTAGCTGACGCTGGCTGCTGCGCCCTCGGCGCTCTCCTCGTTCATCTGGGAGGGCTTGGCCGGTGCGGGTTCGGCCAGGGCGGCATCGCGCTTGGCGCGCAGCTCAGGGGTCAGGGCCGCTTCCCGGGAGGCGGTCGCCGAGGCGTTGGCATCCGCAATGCCCTTCTCAGCCCGGGCAATAGCCGCCGACGCGCTCGCACTGGCGCTCACGCTGGCCTCAGCCTTGGCATCCTTCACCGAGCAGGCCGCCGCCCCCAGCGTCAGCACACACACCGTCACCAGGCCAGCCACGCCCCTCCGGCACCCGAAACGAGAACCGGGCCGAGCCTCGGGTCGGGGCCTGGGTCCCGGCAGCGTCGACCCACGTGGCCGTCCTGGACTGACGGTCAGGGCCTCTTGCTCCGCGTGCCTGTCGACGCCATCGAGGTTCAGGCCGGTCTGACGGTCGTGTGCGGTGGGACGCCGCCCCAAAGTGGCTGGCCGTCTGCTCGGCCGCTCCACCCCTCCAGGCGGAGACAGCCGCCCCGCGTGCTCGCCGAGGTCCAGGTGGGCGTGGCGTTCACGTGAGGTAAGGCCCAGCTCCGGCACGGATGATCGACCGCTTGGTGGCTCCGCCCCTCCAGTCGGAGTTGCTCGCTCCATGTGCTCGCCGGGGCCGTCGAGGTCCAGGCGGGAGTGGTGGCCCTGCTTCACGGGGCGCTGCCCCGACGCGGCCATCTGGCCGTGGTCGGTTGCCGGCTGCCGCACACCTATGGGCGCAGCAGATCGTAGGGACGCACTCATCACGGAAGCCTCCTCGCCGCCGAAACAACTCCATACCCC
>NZ_MSKS01000076.1 GCF_001937445.1 Actinomyces oris | reverse complement strand
CAGTACATGGGGTACTGCAGCACGATGCGGTCGGCGCCCAGCAGGGCGGCCTGCTCGGTGGCCACATCGATGTTGAAGTCGGGGTAGATGTCGTACATGTAGCGCACGGTGATGTTGCCGGCGAGCGACTCCGCCGCGGCCCCGAGGGCCTTGTTGACCCGGGACTCGGAGATGTTGGGGTGGAAGACGAGAACGAGGGTCTTCATGAACGCTCCTGCTTTCAGATGGTGATGGTGGGTGGTGTGCGGTGTGGTTCAGGGCTCCAGGAGCGCCTTGATGGCGCGACGCTCGTCCATGGCCTTGTAGGCCTCGGCGGCCTCCTCCAGGGGCAGGCGCAGGGTGAAGACCTTGCCGGGGTGGATCTCGCGCTTGAGGATGCGGTCGATGAGGTCGGGCAGGAAACGGCGCACGGGGGCGGGGCCGCCCAGCATGTGGATCTCGGCGAAGAAGAGCTGGTCCCCGGGAAGGGAGACGCCGTGGGCGACGCCCACGTAGCCCAGGTGCCCTCCGGGGCGGCAGGAGGCGATGGCCTGCATCATCGAGGTCTGGTTGCCCACGGCCTCGACGACGCCATGGGCGCCGTAGCCGCCGGTGAGCTCCTTGACCTTCGCGGCGCCCTCGTCGCCGCGCTCGGCGATGACGACGTCGGCGCCGAACTCGCGGGCCAGCGCCGCCCGGTCCTCGTGGCGGGAGAAGGCGATGACCTTTTCGGCCCCCAGGGCCTTGGCGGCCAGGACGGCGGACAGGCCCACGGCGCCGTCGCCGACCACCGCGATGGTCTTGCCGGGGCCGGCCTGGGCCGCGACGGCCCCGAACCAGCCGGTTCCCAGCACGTCGGAGGCGGCCAGCAGTGAGGCGATGATCTCGGGGTCCTCGGGCTTGCCGCCGGGAACGACGACGAGGGTCCCGTCGGCCAGGGCCACACGCGTGTACTCGGCCTGGGTGTCCCCGATGAAGCCGCCGTTGGCGCAGCGCGACTGGTAGCCGTCTTCGCAGATCTCGCAGGTGTTGTCGCTCAGGCAGAAGGAGCCGACGACGAAGTCGCCGACCTTGACGTTCTTGACGTCGTTGCCGACCTCGACGACGGTGCCCACGTACTCGTGGCCCATGGGGCGGGCCTCCTCCACGGGGGAGATGCCCCGGTAGGGCCACAGGTCCGAGCCGCACACGCAGGCGGCCTCCAGCTTGATGACGGCGTCGGTGGGCTCGATGACGTGGGGGACCGCGCGGTCCTCGACACGGACGTCACCGGCGGCGTGCAAGACGACGCCGCGCATCGTGGTGGGCAGGGCGGGAGCAGAAGCAGTCAAAGGTAGGTCCTCACATCAGTGCGGGTTGATATGTGAAGACTAGGCACGGGCCTCGGCGCAGGTCCACCGCTTGGCAGGTTCTGTCAGGGCCACCCAGCGGGGCCGCGAGGGGTCGGTCTTGGTTCGTGAGGTGGTGTGTTTCGGCCCGAGAGCGGGCGAAGACCGGTGCCGGTGAGCGGGCAGCGAGGCTCGCGGGCGGTCGCGGGTGATCGCGCTCGGCCGAAGCCGGGGCGTGGGCGGCGCCGTTTCCTATCCGGCCTTGCTGCCCGACGCAGTGTCCCGGGTCTTGCGCGGAAGCGGCAGAACCAGCGGGGCCCGGTGAGCGGGTCGGAGATGACCTGGAGTGCCGAGCCGAGGACTTCCTCGGCTTTCCGGGGCTGCGTAGGTTCATTCCTTGGTGGCCTGTGCTGAGCACGTTTCCGGCTGAGCGGCGGGCTTGGCGGGGTGATTCAGCCGGTCGTCCTGGTCCGGGGTTTTCCACAGGGTGGTGTCTGGGGCTGGTGTGGGGGCGTTGGTGCGGGTAGTGTCAATACACCGCTTGGACGGGCAGTGTTGCCCGGCCGGGCGGGGTGTGGAGTTGTTTCGGTGGCGAGGAGGCTTCCGTGATGAGTGCGTCCCTACGATCTGCTGTGCCCGCCCCTGTACTCAGGGGCGCTCGGCAGTCTGCAACCTGCCTAGATCGCTCAACCCCGCCAATGCAGTGCCCCGCCGCACACGACCGTCAGACCGGTCTGAACCTCGATGGCGTCGACGAGCCCGCGGAGCAGGAGGCTTTGGCGGTCAGTCAAGGACGGGCGAGCAGCCCGCTATTCGCGCTGGATCCGCGTCTGGCCGAACACAGCCACAGCGGCCAGCGAGAGCTCGACGTCCCCGGCAAGCACAACAGGCAGCCGACTTCAGCAAGAGGGACGAAACAGCTAAGTGTCCGACCACCCGTGTTGGAACGAGACCTTGCTGCGCATGTCGGTCACTCCTGCCTGGGCCCCGGAAGCCCGTGCAGCCCCTGCGTTCCTGGAGAGCGGGCGGAGCGGCCCCTATTGGCGATAGAGCCGGAGCGGCCGGGTGGGGTGGTGCTGCCGGGGCCCAGGCCCCGACCCGGGGCTCGATCCGGTTCTCGTTTCGGGTGCCGGAGGGGTGTGGCTGGCCTGGTGGTGGTGTGTGTGCTGGCGCTGGGGGCGGCGGCCTGCTCGGTGAAGGACGCCAAGGCTGAGGCCAGCGTGAGCGCTAGTGCCAGTGCGTCGGCGGCTATTGCCCGGGCTGAGAAGGGCATTGCTGATGCCAACGCCTCGGCGACCGCCTCCCGGGAAGCGGCCCTGACCCCTGAGCTGCGCGCCAAGCGCGATGCCGCCCTGGCCGAACCCGCACCGGCCAAGCCCGAGCAGATGAATGACCAGACACGTGAGGGGGCAGCCATGACGGCCTGGTACTTCCTCGAGCTCTACCGCTACGCCTACATGACCGGCAACACCACCGAACTCGCCGCCATGAGCGACGACCGCTGCCAGTTCTGCAAATCCGTGATAGACCGGGCCACCAAGCTCCACCAGAACGGCGGCTGGGCAGACAAGTGGGACCAAGAAATCACGAACTACACATACTACGAGAAAATCGAAGGATACGACTACAACGAACTAGATGTCACCGCCAACCAAGGAAAGGTAGTGTCGCACCCAGGCGGAGGGAAAGACCCGACAATTTCCGACCCCAAAGACAACCAAGTGCTGGACTTCGCAATCAGGTACAACGGAACTCGCTGGATGATCGGCGGAGTCAAGGTGTTGGAACAATGAAATTACACAATCGCATCGCTATTGCCCTAATGATATGCACAGGGGTGCTGTCTCCAAGCGCCGTGGGTGCACCAGATTCCTCTCAGGACTCCGGAACGGCCGTAAACTGGGGAGCGGAGTCTGACGATAATCATGTTGTCACTCACGGAGAACGTCGTGAAACTGTGACTCCGCCTCAGCCCGCAGAGCAACCTGAGTCTCCCAGTTCTCCTGGAACGACCGTGCAATACTCAGACAGTCACACCAAATTGGCGATACCTCACGGCAGCTGCAAATCTTACCAAGATGAGCACAAGAAAATGCGGGCTGCGTGCAATTGGGATCCAGAGCCTGAACCCTCCGAGCCCGCCAGCGATGATGAGCCCCGCACGGTCACGATCACCACCCGCCAGGCCGCGACGCTGATTGCTCAGGGCTCGGGTATCACGCGCCAGCCCCCGGGGCCCAAGGTCATCATCTCCATG
>NZ_MSKS01000075.1:1700-3033 GCF_001937445.1 Actinomyces oris | reverse complement strand
ACAAAACCCGGGGCTTGACACTGATCACCTCGACGCCGTGCGAGCCGACCTGCTGGCCTACCGCCACCTTTCCCGTCGAGGTATGGCGGCAGATCTGGTCCAACAACCCCAAGAACGCCTCAATAAGGAGATCCGCCGCCGCACCGACTCAGGAGGCATCTTCCCCAACAGGGACACTGGACTGCTGGGTGTTTTTCGGACAGTGCTTGTTTTCTTGCTTCAGGCTGCCTTCTTCAGGTCCAGGAGCTCGCTTTCGACCTCGTCGGGAGTGCGATACCCTAGGGCTGAGTGAAGACGAACATGATTGTATCTCAGCTCGATCCACGAGGCAATATCGTTCATCGCTTTATCCTTCGTTGGGTATACCATCCGGTACACTCTCTCATTCTTGAGCGTGGCGTTGAACGACTCCGCCCAAGCGTTGTCCCAGCAAACCCCCGTACGCCCCACCGAGGGGCGAATCCCGTAACCCTTGAGGTGGTCCAAGAACCTCTGAGACGTGTACTGACTTCCCCTGTCGGAGTGAAAGATCGTCACACCCTCCTCGACCGGGCACCTTCGTGCCGCCATGTCAATGGCCTGGCACACCAGGGACGTGTGCATGTGGTCGGCCATCGCATAACCCACGACCTTCTTAGTACAGCAGTCCAGAACAGTCGCAAGATAGATAAACCCAGCCCACGTCCTGACGTAGGTAATGTCCCCGCACCACTTACGTCCAGGTTCGTCCGCAGTGAAGTCCCGCCTGAGCAGGTCCGGGCGCGCATCCAGGTCCTTAGCCGGCACGGTGGTTCGGACCTTCGCCCGCGGCCCGGCGGCCTGCAGGCCCAGGTCCCTCATGATGGACCGGATCGTGGACCCGTCCGCCCGCACACCACGCCGCTCCAGACTCACCTGAATTCGTCGGTACCCGTAGGTGCCATCGGATTCCTCGAAGGCGTCGTTAACCATGACTCCAAGCTCTTTTCTCCTCACAGTTGTTGCTGATTCGGGTCGGTCACGCCAGGAGTAGTACCCTGATTTTGACACCCTGGACCACCGGCACATCGCAGAGATGGGGTAAGAGCCTTCTTCGCGGTTGATGAGCTCGTAGCGCTCGGTCACGGTCGTTCCTTGGCGAAGAAGGCGGCTGCTTTTTTCAGGAACTCATTCTCCTGACGCAGCTCACGAACCTCTGCCTTGAGTTTTGCTATCTCGGCTGACTCGGAGGCTTTCATGCGGTCCTGGTCGGTGGCGTGCTCTTTCCTGTACCTGGCGACCCAGTTACCCACCGTCTGGGCAACAAGATCGTATGAGGCGGCCACCGAGGCGATCGTGCGGTCCTTCTCGATCA
>NZ_MSKS01000075.1:0-1598 GCF_001937445.1 Actinomyces oris | reverse complement strand
GAGAAACACCACGCACTCCACACCATCATCCGCCTGGTCGGCGCCGTCCTGGCAGCGCAAACCGACGAATGGGCCGAGGGCCGCCGCTACCTCAGCCTGGACACCCTCAAACAGTGCCAGACCACCAACAATCTCCAGGACGGCCATCCAGACACGCCCCCGACACTGGCCCACTGACCCCTAACCACGAAGACCCCTACACCACTACCAGGGACTTGACCCCGACATCGAGCGACTAGGTGGCTGGATCGTGTGGGCGATCTCGCTCTGACAGCCTGGTCCCATGAGCACTGACACCTCTATCTTCCGCCGTTCCTGCCCCCCGCCGCAGCAGGTCAGACCCGCGTCTCCTATCCAGTCACGCGGCCTCCTGCCCCGCTGGGCCTGCGCGGTCCTGGCGGTCTGCCTGGTCGTCGTCTGGACCCAGGCCTGATCCGGCTCTTCGACGCTCACCACCGATTCACGTCCTGAAAACTGTCACCATGAGTGACCGTCGTTTCTCCGCGCTGGCGTCGAGGCGAGGCGGCCTACGGTCGGAGTACTGGGCCGGCAACGACGGGGGCTAGCGCACGAGTCTCTTTCCGGGGTTTTCCACAGGGTGGTCTCTAGGCCTGGTCATGGGGCGTTGGTGCGGGTAGTGTCAATACACCGCTTGGACGGGCAGTGCTGCCCGTCCGGGCGGGGTATGGAGTTGTTTCGGTGGCGAGGAGGCTTCCGTGATGAGTGCGTCCCTACGATCCCCCGAGCCTGTGGGTGCCCGGGAGCCGGTATCCAGCTCTGGCCAGGTTGCCGTGTCGGAGCGGGGCCCTGTCGTGCACAGGCGTCGCGGCAGGCTGGTTCTCATTGACTCTGGCGGGCCTGCGGAGCGGGTGGCTCTGAGGGGAGGGCTGGAGCAGTCAGGCGGTTGGGCGGCCGCTCCGGGGTCGGGGGTGGCCGAACGTGACCGTTGCTCCCACCCGGGCCCCGGAAGCCCGTGCAGCCCCTGCGGCACCAAAGAGCGGGCGGAGCGGCCGAGCAGACGGCCAGCCGCTTTGGGGCGGCGTCCCACCGCACACGACCGTCAGACCGGCCTGAACCTCGATGGCGTCGACGGGCACGCGGAGCAAGAGGCCCTGACCGTCAGTCCGGGACGGCCGCGTGGGTCGACGCTGCCGGGGCCCAGGCCCCGACCCGAGGCTCGGCCCGGTTCTCGTTTCGGGTGTCGGCGGGGTGTGGCTGGTCTGGTGGTGGTGTGTGTGCTGACGCTGGGGGCGGCGGCCTGCTCAGTGAAGGATGCCAAGGCTGAGGCCAGCGTGAGCGCCAGTGCGAGCGCGTCGGCGGCTATCGCTCGGGCTGAGAAGGGCATTGCGGATGCTAACGCCTCGGCGACCGCCTCCCGGGAAGCGGCTCTGAGTCCTGAGCTGCGCGCCAAGCGCGATGCCGCCCTGGCCGAACCCGCACCGGCCAAGCCCTCCCAGATGAACGAGGAGAGCGCCGAGGGCGCAGCAGCCAGCGTCAGCTACTTCCTCGACCTCTACCGCTACGCCTTCATGACCGGCAACACCACCGAACTCGCCGCCATGAGCGAAGATCAATGTAAATTCTGCCAATCAGCCATC
>NZ_MSKS01000074.1 GCF_001937445.1 Actinomyces oris | reverse complement strand
GCCTCCATCAAACCCGGGGCGATTCACACCCCACCGCCGAGCGGGTCAGCCGCGCCCTGGGCTCAGCCAGGCCGCTCGTGTCCTGCCTCCACACCCGGCGGCAGCCGGTGCAGGCGAAGCGCCGCACGCGTACCACCAGCTGCGTGGGCCTCCACCCCACCGGCACATGGGCCAGACACCGGGCCACCGTCCCACGGGATACTCCCTGGGCCCCGCAGGCTCTGCAGAACGGGTCCTCAAACCCGATCGGCATACGGCACTCCACAACCGCGCGCTTGGCTGTGAGGTGCTGGCCCACCACGGTCAGTCCCAGAGCGCCGGGCCCAGGAAGGTCGTCAGATCAGGGTCGGTGAAGGTAAGTCTCAGGCACGTCGAGGTCTCTCAGGTGGCGTGTGTAGCAGCTCCCATCATCGGGGGACCTCGACCCCTACCCGGCGTAACGACGCACCCACCACCCCCACCCCGGACACATAAATAAGCCTTACTTACTGCACTCTCAAACGCGAAGAGCCGGTTTTCCACAGGGTGTCTTGAGGGTCTGGTGTGGGGGCGTTGGTGCGGGTAGTGTCAATACACCGCTTGGACGGGCAGTGCTGCCCGTCCGGGCGGGGTATGGAGTTGTTTCGGTGGCGAGGAGGCTTCCGTGATGAGTGCGTCCCTACGATCCCCCGAGCCTGTGGGTGCCCGGGAGCCGGTATCCGGTCCTGGCCAGGTTGCCGTGTCGGAGCGGGGCCCTATCGTGCACAGGCGTCGCGGCAGGCTGGTTCTCATTGACTCTGGCGGGCCTGCGGAGCGGGTGGCTCTGAGGGGAGGGCTGGAGCAGTCAGGCGGTTGGTCGGCCGCTCCGGGGTCGGGCGTGGCCGCGCACGTCGGTCACTCCTGCCTGGGCCCCGGAAGCCCCTGCGTTCCTGGAGAGCACGCGAAGCGGGCCGTGCTGGAGGTAGGGGCGGAGCGGCCGGGTGGGGTGGTGCTGTCGTCGCGCAGGGGCCGGCCCAGTTCCCAACCCGAGGCTCGGCCCGGTTCTCGTTTTGGGTGCCGGCGGGGTGTGGCTGGTCTGGTGGTGGTGTGTGTGCTGACGCTGGGGGCGGCGGCCTGCTCGGTGAAGGACGCCAAGGCTGAGGCCAGCGTGAGCGCCAGTGCCAGCGCGTCGGCGGCTATCGCTCGGGCTGAGAAGGGCATTGCTGATGCCAACGCCTCGGCGACCGCCTCCCGGGAAGCGGCCCTGACCCCTGAGCTGCGCGCCAAGCGCGATGCCGCCCTGGCCGAACCCGCACCGGCCAAACCCTCCCAGATGAACGAGGAGAGCGCCGAGGGCGCAGCAGCCAGCGTCAGCTACTTCCTCGACCTCTACCGCTACGCCTATATGACCGGCAACACCACCGAACTCGCCGCCATGAGCGAAGACAGTTGCAAATTCTGTCAATCAGCCATCGACAACGCAACGAACCTTCACAAAGCAGGGGGTTGGAATGACAAGTGGGAACAAGAGGTCACGAACATTCGGTATTACGATAAACTTGAAGGATACGACTACAATAGAGTTGAAGCCACTGTGAGTCGTCAAATGATTGCGTCTCACCCGGGAGGTGGGGCAGCCACTGAAACATCAAACCCCACCGAGAATGAAACACTAGACTTTGCTGTACGCTACGCCAATGGCCGTTGGCTGATCGGCGGAGTAAGGGTCGAACAAAAATGAGTCGCCACATTGCCGCTTTAAGCATCACCTTAACCTCCATTATTTTACTGGTGATTGGAAGTAACTCCCTGGCTTTACCGTCTGAAACAAAGGGAAGTTACACTGTCGAAAATCAGGACAACACCCCTACTGTTCGTGGAGAAATGAGTGAGACTATCACCCAGGAGGGTGTGCCGGATTCTGGTGGGTCTCCGTCTCAGGAGCATCCGTCTGTGACGGCCTCGGATCCGTCGAT
>NZ_MSKS01000073.1 GCF_001937445.1 Actinomyces oris | reverse complement strand
GGGGTATGGAGTTGTTTCGGTGGCGAGGAGGCTTCCGTGATGAGTGCGTCCCTACGATCCCCCAAGCCTGCGGGCGCCCGGGAGCCGGTATCCGGTCCTGGCCAGGTCACCGTGTCGCGGGGCCCTGTCGTGCACAGGCGTCGCGGCAGGCTGGTTCTCATTGACTCCAGCGAGCCTGCGGAGCAGGTGGCTCTGAGGGGAGGGCTGGAGCAGTCAGGCGGTTGGGCGGCCGCTCCGGAGTTGGGGGTGGCCGAACGTGACCGTTGCTCCCACCCGGGCCCCGGAAGTCACTGCGTTCCTGGAGAGCACGCGAAGCGGGCCGTGCTGGAGGTAGGGGCGGAGCGGCCGGGTGGGGTGGTGCTGTCGTCGCGCAGGGGCCGCCCCAGTTCCCAACCCGAGGCTCGTTTCGGGCGCCGGCGGGGTGTGGCTGGCCTGGTGGTGGTGTGTGTGCTGACGCTGGGGGCGGCGGCCTGCTCAGTGAAGGACGCCAAGGCCGAGGCCAGCGTGAGCGCCAGTGCCAGCGCGTCGGCGGCTATCGCTCGGGCTGAGAAGGGCATTGCGGATGCTAACGCCTCTGCGACCGCCTCCCGGGAAGCGGCTCTGAGTCCTGAGCTGCGCGCCAAGCGCGATGCCGCCCTGGCCGAACCCGCACCGGCCAAGCCCTCCCAGATGAACGAGGAGAGCGCCGAGGGCGCAGCAGCCAGCGTCAGCTACTTCCTCGACCTCTACCGCTACGCCTTCATGACCGGCAACACCACCGAACTCGCCGCCATGAGCGAAGACAGTTGCAAATTCTGCCAATCAGCCATC
>NZ_MSKS01000072.1 GCF_001937445.1 Actinomyces oris | reverse complement strand
CATGATTCCGCGGTTCTGTCACAGGCATGAAGAACGCGAAGGCTCCTTTGTCACCGATTTGGACACAATACGGTCACCATCGCGGGACCTCACCAGAGACTCCGGCCGCGACTCCAACGCCGGCGACGAAGGTCAGTCGCGGGCACGCAGTACCTGCCCCAGGCTCTGCTTGCCCGCGAGCGCCCCGGCTCGGGCGGAGACGACAACGGCCAGGCAGGTGGTCGCCAGGGTGGCCGCGCACACGAGGCCCAACATCCCCCAGGGGAACCCCAGCAAGATGCTGGCCAGCGGCCTGTGCATGGCCTCTGCCACCAGAACGGCCGTGGACAGGGTGACAAGCAGGCCGAGGACGGTCGCAGCGGCGGCGTGGAGAACTCCCTCGAGGACCTCGATGGCCAGCACGTCGCGCTCCATGGCCCCGGCGGCGCGCAGAAGGGCGGCGTCACGGCGGCGCCGGCCCGCACTCATGGCGATGACGGCCACGCCCCCGGTCCAAGACACGAGGAAGGGCAGCCCGAACACGGAGGTGAAGCCCCTGACGGTGATCTCGGAGGAGGCCGATGCCGGGCCGAAGACAATGGCAACCAGCCCGATCGTCACTACGAAGGGCAGGACGGTGGCCGCCGAGCGGCGCGACTCCAGGGCGCAGGTGCGTCCGGCGACGTGCCAGGCGACGCCGGGATCCGGGATGAGAGCAGCGAGCAGGCGCTCCAGGACCGGGCTGATCCAGCCGCACAGGATGCACACGAACATCAACCCGCACAGGACGCCGCCGAAAAGGCTCATGAAGACGTCCTGATTCTCCCCGCTGCGGATGACGAGGAACTCGGCGGCCCACCCAGCCGCGGCGGCAGCGGCCCAGAGCAGCCGCAGGAGACCCTTGAGAACTCGTCCCGCGCTCCACCGCGCTCTCTGCCCGCCCGCCCCCCGCAGAAGCAGGGCCTCCGGGGTGCGTGAGGCCCGTTTGGCGGCACCCCGACCACCTATGACGAGGGTGCCGGCGCTGATGATCGCGGTCCAGATGAGGTCGGCGGGTTTCCACTGAGGCACCGCGCCAGGCAGCGCGGCCCCGTCGGAGACGAGCCGGTGCATCATGAACCGGCTGATGGGCAGGCTCAACGGCACCGCGATGAGAGAGGCGAGCGTCCCAAGGGCGAGGAGCTGGCCCAGGATGACCAGACGAACCATGGAGGGGCTCATACCCAGGGCCTTCCACAGCCCGTGGTCGCGCTCACGCTGGGAGACCGTGAGGTTGCTGGTGGAGGACAGAACGGTCACGGCAGCGAAGACGACCCCCATGATGATGGTGCCTGAGACGGATTCGGCCCCATCGATCATCGTGGGGTCTCCAGCAGCCTCCGCAGCGGTGAGGGAGCCATGGGTGATCCGGAACTGGCCGGCAACGGCGGAGGAGGCCACGACGGCGACGACGGCGGTCCACGCCCAGGAGCCGGCGTGGCGGCGCAGGTCGGACAGGAGCAAGCGGATCATCGGGGGCCTCCGGCACCGCGGGCGGACAAGACGGCGTCGGAGACGGCGGCGGGGTCACCTCCGGGGAGGGAGGCGACGATGCGGCCGGCGTCCATGACGAGGACGTGCTGGGCCCGGGCGGCGGCTGCGGCGTCGTGCGTCACCATGAGGACCGTGGTCGGCTTCTGGGCAGGAGCCGCGGACACGGCACCGGGCACAGCACCGGGGCTCCCGGCGAGCTCGGCGAGCCAGTCGAGGACGGTCGCGGCGGCGACGACGTCGAGGGCGGCCGTGGGCTCATCGGCGAAGACGATGTCGGGTCGGGAGGCCAGAACACGGGCGATAGCGACGCGCTGGCGCTCGCCGCCGCTCATCTGATGAGGCAGATGGCGGGCCTGCTCACTCAGGCCCACGCGCTCGAGGGCATCGTCGACGGCAGTGCGGCTCAGGGGTCTGCGACGCAGGCGACCGGGCAGAGCCACGTTGTCGCGCGCGGACAGGGAGGTGACGAGGTTGTCGTCCTGGAAGACGAAGCCGACGTGCCGGGCCCTGAAGCGGGCCGCAGCGCGGGGGCGAAGCGAACTCGTCTGGGTGCCGAGGAGCTGAACGGTCCCGGCTGTGGCGGTATCAAGTCCGGCGATGCACTGCAAAAGAGTGGACTTGCCGCAGCCGGAGGCTCCGACCAGAGCGGTGAAGCTGCCGACGGGCAGGGCGAGGTCGACACCGTCGAGTGCGGTGACGTCGGCGTTGCGGCGACCCTGGACGCGGAAGACGCGGGTGACTCCAGCTACCTCGATGGCCAGCGGTACCTGCGGCCCATGATTGTCGGCGCTGACTGCGGCGGGACGACCCTGACGACGGATCATGACAGCCTCCAAACCCCTGCGACTGCAAGGACGAGCCAGGTGAGGACGGATACCGCCCGGATTCCCGCCAGGGTGCCCAGCCCCCATCGCGCGGCCGGACGCCTCAGCCAAGGCCCCGCGATGATCAGCAGCGCGACCAGGACCGAGGGCAGCCAGGTCCACACCTCGGCGCCGTTCATCCTGGACAGCGGGTCGTGCACCCAGATCGTCACCACCCCAAGCACCTCGGTGCGAGCGAGTCCTCGGAACCAGGCCGGTACCGGCGGGAGGAAGCCTGCGACGCCGACGGCGCAGGGACGGGACAGGGACGAACGGAACGGGTCAAGGCTCATGCCCACCAGTCCACTCATCACAGGCCGCCGACGCACTGGTGCCCACTCCCGTCTTCGAGTCGGGCTGCCCCCACCTCACCCCCGGTCGAGTGCGCACCACCTCGGGGGTGCCAGCACCACCCCGGGAGCGCACATGCGGCAAGCACTGGGGAGCCAGCACGAGTGCACCCCGGGGTCGGGCCCGTTAGCGTCGTCGGCATGACCTCGACGCCACCACTCGGCTCCCCTTCCGACCTGCCTGCGACCGCACCCATAGGGGGCCCGGAGGACAGGACCAGCCCTCTTCCATCAGCTGCCGGCGCGTCCACAACCGTCCCATCCGCAGCAGGCCCGCAGTCCGCCGCTTCCTCGACCGGGCGCCGCCCGAGCCGGAGCCTTTGGTGGATCAGCGTCATCGGCTGGGAGCTCCTGCACGCCGCACTGTGGATACCGCAGGTCATCCTCCTCATCCCCTCCATCCTGCTGTTCCACCTGACGGTCCCTCTGGGGGCGTCCCTGGAGCGCGCCGTTGCACGCAGACTGGGAACCGATGCTCCGTCCGGACGCAAGGAGAACCAGCGCAGGAGCCCGTGGCTGCTGGCACGCGTCGCTCACATGGAGTTCTGGCGCCAGGACCTGCCCCTGTGCGTGGGGGGCATGACGCTGAGCACGGCGTCGTTCTTCCTCACCGCCTTCCTCGGAGCCCTGACCGTCACCAGCATCCTGGTGCCCTTCATGACCTCCTCCGAGAGTCCCGTCAGGTTCTACCTGGGCGGTCGCGAGATGGCGTTGACCGGGCTGCAGGCCACCCTGCTGCTGATACCGATCGGTCTGATCGCCCTCAGCCTCCTCTTCGGCGCGCTCTGGGGACTGGGGAGACTACGGCTGCTGCTGGTCAAGGCGCTGTCAGGTGAGCGCAAGACACAGCGTCTCGAGCAGCTGACCGCCGAGGTCGGTCACCTCACGGCCAGCCGCGCCACCCTCATGGACGCCTTCGAGGCCGAGCGCACCCGCATCGAGCGCGACCTGCACGACGGCACCCAGCAGGAGCTCGTTGCCCTCGCCATGAACCTGGGCGGGCTGCGCCTGGCCGCCGAGTCCCTGCCCGAGGACGACGCAGCCTCCACGTCCCGGACCGCGCTGCTTGAGGGGATCGATACCGCGCAGGACCGCGCGGAATCAGCCCTGAAAGACCTGCGTGAAACGGTGCGCGGCATCCGACCGGCGGTCCTGTCCGAACGCGGACTGGCACCGGCCCTGAAGGACCTGGCGGGACGGGCGCCGCTACCGACCAGCGTCGACATCGAGGCAGAGAAGGCCGACCTGGCCCTGATCTCACAGCCGGTGGGGACAGTCGTCTATTTCGCGGTGGCCGAGGCACTGACGAACGCCGCCAAGCACGCTCGGGCCACACGCGCCACGGTCGCGCTGCGCTGCACGAGCACCGGGCTGAGCGCCGTCATCACCGATGATGGGCGTGGCGGGGCCGACCCGGGGCGGGAGAACGCCACCGGCCTGCGCGGTATGGCGCAGCGGATGGAGTCCGTCGGCGGGCGGCTGGAGGTCAGTTCCCCCGAAGGCGCCGGGACGCAGCTGACGATCACAGCGCCGCTGACGCCGCCATGGGGCGCGGAGGGGCAGAAGGCCGACCGGGTGGGCGAACGAGGGTCTCACCCGGAGGTCGACGAGGAGGCCGGGCAGGCAGGCGCACCGCAGGATCTGACGACCCAGCCACACGTGCTCTCGCCGACTGCGGCGTCGGGCCAACTGTGAGCGCGAGGCATGCGAGTCCGGGCGGTCCCTGTGAGCACCACCCCATCCGGTGGGCCGACTGGGGCAGGATGTGCCTATGAAAATCCTGCTCGCTGATGACGCCGCCCTTCTGCGCGAGGGACTGGCCGGACTGCTGACCACCGCCGGGCACGAGGTCGTGGCACAGGTGGCCGACGCCGACGCCCTGCGCGCCGAGGTCGGGCGCCTGGCTGCAGCCGGGACGCTGCCCGACGTTGTCGTCACCGATGTGCGGATGCCGCCGACCGGCACGGATGACGGACTACGTGCGGCGATCGACCTGCGCCGAACCTACCCGGGGCTACCGGTGGTGGTGCTGAGCGCCTATGTGGCCGGCCCTTATGTGCAGGACCTGCTCGAGGAGACCGAGTCCCCGGCCTCGCCAGCCGGCCCCGGCACCCCCGGCGCAAGCAGCGGGGGCGCCGTGGGCTACCTGCTCAAGGAGCGCGTGGGACGGGTGGCGGACTTCCTTCACTCGCTCGACGTCGTCGTGGGCGGCGGGGTGGTTATTGATCCGGAGGTGGTCTCCCATCTCATGAAGGCGGCCCGTGCGGGTTCGGCTACGGGGACAACAGGGGGATCAGAGTCAAGTGCGGCCACCGCGTCACCCGGCTCCCGGGTTCCGGAGACGGCGGGGGCGGTCTCGCCGTCGACACCCTCGGGCCGGAACGCGAGTGCGGCACCGGGCGGGGTGGGCCTGGACCGGCTGACACGGCGCGAGCAGGAGGTGCTCGGGCTCATGGCGCAGGGACTGTCCAATGCGCAGATCGCCGAGCGGTTGGTGCTCTCCGACGGAGCGGTGGCCAAGCACGTGGCGAGTATCTTCCGGGGGCTGGACCTGCAGCCCGGCGAGGAGAACCGTCGTGTGCGAGCTGTCCTGGCCTGGCTGCACGCCCGAGCCTGAGACCAGCCACGCACCCGAACCCGGCCGCACACCCGCGCCTGAACCTGGTCGCACCCGAACCTGCACCAGGCAGTACCCGAGCCTGCGCCCAGCCGCCGACGGGGACATCCTGCGCAGTCGGGGACTTTTCCTTACAGCCGGGGACATCTCACGCGTACGGGGACCGGATTCCTGTTCCCGCCGGCATCGAACACCCCCACCCGGAGCAAACTGCACCCGGCCGCGTGGAATGTCCCCGGCCGCACTGCACAGGGGAGCCTGACAGCGGACGCACCACTCAGGAGAGGACGTTTGGTACCTGAGACTGGTTTGGTCGGGTTGTGCATCGGGA
>NZ_MSKS01000071.1 GCF_001937445.1 Actinomyces oris | reverse complement strand
GACCTGTGGCGGAGGCGCCGGGCTGTTCCGCCAAGAACCCCGGACTCGCTCCTGCGCGGCCCGGTGTCCACAGCGCTGACATGAACGTGCCCGGCGTCGAAGCACCCCGTGGGGATTGTTGGAATCCTGCGGTTCCTCTCCAACGCGCAGCGCCGATGCGCCTGTGATGTCAGCACCATGGACACCCACACCCCGTCATGCCTCGCCTTGAGGCCACCCTCACCTCCAGGACCACCAGCACGCCCCGGGCTCCCGCCCGAGCGAGCGTCTCAGAAGTCATGACGCCCATATGTCCCAGAAGTGAAGAGACAGCACAGCCAGCGATCTCTACGACCCGGTGACCAAGACCTGACATTCCACTGGCGAGGGGGCTGGAATCCCGGCGCTGGCGGCCTCCTGGATCGACGCCGGGGCGCGGCTCGTCGGCGGCTGCTGCCGCACCCGTCCGACCCAGATCCGCCAGCTCGCCCACGCGGTCCGTCCGTAGCCGCGCAGCCCTCCGACCTCGCCGCCCCGGTGAATCAGTCCGCAGCCGACTTGCATGCCGTTACTCTAGTGCTAGAGTAACGGCATGTCATCGGACGCCGACATCGTTCTCCTCTCGCTCCTTGCTGAGCAGCCGCGCCATGGCTACGACCTCGACCGAGTCATCGAGCAGCGCGGCTACCGTCAGTGGACCTCCCTGGCCTTCTCCTCCGTCTACTACCTCCTCAAGCGCCTGTCGGAACGGGGGCTCCTCGAGCCCGACGAGGGCTCCCAGGGGCGGCGCACCGTCTTCCGCGTGACCGACGCTGGGCGCCACGAGCTGAGGAATGCAGCCAGTGCACGTGTCCTCTCTCCGGCACCACCCTCCGCAGGCGTGCTCCCGGCGCTCAACGCCTACCCCCGGCTCGACGATCCCGCGCTCGTGGCCCTCCTCGAGCAGCGCGTTGAGGCGCTCCTTGGCAGGCTCGATGAGCTGCGCGCCCTGAGCGCCCAGGTCGACGAGGAGCACGCCCTGGCCATCTTTGACTACGAGATCCTGCGCCAGGAGGCGGATCTCACCTGGACCCGATCCCTCCTGAAGAAAGTAGACAGTGATGAGGACTGATATCAAGAAGGACCGCAAGGACCTGTACCTGCCGGGAAAGGCCGACTTCACGGAGGTGGACGTACCGGCCATGACCTACCTGGCCATCGACGGCCACGGCGACCCCAACACCTCACCGGCCTACGCCACCGCGATCCAGGCGCTCTACGCGGGCGCCTACGCGATCCGCGCCGTACTGAAGAAACGAACCGGCGATGACTTCGTCGTCGGGCCTCTGGAAGGACTGTGGACGAGCGCCGACAATGCGGCCTTCGTCGCCGGTGACAAGGGGGAGTGGGACTGGACCATGATGATCCCCCTGCCCGAGGCGGTCTCCTCGCAGGACATCGCCGAGGGGCTGGCACAGGCCGCGCGCAAGAAGCCCGAGCTGTCCATCTCCGCCCTCAAGGAGCTCCCCCTGAGCGAGGGCAGGTCGCTGCAGATCCTCCACGTGGGCACCTACGACGACGAGGCCCCCACCCTGGCGCGCCTGCACGATGAGGTCATGCCGGACCTCGGCCTCACCTGGAACGGGCCCCACCACGAGATCTACCTCAGCGACCCCAGGCGCGTGGCGCCGGAGAGGATGAAGACCGTCCTGCGCCAGCCGGTCAGGCCCGTCGCGGACACCCCCGAGGTGGACTAACCCTGCTGCGGTCCCACGGACAGCAGGTGGACGACCGCGCGCCCTTCCCGGTCGCACTCGGCCAGATCCACCAGGGCCGTCAGACGCCAGTCGTGGTCGCCGTCGGGATCCTCCAAGACCTGTGTGGCCAGCCACACCTGTCTGCCGGAGGCCTCCAGGGCCTCGCGCAGGCGCTCACTGACCCCGGCGGCCGCCAGGGCCGTCTCATCGGGGGCCTCGTCGAGTGGCGCCAGTGAGATCGCCCGGGCGGAGGTGTCCGTGTCGATCCAGTCGTACTCGTCCCAGTAGCGGCCCAGCACCTCGTCCCAGCGGTCCTCGCCCCAGCCGGAGGAGGCGTCCAGGCGCCCCAGGGCCTCGACGTCGTCACGCGCCATGAGCTCCACGCGTCGGAACATCTCCCGGCGCACCGCCACCCGGAAGGCGTGGCGGTTGCGAGTGAAGGCCACCGTCCCGTCCTCGTCCGCGCCGAAGGCCCGCTCCACCCCGGCCGAGTCGTCCGCGCCGGGACGGTCACCCTCCAGCAGGCCGGCGGCCTCGCCGGCCTTGCCGGCCTGGGCCTGGCCGAGCGCCTCCCACTCATCGAGCAGGGAGGAGTCGACGGCGCGCACGAGTGCCCCCAGCCAGTCGATGAGCTCGACGACCTCGGGAGTGCGGTGCTCCTCGGGCACGACCTGGCGCAGCGCCCGGTAGGCGTCGGTCAGGTAGCGCAGCACCACGCCCTCGCTGCGGCCCAGCTCGTAGCGGGAGATGAGGTCGGAGAAGGTCATCGCGTTCTCCACCATCTCGCGCACCACCGACTTGGGCGCCAGCTCGTGCTCAGCGATCCACGGGTTGGCCTGCTTGTACATCTCCAGGGCGGGGGAGAGCAGCTCGGCCAGCGGCTGGGGCCAGGTGACTTCCTCCAGAGCGGCCATACGCTCCTCGTAGTCCATGCCCTCGGCCTTCATCGCGGCGATCGCCTCGCCGCGGGCGGCGCGCTGCTGGGCGTAGAGCAGAGGACGCGGATCGTCCAGGGTGGCCTCGACGACGCTGACGACGTCAACCGTGTGCTCCGGGGCCTCCACGTTCAGCAGGTCCATGGCCGCCAGGGCGAAGGGGGCCAGGGGCTGGTTGAGGGCGAAGTCGGCCGGCAGGTCCACGGCCAGGCGCAGCCGGGGGCGCCCGTCGGCGGCGGCCTGGGCGCTGGAGACGTGCGTCAGGACGCCCGCCGTGCGCAGCGACAGGTAGATCTCCAGGGCGCGGCGCACGTGGCGGCGCCGCTGGGCCTCGGGCTCGTGGGCGTGCTCCAGCAGGCCCGCCATCGCCGCCACCGGGTCGCCGGCTCGCTCCATGAGGTTGAGCACCATGGTGGTGGTGACCTGGAACTGGCTGGTCAGTGTCTCCGGGGCCGCGTCGCGCAGCCGCTCGAAGGTCTTGTCCGTCCAGTTGACGCGCCCCTCAGGGGCCTTCTTTCGCACGATCTTGCGGCGCTTGCGCTCGTCGTCGCCGGCCTTGGCCAGCGCCTTGGCGTTCTCAATGACGTGCTCGGGGGCCTGGACGAGGACGTAGCCGCGGGTGTCGAAGCCGGCGCGCCCCGCCCGCCCGGCGATCTGGTGGAACTCGCGGGCGGTGAGGTGACGCTCCTTGGAACCGTCGAACTTTACCAGGGAGGTCATAACCACCGAGCGGATCGGCACGTTGATCCCCACCCCGAGCGTGTCCGTGCCGCAGATGACGGACAGCAGTCCCTCGCGGGCCAGACGCTCCACCAGCCGCCGGTAGCGCGGCAGCATGCCCGCGTGGTGCACGCCGATCCCGGCGCGCAGCAGCCGCGAGAGCGTGGCCCCGAAACCGCTCCCGAAGCGGAAGTCACCGAGTGCCTTCGCCACCTCGGCCTTACGGGACTTGGGCACCAGGTCCACGCTCAGCAGGGAGGTCGCCCGCTCCACCGCCTCCTTCTGGGAGAAGTGGACGACGTAGACCGGCGCCTTGTCCTGCCCCACCAGGCGCTGAAGCAGCTCACCGATCGGTTCGACGACGTACTCCATCTCCAACGGCACCGGCCGCACGGCGTCGTCGACGACGGCGACCTCGCGGCCCGTGCGCTCGCGCAGGTCCCGCACGAAGAAGGAGACGTCGCCCAGCGTGGCCGACAGCAGCACCATCTGCGCCTGGGGCAGCTCCAGGAGGGGCACCTGCCAGGCCCAGCCGCGCTGCGGGTCGGCGTAGTAGTGGAACTCGTCCATGATGACGCAGTCCACGTCCATGTCCTCGCCCTCGCGCAGGGACTGGTTGGCCAGGATCTCCGCGGTGCAGCAGATGATCGGGGCGGCGGCGTTGATGGAGGTGTCCCCGGTGACCATGCCGACGTTATCCGCCCCGAACAGGCGCACCAGCTCGAAGAACTTCTCACTGACCAGGGCCTTGAGAGGAGCCGTGTAGTAGGAGCGGCCACCGCGGGCCAGGGAGGCGGTGTGAGCGGCCAGCGCGATCATCGACTTGCCCGAGCCGGTCGGGGTGGCGGCAATGACGTGGCGATCCTCCAGAATCTCTGAGAGCGCCTCATCCTGGTGCGGGTAGAGGGGACGGCCGGTCGCCTCCGCCCAGTTTGAGAAGGCCAGATAGACCTCCTCGGGCTCGGGGACGCGCTCGGGATCGTCAGCCGGGATGAGGGCGTCTAGCATCGCATTCAGTGCAGGGGCCGTCATGGCGACATGCTCTCATGGAGATGGCGCGACGGCGGGGCAAGACCCCAGGAGGCAGGCATACAGTGTGAGTGCCCCGCACCGCACCGGCCGACCGTCGCCGCGCCGGCGTTCACGGACATATCAACAAGTGACATCCGGCTGCTCCCAGGAGGAGACCATGACGCGAACCGTGCCCACCTACCAGCGGACCTACCCCGTCTCACCGGACGGGAACCCGTTCGTCCACAACGACCTCGGCCTCTACACCCAGAACCACCCTGTTCCGCCGGCCGATATTGCCGAGCGCAGGGCCTACCTCGTGGGCTCGGGCATCGGTGCCCTGCTGGCCGCGGCCTTCCTCATCCGTGACGGGCGCATGCCGGGGTGCAACATCACCGTCCTGGAACAGCTCGCCGTCCCCGGCGGCTCATTCGACGGCGCCGGGGACACCGACAAGGGCTTCATCGCTCGCGGGGGCAGGGAGATGGGCCAGCACTTCGAGTGCTTCTGGGACATCATGCGTGAGATCCCGGCACTGGAGATGCCCGAGCCCTACACCGTCCTTGACGAGTTCCGCACGGTTAACGAGAACGACCCCAACATCGACCCGTGCCGGGTGATCCACTACTGCGGGCGTCGTCGGGACACCTACAAGATGGGGCTGAACAAGAAGGGCCAGCGTGCAGTCATCAAGCTGCTGATGGCCAAGGAGGAGGCGACCTACGGCAAGACCATTGAGGACTGGTTCGACGCCGATTTCCTCGCCTCGAACTTCTACACGCTGTTCAAGACCATGTTCGCCTTCCAGCAGTACGAGTCCCTCACCGAGATGAAGCGGTACATGCACCGCTTCCTTCAGTACTTCCCCGGGTTCTCCGATCTGTCCTGTCTGCGCTTCTCGCGTTATAACCAGTTCGAGTCCTTCGTCCTGCCGCTGACCCGTTGGCTGAAGGACAGGGGTGTGGTCTTCCAGTACGACACCTGTGTCGACGACCTGGAGATGATCATCACCTCCGGGCGCAAGGTGGTCACCGGTATTCGTTTCCATCGAACCGACGGGCAGGAGGGAACCATCGACGTCGCCGAGAAGGATCTTGTCCTGGCCACCATCGGCTCGTGCACCGAGTCCACCGGCTACGGCGATATGGACACCGTTCCTCCTTTCCTCACCGACCAGCCCGGAGGCGCCTGGACACTGTGGCGCAACCTCGCGAAGAAGTCAGCGGTCTTCGGCCGCCCTGATGTGTTCTGCTCCGACCCCCACAAGACCGTGTGGGAATCCGCCTCCTTCAGCTTCATGGGGGCCGACCACCCCTTCCTGAAGAAGATCCATGAGCTCACCGGCAACGATCCCCTGTCGGGCCGCACGGTCACCGGAGGCATCATCACCGCGGAGGACTCAGGCTGGTGCCTGTCACTGACCATGAATCGTCAGCCCCAGTTCCGGGCTCAACCGAAGGACTGGGGCGTGGCCTGGGCCTACGGTCTCTATCCGCACGCCCTGGGGAACTGCGTGCGTAAGCCGATGATCGAGTGCACCGGTGAGGAGGTCCTGAAGGAGTACTGCTACCACTTCGGCCTGATCGGTCAGTTCGAGGAGATCAAGAGGCGCACCAAGGTTCGCCTGGCGACGATGCCTTACATCACCTCCTTCTTCATGCCTCGACGTGCTGGGGACAGGCCCGAGGTGATTCCGGATGGCTGCGTCAATCTCGGCCTTCTCGGGCAGTTCGTTGAGACGCCCGATGACTGTGTCTTCACAACCGAGGGATCGGCACGCACGGCGATGATGGCCGTCTACGGGCTGCTCGACCTCGACCGAGACGTTCCTCCGATCTGGCCCGCTCAGTACGACGTCCGTGCACTGCTGGCGGCTGCGAAAACGATGAATGACGGCAGGCTCCCCGGCGAGAAGGCTCTGAACCGCTTCCTGCGGGGCACGTACTACGAGGACATCCTTCCCTGATCGGGCCGGGCGGGGCGGCTCGGCAGGACGGCGGTCAAGGGCTCGCTGCGAAGAGGGGTGCGGTCGGCCTGTGGCATGCTGGGCACTTACCGTCCGTCCAGTCTGCCGTAGGAGAATGATGGACCCCCGTGCCCGCATCGAGGCCTTCCTCGCCGACTACGCCGCCGCCCACGCCGAGGTCAAGCCGCTGTTCGACAAGTGGAAAGAGGAGGATCCGTTCCCCACGTGGTTTGCGAAGACGGCAGAACTCCGAGCTACTCATCAGCTGGAGAGATCGCTCAAGGGAGATATCGCCGGTTTTTCTGAGCCAGCAGCCTTCAGCCCGCAGACCGTCACGATTGAACGTATCGATGTCTACGGCACGAGCGCTATGGCAAGGCTGGCTCGAAGCCGGCACGCCATGGGGAGCCCCATTATCGAGATGATGCTGGTTCGCGTCGGTGACGACTGGCGGATCGACACCATTGACGACTACGACGAGGAGCCGAGCTCCCCACTGGTGGACAAGGACGTGCTCGAGGCCTGGAAGGCCGCCGCCGACAAGACGAGTCCCATGGAGGCCCAGCACAAGGAGGACATGCCCGACCCCGCGGCCGTGTTCTCCGCCTCCTGGGCCTGCGAGGCGCTCAGTGAGGACTACATCGAGGACTTCCTCAGCGACACCATGGAGTGGCGCGAGGAGGACGGGGATGAGAACGACCCGGAGACCTACGCCGCCGTACACGCCAGGGCCGTCGCCGAGATGTACCGCAATGCTGAGGTTGGGCCGGTCGAGATTCAGGAGATCGGTCAGTTCCCCCACGGCAGTTACCTGGCGGTCGGAGACCCCTTCGGAAAGATGTGCCTATGCGCCCTCAGGATCGATCCCGGTGTGGCGCGGGCTCAGGCCCTGCTCACCACGCTGGATGGTGAGCGGTGTGTGGCCGCGTTGCGCGTCATCCTCGCGGACCGTGAACCGGTGCAGTGGAAGCACGCGATCGTCGGAAAGAAGCCGGCGCGCTCCATGGACTTCTGCTCGTGGCCTGAGCTGGACACCAGGTCGGGTAACGGCACCATCGCCGACGCCGACGCCTACTTCGGCATGACCCACAGGCAGTACTCCAGGGTGGAGCGGCAGGTGGAACAGACCTTCCTCATGGATCCGGGGTCGGGGCCCATCGGTGCCTCGACCTACTCCGGCCGGCAGTACGGCGCCGCCCAGGCCTACTGGGGGCTGGACGAGGACAATCGGCCCGTCCAGCTGGTGCTCGACCACCAGGAGCTCTGGGCGCCCGCCGACCCGCCCGAGGCCACGACCGGGTCCTGATCCGTGCGACGTCGGCCCGCGCCCGCATCCTGAGGAACGACCGCACTATGTTCCGGGCGCCGATTCATGAGAGCATGCGGGCCGTCCCCACCTGTCGCGACACCGTGAAAGGCTGAATCTCCCATGGATGCCCTCGCCGCTCAGCTCGCGGCGGTCTCGGACTGGATCACGCTCCACATCACCATGTGGGTGCTTGTCGGTACCGGGATCCTGCTGACCGTCCGCACTGGCTTCGTGCAGCTCCGCCGCCTGCCGGACATGTTCCGCCAGGTGGCCGGGTCGCGTTCCGGGGCTCAAGGAGGCATCTCCTCCTTCCAGGCCTTCACGATCTCCCTGGCCGCCCGCGTGGGCATCGGCAATGTCTTCGGAGTGGCCGCCGCCCTCATCCTGGGAGGCCCCGGTGCGATCTTCTGGATGTGGGTGGTCGCCCTGGTCGGCATGGCCACCGCCTTCTTCGAGGCGACCCTGGCCCAGATGTTCAAGGTCCGCCACACCGACGGCTCCTTCCGCGGCGGGCCCGCCTACTACATGGCGCGCGGGATGCGCAGCCGCCCCCTGGGTGTCGCCTTCGCGGGACTGACGATCTTCACCTGCGGCTTCTCCATCATCATGGTCCAGTCCAACGCCGTCGCCGGGGTCATCGGCCCGGACTCCCCGCTGCACCTGCCCCCGAGCGCCGCCGCCGCGGTGCTGGTGGGGCTGTCCGCCCTCGTCATCCTGGGCGGAGTACGCCGGGTCGCCCGCGTCACCGAGTGGATGGCGCCCATCATGGCCCTGGTCTACGTCGTCATGGCCGTTGTCATCGTCGCCCTCCACATCACCCAGCTCTGGGGGCTTGTGGTCACGATCGTCTCCTCGGCCTTCGGACCGGCGCCCTTCGCCGGAGGGATGACCGGCGGCATCATCGCTGCCCTGACCAACGGGACCCGCCGCGGCCTGTTCTCCAACGAGGCCGGGCAGGGCACCGCCCCCTTCGCCGCCGCCACCGCCACCGTGGCCCACCCCGTCCAGCAGGGGCTCATTCAGTCCCTCGGCGTGTTCGTCGACACCATCATCGTGTGCACCGCGACCGCCTTCATCATCCTGGTCTCCGGGGTCTACAGCCCCGTTCTCGTCGAGGCGGGCAAACTCACCTCCGATGCCGCGGCAACCTTGACCTCCGACGCCGTCGCCGCCACCCTCGGCGGCTGGACGGCCATTCCCATGGCCATCGTCATCTTCGTTCTGGCCTTCTCCTCCATCATCGCTGCGGCCACCTACTCAGAGGTCTCCATGACCTTCATCTCCGAGCGGCCCGAGTGGCGCTGGCTGCCCCGACTCGTCTCAGTGGTCTCCACCGGGCTGGGGGCCCTCGCCTCTCTGACCGTCGTATGGAACACCGTCGACATCACCATGGCCGTCATGACCCTGACCAACCTGGTCGCCCTCATCTGGCTCGCCCGCTGGGGCGTGGGGGCACTCAGGGACTGGGACGCTCAGCGTTCGGCAGGACGAGTCGCCCCCCTGTTCAACGGCGTGGGCAACCCCTATCTGCCCGGTGACCTCCCCGGTGACGTCTGGGCCGGTGAGCGGACCAGCCTGACCGAGGCGGACAGCACCGCCGACGACGTTCCCGCAGCGACCCCAGCCAGCAGCCAGCCCGCCGCCTCGACAGGAGCAGACGCATGAACCTCACCAGCATCGAGAACCTGCTCAACTCCGTCGACAACTTCTTCTACACCTACCTTCTTGCCGCCCTGCTCATCCTGGTCGGCATCTACCTGACCGCCCGCTCCCACCTGGTTCAGGTGCGCCACTTCGGCACCATGGTCAACTCGCTGCCCGGGTCCCGCTCCAGTGCGCAGGGCGGTATCTCCTCCTTCCAGGCCTTCGCCGTGGGACTGGCCGCGCGCGTCGGCATCGGGAACATCGCCGGAGTCGCCCTGGCTATTGTGGCCGGCGGTCCCGGAGCCCTGTTCTGGATGTGGGTCGTCGCCCTCATCGGCATGGCCACCAGCTTCGTGGAGTCCACGCTCGCCCAGATCTTCAAGGAGCGCGGCCGGGACTTCACCTTCCGCGGGGGCCCGGCCTACTACATCAAGAACGGTCTGGGATCGGCCCTGTGGGGCAAGATCTTCGCCGCCATGTGCATCGTCTCGGTCGGCGTGACAGTGGTCATGGTGCAGACGAACTCGCTGGCCGAGGTCATCACCGCCACCGTCCCCAGCGTCTCGGGCTGGATGGTCGGGGTCTTCCTCGTCCTGCTCACCGCTCCCGTGGTCCTGGGCGGAGTCCGGCTCGTGGCCCGTATCGCGGAGTGGCTGGCCCCCCTCATGGCGTTGGCCTACGTGCTCATGGCCGTGGTGGTCATCATCCTCAACATCGGTAGGCTCCCCGAGGTCCTGGGGAGCGTCTTCGAAGGGGCCTTCGGCCTCAACCAGGCCCTGTTCGGCACCGCCGGAGGAATCCTCGCGGCACTGCTCAACGGCGTGCGCCGCGGGCTGTTCTCCAACGAGGCCGGGCTCGGAACCGTCCCCAATGCCGCTGGCACCGCGACCGTCGCCCACCCCGTGCGACAGGGCCTCATCCAGTCCTTCGGCGTCTTCGTCGACACGATCCTGGTGTGCACGGCCACCGGCCTGCTCATCCTGCTGACCACCAAGGCCTACCACCCCGGCGACGGCTCCCTGGTCGGAGCGATCCTCACCCAGCAGGCCGTTGCCGAGCACCTGGGCGCCTGGACCACCTGGCCCATGGTGGTACTCATCTTCGTCCTGGTCTTCTCCACGGTGCTGGGCTGCTACTCCTACGCGCAGGTCAACGTCAACTTCCTGGGCGGAGAACGCCGGGCCGAGCAGATCTTCGGGATCGTCCTGACCGCCGCGGCCTTCGGCGGCACCGTCCTGACCCTGCCCGTCGTCTGGGCCCTATCCGACATCGCCCTGGGGCTCCTGGGCGTGCTCAACCTCGTCGTCATCGTCCGTCTGGCCCCCTGGGTCATCGGAGCCCTGCGCGACTTCGAGTCCCAGCGCGCCCGGGGCATCACCGAGCCCGCCTTCGTGGGGCACGGCAACTCCCTCCTGCCCGGAGACGTGGTCCCCGGTATCTGGGAGCCCGACGACGTGGCGAAGCGGGGCTGATCATCATGTCACCTCTGGGGCGCATCTCATGGATGGATCAGGTCGACGCCGCCCTGACCTCCGTCTCCGACATGCTCTACTCCTGGGGCCTCATGTGGCTCCTCATCGGCGCGGGCATCTTCTTCACCGTGAGAACCGGGGCTGTCCAGCTGCGGCACAGCGACGCGATCGCCGCCTCAGTGGTCGGCTCACGCGACGGCAGCCACGGCGGCATCACCTCCTTCCAGGCCTTCGCCGTCGGACTGGCCTGTCGGGTGGGGACCGGCAACATCGTCGGGGTGGCGCTGGCGCTCATCCTGGGCGGGCCGGGAGCCGTGCTGTGGATGTGGCTCGTGGCGATCCTGGGAACCGCCACCGCCTTCAGCGAGGCCACGCTCGCCCAGCTGTTCAAGATGCGTCGTCCTGACGGCACCTTCCGCGGTGGCCCCGCCTACTACATCTCGCGGGGACTGGGGCTGCCGATCCTGGGCGGGGTGTTCGCCGTCGTCTTCCTCATCGCCAACGGTCTGGTCATGCCCATGGTGCAGGCCAACGCCATCACCGTCGCCCTTCATAGGGCCGGGGGCCTCTCGCCGAGCCTGGGTGCCGTCCTCGTCGTGGCCCTGACCGCCCCAGTCCTCCTAGGGGGCCTGCGCGCCATGGCCCGCGTGGCCGAGTACCTGGCCCCGTTCATGGCGCTGGCCTACCTCGTGCTGGTGCTGGCCATCCTCCTGACCCACCCCGCCCAGGCCTTTGAGGCGTTGTGCTCCATCATCGAGGGCGCCTTCGGCCTGCGCCAGGGGCTGGGCGGCGTGGCCGGCGGGCTGACCGCCGCGCTGCTCAACGGCGTGCGCCGCGGCCTGTTCTCCAATGAGGCTGGGCTCGGAGGGGCCGCCTGCGCCGCGGGCTCGGCCACCGTGAGTCACCCCGTGCAGCAGGGCTTCATTCAGGCCTTCGGGGTCGTGGTGGACACCCTGTTCGTCTGCACGGCGACGGCGCTGGCGATCCTGGTTGCCGGCGCGGACGTCCTCCATCCCGGGGTGAGCGCCAAGGAGAGCGCGGGAACCCTCACCCAGGACGCCATCGCCCACCTCGTGGGGGAGTGGAGCCGCTGGCCCATGGCGCTGCTCATCGTCGTCCTGGCCTACACCACCATCATCGGGGCCTTCTCCTACGCCCAGGTCTGCCTCGACTACCTCACCGACCGTCCTGGGATCTCGCGCGCGCTCCAGATCGGCGCCGTCATCTGCGCCGGCGTCGGCAGCGTGCAGCAGCTGACCACCGTGTGGACCCTGGCGGACGTGCTCCTGGGGCTGGGCGCCATCATCAACCTCGTGGCGCTGGTGCTTCTGAGCCGGTGGGTCGTCGGTGCGCTCAGGGACTGGGAGGCCAGGCGGGGCATGTTGACGTCGGAGGGTGGCCAACTGGTCTTCCGCGGGGACTCCCAGTACCTTCCAGCGCCCTTGCCGGAAGGTGCTTGGGAGTACTCGACCGGCCGATAGATCGGCGCTCCCGTGGGAAGCGCCACAATGCCCTGCACACGTGTGGCAGCAGTGCCACGGGGCCGTCACCGGATCGAAACACTGTATCCGTAGCCTTCGCGAATACGGTGCCCGCCCTCCCGAAGGAGGGGGACGTGGACGGGACGTGTATTCCGGTACGGACCGTTCCCGTGCTGGTTGACGTGTCCGTTGCCACCCCGCCCGCGCCGTCATCCCACCCCCTACGGAGGTTCTCACGTGCAACCGGTTCTGGCTTCCTTGACCAGTGCGACATCCAGTGCAGACAACAGCTGGGTCGCCTCCTTGGAGCGCTTCTTCGACGGTGGCGCCAAGATCCTCGATGATGCCGCCGGGTACCTGTTCCTCTACCTGCTCGCCTGGCTGCTCGTGCTGGGTGGCCTGTACTTCACTGCGCGGACCGGATTCGTGCAGCTGCGGCTCTTCCCCTACATGGTGCGGGCCATCACCTCCTCCCGTGACAGCAAGGAGGGCGGGATCTCCTCCTTCCAGGCCTTCGCCGTCGGGCTGGCCTCCCGCGTGGGCACCGGCAACATCGTGGGCGTGGCCATCGCCATCACCATGGGCGGCCCCGGCGCCGTATTCTGGATGTGGATCGTGGCGCTGGTGGGCATGGCCACCGGATTCATCGAGGCCACCCTCGCCCAGCTCTACAAGGTCACCCACCCCGACGGCACCTTCCGCGGGGGCCCGGCCTACTACATCCAGCGCGGCCTGGGGTCCAAGCCCGCGGCCAAGGTCTTCGCCGTCGTCATCACCTTCGTCTTCGGCTTCGCCTACGAGGCCACCCAGGCCAACACGATCGCAGCCACAATGAAGAATACCTTCAACATCGAGCCGTGGATGACCGCTGTCGCTCTGGTCGCCATCACCACACCGATCATCTTCAAGGGCATCAAGTCGGTCGCTGTCGTCTCGGAGTGGCTCGTGCCGATCATGACGGTGGTCTACGCCCTCATCGCCGTGGCCATCCTGGTGCTGCACATCGGCGCGATCCCGGGTGCGATCCTCTCCATCTTCGAGGGCGCCTTTGGAATCAATGCGGCCTTCGCCGGTGTTGCCGGGGGATTCACCGCCGCACTTCTCCACGGCACCCGCCGAGGCCTGTTCTCCAACGAGGCCGGTGAGGGCTCGGTCCCCAACATCGCGGCCACCGCCACCGTGGCCCACCCCGTGCAGCAGGGATTCGTACAGTCCCTGGGCGTCTTCGTCGACACCATCGTGGTGTGCACGGTCACCGCCCTCATCGTCCTGCTCTCCGGGGTCTACACTCCGGCAGGCCCCAGCGTTTCCAAAGAGGCAGCCAAAGCGGCTGCGGACGCCGCCAACACCCTGACCGCCGACTCGGTCGCCAACGTCCTCGGCGGCTGGGCGCAGTACCTCATGGTCGCCATCGTCTTCGTCTTCGCCTACTCCTCGCTTCTGGGCAACTACACCTACGCCCAGGTCAACATGGACTACCTCCAGGGCAAGCAGCACAAGCACTACGCCCTGCGGACCATGATCATCGTGGCCACCGCCGTCGGCTCCCTGTCGACCCTCACCTTCGTGTGGAACCTCTCCGACCTCGTCATGGGAGCGATGACCGTCATCAACATGGTCTCCATCCTCGCCCTGGGAAGCTGGGCCTTCGGAGCCCTGCGTGACTGGGAGGCTCAGCGCCGCGCCGTCGAGGCCGGTGAGAAGGACGAGATCCGTTTCATCGCCACCGACAACCCCTACCTGCCCGGCACGCTCCCCGGAGACGTCTGGGCCGCCGACGGCGCCGCCCACGCCGCCATCACGGAGCGTCGCGCCGCGCTCGAGGAGGCCTCGGGCAGCTGAGCCCAACAGCGCTAGGCTGAGGCCCATGAAGATCGCGCGCTTCTCCACCGGTGACGAGCCCCGCTACGGCATTGTTCAGGGCCTGCCCGAGGAACAGACCGCCTCGGGCGAGTCCGAGGGGCACCTCCTGGTCCTCAAGGGAGACCCCCTCTACTCCCTGCCCGAGGCCACCGGGGAAGTCGTCGAGCTGCGTGAGGCCCGGCTCCTGTCACCGGTCATCCCGCGCTCCAAGGTCGTGGGGATCGGGAAGAACTACGCGGGCCACATCACCGAGATGGGGGAGGACGAGCCACCGCGCGACCCGGTCGTCTTCCTCAAGCCCAACACCTCCGTCATCGGGCCGGACGCTCCCATCGTCCTACCCTCCTGGAGCGACGAGATCCACTACGAGGCCGAGCTCGCCATCGTCCTCAAGACCCTCGCCAAGGACGTCCCCGTGGACCACGCCGACGACGTCATCCTGGGCTACACGGTCGCCAACGACGTCTCGGCCCGAGACCGCCAGCGCGCCGAGCCGCAGTGGGTGCGGGCCAAGGCCTTCGACACCTCCTGCCCCCTGGGGCCGTGGATCGAGGTTCCCGAGCCCGGCCGCGAGCCGCTCTTCTCACCCGGCGACGCGGTGGTACGCGCCCGGGTCGACGGCCACCTCGTCCAGGAGGGGCGGACCACGGACATGATCCGCACGATCCCCGAGCTGGTCGCCTACATATCGACGATCTTCACCCTCCTGCCCGGCGACGTCATTCTCACTGGAACGCCGGCGGGAGTCGGCGAGATCCGCGCCGGTCAGCGCGTCGAGGTCGAGGTCGAGGGCATCGGCTTCTTCTCCAACCCGGTGGTCCGTCGCTGAGGCAATGTGACTGGTGCCGAGGAGCTGGAGTCCTCGCCCCGATGACGATGGGTGGGGTTCTCGAGGCATGCCCCGGGAACCCCACCCATACCCGGTGAGTACCGGTGTTGCTCATCGGCTCAAGGGGAGCCGAGGGCCCGATCAGGTGTCCTTGGGAGAGCTTCCCGAGCCCTTCTCGTCGCTCTTCTTGTCGTCGCTCTTGGAGTCCTTGCCCGCGCCATCGCCGGATGTGCCCTCATCCATGTCGGCCGGGCCCGGGTCGGTGACGGTCGTGTCCTTCATGAGATCGTCAAGAACAGCGGTGGAGTACTTGTCCTTGGGGCAGATGAGAGTTGCGGTGAGCATGGTCGGCCTCTTGATGGTTGAGAATGCTCTGATGAACTCAGTGGCTTGGTATTCCTTGCCGTCCTTGCCGGTGTAGGTCCAGTCCAGCCTCTTGGTCTCAATGGCGTTTCCAGAGGCGTCTTTGACGGAGGTCGAATCATCCTGTGCGGGTTTGAAGCTCACATGGGTGACACCCTGAGAGAACTTCTGCTGCTCGTTCGCGGCGTATGTTTCTGTGTCCTTGCGGTCAGTGGAGAGCTGTCCGTTGAGGAGGTTCTGCATCGTCACGAACTGGCAGCCGTCGTCGCTGACCAGCTCATTGACTCCTCCGGTATCGCGCTTCGTGTTAGTCCAGCCCGGTGCTGACACGATGATGTGCCAGCCGGCTGCACCTCCATTGACCTCTGTGCCCTCTGTGCTGGAGGAGTCGGAGGGCTTCCCCGACGGCTCCGTGCCCTTGCCCGACTTTTCAGCGGATGATGACGCACTGCTGGAGGCGCTGGGGTGCGCGGGGCCGGACTCGTCCTGGCACGCAGCGAGAGCCGGGACGGCCAGAGCGAGGCTGAGCCCGGCGACAAGGGGGAGTCTGAGAGCCGATCGGCGGCGGTTGGCGGAACGCGCCAAGGGATGCAGGGACGGGGACATGAGGCCTCCAAGGAACGATGAGTCGGGGGTCTTCCCGAACAGGCTGGGGATGTCAGCACCTCTGGTGGAAGCCGCGGGGACTTCCTGGCGGCGACATCATGCTCTCATGGGTGGCACGTTAATTCGTCTGTATGCGCAGTGCGATGGGGTGAGATCCCCATCTCTCGGAGTCGAGGTCGAATACTTCAGGTGAGAGACGGAGGCAATGGGTGTTGACGCCCGCGTGGAAAATACTGCCTACAGAATCTTGCCGCAGGGGCCGCGGTGCTGGTTCTGGCCGCTGGAGCGTTCGCGGCGCAGGCGTCGGCGGCTGGAATGGTGGGAATCCCCTTCAAGGGGTTGCCCACCCTTGTTCCCTGAGCGGCACTTGAGGGGACTATCCTGACCCTATCATGCCTGAACTCAGTGATCACTCATCCGCTGTCCGTCCTGAGCCCGCAGCCGCCTCCGGTGTCCCGGAGCAGGGCTCATCGTCCGTGCGCGTGCGTTTCTGCCCCTCACCCACGGGAACCCCTCACGTGGGCATGGTGCGCACCTGCCTGTTCAACTGGGCCTACGCCCGCCATACCGGTGGCACCTTCGTCTTCCGGATCGAGGACACCGACGCCGCTCGTGACTCCGAGGAGTCCTTCGACGCCATCCTGGACTCCCTGACGTGGTTGGGCCTGGACTGGGACGAGGGCGTGGGTAAGGGCGGCCCTCATGAGCCCTACCGCCAGTCCCAGCGCATGGACCTGTACAAGGAGGTGGCCGCCGAGCTGCTGGCGGCGGGCTACCTGTACGAGTCCTTCTCCACCCCCGAGGAGATCGAGGCCCGTCACCGTGAGCGCGGCGAGGACCCCAAGCTCGGCTACGACGGCTTCGACCGCGATCTGACCCAGGAGCAGAAGGACGCCTTCCGCGCCGAAGGGCGCCTGCCCGTCCTGCGGATGCGGATGCCGGAGGAGGACATCACCTTCACCGACCTGGTCCGCGGCCCGATCACCTTCAAGGCCGGTAGCGTGCCGGACTACGTCGTCGTGCGCGCAGGCGGTGAGCCCCTCTACACCCTGGTCAACCCCGTTGACGACGCCGCGATGGGCATCACCCATGTTCTGCGCGGTGAGGACCTGCTGTCCTCCACTCCGCGGCAGGTGGTCCTCTACCGGGCCCTTATGGACATCGGCCGGGCTCAGGTCATTCCCGAGTTCGGTCACCTGCCCTACGTCATGGGGGAGGGTAATCGGAAGCTGTCCAAGCGAGACCCGCAGTCCAACCTCCTCATCCACCGCTACCGCGGCATGATCCCCGAGGGGCTCCTCAACTACCTGGCCCTCCTGGGGTGGTCACTGAGCGCGGACCGCGACGTCTTCTCCGCCACCGAGATGATCGAGGCCTTCGACGTCCACGACGTCAACCCCAACCCGGCCCGCTTCGACCCCAAGAAGTGCGAGGCCATCAATGCCGAGCAGGTGCGTGCGCTGGGGGAGGCCGACTTCCGGAACCGGCTGGTGCCCTACCTCGCCGATGCCTACCCCGACCCGACCGGAGAGACCGCTCAGGTGCCACTGGTCTCAGCGGACTCCTTCGACAAGCTCACTGCTCGGGAGCAGGAGATCCTCAACGAGGCTGCCCCTCTCATCCAGACGCGGATCCAGCTGCTGCGCGAGAGCCGCGACATGCTCGGCTTCCTCTTCGTGCCCGACGACGATCTCGTCGTTGACAACAAGGCCCTGGCCAAGCTCAAGGCGTCGGCCGGAGACGTGCTGGAGGCGGGCATCAGCGCCCTGGAGGGGCTCAGCCCTGAGCAGTGGGACAAGGACCATCTGGAGGAGGCCCTCAAGACCGCCATCGTCGAGGGGCGGGGCATGCCCGACGGCGAGGGGATCAAACCGCGTCTGGCCTACGGCCCGCTGCGTGTCGCGGTGACCGGGCGACAGGTCTCTCCGCCCCTGTTCGAGTCCATGGAGATCCTCGGAAGCAGCTCCACCCTGGACAGGCTGAAGGCTCTTCGGGCCCGGCTCGGGTGAGGTGACTGCACGATGAACTGAGCCGGTGGGGTCGGGA
>NZ_MSKS01000070.1 GCF_001937445.1 Actinomyces oris | reverse complement strand
CTTGACGGTCGACGACTCCGGGTCCTCCACCGCGGCGGACACGGCCGCACACTCGGCGCTGGCGGAGCAGTGGGCGCTGAACTGCTCCTCGGAGCGCATCGGCACGTTGAGCAGCACCCACAGGATGACGGTGGTCAGGGTGATGATCGTGCCGGCCTTCTTCACGAAGCCCATGCAGGCGTCCCACACCATGATGAGGACCGTGCGTGGCCGCGGCAGCCGGTAGGGCGGCATCTCCATGTAGAAGGGCAGCAGCACCCCGCCGCGGTCGGTGAGGCGCTTGACCACCCAGGCGGCCGCCATCGCGGAGACCGCGCCCAGCAGGTAGAGGGCGAACATGACGGTTCCGCGTGCGCCCAGCGGCCCGATCTTCGCGTCGGCGGGCACCATAATGGAGGTGAGCAGGACGTAGACGGGCAGGCGGGCCGAGCAGGTCATGAGCGGGGCGGCCAGCATCGTGGCCACCCGGTCCTTGGCGCTGGGCAGCGTGCGGGTGGCCATGATCCCGGGGATCGCGCAGGCCAGTGAGGACAGCAGCGCCACGAAGGCCCGCCCCTCCAGCCCAGCCCGGCTCATGATCCGGTCCATGAGGAAGGCGGCGCGCGACATGTACCCCACGCCCTCCAGGACGGCGATGATGAGGAACATGATGATGATCTGGGGGATGAAGGTGAGCACCGCGCCCACACCCCCGATGAGACCATCCCCCAGGAGCCCGGCGATGAGCGGGTGGGACTGGTCGAGCCACTCGTGCACCAGCTGCCCCAGGTCCCCGAAGCCGTCCTCGATGGCGCCCTTGAAAGGCTCGGCCCAGGTGAAGATCGCCTGGAAGAAGATGTACATGATGGCGAAGAACACCAGGGACCCCAGGACGGGGTTGAGCAGGACCCGGTCGACGACGGTCGTGATGCGGTCCTGCTGGGGCGCCTGGTAGTCCGCGGCGGCCAGAATGGAGTCGGCCCAGGAAGCCACCTCGGTGGGTGTCGTCGGCGCGGGCAGTGGCGGGCGCTGCCACTCGGAGAGCTCGGTGAGGCGCTTGCGCAGCTCGGGGATGCCGATGCCGCGGTTGCCGACGACCCGCACGGCGGGGATCCCCAGGGCCTGCCCGAGGGCCGCCACGTCCAGGCGCCCGGCGCGCCGCGTGAGCTCGTCGGTCATGGTGACTGCCAGGCAGGTCGGCAGCCCCAAGGACAGGGCCTCGGCGACGAAGTTCATGCCGCGCTGCAGCGTCGTGGCGTCGACGACGACCACGAGGGCGTCGGGAACGGAGACGCCCTGCGAGGTGTCGGTGAGGACGTCGTGGACGATCTGCTCGTCGGGGCTGATCGGGTCCAGGGAGTAGGCACCCGGCAGGTCCTCGATGGTCAAGCTGGTCTCGCCGATCCGGCAGGTCCCTAGTGACCGCGTCACGGTGACGCCGGGGTAGTTGCCGGTCTTGGCGCGCAGGCCGGTCAGGGCGTTGTAGATGGAGGTCTTGCCAGCGTTGGGGGCCCCGGCCAGGGCGACGCGCGGGGCGTCGGCCACCAGGGTCTTGGAGCTGGAGGATCCGCAGTGGCAGTCGGGGGCGCCGGCGACCTCGGAGTGTGCGCAGTGGTCGCTCATGGGAGCTGCTCCTGACGCTCGGGGGCGGCGGCCTGCTGCCCGGTGAGGGGCTCGACGACGTCGTCCTCGGCCTCGGTGAGGACCTCGACCTGGACCATGCGAGCCTCGTGGCGGCGCAGGCACAGCTCATAGTCGGCGACGAGATAGACCACCGGGTCGCCCAGCGGGGCGCGGCGCAACGGCGTCACGGTCCGGCCGGGCACGAAGCCCAGGTTGCTCAGCCGCTTGGAGATGGGGTCGTCGGCCGTGTCCTCTTGCAGGCCGATAACCCGGCCGCTGGTTCCCAGACGCAGGTCGGATAAGGACGTGTGCGCGGAAGACGGGGTGCCACCGGTGCCGACCGGCGTCGTCGTGCCGTGGTGTGAGACTGCAGTCGCCATGTTGCCCTCGGAGCTCCTCGGATCCTTGAGTCTGTTATCGGTCGTGATGCGGGCTTGCGCACCAACCATGACAGTCTAAGGTAAGGCTTTGCTATCTTCAGGTTCTTGAGGTGTCTCCGACACAGATCAGGGGACGGGGTCCACGCCCGCCACGCGCCGAGCCGGGCATTTCTCGCGTAGCCCCACCGTTTTTCTGTAGGGCTACGCGAAAAATGCCCGGCTCGGGGAAGAATTACGCATCGACCCGGCGGACCTCGACCAGCCAGGGGCAGCGGCGCCGCAGCAGGTGCTCGAAGCGCGCGTGCATCGTGATCTCCGCGGCCGGGCAGTGGTCGCAGGCTCCCTCCATGGCGATCTCGACGACGCCGTCACGCACCGAGTGCACTACGAGCGCTCCCCCGTGGCTGTTGACGAAGGTCCCCAGGGAGCCGTCGGCGATCTGTCGGGCGGCGGCCTCCAGGGCGTCGTCGGGGCCGGAGACGCGGGCGGTGGCGGCGCCCTTCCACGACTTCGGGGCGCCCAGGGCGTCGACCAGCGCGGATCGCACCCGGGCCCCCTCCGTGTGCCAGTCGTGGCCGGTTCCCAGGAGGGTGAGCACCCCGCCGCCGTCGACCCTCACCGAGCGCAGGGTGCCGTCGTCCATGAGCTCCTGGAGAAGCGCCGGGGCCTGGGCGACTTCCCCGGTGAAGGGCAGCAGGCCGTCGGGAATGACCCATCGCAGCACGTCGGGGTCCGGCGTGGTTGTCGGGTGCGTGGGAACGACGGGCACGGCCGCCTCACCTCTCCTGCTGTCCGGGGTGCCCCCACCGTCGGTGGGGGCACCGTCCTGGTTGCTGCTTCGTTCTGCTCCACCTACATGAAGGCTGCCACGAGTGCGCGGCTGAGGGCCGCCATGACCCAGG
>NZ_MSKS01000069.1 GCF_001937445.1 Actinomyces oris | reverse complement strand
CCCGCCACTGAACTGCCCGCCACTGAACCGGCTGCGCAGCCGGCCGCGGCGTCGGCCTCCACTCCTGAGAACCCGGCCGCACCGATCTACGGCGTGGTCCAGGCCCCGGCGCCTGCCGGCTACGGCGTGGTCCAGCCGCGCCCCAAGAGCCCGGAGCCGGCCTCCCCGCAGAGCCCCGACGTCCTGGACTCCCCGATCTTCGGTGCGGTGAGCTCGGCGGCCTCGGCGGCCTCGGGCGCCTCGGCGTCCTCACCGGTGGAGCCGGCCGCCCCCCGCTCCGCCGCGTCACCGGCCCCCGATGACGTTGAAGCCCCTGACGCCACGGCAGCGTCGGCGCCCTCTGAGCCCTCTGAGCTCCCTGAGCCCCCGGCGCACGGCGAGTCCCAAACCCCCACGGCCATCGCCTGGGAGTCCGTGGCCTCGGCCGCCTCCGACGCCGCCGCCATCCCCCTGTCCCAGCAGGCCGCCCAGGAGGAGGCCGAGGACGAGGAGGCCCCCGCCGGTGGGAGCGAGCTGCTCCAGCTCCCCGAGGAGCCCGAGCCCGAGGCCGATGAGCAGGTCCTGCCCGACGGCGTCCCCGAGGACGGCGTGTACGTGGACGTCGACGTCGCCATCGTCATGGAGTCCACCTACCCCTACCTCAAGGGCGGGGTCTCCGCGGTGGTCCACGACATCATCACCGGCAACCCGGACCTCACCTTCGGGATCATCCACATCACCTGGGACTCCCACTCGCCACTCAAGGACCTGTACGGCATGCCGGACAACATCGCCTGGGTGAAGGTCCTCTACCTGTCCATGGAGGAGCACCAGGAGGACTTCCTGCGCGCCCGCCCGCGCGACCTGCACATGAACCGCCGCCAGCGCCGTGAGCTGTCTCGGCGCATCCTGGGCGCCCTGCTCTCCCTGGCCCAGGACGGCCAGACCGAGCCGCTGTGGGAACTCATCAGCGAGGGCCTGAGCGCCTCACGCCGCTACCCGGTCTGGGCGATCCTGGGCACGCGCGAGTTCATGGAGGCCTACCACGACATGATGCCGGACCTGGGGATGTCGATGACCGACATCTTCTGGTGCCTGCGCGACTTCTTCTCTCTGGCCTACGCGGTCCTGGCCGAACCGGTCCCGCGCGCCCAGGTCTACCACGCCCACACCACCGGCTACGCCATGCTGCTGGGCGTCAACGCCGCCCGCGAGCACGGCACCAAGGTGCTGCTGACCGAGCACAACCTCTACGTGCGCGACACCGTCAACACCCTCCTGGAGCGCCGGCTGGACCTCAACGTCAGGCTCACCGACTACCGCACCTTCGACGTCACCGGGCGCGAGCGCATGTGGATGGCCTGGTGGCTGGAGATGGGGCGCCTGTGCTACCCCTACGCCTACGCCTCCACCTACCTCTACCCGCGGGCCATCACCGAGGCCAATGAGCTCGGCGGCGACTCTGGGCGCGCCATCGTCATCCCCAACGGGATCGTCACCTCGGAGTTCGACGCCTCCTACGCCGCGCGCCTGGCCGCCATCGAGGAGATCAAGAAGGAGGGGGCGGACAAGCACCTGTGGAAGCTGGTGTACATCGCCCGGGTCGTGCCCATTAAGGGGCTGCTGGACATGATCGACTCGGTGCGCCTCATGGTGGACCGGGGCCTGAACATCCACCTGGACGTGTGCGGGCCCACCGAGCACATGCCCTCCTACTTCGAGCAGTGCCTGACCCGCATCGTCGAGCAGGGACTGGAGAGCGTCATCACCGTGCGCGGCACCGTCAAGGTCCGTGAGCTCCTGCCCGAGTTCGACCTGTTCGTCCTGCCCAGCTACAACGAGGGCCTGCCGGTCGTCTCCCTGGAGACCATGGGGGCCGGCATCCCCACGGTGAGCACCGACGTCGGCGCCGTGCGCTCCGTCGTCGAGGACTTGATCGTCACCGACGACGGGCAGACCTGGGACCCCTGCGGCATCATCATCGAGCCCGGCGACCCCACTGTCATGGCGGACAAGGTCCAGGAGGTCATCAGCGACGTCGACCTCTACGAGCGCCTGAGCCTCAACGCCCGCGGTCGCGTGGAGGCGGCCTACGACCTGGTCAAGGTCAACGCCTCCTACAACAAGATCTACCGTCAGGGCGGCGCTGGTGAGCAGGCCGGCGCCCGCGCCGATCAAGGAGGAGCATGAGGAGTAGCACCGGCGGCGTCGGAGCCTGGATCCGTTACGGCAACCCGCTCGAGCCCGGGGAGCTGGACTTCGCCATCGCCCACTACCGGGCGGCGATCCTCCAGCCCTGGGAGACCGAGGCGGCCGCCCGCCTCAAGGAGGCGCGACCGGACATGACGGTCCTGGCCTACCGGTGCCTGTCCTCCACGCGGGACTTCGAGCCGGACTCCATGCGCGCCTCCGGGCTGTCCTACCGCGAGGCCCTCCGCCGCGGTTGGCTCGCCAGGCGTGACAACGGCGACCTGGTCGAGTGGAGCACCTACCCCGGCCACTTCCAGGCCCGTGTGTGGGACCCCGACTACCGCGCCCGCTGGGTGGAGGAGGTCTGCCAGGCCACCGCTGAGACCGCCTTCGACGGCGTCATGGCGGACAACGACGTCTTCGACGACTACTACGACCTGAACCTCCCGCTGGAGAACATCGCCGACACTGCCGCCCTGCGCGCCGAGCTGAACATCTTCGTGGACCAGGCCGGTGCCGGCCTCAACGGCGTCGGCAAGATCCTCATCCCCAACGTGGCCGAGGCCCGCCGGGAACCCGGCCGCTGGGAGCGCCACTCGGCCTGGGGCGGCGGCTTCGACGAGTGCTGGCTGGGCTGGGGGGACCATCACCTCTTCGATGAGGCCACGGCCCTGGCCCAGATTCACGAGCTGCGAGGGCCGGGCCTGTCCATCGTGCGCACGCCCGACGGCGGGGGCGGCGGCTCCATGTCCGGTGCCCGCACGTCCCCCGGCCTCTACGGGCTGGCGGCCTTCTGGGTCTTCGGGGGAGGGGAGGGCGCCTACACGGCCACCGGTCACGACGACTACTCGCGCACTCCCTGGTTCCCCGCCCTCGACGCCGACCTGGGGCGCCCGCTGGGACGGCCCCGGAGGACCTCGGGCGCCTGGGTGCGCGAGTTCGAGGGCGGAGTGGCCGCCGTCGCGCTCGGCGAGGAGGGAGGCGGCACCGTGCGTCTCCCGGCGGGCCTCAGGTCACCGGGGCCCACCGGGGACCCGGACGGTGAGGCGCTGGCTCTGGAGTTGCCCCTCAGCGCGCATCGTGGGATGATCGCTCTGCGTGCCTGAGTCATGACCCGGTCCGGCTTGTGCGAGATCCGATAATGTGACTAAAGACCTGTCAAACGTTAGTCATGTTGGGTGGATCATTGACCTGCTTGACTTCCTGAGATCCCCGCCGTCCCGTACAGCGTTCTCTCGGGCAGGAAGCGCGGCGTCCGTCTCGGGCGGCGTCGACAGAGTTCCACAGGGCCCAGGACAAGGATGACCTATGGCACAGACTTCCCAGAATAGCGCGGCGGACATCGCGCACAAGCCCATGATGAGCACTGCTCAGATCCTGCTGATGAACGTCGGATTCTTCGGCATCCAGTACTCCTTCGGCATGCAGCAGAACGCCATGTCGCCCATTTACCAGTTCCTCGGGGCTTCCGCTGACGAGATCCCCATCCTCAATCTGGCCGGACCCGTCACCGGCCTGCTCATCCAACCGCTCATCGGGGCGCTCTCGGACCGGACCTGGAGCGAGAAGTGGGGACGCCGTAAGCCCTTCTTCCTGATCGGGGCCGTCGGCTGCTCCGTGTTCCTGTTCCTCATGCCCTTCGTCACCGCCGTGTGGATGGCGGTGCTGTGCCTGTGGCTGCTGGACGTCTCGAACAACACGGCCATGGAGCCCTACCGGGCCTTCATCGGCGACCGCCTGCCCTCCAAGCAGCTCGCCAAGGGCTTCCTCGCCCAGTCCCTGTTCATCGGCGCCGGCTCGGCCCTGGCCGCCGGGACCCTCGTCGTTCTGGAGAAGACCCTGGCGGGCGCCACCGCCGCCGGCATCCCCTACTGGGTCTTCGGCGCCTTCATGGTGGGCTCGGTGTGCTCCATCGGCTCGGTGCTCATCTCGGTGCTCTCCACCAAGGAGCTGCCGCCCACGCCGGAGGGCTTGGTCGAGCTCGAGCGCAAGAAGCGGGAGGAGGGCCCCTTCGGCTTCGTCAAGGACATCGGCGTCGCCATCGTCGAGATGCCCCGCGGCCTGAAGAAGATGGCCCTGGTCTACCTCTTCCAGTGGTACGCCATGAACGTCTTCTGGCAGTACCTGGGCCTCATGTGCGCCGTCACCTACTTCGGCGTGAACCTGTCCGACCCGGGGTACGCCAAGACCGAGGCCTTCAACAACGCCTCCGGCTTCGCCACCGGGCTCATGGTCGTCTACTACGTCTCCTGCACGGTCGTCGCCCTCTTCCTGGCGCGACTGGCCAACCGCATCGGCCCCAAGCACGTCCACACCGCGGCGCTGTGCCTCGCCGCCGTCTGCCTGGTCCTGCTCACCCGCATCGGCAGCCCC
>NZ_MSKS01000068.1 GCF_001937445.1 Actinomyces oris | reverse complement strand
CGAGGAGCCCACGCCGACGCCCACTCCCACCGAGGAGCCCACGCCGACGCCGACCCCCACCGAGGAGCCCACGCCCGGCACATCGGCCAGCACACCATCGAATAGCAGCAACCTGGCGAGCACCGGCTCGAACGTCATGCCAGTCATCGCAGCCATGGCTGCATTCCTGGTGACGGGATATGTGATCCTGGCAGTCCGTCGTCGCGCATCGTGACCATCGTCGGCTGACTAGGCTCCTTCCCGGAGCATGAGATGGGCCCCAGTCCTTCACGGGCTGGGGCCCATCTCCATGACTTCAGACTCTGTCAAGCACCGCGATCGTCTCGAAGTGGTGAGTGTGCGGGAACATGTCCAGCGCGCTCATGGAGCCCAGCGCGTAGCCGGCGCGCAGGAGGGTTCCCAGGTCCCGGGCCAGCGCCGCCGGGTCGCAGGCCACCAGGACGATCCGCTCGGCCCCCAGGGCGCCGACGGCCTCGATGACCTCACGCCCAGCCCCCTGCCTCGGAGGGTCGAGGATGACGACGTCGGGGCGGCCGCCTTTGAAGGAGCCGGCGAGCTCGCGCACCGAGCGGGCGCCCACACGGCCCGACGCCAGGCGTGCGGCGGGGTGGTCGTGCAGTGTGCGGCGGGCGTCGCGAACTGCCTGCTCATTGCCCTCCAGGGACAGGACCTGACCACTGTCCCCCACCAGGGCGGCCAGCGGCAGGGTGAACAGGCCGGCCCCCGAGTAGAGCTCCAGGACGCGGCTGCCCGCGGCGCCTTCGAGGTCCTCCCCCAGAGCGCCTTGCACGATGCGCTCGACCAGCATCCGTGGGGCGTCGACGTGCACCTGCCAGAAGCCCTCGGCGTGAACGGAGTAGGTCAGCTCCCCCAGTCCTAGTGCGGAGGCGTCCACGACCTCCCGGACTCGGCGCCGTCCGGTGCTGCGGGCCTGGGCGGTCAGGAGCCGCTCGTCGAGCAGGACGACGGGCTCGCCGCCGCTGGGGGCGATGGCCTCGATGCGCATGCCGGGCCGGTAGTGGGCGCGCCAGCGGGAGCGCTCCAGCAGTCCGATCTCGGTGATGGCGCCAACTGCCAGGGGTAAGTGGCGCAGGGGCAGGACCGTCCCGGAGCGGAAGGCGTGCATGCCGGGCCTGCCGTCCTCGCTGACCGTCAGGCTGATGCGGGTGCGGGTGGCGGTTCCGGCCAGGGCGCGCCGGCGGGCGCTGCTGGAGGCCTGAGCCGCGGCGTCAGTGGGCATGGGCTCGACCGGCACTGCGGCTGCGCCGGAGGCCTCGGGCAGGGCGGCGACGGCGTCGGCCACCTCCTGCCCACCGATCCGGCGCAGACAGTCGGCCAGGACCCAGCGCTTCCAGGTGCGCTGGGCGTCCAGGGCCACGTGGGCGAGCTCTCCCCCGCCCACGCCCGCCGGGCCGGCCTCGGGCCAGACGGACTCGACGCGGTCCGGGGAGGCCTGGAGGATCTCAACGGCGTCGGCACGCCAGGTCCGCGAGGTCATCTCGGTCAGGCGGGCCCGCACCGTCTCACCGGGCAGGGCGTGGCGCACGAAGATGACCCGGCCGCCCGGATCGTCCACCGGGCGGGCCACGCAGTGCCCGCCGTGTGCCGGCGCCCCCACCGCCAGGGTCAGCTCGCGCGGCTCGCCACGGCTGGGGGCGGGCTGTTCTCCGATCCTGCTGGGCTGGGAGGTCATCGATTCTCCTGGGGGTCTGCATCGACGCCGCCAGTGCTGGAACTGCTGTGCTGGTCGAGGAGGCTGAGGTGGCTGTCGACGTGACGGCGCATGGCGACGTCGGCGTCAATGATGCCCTCAGCGGTGCGGGCGCGCACACCGTGGTGGATGTGCCGCTGTCCGGGCAGTCCCAGCTGCCAGGGCACGGAGGCCACGACGACGCCGGGGGTGAACAGCAGGACGGTCTTGAGGCGCAGGGCGGTCTGGTTGTGGAGGATCTGCTCCCACCAGTGGCGCACGATGTACTCGGGCAGGAAGACGACGACGAGGTCACGGGGGGACTCACGGCGCACCGAGCGCACATAGTTGATGACCGGGCGGGTGATGTCCCGGTAGGGGGAGTCCAGGACCGTCAGGGGCACGGCGATGTCGGCCTCCTCCCAGGCGTCCAGGAGGCGCTCGGCGCCGCCGTCACCGGTGTCCACCGTCAGGGCCTCCAGGACGGTGGGGTGGGTCGACTGGGCGTAGGTCAGGGCCCGCAGCGTGGGCTGGTGGAGGCGGGAGGCCAGGACGATGGCGTGGACGTGGGCCGGCAGGACGCGGGCGTCGTGGAGGTCGGAGATGGCCACCTCCTCGCTGACTCTGCGGTAGTGGCGGCGGATCCGGTTCATCACCAGGTAGAGCAGCGCCATGATCGTCAGGGTGATCCAGGCTCCTCGGGTGAGCTTGGTGAGCAGGACGATGACCAGGACCGTCCCGGTGCCCAGCACGCCGATGGAGTTAATGATGCGGGCGCGGTACATGCGTGAGCGGGCCCGCGGCTCGGTGGCGATGGTCAGCTCGCGCGTCCAGTGACGCACCATGCCCACCTGGGAGAGCGTGAAGGAGATGAACACGCCCACGATGTAGAGCTGGATGAGGCGGGTCGTGTTGGCCTCGAAGCCGATGAGGAAGGCCACAGCCCCCAGCCACAGGACGATGATGCCGTTGGAGAAGGCCAGGCGGTCGCCGCGCTGGGAGAGCTGGCGGGGCAGGAACTCGTCACGGGCCAGGACGCTGGCCAGGACCGGGAACCCGTTGAAGGCGGTGTTGGCGGCCAGGACCAGGATCAGCCCGGTGACGGTGGCGACCAGGTAGAACATCGGGCGGAAGCCGGAGAAGACGGTCGCGGCGATCTGTCCGATCGCGGGGTCCTGGTGATAGCTGTCCCCGACCGGGACGCCGTTGCGCAGGAGCTGGTTGGCCGGATCCTCCACCATGCGCACGCCGACGGCGCCGGCCAGGTGGATGACGCTCATGAGCATCAGCGCGGCGATTCCACCCAGGAGCAGCAGCGTGGTGGCGGCGTTGCGGGACTTGGGGCGCTGGAAGCTGGGCACGCCGTTGGAGATCGCCTCCACACCGGTCAGGGCCGCGCACCCCGAGGAGAAGGCCCGCAGGACCAGGAAGCCTCCGGCCAGGCCAGTCAGGCCCTGCTCCCAGCCGGCGTGGGTGACGACGTCGAAGCCGGCGGACTCGGCCCGCCCAAGGGTCCCGGTCAGCTCCTGGATGAAGCCGACGACGGCCATGATGCCGATGACACCCATGTACAGGTAGGTGGGAATGGCAAAGGCCCGGCCCGACTCGCGCGAGCCGCGCATGTTGAGCACAGCCAGGACGGTGACGACCGCGACGGCGATCTCCACCTTGTAGGGGACCAGGGCGGGCAGGGCGGCCGCGAGGTAGGAGGTGCCCGAGGACACCGAGACCGCGACGGTCAGGACATAGTCACTCAGCAGGGCCGAGGCCACCAGGAGACCGGCGTGGGAGCCGAGGTTGGCCGAGACCACCTCGTAGTCGCCGCCGCCTGAAGGATAGGCATGGACAGTCTGGCGGTAGGAGGCCACGACCACGACCAGGACGCCGACGACGGCCAGAGCGACCCACGGGGACAGGGAGATCGCGGCGACGCCGGCCACGGCCAGGGTGATGAGCACCTCATCGGGGGCGTAGCCCACGGACGACAGGGCGTCGGAGGCGAATACCGGAAGGGCGATCCTCTTGGGTAGGAGCGTCTCCCCCAGAGCTCCGCTGGGGACAGGACGGCCGACGAGAAGCCGCTTGATGCGGTCTGCGAAGTCACGCACGTCTCCAGATGTTACGTCCCTGGCCCGACAACGGAGTACCGTCTTCCTCGTGCACTTCGTCATCATGGGCTGTGGCCGCGTCGGAGCGTCCATGGCTGTTCAGCTCGACCGTATGGGACACTCGGTGTCCGTCATTGACCGCTCCTCGGACTCCTTCCGCCGCCTGCCCTCGGACTTCAACGGCCGCAAGGTCAAAGGGGTCGGTTACGACCGCGACGCCCTGGAGCAGGCGGGCATCGACGAGGCCTACGCCTTCGTGGCCGTCTCCAACGGGGACAACTCCAACATCGTGGCTGCGCGCGTGGCTCGGGAGAGCTTCGGCGTGGACAACGTCGTCGCCCGGATCTACGACTCGCGGCGAGCCGACGTCTACGAGCGCCTGGGCATCCCCACAGTGGCCACCGTGCGTCAGACGGCCGACCAGATGATGCGCCGCATCCTGCCGAGCTCCAGCGCCCGCGAGCTCGAGGATCCCTCGGGCACGGTGGCTCTCATCCAGCCCAGCGCCTCCCCGCAGTGGGTCGGTACGACGATCGGGGCCCTGGAGGACCGACTGAGGGTGCGGGTGGCCTGGATCTCGCGTGATGCCACGGCGCTGCTGCCCGAGGCCGTCACCGTCATCCAGGAGCACGACCGGCTGCACCTGGCGGTGAGCACCGACCGTATCGGTCAGGTCCGCCGAGCCCTGTCACACGCCCCGACCCAGGAGGCCTGAGCCATGCAGATCGTGATCGCCGGAGCCGGATCCGTGGGCCGTTCCATCGCCCGCGAGCTCATCAGCCACGGCCACGAGGTCACCCTCGTTGACCGTTCCACCGAGGCCATGCGCATCGCCTCGGTCCCGCAGGCCGACTGGCAGCTGGCCGACGCCTGCGACATTGACGCCCTGGAGCGCGCCGGGGCCGAGACCTGCGACGTCATTGTGGCCGCCACCGGGGATGACAAGGCCAACCTGGTCATCTCCCTGCTGGCCAAGACCGAGTACGGGGTTCCCCGTACGGTCGCGCGCGTCAACAATCCCAAGAGCGAGTGGCTCTTTGATGAGACCTGGGGCGTGGACGTGGCTGTGTCGACCCCGCGCTTCATGACGGCCCTGGTGGAGGAGGCCGTCAGTGTCGGCAGCCTGGTGAGCATCTTCCACTTCCACCAGTCGGGCGCCTCCATGCACGAGCTGACCCTGCCGGAGGACTCACCGGTCATCGGCGAGCTCGTCACCGACATCGAGCTGCCGCCCCACACGGTGCTGGCGGCGATCCTGCGCGACTACCGCCCCATCACACCGGACCGCGATGAGCGCTTCGAGCGCGGCGATGAGCTCATCTTCCTCACGGCTCGGGAGGGAGAGTCCAGCCTGAAGGAGCTGCCCCTCATCTTCACGTGACGCTGGGCGGCGCTACCGCTGAGCAAGAGCCTGGGCCTGGGCGATCCGGCTGGGGGCCACCAGCAGCCAGATGAACCACAGGGTCACGGCGTACAGCGGCACGCCCAGGATGAGGCGGGCCACCCCGAGGTAGGACACGGCCTGGGCGCCGGCCAGGTAGAGGGGCACCTCGACGACGAGCCGCAGGGCGAACATGAGCGTCAGGACCCAGGTGCCTGCGTGGTAGCGGCGCCGGACAAGGCGCAGGGCCGGCTCGGTGCGCCAGGCCGAGGGTCGTGCGGTGGGATCGTCGTCGGCCTGCGGCGCCTGGGCGCTGCCCGAGTCCTTGCTCGCGCCGCTGTCCTCATCACTGCGGTCGGACTCGTCGGTGACGCGATGCCACAGCGTCATGAGGGCGCCCACGATCGGCCAGCCGATGAGCAGGGAGACCAGGCAGGCGACCAGCCAGGCCGCGTTGATCATGAGGCCGGTGGCGTAGAAGTTGGAGGCGTCGCCGCTGCGCCAGGCCCACAGGGCCGAGACCAGGACCAGCACGACCCCGCCGACGACCTGAACCGGAGACTGGCGCTGCACCAGGCGGGCCACGAGGCAGATGGCGCTGATAGCCAGGGAGGCGATCAGCGCCGCCACCAGTGCGGTGGGCCGCACCGCCATGACCAGGACGAACATGAGAGTAGGCACGACCGACTCGAGGATGCCGCGCCACCCGCCCACGGCGGCCATGGCGTCGAAGCGCTCGGAGTCGATGGCTCCCAGGCCCGTACGGGTGGTTCCCGTGGAACGGCTGCTCATTCGATGGTCCTTCCCGCAGGTGGCTGCCGGTTGTTACTGCCCCGGCCCCAGCAGGCGATAGGCGGGGTTGTGGATCTGCTGGCGGTGGGTGCCGTCGGCGACCCGCCCCTCGGCGAGGAGATGGGCCCCCGGCTTGATGCCGGGGATGCGTCGCCGGCCCCACCACACCAGGTCGATGCTGCCGGTGCCGTCGTAGAGCTGCCCGACGAGGATGGGCTTGTCCTGGCTCGAGCGGTAGGTGACCGCCTGCAGCACACCGGAGACACGGGTTCGCTGGCGCGAGGTCAGCGAGCCGATCGGATCGGTGCCCCGCCGGCTGGCGGAGCGCTCCTCGTCCTCGGCCTCGAGGAGCTCGCGACTGGTGTGCAGCGATTCGTGGAGCCGCTTCACCCAGGCCGACAGCGCCCCCATTTAACGCACTTCGGAGATGGTCGGGCCGGGCGCCAGCGGGTCGATGCCGGGCAGCTCCTCGGCCTCGGGGCCGGTCACGGCTCCGGGCGCGTGCAGGGGCAGGATCTCGCGGGGCGGACGGGCCTGGCCGTCGCGGACGACGACGATTCCGCGCAGTACCTCCCGCAGCGCCTGAGCGGAGTGCTCGGAGGAGGCGGCCGGTCCCTGGAGGACGCCGCGCAGGAACCAGCGGGGGCCGTCGATCCCCAGGAACCGGATCGTGCCGGTCACCATCGTGCCGTCGGGCCCGCGCATGGGCAGGTGAGCGACCAGCTCGGTGCCGTGCTCCCCGTGGCTCTCCTCGTAGCGGGCACCGTTTCCAGCGAGCTCGTTGGCGATGTCGCCACGCAGCTCGTCCCAGATGCCTGCGGTGCGCGGCGCGGCGAAGGCCCGCAGCTCGAGCGCCGAGCCACCCAGCGCCAGGACAACGGCGGTGACGGTGCCGTCGGGCGCCTGCTCCAGACGCAGCTGCATCCCGTCAACGGCCGGGACCTGTAGCGCGCCCAGGTCGATGCGGGGCACCTCCTCCTGGTCCTCGGGCAGCTCATTGAGGTCCCAGGGGCCGGAGGCAGCGGCCTCGTCGGGGTCGTCGCTGCCGGGGTCGCGCCCGAGGGTGGACTCGTCAGAATCGGTGGTTGCGTCGTCACGACGGCGCGAGAACAGTCCCATGGGGATCTCCTGAGTTGGGTGGGAACATCAGCCGGCGCAGTCTGCGCACACCGGAAGACCGGTCGCCTCGTCGACGAAGGCCAGCTGGCTGCGGTGATGAACGAGGAAGCACTCCGAGCAGGTGAACTCGTCCTCGAGCTGAGGAACCACGTGAACGCTCAGCTCCTCACGGGACAGGTCCGCCCCGGGAAGCTCGAATCCCTCGGCGGCCTCGTTCTCGTCCTCCTCGATCGCGGCGGATGACTGGTCCTTCTGCCGCGAGGTCAGCTCTTCGATGGAATCGGCCTCGGGCTCGTCATCATTCTTGCGCGGGGCGTCGTAGTCGGTCGCCATGGCCTCGTCACTCTTTCTGTCGACGGCTCTCGGGTGACCTTCGCAAGGCGGGAGTCGAGCCGTGCACGCGCACCGGCGTCGTGCCGACGATTCAGCGTCCCCGTCCCGGAAGGCACGCGCACAATAGCACCGCCAGGTGGCCCGTCAAGCCAAATCGCCCGACGAAGGAACACGATTCGCTTTCAGTGCGTCCGCCCCGAGGGTTTTCACGAGGGTATTCACACCTGCTTCACATGTGGCACACCGCTGCGCCTCCCACGGCTCGGCGCCTGCGGATGGCAGGCTGTGGGGCACAGTGGAGCATATAGTGCTGACACGGGATGAAGGAGGCCCCACCCATGGTCGAGCTCGAGCTGCTGGGTGCCAACGGTGACACGATTGTCATGACCGACGAGGACGGCGAGCGCTACAGCATCGTCGTCGACGACGCCCTCAGGGCCGCGGTGCGCCGTGACCGCGGAGCGATCCTGCCCCCGTCGGGGACGGTCGCCGAGGCGCCGGCGCCCCTGCGCCCCCGGCAGCTCCAGGCCTACATGCGCGCCGGCGCGACCGCCGCCGAGGTCGCGATCAGCACGGGTATGGACGTGGAGCACGTGCGCCGTTTCGAGGGGCCGGTACTCGCCGAGCGCCAGTGGGCCGTCTCGCAGGCCCAGTCCTGCCGGATCGGCTGGGAGAAGGACTCCCCCCTGCTCGGCGAGCTGGTGGTGGACCGGCTGGCCACACGCGGTGTCGACCCTTCCAGCCTGGAGTGGGACGCGCTGCGCGAGGGCCGCGACCCCTGGCTCATCATGGTGACCTTCGTGCAGTCCGCCGAGGAGAAGCAGGCGCGCTGGTCACTGGACCTGACGGCTCGCGCGGTTCACGCCCTGGACGATGAGGCGCGCTGGCTCACCGAGGCCGGAGCGGGGGCTAAGCGCCCGGCCGTCTTCGACCAGGACTCGAAGGCTCCTGGAGCCTCCGCCTCAGCGCCGTCGGCGCAGTCGGGGAACTCCCCCGCGGCTGCGGGCTCAGCTGCCAGCGGCGCGGTCTCGGCCGCCTCCGCCCCGGCTGCGGCCTCCGGCGAGTCCACCGGGCTGGCCGTCGAGATGCCCGCCGGGATGCTTCCGGTTCGGGAGTACGGTCGCCCCACCAGTGGCGCCATGTCGGCCGATGACACTGATGCGCTGCTGGCCGACCTGGCCTCCAGCCGGGGCCGGCGCGTCGAGGTGGAGATGCCCCAGGACGACGAGCTGAGCGGCTTCGCGGGAGCGGGGAACGGCGACGAGGACGCCTTCACCGACCCTCACGGCATCGACTACACCAGTAGCCCTGAGAGCCCTGAGGTCCCCTCGCCCCCGGCCCGGGGCATGGAGGGGCGCCGTGCCGAGGCCGGTGCCAGGGCCACCGATGAGTCCTTGGAGCAGGCCGAGGGCCTGAGCGCGCAGGTCTACTCGATGTCGGAGCGCAGGCGCCTGCACACCGGCAACCACCCGGCCGGCACCAGGCTGGTGACGGCCTCCAGCGCCCCCTCGGCGGCGCCGTCGGCTCCGAGCCCCGCGGTGGAGCGCATTCCCGTGGGACGTCGGGCACCGTTGGGGGCGGACAGTCCCACTGAGCCGGTGCCGGAGATCCCCATGCCCTCGCGCTCCGAGGTCCTGGCCAAGGCCTCTCCCGGCCCGTCGGCCGCCTCTGCGGCCGGTACGCAGGAGCCCCTGCCCGACATGCCCAGGACACCTCCTGCCAAGAAGAAGTCCCGCCGTCGCTCACGGCGCTCCGTGCCCTCCTGGGACGAGATCGTCTTCGGCGCCAGGCCCGAGTAGCCGGGACCGGGACCTCAGGCCTCGGTGATGAGCAGCGGCACCTCGGTCTCGGCCGGGGTGAAGGAGCCGTGGACGCCTGGCATGGCGATGGCGGACTCGGAGTGGACCCGGGGGTCCACGAGGACCCAGTTCTCGGCCATGGCCACGACGACGTCGCCGACGACGCCTCGTGCTCGCGCTCCGAGGGCGCCCAGGTGCTCGCCGGTCTGCTCCCTGGTCCCGATCCACATCGCCCGCTCCCCCAGAACGTGGCGGTAGCGCTGAGCCACCTCGGCGGCGAGGTCCGCGTCGCCGCAAGCGACATGCAGGTGCGTCAGCCTGGGCTCACCGGCCACGGCGACGACGTCGCGGACGAGCTCACGGTGGGCGCTCAGGTCGATGCGGTGGTCGGGATCGGTGTCGACCATGCCGTGGTCGGCGCTGAGGAGGATCCTGGTTCCGGCGGGGACGCGGCGGACCAGCTCGGCCATGGCGGCGTCGAGGCGCTCGAGCTGGGCCAGCCACTGCTCGCTGAGCCACCCGTGCTTGTGACCGGTCTTGTCCAGCTCGCCGACGTAGAGGTAGACCAGCGGGGTGCCGCGGCGCAGGGCGCCGGCGGCCAGACCCGGCCGGTCCTCCAGCCGGTCGGCTCCCAGGTGTGAGGCGCCTCGTAGGGCGGCCTCGGTCAGGCCGGAGCCGGCGAAGCGGGTCGGCCCGATGCTCACCGCGCTCCCAGCCGGAAGCCGTTCGAAGATCGTGGGCACGTCCTGCCAGGACCTGGGGCTGGGGACGTTGTCGCCCTTCCAGGTGATGAGGCTGAGGACCTGGTCGGGGCCGGGGACGGCGGAGGGGTCAAGAGCGGGCCCCAGGCGGGGGTTGAGCACCGAGTAGCCGACCATGCCGGTGGTGCCGGGCAGGGCGGAGGTGCCCAGCATGGTCAGGGCCGCAGCCGTCGTCGAGGGCCGGCAGGTGAGGATTCCTGCACCGGTGCCGACAGCTGCGGTCTCGCGCTGTGCCAGCCACCGACGCAAGGTGGGGGTGTGTCCACGACGCTGACGGAGCATCTCCAGGCCCAGCCCGTCCACGAGGACGACGACGGTTCCCGGACCACCGGATTGCCCGGGCTCACCGGCCGGCTCGATCCCCCAGCTGTGGGCGACCGCGCGGGCCCGGGCGTCGCAGACGACTGGCTCAGCGGATTCACTGGTGGGGCTGACGTCGATATCGCCGTCGTGCCCGGTGTCAGCCAGGAACAGTCCGGCGCTGACAGCGCCGACCGCCAGGACGTAACGGAGCGCCGGATCCTGCGGGCAGTCCGTAGCGGGAGCCGATGCGGGCTGCCCGCTGGCGCTCCGGGTTCCCATGACCGGCCCCGTCACAGGGTGGCGGCGCGAGCCGCCATCTGGGAGAGCCGGCCGGCGAAGGTCTCGGCACGGGCCAGGGCGGCAGCGCCCTCCACGCCCGCGGCCACGCGGATGACGACGTCGTCGGGAACGGACACGCCGGTCATGCCGTGGTCGGCCTGGCAGTCGGGGTCGCCGCAGGTGGCCGGCTCCATGTCGATACGGCGCACCGAGCCCCAGGAGATCGCGATCGTCATCTCGGTGAGGGTTCCGCCGTCCTGGGCCGGGTCGACCACGCCACGGGTCAGGGCCATGGAGCGGATACGGCTGAGCGGAACGGCCTCGCTGGTGGCCAGGGCGCCGGGGCTGCCGTCGTCACCGGGGGTGTCGTCAACGTGGACGATGATGAGGCGGCTGGGGGTCAGGGCCAGAACGGTCAGGTGGCGGTGGACCGCCTCGGCGAAGGTGGTCTCGGTCTGGACCATGCCGGAGAGGATCTCCTCCTCGCCCACAGCCAGGCGGAGGGTGTCGAGCACCAGCTCGGGGTAGTAGCCGGCGAGCTCCACCTGCTGCACCAGGTCTTCGAAGGCCTCCTGCGACGCCTCGCGCGAGGTGGGACCGGCGGCCGAGCCGCGGCCTGAGTGGGTCGTCATGGTCGCCATTGTGCCATCGTCCGCCCCTTCGTCGTCGAGCGTCGGTATGCCCTTGTCGAGGCGGGCCGATTGCTGCCGGCGGGTGCGTCTGACCTGTCACGCCCGGGTGTCGTGGTTTGTTTTCGGCCCGATTCCTCGGAGAATGCGCCCATGCCGAAGTCTGCCACCACCCGGACTCCTCCCCCGACCGACGGGGAGATCGTCGATCTCGATCTGTCCACGGAGATGCGCACCAGCTTCCTGGAGTACGCCTACTCCGTCATCTACGCGCGCGCCCTGCCCGACGCCCGCGACGGGCTCAAGCCGGTTCAGCGCCGCATCCTGTTCCAGATGGATCGCATGGGGCTGCGCCCGGATCGTCCGCACGTGAAGTCCTCCCGGGTCGTGGGCGATGTCATGGGTCGGCTCCACCCCCACGGGGACACCGCGATCTACGAGGCGCTGGTGCGCCTGGCCCAGCCTTTCACGATGCGCCTGCCGCTCATCGACGGCCACGGAAACTTCGGCTCCCTGGACGACGGCCCGGCGGCCCCCCGTTACACCGAGGCTCGCCTGGCCGCCTCTGCCCTGGCGCTGACGGCGGACCTGGATGAGGACACGGTCGACTTCACCCCCAACTACGACTACACGCTCACCGAGCCCGAGGTGCTGCCGGCGGCCTTCCCGAACCTGCTGGTCAACGGTGCGGCGGGTATCGCGGTGGGCATGGCCACGAACATGCCGCCGCACAACCTCGTGGAGGTGGTGGCCGCCGCCCGGCACCTGCTGACTCACCCCGAGGCGAGCCTGGAGGAGCTCATGGCCTTCGTGCCGGGGCCGGACCTGCCCGCCGGCGGCATGATCGTGGGCCTGGACGGGATCCGGGAGGCCTACCGCACGGGGCGGGGCAAGTTCCTTACGCGGGCCACCGCTCACGTGGAGTCCATCTCACCGCGCCGCAAGGGCATCGTGGTCACCGAGTTGCCCTACATGGTGGGACCGGAGAAGGTCATCGCCCGCGTCAAGGAGGCGGTGGGCTCCAAGAAACTCCAGGGTATCACCGACGTCGCCGACCTCACCGACCGCAGGCACGGAACCCGCCTGGTCATCAGCGTCAAGAACGGCTACAACCCCGAGGCCGTCCTGGCCCAGCTCTACAAGCACACGCCGCTGGAGGACTCCTTCGGCATCAACAACGTCTCCCTCGTGGACGGTCAGCCCCACACCCTGGGGTTGCGCGAGCTGCTGGAGGTGTTCGTGCGCCACCGCCTCACGGTGGTCACCCGGCGCACCCGGTTCCGTCTGGGCAAGCGTCGCGAGCGCGCCCACCTGGTGGACGGCCTGCTCATCGCGATCCTCGACATCGACGAGGTCATCGCCGTCATCCGCTCCTCCGACGACGCCGCCACGGCGCGCACCCGGCTCATGCAGGTCTTCGACCTCACCGAGTCGCAGGCCGGCTACATCCTGGAGCTCCAGCTGCGCCGGCTCACGAAGTTCTCGGTCATCGAGCTGGAGAGGGAACGCGACGAGCTCGCCCGGGAGATTGAGTCCCTCGAGGCGATCCTGGCCGACGACGCGCTGCTGCGGCGCGTGGTCTCCCGGGAGCTGGCGGCCGTGGCCGAGCAGTTCGGCACCCCGCGGCGCACGGTACTGCTGGAGGCCTCCGGTGAGCGCGTGACGTCGTCGGCCGCCGTCGCCGCGACTGCGGACGACGCCTCCGCCTCAGGTGGGGGTTCGAAGCCGGCCGGTGCCTCCGCTCAGCCGATGACGCTCATGCCCAGCGCCTCCCCGGTGCCGCTGACGGTCCCCGACGACCCGTGCCGGGTGATGCTGTCGGCCACCGGACTGGTGGCGCGCGCCCCCGGCGCCGAGCCGGTGGCCCGCACCGGCGGGCGCCAGCCCCACGACGCCCTGACCTCCCAGGTGGCCACCACGGCGCGTGGGCGCATCGGCGCGGTCACCGACACCGGACGGCTCGTGCTGCTCGACGTCGTCTCCACCACGGAGGTGCCCCGCACCGAGGGGGCCCCGGGGCTGGCCGGTGCGACTCAGGTTCGCCAGCTGGTGGACATCGAGCCGGAGGAGAAGGTGGTGGGGCTGGTCCCGGTGGGGTCGGCCGACAACCCTCCCATCGTCCTGGCCACGGCTGAGGGCGTCATCAAGCGGGTCAAGCCCGGCGACGAGCCCAGGAACGCTGAGAGCTGGGAGGTCATCTCCCTGTCCGAGGGCGACCGGGTGGTCTTCGCGGGCACCGCCGCGGACACGGACTTCCTGGCTTTGGTGACCTCCGACGCCCAGCTGCTGCGGTTCCAGGCCGCCAAGGTGCGCCCGCAGGGCCGGGGTGCCGGTGGGATGGCGGGGATCTCGCTGCATGAGGGCGCCCGGGTTATCGCCGGTGCGGCGGTTCCTGAGGAGCTCCTGGCCGAGGCCATCGTGGTGACGGTGGCAGGATCCGAGGGCTCGCTTCCGGGCACCGGAGGAGGCAGTGTCAAGGTCACCCCGTTGGATCGTTACCCGGCGAAGGGACGGGCCACGGGCGGGGTTCGCTCTCACCGTTTCCTGCGCGGTGAGGACGAGCTGGTGGTGGCCTGGGTGGGGGTGGCCCCGCCTAGGGCGCTGCGCGAGGGCGGCAAGCCGGTCGCGCTGCCGGAACCCGACGAGCGGCGCGACGGCTCCGGCTCACCGCTACCGGCCCCCATCATCGGAATCGGCTGACGGGGCTGTAGCAGCATCCCGGAGATCCGCCCGCGAGCAGGGCGGCTGTGCCTAAAGTGGCGCATGGCCGATCAACCCTCCGCAGACCTGCTCATCAGGGATGCGCGCATCGTCCCTTTCCGGTCCCGCACCGAGCTGGGGGCGCTGCGCCGCAGGGACTCGCATCCTGGTGCCCTGGACGACCCACCGTCCCCGGGTGAGCCCGTGGATGTGCGCATCGAGGCGGGCCGGGTCGTCGAGGTCGGGCGGGAGCTGGGTGCTCCTGGGGTACGGGTCCTTCAGGCCGAGGGCTCCTTCCTCATTCCCGGTCTGTGGGACGCTCACGCCCACCTGGACATGGAGGCGGCGCGCTCGGCGCGCATCGACACGCTGGCCACCCGCAGCGCCGAGGAGGCCCTGGAGCTGGTGGCCCGGGCGCTGCGGGAGCTGCCGACCGGTTCGCGGCCGGCCACGATCCAGGGATTCGGGCACCGTCTGTCCAACTGGCCCCGGGTGCCCACGGTCGCCGAGCTCGACGCAGTCACCGGGGAGACTCCCACGCTGCTCATCTCCGGGGACGTGCACTCCGGGTGGCTGAACTCGGCGGCGCTGCGTGTCTTCGGCCTGCCGGGGGCCTGCGCCCAGGACCCGGGGGCGCCGATGAAGGAGGATCCGTGGTTCGCCCTGCTGGACCGCCTCGATGAGGTGCCCGGGACGCGCGAGCTGCGGGAGTCCGGCTACCGGCAGGTCCTGGCCGACATGCTGTCCCGGGGCATCACCGGCGTGGTGGACATGAGCTGGTCGGAGGATCCCGATGACTGGCCGCGGCGCCTGCGGGCCATGACGGACCAGGGCATCCTTCCTGAGGTGCTGCCCCGTATCCGCATCGGGGTCTACCGCGACAAACTGGAGCGGTGGATCGCCAGGGGCCTGCGCACTGGGACAGAGCTGGCGGGCTCACCCCACCTGCCCGACGGCTCCCCGGTGCTGGTACAGGGGCCGCTCAAGGTGATCGCAGACGGCTCGATGGGCTCGGGCAGCGCGCACATGTGCCAGCCCTATCCGGCCGAGCTGGGCCTGGAGCACACCTGCGGCGTGGTCAACATCGACCGGGCCGAGCTCACCGACCTCATGGCCCACGCCTCCCGGCAGGGTTATGAGATGGCCATCCACGCCATCGGGGACGCGGCGGTCGACGACGTCGCCGCGGCCTTCGCGCGCTCGGGTGCCGCCGGGCGCCTGGAGCACGCCCAGCTGCTGCCGGCCGACGCCCTTGATGAGCCCGACGGGGCGCTCAGGCGCCTCGTGGGTTGCGGCATCGAGCTGTCGGTTCAGCCGGCCCATCTCATTGACGACTGGGCGGCCGTGGGCCGGGTATGGCCGGGTCTGGAGGGGCGCACCTACGCCTTCGCGGACATGGTGGCCGCCGGGGCCCTGCTCCAGCTGGGCTCGGACGCGCCGGTGGCGCCCCTGGACCCGTGGCTGGCCATGTCGGCGGCCGTAGGGCGCCGGACGCCGGATGGTTCGGTGTGGTCGCCGGATCAGCGGCTGACGGCAGAGGAGGCGCTGGCGGCCAGTGTCAACGGGGCCGGCCCGGTGGCGGTGGGCTCTCAGGCCGACCTGGTGCTCCTGGCCGAGGATCCCCTGCGCCTGGGGGCCGAGGAGCTGGCGGGTGTTCACCCAGTGGCCACCGTAGTGGCCGGAGCCGTGGCCCACCTGCGAGGGTGAGCCTCCCGGGAGACTGTGTTGTCTCATGACTTCTGAGGGTTTCGGGTGTCATGACCTCTCAGGACACCGCTGGAGTGGGTGTGCTAGATCGGAGAGCTGCTGCTTGGGCCTGTCGGAGGGGGCTGGCCCGGTGACTGTGGTGGCTGCCCGGTGTCGTCTGGATGCACTGCACGAGGGTGGGGTGCTCCTGGAGGAGG
>NZ_MSKS01000067.1 GCF_001937445.1 Actinomyces oris | reverse complement strand
GGCCATCTTCAGCTCGATCCGGCGACGGTAGGAGGCCTCCGGGTCCTCGGGGTCGATCATGGCCCGCCACACCCGCTTGCGGGTCCCCAGGGACAGGATCGCCTTGGGGTTGTCCTCCTCGTCGAGCAGCTCGGCGCGAGCCGCCTCAACCTCGGCGCGCACCGCACCCATGTCGATCATCTGATTCCTCCTGTTGAGCACTAGTTGGTGTTGAGCACTGGTGAGCCCGGCTAGTGGTCACTGAGCCTCGAGGACTGCGGGGATGGCCTCGTCGAGGTACCACAGCCAGAAGGCGCGGCGGGCATCGACGTCGGCGACGACTAAAGGCGCTGACTAGGATGGTGACCAGCCTCGTAGTGGTCACCATGATGGACAGCATTTGACCGCAGCTTGGCGATCACGTCAGCGATTGTGTCGCACACTCCAAAACGGGGTCACGCATGTCACGAGAAGCATGGTTCCTGACGCAGCGATAGTTTCTCGTTTATCGCAATCGAGAGCTGTTCAGTCCGCTCTGCGGAGCAGCCACCAAAAGAGCCACTTTCACGCCCAGGCGCCCTTGAGGGTATCCTCTCCTTTTTCTGTTGTTTCATAGATGAGCATTCTGCCGTCTGGTTTGTCCATCGTCAGAAGTCTTTCCGGGGTAACCATCTGGCAACCCAAAGGGTCGCCTGGATGATGTACGGGTTCACGCGAGTTCGGATCCCCTAGCCATACCTCGATCATCCCGTCATTAATTAGCTGAATAAGAATATCGGTTGCCCTGGCAAGGGTGATGGTATTGTCGTTCAGCCCTTCCTTGTCCTTTATGGCATTGAATGCTTCAAGGCCGCTCGTTTCGGCCTCGGTTCCCATGAACAGCACTTCGGCAGTGGTGGGGTCGATCATAACGCTGGATTTCCTTCCAGTGGGATTCGATATGTTTTTCCGCCCTCTGACACTCGGATGTATGGACCTGAGTGTAGTGGATCTTTGGCCCAGGGCTTTCCTGGTTCGTAAATAATTTGCTCGCCGTTACGGTGGGGATTCCTAAACCTAATCCCATCAGGCTCTTTTCGTGGGGTGTCAGCAATCCAGTCGTCAGGAATGATATCGCGAACCTCGTCGGCAGGGCGTCCCCGTAAGCTCTGCACGTCTGGGAAGGGTCCTTCTGGGCGAGCCTTACCCCCATTCTTTTTCGGAGCGGGCTTGGCAGCGCCGTCACGTCCCTTGTCCGGGCTATGCGGCGTCTTGCCTTTATCGGATGGTGGAGCTCCTCCTCCCCCCTTCTTGGGTGGAACGGCGCTGGCAGCGGCGGCCCCCTTGGCGGCGTCGGCT
>NZ_MSKS01000066.1 GCF_001937445.1 Actinomyces oris | reverse complement strand
CCTGGGTCATGGCGGCCCTCACGAGGGTCGTCGTCGCCATGCTCATGTAGGTGGCTACCGCGCGCCGGCCGGGCTGCGCTGGGGTGCGGCGCACGAGCCGGGCCTGGGTGCGCCCACCACCCCCGGCACACACCACCTCCCCCGGCACACTTCGACCGAATCTTCATAAACGACGCGGCTCCGGGTCTTTTTTGAAGATTCGGTCGAAGTGTTAAGTGCGAGCCAGCGCTGGCGGTGTGTACCAGCCCCCACGGCCGCACCTCCGCCCCCTGCCTCCACCTCCGCGGCGAGTGATCGTCTAGGCTCGCGGTATGGCGACTCCGGAGTTCATCGTCTCCCTGCGACAGAAGATCGGGCATGACATGCTGTGGCTGCCGGGGGTGAGCATCGTCGTCGTCGACGAGGCCGGCCGGCTCCTGCTGGGGCGGCGCGCCGACAACGGGCGCTGGGCGGTCGTCTCCGGCATCCCCGAGCCCGGCGAGCAGCCGGCGGTGGCGATCCGGCGCGAGTGCCTGGAGGAGACCGGTGTGGACGTGGAGGTGCTAGCGCTCACGAGCGTGACCGCGGGCGAGCCCTTCGCCTTCCCCAACGGAGACAACTGCGTGTTCATGGACATCAACTTCGTGGGTCGGGCGCGCCCCGGCAGCGCGGCTCGCGCCCATGTGGCCGACGACGAGTCCACGCAGGTGGGCTGGTTCGCGCCGGACGCGCTGCCCGAGCCACTGCTGAGCTCGACGCCCGGACGCATCGAGGCGGCCCTGGCCTGGCTGGCCGACCCGACGTCGGGCGCGCGCTTCCACCCGGCGTCCTGACGCCGGTTGCCTTCGGTCGGGGGCATTGACGGGAACATTCCGCGCGGCGGGGTGCCATCTCTTCCGGACGGGGACATCCTGCGCGTACGGGGACGGGATTCTTGTCCCCGACGGCGTCGAATGCCCCCGGCCGTACGAGGGAAAGGCAGTTGCGGTCAGGCCTCGGGCACCTCGATGCCGATACGCCGGAGGCCTTCGGCCTGCGTGCTGTTCGGGTCCAGGGGCCTGGCGGCGGTGAGGACGACGCGCACGCCCTCGGGGGTGACGACCTCGACCTCGCGGGAGTTCCACGGGGTGATGCGCGGGCCGGTGACGCTGCCCGGCCGGCGCTGCTCGCAGGTCGCGGCGATCTCGTCGATCTGGGACAGGACGCAGGAGAAGCTGACGCTCATCGAAGGGCCGTCGGCCGGGGCGGGCGCCTGCGGCGTCGGCACCAGGAGGACGTCCTGGAAGGCCCAGCGGCGCAGGTGCACCAGCTGGCCGGGAATGCTGAACAGGGTGAAGAAGCCCAGCGCCTCGGTCCAGAAGTCGACCGAGGCGTCCAGGTCCGACGTCGGGACAGTGACGAACATCGGCATGCCGTAGATGCCGCGGAAGGGCTCGGGCGGTTGGGCGTCCTCGCTGGGCGCGGGTACGGGGCTCATCTCGAATGCGTTGAAGGTGCTCATGCGGGGCAGCCTCATCCCTCACGCTACGTGAGGGTCAAGGTGATCCGCGTTGCTGCTGGCTCCGCGGCCGGGGACATTCCGCGACCGGACGCCGAGCCGGGCATTTTTCGCGTAGCCGGGCAGAAATTCTGTGGGGCTACGCGAGAAATGCCCGGCTCGGCACGGGGTGCCGGTTCCAAGGCCAGACTCACGCGCAGCCGCTGCCCTTCTTCACCAACGGCGTCGATGCCCCCGGCCGTGACGATATGCCCCCTTCACGGTCAACAACGCCGCCGTCAGAACGGAGCCATCGCGGAGACAACGAGGTTGCTGCGAGGCAGCGGCTCACGGCGAGCCAGCGCCCGGCACCAGTCGTCGGCGGTGGCCACAGCCGCCCAGTTGGAATGCAGCAGTGCCATGAGCGTGGTGTGTACCGTACGCGCATCGGCCTTGCCGGCGCGGTTGCGCAGGTTGATGGCGCCGACGGCGTCGGACAGCACCTCCGTAGCCAGGCCGATCGTCTCTCCCCAGGCCGCTGAGGCCAGGACGCAGTTATTCACCATGAATCCGACGAGCGTGACGGTGTCGACGCTCTGCTCGCGCAGCCATGCGGCGAGGTCGGTTCCCGCGTAGATCGACCCGTGGTGCTTGACGACGCATTTCCACTGCGGGGTTCGTCGGCGCTCGATGCTCGGGCAGAGCTCGAAGCCCTTCCCGCCGGGGGCGAAGATCGCGCCGCCGGGCGGACCGGCGTGCTGCACGCAGACCACGGGGAGTCCGGCGCTCTCGGCGGCGTCGAGCACCCGCTCGATCCGCTCCAGGCAGTCGCGCAGGCGTGGGTAGCGGATGCGCAGCGGCAGGCGGGCGTACTCATTCTGTACGTCGACGAGAACCAGTGCCCTGCGAGGGGCGGTTCGTCCCGGTTCATCGCGGTCATTCATGGTGTCTCCAAACGTGTGCGCCTTGGCGCGGCGGTTGCGTGGTGGCACTCAGGATGTGCGATCGGGCTGGCGCCCACCAGTGGCGCATATGCTACGTAACGATGGTTTCACGCCAGGTGTTGAGGGACACCGGTACGGCGCAAGGCAGGCAGCACTCAGGGAGGTCGCATGCGCATCGCCGTCTACGCCTTCGACGGCATCACCCTGTTCCACCTGTCGATCCCCCAAATGGTCTTCGGGACCGTGAGCCGGCTGGGTCTTGCGGACTGGAAGGTCTCGCTGTTCACCACCGCCTCCGAGTTGGCGGTGCTCCCGGAGGAGGCCACAGCCCTCGAGGAAGGTGCGAGCCCACCGCCCACCGCACCATCGCGCACCGCCGCCATCCGCACCTCGGAGGGTTACATCCTTGACGGCTTGGGAGGTCTAGAGCTGGCGAGTGAGGCCGACGTCGTCGTGCTCCCCGCGTGGTTCGCCGACGGACGCCCCGCTGGGGAGGAGCTGTGCTCTCTCCTGAAGACCGCACATGCGCGGGGCGCTTGCGTTGTCGGCCTGTGCCTGGGGGCGATCCCGCTAGCCGAGGCCGGCCTCATCGGCGGG
>NZ_MSKS01000065.1 GCF_001937445.1 Actinomyces oris | reverse complement strand
TGCAGTACGCACAACCCGTGGTCAGTGGATCCCGACCCTCGTGGAGTAGACCGACTCGGGGCAGGAGTGGGGCAGAGCCGGTTCGGTGCGGGCGGGGTCGGCGTCGGACCATGGCCTCCGGGCCCCCTGCGCAGGGGGCAAGGGGCGGGGGCGGGCCTGTGACGGAGGCGCCGGGCTGTGCCACCGAGAACCCCGGACTCGCTCCTGCGCGGCCCGGATCCCCGTCCGAGCGAGTGCCTCCCAAGTGAGGAGACAGCACAAACCGCCCGGAAGACGAAGGCCCCGCTCAGACGTCGAGGGCGTAGAGGATGGTGCCACGGGTGGGCACGTAGCCCAGGGACTCGTACAGGTCCACGGCGCCACTGGGGTTGTCGGTGTCGACGCCGGCGGCGGCGTACTCCATGCCGTCGGCGGCGTAGGCGCGCATGGCGGCCACCAGCAGCGCGGGCCCGATCCGGCGGTGGCGGTAGTCGCTGAGGACCCCGAGCACGTCGGTGTAGCCCTCCCGCCAGCCCAGTGCCTGCCAGTCCTGCTCGTAGCGGCCCGAACGCAGGTAGCCGGCGACGCGGGCCCGGTCCCCGGAGCGGTCCATGGCCACAAAGCTCCACTGGGGGGCGAAATAGGCACTGCCTGCGGTCCAGTCCTCGGGGGTGACGTTCTCCGCCTTCCAGGTCTCGGCCATGGCCTGGTTGTAGGCCCGGCGGACGTCGTCGTCGATCTCGGGGGTCCACGGGTCGATGGTGATGAAGCCGTCCAGGTCCACCTCGGGGATCTCGTCGCCGAGGAAACGGCGCACCTCCCGGTACCAGCGCGTCGGTTCAAAACCCATGTCCGCCAGGTGCCCCTGCATGCGCTTGTCATCCTCCATGACGGTGGTGACCACGTGGGCTGGGACCTGGGTCGAGCCCTTGCCCGGCACGGAGCCGGCTCGTTCGGCACCCACGAGGTGGCGGGCCCGCTCGGCCTGCCAGTGCAGGAGGGCACGACCGATGCCGCGTTTGCGTACGACCGGGTCCACGGTGCCGGTCATGGAGGCGTAGATCTCCCCGGCTGGGCGCAGGCGCACCAGGCCGAAGGCGCGCATGACGCCGTCAGCGTCGCGCCCGGCGACACCGGAGTAGGTGGGGTCGAGGAAGTACTCGGCCGTCTCCTGCTCACTGGTGCGGTAGGGCGGGTTGTCGACGTCCTCGGCCCGAGCGATGAGCGCGGCCAGCTCGTGGTTGTCCTCCGGGCCCAGCGGCCGCCAGGACAGCTCCCGCGACAGGGACGAACGGGGACCCGGGCGCAGGATGGGCCACGGTGAGGACCCCGCCCGGCGGATACCGTAACCGGGTGCCATGAGTGCACCTCCCTCATGAGGATGAAGAAAGACGATCAGTCAGTAAGCAGCGCGCCTCGACCTGCGGCGGGCCGTGACACGAAGGTTACTGGACCCTACCTGAAGGAGTGGCCGAGACCTGACGCGAGGATCAGGCGTCAATGCGCTCGCGATCAACATCACGGGCGCCTTCGACGATGAAGTCGCGGCGGGGCTCAACCGATGAGCCCATGAGGAGCTCGAACACGGACTCAGCCTCCATGATCTGGGCCTCATCCCCCAGGGTAATGCGCCGCAGGGTGCGATGTTGGGGCTCCATGGTGGTCTCGGCGAGCTGGTGGGCGTCCATCTCCCCCAGGCCCTTGTAGCGCTGGGGCTCCTTGAAGCTGCGGCCCGCGCGCTCCAGGCGGCGCAGGGTGGCGACGAGCTCCTCATCGGAGTAGGTGTAGATGATCTCCTTCTTGCGCCGCCCCGAGCCGGAGACCTCGATGCGGTGCAGGGGCGGGACGGCGGCGAAGACCCGGCCCGCCTCGATCATGGGGCGCATGTAGCGGAAGAAGAGGGTCAGCAGGAGGGTGCGGATGTGGGCGCCGTCGACGTCGGCGTCGGTCATGAGGATGACCTTGCCGTAGCGGGCGGCCTCCAGGTCGAAGGTGCGTCCGCTGCCGGCACCGACCACCTGGATGATGGCCGAGCACTCGACGTTGCGCAGCATGTCGGCCTGGGAGGCCTTCTGCACGTTGAGGATCTTTCCGCGGATCGGCAGGAGCGCCTGGAACTCGGAGTTGCGCGCGTTCTTGGCGGTTCCCAGGGCGGAGTCGCCCTCGACGATGAACAGCTCGGAGGCGGCGACGTCGTCGCTGCGGCAGTCGGCGAGCTTGGCCGGCAGGGAGGAGGTCTCCAGGGCCGTCTTGCGGCGGGTGATCTCCTTGTGCAGGCGCGCTGAGACGCGGGCGCGCATCTCGCCGACGATCTTCTCCTCCAGGGCACGCGCCTGGGCCTTGAGGTCCCGCTTGGAGGAGGTCAGCAGGGCGGTGAGCTCGCGCTCAACCACCTTGGAGACGATCTGGCGCACGGGCCCGGTGCCCAGGACCTCCTTGGTCTGCCCCTCGAACTGGGGCTCGGGCACGCGCACGGTGATGACGGCGGTCAGGCCCGCCATGATGTCGTCCTTCTCGACGCGGCCGTCCTTGGCGGTGAGCTTCAGGGCCCGGGAGTCGGCCTCGATGCGCTTGCGCAGCACCCTGGTGAGGGCCTGCTCGAATCCGGTCAGGTGGGTGCCGCCCATGGGGGTGGCGATGATGTTGACGAAGGAGCGCTCCGTGGTGTCGTAGCCGATCCCCCATCGCAGGGCGACGTCGACCATGCAGGTGCGCTCGACCTCAACGGGCCGCAGGTGCCCGCTGGCGCGGTCGAGCTGTTGGACGGTCTCGGTGTAGGTACCCTCACCGGTGAGGCGGAAGGTGTCGGTGACTGAGCCGTCGGAGGCAAGGAAGTCGACGAAGTCGGCGGTGCCGCCCAGGGCCTGGAAGACCTCGACGCCGTCGTCATCACCGGTGTCGAACAGGTCGCCGCGGTTCTCAGTGGCGTTCTTGGCGGCCGCCCGCAGGGTGACCTCGTGGACGGCGTCGTCGGTCTCGCCGGCGTCGGCGGCCGGCGTGGTGGAGGCGGCGATGGCCTCGGCCTCCGGACGCTTGTCCTCCAGGCGCAGGGTGAGGCCCGGGACGAGGAAGCTGGTCTGGCGCAGGCGGGCGCGCAGGGCGGCGGCGTCGTACTCGGTGGGCTTGGGGAAGATCTGGGGGTCGGCCCAGTAACGGACCCGGGTGCCGGTCACGCCGCGGCGCACCTTGCCGATGACACGCAGCTCGGAGGCCTTCGTGAACCCGGCGAAGGGGGAGGAGGGGCTGCGCCCGGCGGAGTCGTCGAAGATGCCGGGCTCGCCGCGATGGAAGCTCATGGCGTAGGTCTTGCCGCCGCGGTCAACCTCGACGTCCATGCGCTCGGCCAGGGCGTTGACGACGGACGCCCCCACGCCGTGCAGGCCGCCGGCGGCGCTGTAGGAGCCCCCGCCGAACTTCCCGCCGGCGTGCAGCTTGGTGTAGACGAGCTCGACGCCGGTCAGACCGGAGGAGGGCTCAATGTCCACGGGCACACCGCGCCCGTTGTCGCGCACCTCGATGGATCCGTCGTCGTGGACGGTCACCGAGATGTCGTCGCCGTGCCCCTCGAGGGCCTCATCGACGGCGTTGTCGACGATCTCCCACACGCAGTGCATGAGACCGCGCTGGTCGGTGGAGCCGATGTACATTCCCGGGCGCTTGCGCACGGCCTCGAGCCCCTCCAGGACGGAGAGGTGGCGGGCGGAGTAGTCGCCCCGGCTGGTCTTGTTCTCAGATGAGGGCACGCTGGGAATCTAGCCGATCAGTGCCGCCGGTGCCTTGTGCCCCGCCGCGGCAGGCCTGTGGCGTCATACGTCATGCAGCTACCGAGGCCGCCACGGGCCGCCACGACCGCTACGTCAGCGGAAGGGCGGGGCTCACCCGCGCGCTGCCGATCCCACGGCCCGCCTTACCCAGCCGGAAGCGCACCCGCCTCTTGAGCACGGTACCCGAGGCGGCCTGCCCGTCCACCAGCCCCTCGGCAGGGAAGAGCGTGAAGGTCCATCGCTCGGCGTAGTCCGAGTCGGGGACGAGCCCGGGCGAGCACTGCAGGAGGCGGGCTCCCCAGATTTGACGGGTCATGAGGGTGCGGGTGTCGACACCGTCGACCTCGAAGAGCTCCGTAGGAGCGGCGGTGATGTCCTCATGGCTTCCCGCCGAGATTCCGTACTGGCCGACGACGCCGGCCACCACCATCCAACCGTCCTTGCCCAGCATGGTCCCGGCGGCAGTTCCGACGGAGGCGCTGAGGTCAGTTCCCTCCCCCAGGGCCGGGTCGACGAAGTCCTCGGTCAGATCGGGCTGCTGACCGCGGCGGATGCCAGGATCAATGGCCCCGCGGGTGTCGAGTCGGTCGGTGGCCGGGATCGCCAGGAGTCCGTAGTCGACGTCGTCGGAGAAGCGGAATGAGGCGAAGTGCTCCCTTAAGTGGGCCACCGCGCGCTCGGCCCGCTCCCAGCGGGCACCGGCGCCACCTCCGACTCCTGCATCCTCGTCCAAGCACTCGGCGACGACCTCGGCGGGCGCTCGTAGCCCCACGGCCTCCAGCCTCTGCCGAAGGACCGCGTTGGTCGCCCAACCCGAGCGCTCCAGGCTCGCGATCTCACGGTCGCGGAACTCCTGCACCACCGACATCCTGACTGCTCCCTCCCGATTCCTGCGGGCTGACAGCTCGCCACGGTTACCTTCCAGCATTCACCCGACCGATCAGTTCCGTGGTGACGTGCGCCGTGGGCGAAAGCGCGTGCGCCTCAGGCGGAAACGGCCGTCTCGGAGGGGTGGAAGCGTCCGCGTCATGATGCAATGCGGTCCATGAGCACAACCGGAACCTCAACCGCCGCGCAGGCGGTGACCACCCTGGACGAGCAGACCGCTCCTGCCGCCGACTCCGCCGAGCGCCCGCTGACCACAGCCGACCGCTGCGACGTCTGCGACGCGCAGGCCTACGTCCGAGTCGTCATGCTGACCGGCGAGCTCTTCTTCTGTGGTCACCACGCCCGCAAGCACGCAGAGAAGCTCAAGGAGGTCGCACTGCTGTTCCAGGACGAGACCGCGAGCCTGGCCGCCGGCAGCTGACGGCGCCGGTCGACCCAGCCGACGTGGACTTCTTCACTGAGGTCGGCACTGCGGTTCACTGAGTATCACAGTCTTTTTCTACCGGATGCCGCATATCCTCATTCCTGAGGCCCTGCTCCTGTTCCCGCCCCGAGTCCCCCGGCACAGAGCCTTACGCTGAATGAAGCAACCTGCCCCCATCCAGGCTCGACGAAGCCGCGTGACCCCTGAAGGAACTGTCTGTGAAACGCTCTCTCTGCGTCATGACCGCCTCTGCCCTGCTCGTCTTCTGCGGCGCGTTAGCGCTTTCAGGATGCTCCGGATCCACCGGCTCCAGCGCCGCCTCCTCAGCGCACACCGCCCCGGCGGACGCGAAGGCCACCGGACCCGTCGTCATCGTCGACCTGCGTTCGGCTGAGGAGTTCAAGAAGGGGCACCTGGAGGGGGCCGTTAACTACGACTTCTCCTCGGGTGACTTCTCCAGCCAGATCTCAGGCCTGGACCGCAGCTCCCAGTACCAGCTCTACGGCTCCGCCGACCAGCCCAAGATGGCCAGTGCCGTCATGCGCAACGCCGGTTTCTCCGGAGTCACCGAACTGGGAACCCTCGACGCCGCCAAGAAGACCACCGGGGCCAAGGTCGTCACCGGCTGACGTCGGTCGCCCCGGCGGGCGAAGCTCGCCCGGCCCGCCCCGGTCACTCAGAGAAGCGGCAGCCCCTCCAGGAGATGGGTGAGGGCGACGACCTGCCTGGGCACGTACTCGGCGATCGTCAGGCCGACGACGTCGGCCGCCCGCCCTAGATCCCTGATCACGCGGTTGGTCTGAGTCACACTCAGGCCGCCGCGATCGTAGCCCAGTCTCAGCCGAACCTCATCGGCGTCCACGGTGTCGACATCCAGATGGACTGCTACGCGGCTGCAGCCGGTGGCCTCCAGCCACCTCAGCAGGGGCTCCGTCGAGTCGCCCAGGTCAGCCGGGCCGAAGGCGTGCAGCCCCCACGTGGCGATGTTGGGGTAGCCGTCCTCGGTCCAGGAGTGCAGGCCCGCCAGGGTCAGTCGACTCGGGGGGACAAAGGCCGCCAACTCCTCCATCACCTCGACGTCACCAGTACCGATGATGTGGGAGACCGCCATGGCGTGGTAGCCGGGGTGCTGGGAGTGCGAGGTGCCGATGTCGGGGTGGGAGTCGATCCAGACGACGGCCAGGTCGTCTCCGTAACGGGCGGCGAGCTCGGTGAAGGGGACGACGGAAACAGCGCAGTCCCCGCCCAGGGTGAGGATCCTGGGAGCGTCGTGCCGGGCGATCGCCTCGCGGGCGTCACGAATCCCGGCCAGGATCTGGGCACGCGACTCCATGCCGTTAGTGACGAGAACCTCCTCGCCAGTGGGTTCATCGCTGACGGGGACGATCTCCGTGGGACCGGCGTGCTCGGGCAGGAGCGCCGTCAGCACCCGGGTTCCCAGTGCATAGACGCGCCGCGCCTCCCCGTAGGGCAGCTCGGGCAGCAGGCCGCGCACCGAGGTCTCTCCCGCCCCCTGCCACTGGGGCCAGATGAGGCGAAGGGTGTCGGACTGGGCGAGAGCTGTGCGTGCGTCAACCATCTCAGTGCTCCTGAGCGAGGGAGTCTCCCGGTGTCCAGTTTACGATCCCGGGCTGTACACCACCTGACTCAGTCCTAAGTCTCACATGCAGAGGTGCCTGGTGGGAGCGGTCACCGTCGTCAAGGACGCACTGGGCGCCGCACCTCCACCCTGTGCAAGCTCGGCAGCGTGAGCCGGGGAGGTCGCCGACGACAACGACATAATTTACCATCCGGCTCTAATCCAGACTCGGTAAAAATGGTGGACGGGCCCGCACCCGTGTCCAACGCCCAGGGCCTCGGCGTGTGCGATGGCGCCGGTGAGGTAGTCCTTGGCGTCCCGCACCGCTTCCAGCCAGGTCGCCCGGCGTGGTCGCAGCGAGGCGATCGCCGAAGAGAGCGTGCATCCCGTGCCGTGGGTGTTCTGCGTGTCCACCCTGCGACCGCACAGGATCTCGACGCCGTCGGCATCGGCGTAGACATCGACGGCGTCACCAGCGTCACCGCTCAGGTGACTGCCCTTGACCAGGACCCTACGTGCACCCAGATCCCTCAGGCACTGCGCCTGGTTGCGCAGCTCACCGAGGGTCGCCGCGGGCTCCTCCCCCAGCAGGACGGCCGCCTCATAGAGGTTAGGAGTGATGAGATCGGCTTTGGCGCACAGACGGCGCACGGCACCGACCGCCTGCTCGTCGAGAAGGCGGTCCCCGGAGGTGGCCACCATGACCGGGTCGAGCACCGTATGAGTGAGTCCAGGCAGGTACTCCCCCACCGCGTCGGCCAGCTCGGCGGTGGCGAGCATCCCGATCTTCGTGGCATCGGGGACGATGTCCTCCAGCAACGTGTCCATCTGGAGACGGACGAAGTCGACCGGCACGGCGTGCACACCGGCCACACCGCGCGTTGACTGGGCAGTCAACGCCGTGATGACGCTCATCGCGTAGGCGCCGAGGGCACTCATGGCCTTCATGTCGGCCTGAATGCCGGCGCCACCACTAGGATCTGAGCCGGCGATGGTCAAGGCGGTCACGGTTGCCGAACGCTGCTGGCTCATCGCCGACATCCTTCGTCCCAGGCACGGTGCAGGTCGGCGGCGACGCTCCTGGGGTCCTCGGCCGTGCAGATGGCTGATACGACGGCGGCACCGGCCAGACCACCCGCCCGGAGGGCCGGCAGGTCGCTGGCCGTGATGCCGCCGATGGCCACAGCAGGCAGATCGATCAGGGCAGCCATGCGCGCCACGCCGTTCACCCCCAGGCTCTTCGGAGCGTCGGCCTTGGTGGCGGTGGGATGAACGACGCCGATGCCGACGTGGTCGCAGGCGCCCTGCTCTTGGGCGGTGCGCAGTTCGTCGGGAGTCGCGGCCGACAGCCCGAGGTAGGCTTCTTCCCCGACGAGACGGCGTGCGATGCGGGCGGGCAGGTCCGACTGGCCGAGGTGTACCCCGGCCACGGGCGCTCCCTGATCACGCGCCGCCAGGAAGATGTCGACGCGGTCGTTGACGATGACGGGGACCTGATCACCAATCACCTCGGCCACCTCCAGCACCCGAGTCAGGAAGAGTCCGCCGTCGGTACCCTTGGCGCGCAGCTGGACGCAGGTGACTCCGCCGTCGACAGCAGCCTCAACGGTGGCCAGGACGTCTCTGCCGCGCGAGCGGCACTGGCCCTCATCGGTGACGAGGTAAACCGACAGGTCCGGTGCGGCCCTCATGCCGGCCCTCCCCCGGCGGCGGTGGTCGCGCTGGTAGCACTGACGCTAACGTTCTGCAGGTCCTGCATCTCAAAGGCGTACAGGGCGTCGAGGAAGGCTGGTGGGAAGGATCCGGGGCCGGTTGATCGGACCTCCGCTCGCTCGGCAGCAGCGCTGTAGACGGCATGCGCAGCGACGACGGCGCTCACGTCATCCAGGCCCTCCTTCCGCCCCGCCCCGAGAAAGGCCGCGACCACCGCACCCAGAGCGCAGCCCCCGCCAGTCATCCGGGTCAGTAGCGCGGAGCCGCCCTGAACGTGGATGACGCTCTCGCCGTCGGTGATCAGATCGACGGGCCCGGAGACGGCGACAACGCAGCCGTGGCTGCGGGCCAGGTCGCAGGCCGGATCGAGTGCCGCGGCGACGTCGTCGGCGGTCTCGACGCCCCGCCCACCGCTGCCGTCTCCTGCCAGAGCCAAGATCTCCGAGGCATTGCCCCGTACGACGCTCGGTCCCCGGCCGAAGAGCTCACGGGCCAGCGCAGTGCGGTGCGTCAGCGTGCCGATGGCCACCGGATCGAGGACCCACGGCGTGCCCGCGTCGGCTGCCGCAGCCACGGCCTCACGGGCGGCGTCCCGCTGCTCGGGCTGAGGCGTGCCGAGGTTGATGAGCAGCGTGGAGGCGACGCGGGCAAAGGGGCCCGCCTCCCCCGTGATATCCACCATGGCGGGCGCCGCGCCCAGAGCCAGGAGAACGTTAGCGGTGATGTTGGTGACCACCGTGTTGGTGATGCAGGAGACCAGCGGGGCGTGGCGGCGTACCGCCTCAAGCGCCGCTGGGGTAGACATGCCCCAGTGCATGTGACATCCCTTCGTCAGTACTAGCTGGACAGGTTCGACGGGTGTGTTCTCAGCCATGTGGCACCCCGTGTCACGATCGAGACACTAGCATCGACGGCGTCGGCCCCGGAACCCATGCGGTTCCGGGGCCGACGCCGTC
>NZ_MSKS01000064.1 GCF_001937445.1 Actinomyces oris | reverse complement strand
ATATCGCGGTAGGCGTGGACATGGACGGGATCAAGCACGTCCTGGGCATCTGGGTCCAGGCCAGCGAGGGGGCCAGGTTCTGGGCCCAGGTGTGCGCCGAGCTGGCCAACCGCGGCATCAAGGACGTGCTGATCGTAGAGGGGGCACCTCCCGCACGGGAGCGAAGCGCGCGGGGGAATGTGACGGGCTGACGGGGCTGCCCGAGGCGATTGAGGCGACCTGGCCCCAGGCGACGGTCCAGACATGCGTAGTCCACCTGATCCGGGCCGCCACGAGGTTCGTGTCCTACAGCGACCGCAAGGCCGTGGCAGCGGCTCTCAGGCCGATCTACCAGGCCCCCAGCGAGGAGGCCGCGTGGGAGGCCCTGGAGACCTTCGAGGCCAGCGAGCTCGGACAGCGCTACCCGGCCGCGGTCAGGACCTTCACCGACTCCTGGGAGCGATTCGCGGGCCTGATGCTCCTACCTGCCGGGACTGTCGATGCGCCGCATCGCAGACTTGAGCCCAGGAAACGCCAAAACCGACGCCCGTAACGCAGCCGTGATCGCTCAAGCTGCCGCCACGATGCCTCACACCCTGCGCGATGTCACCGCGGCCGACGAAGAGGCCGTAGCACTGACCATGCTCACTGGTTTTGACCTGGACCTGGCACGTCAGGTCAACCAGACGGCTAACCGCATTCGAGGCTTGTACACCCAGACCCCGCCCCGCCTTCGAGGCCGTCCTGGGATCCCTCTTGGCCCGCGACGCCATCTTGGAGGCCATAGCGGCCCGACACCGCCCCCACCGCGCTGAAGAAGGCAGGCAAAGCACGCATCGATGCCAGGCTGAAGAAGCACGGAGCCCGCCGCCATGCCGCCTGGGCCCAGCAGATCTGCGATGCCCTGGACAAGCAGACCGTGACGGTGGCAGGCACCGAGGCCGCCGGGGCGGTCCTGCCCCACCTGGCCCACCCGGCTCATCGCCTTGCACTCCCAAAGGGCTGATATCGCCGGCCGTGTCGAGGCTCTGGCGAGCGTCCCACCCTCTCTTGCCCGGCCCCTGACCACCCGTGCCCGGCATCAGGGGTCCCGGCCGCCGCCGTCTTCCTGGCCGAGACCCTGGGCAAGACCTTCACCACCGGGGCCCAACCTGGCCTCCCACATTCGGCCTGGCACCGGTGACCAGGAGGTCGGGATCCTCGATCAGGGGCGAGAGGCGTCTCCCACGCCGGCAACAAGAGACTCAAACGCGCCATGTTCGGCTCCGCCTTCGCCTCCCTCAGATCCGACCCCATCAGCCGCGCCTACTACCAGCGCAAACGAGACCAAGGCAAACGCCCGGGCCGATGCCGTCCTCGCCCGGGCCCACCGCCGCATCCTGCCCCTGACTGAACGCCATGATCCCAGACGCAGCCCTCTACGACCCCCAACCAGCAGCACAGCTACCCACCGCCGCTTGACACACCACATAGGGGCACCCAATCGCCACTCACGCCGTTCCAACGAAAACCCCGCACCGATCACCGAGAACCCGAAAAGTGGCACGAGTCACGACATAGGGATCGCGGGAGTTACTGGCTGGCCCCAGCGGGCTGCTATTGTCGCGAGTGTTCGGGACGCCTCAGCAGGGGGACAGACCATGGCATCTACACCAAATGGGTTGCGCAAGGCCAGCTCGGCAATCACCTCGTATCGAGCGCAGAGCCCAGGGACGGAAGGTGTGGGTTTCCGGACCCATCAGTTCCGATGCGACAACACCGATGGACCGGGCCTGTCCAGCGTGGCAGCCGATTTCCTTCTGGCTTCCCGGATCGGTCGGGGCGACATGGAGTTCAACGTCTCGGTCAGTGACTACTTCGTTGATCCCATGATCGTCACGTACGGCGAAATGGATCGCGACTCACTGATCGATGATGGGATCGACCTTCCCAAGTCCAGCAGGCTGCGTGTCCCGCTGGAGCAAGTGATTGCTCGCCGCCGCAGTGGCCGTGACTACACCGGGGAACCTCTAGATCTGCGTGATGTGGCCACTTTCTTGCGGGGGGCTGCCGGTGTGACCGGTCATCTGAATGTCCCGCGGTCCAATGGTGACACCGTGCGGTACAATCTGCGCGCTGTTCCCTCGGGGGGTGGCCTGTACCCCGTGTCGGTGTTCATGTCCGCCCAGCATGTCTCCGGCCTGGACCGCGGCGTCTACCGGTACTCGCCGATCGTCGACAAGCTGGTTCCCGTGGTCGGCCCGGAAGGCTGTCTGGGGGTTCGCAACGCGTTGGCCGGTGAGCCTGCTATCGAACAGTCCGATGCGGCCGGGGTGCAGTTGATCTTCGTCATCTCCCCATGGCGGTCGATGCGCAAGTACGGGCCCAGAGGGCTCAGGTTCGCCTTTCAGGAAGCCGGGGCGATCGCCCAGCAGATCAACCTGATCTGCACCGCTCTCGGGCTAGCGTCGGTGGAATCGTCCAGTTTTTACGAGAACGAGCTCAACGAGGCGTTGAAGCTCGATGGGATCTTTGAAACCGCTACCCACACGATGACCGTGGGCGTCCAAGCCTAGGTTGGTACAGGAGCCAAAGTGAGCAACCAATTCTCTCCGGGCCTGATGATGGTTCCCTACTCGATGGACCGGGTGGAGCTACGTCGGGGAGTCTGGAACACAGAGAGCACCATTCTGGAAGACGACGAAGCCACGGGAACCCTGTGGCCCACTCTGGACCTGCTGAGTCAAGGAGCGGAGCACTCCGAGATCCTCTCCCGGGTTCCGGGGCTGACGCGGACGGCGCTGGAGGACGTGGTCACGCAGCTGACGGCGCTCGGCGCGCTGATCTCCCCCGACCAGGACACGAGCGATGGCTGGCAGCCACGGCCGGTGTGGGTCGTCAGTGACGACACCGACCTCGCGGACCTGACGCGACAGTTCCTGGTGGACGAGGGTCTCGACGTCACCGTGGTGAGCGACGATACCAAGCCGCCGGCATCCTTCTTCACCGGCCTGCGCCTTGACCAGTCGGCCGATGAGCTGCTGATGGAAGAACAGGCACTCGAGATTGTGTCAACGATGCACCCCGCCGCGCAGCCGCAGCCCGTGCTGGTCGTAGTGCTGGCGCAGAACAACCCTGCAATGCTTCGGGCGCTGGATCTCCTCGCGCGCCGCGCGGGTCTGGCCTGGCTCCACGCGGTCATCGATGGGCCCGCGTTGTACGTCGGGCCCTTCATCATTCCCGGACTGACGGCGTCCTACCGGACCTTCGAGCAGCGGGTCTCGATGAACCTGCGTGAACGGCAGGGTTACCTATCCTGGATGCGGTCCGCGGCTGACCAGGTGCAGGCCGGACGTCCCGAGGTGGCGGTGTCTACCAGAGCGCTGCTCGCCGCACACGTCGCCCATGAGACCACCAGCATCGCCCGGCGAGGCCTCAGCACCACGCGGAACAAGGTCCTGTCGATCTACCTCCCGACAATGGAGATCGCCTTCAACGATGTTCTGCCGATGGCCAAGTTCGATGGCACATCGCAGTTCGCTGCCGCGTCTGACCTCTACTACGACATTCGTGAGTGGATTTCGGAGGGCGGCCGATGAAGCTAAGCCAAGACAGTGATCCCGTCGAGAGCGCAGCACGTCTAAAGCGGCAGACCTACAGCCCACTGTGCGGTCTCGTGACTTCGGTGGGCTACTCCCTCCACCCTGCGCGGGGGCCTCACGTGCGGGTCAACGGAGGAGAACTCACGGGAATGCACGCGCTCCTCGACCGTCCAGACCCGAAGCCTGGCAGCTACCACATTGGCGGGGTTGGCCTAAACGAGTTCGAGGCCGAGATCAAGGTCTACGCCGAGGCGGCCGAGCGGTACTGCGCCGGAACCGGGATCCTCAACAGTTCCTTCGAGCGGCGCTGGGCCACCCGGCAGGACCTGGCTGCCCAAACAGGTGACGAGGTCCTCGACCTGAGCGCCTTTGGGTTCGCGGAACCAACCCTCGGCGGCCCGTTCGACTCCTACAGCGACACGGCGCCCCTGACCTGGGTCAAGGTGCCGCGCGTGGGAACGGCTGGACCGGAGTGGGTTCCGGCGCAGTTCTTCTACTTGGGCTACAACCCTCGCAGACACGACGGCGAACCGTGGCTGGGTACGGCCGTGACCACCGGCACAGCCGTCCACACCACCCGCATGGCCGCCACCCTGGCAGCATCCTTCGAACTCATCCAGGTCGATGCCGCCATGGGCCTTTGGCACGGCTCGTCGGCCCCGGTGCGCATTGCCTTGGACGGCCACCGGCTCGACCGCATCCGACGACTCCTCGAGCGGTCAGCTGGCAGTAGCCATGAGTTGCGCTTCTACTGGCTCCCCTCACCAAGCCTGCAGAACTTCACCATCGCATGCCTGATGGTGGGCAGGGGCAGCCAAGTCCCCCTCGTCGCGGTGGGCCTCGGCGCCGACGCCACCCTCGAGGGAGCCATGTACAAGGCCTTCCTGGAGTGTAGCGGAGTCCGGATGCTCGCTGTCTGGGCATCCTTCGACTCTGAGGATTCCTCCACCATGTCCACCGACGCCATGCTCGATCTCGACTCGAACGTCTCCTACTACGCACGCAACAGCCGGGCCGCCCAGTCCGTCGTGACCAGGTTTGAGACGGGGGCCTCCGCACACGCCGACGACCTCCCGCCCGACAACACCCATACCGGTGCTGATCTGATTCGTGATGTCGTCACGAGCATCACCTCCGTCTCCCCCCTATACGTCGAAGACTTCACCACACCGGAGATCCGGGGCTTGGGATTGTACTGTGTCAGACTCTGGGCGCCGGGCCTGCTCGCGCTGTCGCTGCCGAGCGCACCCATGCGGCAACACCCTCGCTACCGTGCCTACGGTGACTTCGGCAATCCCGCGCCCCATCCTTACCCCTAGCAGAAGCTAGACCGGGATGCCCTTTTTGTCCTGCTTCGCCCTCGTCGCGGTTGGTTTGGTTAGCTGGTCGCCAGCGACCCTGACGAAGATGGTCGGCAACCTCAACAGTAAGGCTCGCTACGCGACCATTTACGTCATCGTTCTGGGCCTTCTCGCGATCACATGCCTGGCGCTGAGCCCCATCCGGAACCTCCAAACGGCGCACGGATGGGGCATGGTCCTGTGCGGAATCGCCGTCTCCCTCCTCGCTCCCCCGGCAGCCGCGTGGCTTGACGCAAGAATTCTCCGGGACGTCACGGGACGCCTGGTAGCAGGCCGGGAACGGCCCCAGAACACCGCCCCCACCTATCGCAGCGGTGATGCGAGTGCTCAGCAACCGGTGTGGGTGACCCGGGCACAGGTGGCCCGATCAATCCAGAACATGCCCCTGTGGCAGCTACTGGTGATCGGGGCCGGGGAAGAGGTCGGATTCCGTCTTGGGGTGCCGATCGTGGCTCTGCGAGCGACCCCGCAGTGGCTGACGCTAACCCTTCTCGGAGCTGCCCTGTTCGCCTACGGCCATTCAGTCTTCGGCCGGGGACAGATCTTGGCCAAGGTGCCGCTGGCAGTGCTGGGAACGGTCCTGTTCATCTACTGGGGGATCTGGGCTTGTGTCGTTGCCCACCTTGTCTACAACGCCCAGTACTGGTGGAACAGGAACGCGACTCATCGGCGCAGGATACCGAACACATGATCATCACCGCCATAGCCTTGACTCTTTACGTCGGCTACTACTTCGTTTCCAAGCCGTTCCTCCGCAAGCTGTCGAATGCTGCAGCCCGGTCCGGTCTCCCAATCCTCGCAAACGCGACCATCGCCGAACGACAAGCAACAATCCAGATGTCCTTGGTGGTGGCTGCCCACCTCATCATGGTGTGTTTTCTGTCCCTCTTGGTCCTGCCCCGGCAATGGTGGCTCTATCAAGCCAGCCATCTGGGAATTCAGAGCATCGCCGTCCTGCTCGCCGTGCTCCTAGGGGTCGGGGAATCCGTTGCTTCGGGAGTCCTCGCGGAGATGCTCTACACCGTGCTCGGATGGATAGACCAGCGTCGTGAGCAACTAGGCCACCCGTCACATCTGGCAGTCGAGATGGTCGAAGCCAGTGCCGGTGGCTGGATGAAGACGATCCGGGTGTCCGTGGAGGCCAACCTGATCGTGGGGGCAGCGTTGCTGACGCTTCAGCTGGCTTGCGAAGAGATTATCTTCCGGTTCATCTTTCCGCGTTGTCTGCCGGGGCACATGTGGACTGCCGGGGCGCTATTCATCATCATGCAGTTCAGCGGTTTGAAACGGCGTATCGGAGGAGTTTTCGCAGCGGTCGGGGCCACAGTGATGGCAGTCAGCCAGGGATATCTCGCCACACGGGCGGACTTCCTAGCCCCACTGGTTGTGGCCCATCTCGTTATGTTCCTCAGCTCACGCACCCTGTCCAACAAGTGAGGGAGCGGCGCAAGCGCCACCCCCTCAGCGGGCCGATCGAAGAATCAGTCTTGTCAGCCGTGCGGTTGTGCCACCACGGCACAGGTCGAGCAGGAGCAGCACGACCCAGCGCTCGAACTGGTGGATCCGCCAGGAGCGAGCATGTCCACCTGGGCACCGAACCCCAGGGCGTTGCTCATGGCGGTCTGGACGGTGCGAACCCGATGGTCGCTGACGGTCTTGACAGTGACCTGCATGATCGCCATCCCTTCTTCGTTGGAAATCCGACGATGCCAGCGTAACAGTTGACAGTTGACTGCGTCTAGTCCCAGAGGCTGATCCGGCTCTTCCGGTTTGAGGGTGTAGGAGGGGGTGGTGGGCGCGCGGGAGTAGACAGGGGGCGTCGAGGTCCTGGCGGGCTTGATGGGTGTCGCTGAACTATCCATCGTCTGCCGGAGGACCCCGACGCTATGTTGAAGGCTACCGCGCGCACCCTTGCCAGGGCGCGCTTCGAGCCGATCGATCCCGACGCCCTGCTGGGCCTGGAGCCCCTGGGCCTTCGCGCCACAGGCCAGCGTGTCATCGAGCCTGCCGATGGCCGATGTGAGCTGGTTGTCGAGGCCCGCCCCGTCTTGGACATCGTTGACGAGCGCTTGTTCTGCGCCTCCTGCGGGGCGCAGGGCCGGCGGGCCGGCACGGTGGCGCGCCTACATTGGCCCACGCCCCGACCTGCGGGAGGATCACCCGCCTGCTGGTGCGAGTCCCCAGGATCGCCTGCCAGCACTGCCAGCGCGTGTGGCGCCTCGACATGGCCCAGGCGGCGCGGCCTCGGGGCGCGCTGAGCCGGGCCGCCGCCTGGTGGGCCCTTCAGGCGGTCGCGATCGACAATATGGCCGTCTCCAGGGTCCGGCCGCACCTGGGGGTCTCGTGGGACGCCGCCAACGACGCCGTACTGAAGGAGGGCAAGGAGGCCCTGGGCCTCTGAAGGACCGCCTCAAGGGGGCGCGCGTGATCGGGATCGATGAGCATGTGTGGCGCCATACCCGGCGCGGCGACAAGTACGTCACCGTCATCATCGACCTGACCCCCGTCAGGGAGGGCGCTGGTTCGGCCAGGTTGCTGGACATGATTCCCGGCAGGTCGAAGAAGGCCCTGGCGTCCTGGCTGACCGACCAAGACCCCACCTGGCGGGCGGGTGTGGAGATTGTGGCGATGGACGGGTTCACCGGCTACAAGACCGCCACCGCCGAGCAGCTGCCGGGTGCGACCACGGTGATGGACCCCTTCCACGTCGTGAGCCTGACCGGGTGACGCCCTGGACGCCACCCGGCGTCGGGTCCAGCAGGAGATCGCTGGGCGGCGCGGCACCGCCAAGGACCTGCTCTACAAGGCGCGCCGCACCCTACTGACCGGGCTCGGCCTGATCACCGTGCATCAGGGATAGCGCCTCGACGCGCTGTTCGCTGACGAGCGCCATGCGCCCGTGGAGGTGGCCTGGTCGGTCTACCAGAAAATGATCAGCGCCTACCGCCACACCGACCTCGCCAAGGGCAAACGCCTGATGAGCCGCCTGATCGGCAAGATCGCCACCGGCGTGCCAGCCGGGATCGAGGAGATCGCCCGCCTGGGCAGGACCCTGAAGCGCAGGCGCGAGGACATTCTGGCCTACTTCGACCACCCGGGCTCGTCCAACGGGCCCACCGAAGCCCTCAACGGTCGCTTGGAGCACCTACTCGGCATCGCCCAAGGCTCCCGCAACCTCACCCACTACACAGCCCGCAGCCTCATCCACACAGGAGGCCTCAGACACCAACTGACCACCTGACTACACCCTCAAACCGGAAGAGGCGCGATGAGGTCGAGCGGGCGACCGCCGACTGGGTGTCCTGGTACAACACCGAGCGCCCCCACCGCTCCAACGCCAACGACATGCCCCCGGCCACCGCCGAGGCCCTCTACTATGACAACCACCGCGCCGACCAACCAGCCGCCGCATGACAACAACCCCTCCACAAAACCCGGGACGATCCAACCCCACCCAATGACCCACAAACCCATGGCCATGACATGGACAGCCCTCCCAACTCGCCTCCCAACTCGACCCACGCGGGTGCTAGCATTACAACTGGATGTATCCCTTCTACCACTTCCAAGGAGTCAGTCATGAAGCTCACCACCACCTCCTCGCTCGAGCACCGCGTCCGCACAACGCAGTTCGCCGTCACGTCCACCTTCGGCGGCGCCAGCGTCAACGTCGATCTGCTCGCCCCGGGCGGCTCGACCTGCAGCAGCGCCGGCAGTTCGAGCTCGTGCTCGACCTGCGCCGTCACCGCTCCGGTGCGCTGACCAGACCAACCACTCAATCGAATAAACACGCCTGTGCCGGGAACCTTCGGGTTCCCGGCACAGTTGCGTCAACGCCTCCGGTCGAACTCGCGGGTTGCCCATCCGAACGCGATACCTGACATCAACAATGTGATGACCCAGCTCCGCGCGCCTGCCGCCACCAGACCATTGCTGCTGAACTGTTCCCGGGCGCCCTGGACCAGGTGCCACAGCGGGTTGAAGTGGGCAGTGGCGACGATCCAGTGCGGGGCGAATGACATGGGCAGCATGATCCCGGACAGGAGGAGGATCGGCAGCAGGATGAGGTTGAAGATCGCGGACAGTGCTCCCTCGCTCTTGGTCTTGAGCGCCACGGCATAAGAGATTCCCGCAAACGTCGTCCCTGTTCCGAGAACCGTCACGAGGTAGGTCATCAGTCCCCATGCGCTGGGCCTGGCCCCAAGGACGAGGCCGACGAGAAAGACGACCAGTATGGGGGCAGACATCAACAAAACGTCACGTGTGATCCTGCCGGCCATCACGGTGCTTCCCTTGGCTGGAGTGCTCCAGATACGTTCGAGGATCCCGAGGCGGTATTCAAGGATGATGGTGAGCCCCACGAAGGCGCCGATGGTCATCGCCATCTGGATCGACAGACCTGTGACGTACATGGAATAGGCGGTAGCCCGAGTGGTTCCTTGGAGTCTCATCGTGGAGACGAACAGAGGACCAAAGAGGGCGAGGTAGACGATGGGTTGCACGAAGGTTAAGGCAAAATCGCGCCGAGCCCTCAGCGCCAACGTCATGTAGCGCGCAAGACACGCTTTCATGAGAGCTGCTCCTTCCCCGAGGTTACCGTGATGGCCAAGAACGCCTCTTCGAGGGACGCCTCACGAATGCTGATCGAGCTCATCTCGACGGCGTTGCGCGTAAGGGTCTGGCTGACCAGAGCTGCATCGGAGTTGGGATGCTTGGACGGGATGCGGATCCGGTTGCCATCTCGCGCCACGGCAGGGAATGTACCGGCCAAGACGCTGACGGCACGCTCGCTGCTGTCTCCAGCAACGGTGACGGTCGCTTCTCCCACCGCGTACTGCTCGCAAATCGTTGCGGGGGAACCGGTGGCGACTACCGAGCCGTGGTTCATCACGCTGACGTCGGAGAGATGGTCGGCGACCTCGTCGATGTAGTGGGTGGTGACCAGGAAAGCAGCGCCTGTTTCGCGGCGGGCGGACTGGACTGTCTGCCACAAGGACAGTCGTGTCGCAGGGTCGAGACCCAGGGTCGGCTCGTCGAGAAGAACGACGGATGGATGCCCCACCAGTGCAAGGCCGACCTCAACGACCCTCTTCTGGCCGCCTGACAGCCGCCCAACGTCCCAGTCCATGAGGTAGCCACAGTTCAGCATCGCCGCGACGGCGTCGACGCTCGACCGTGCCTGATGGGCTGACTGGCCGAAACACTGGGCATGGAAGGTCATCTCCTCCCGGCAGGTCAGGCCGTACTGGAGTCCGCCCTTTTGGGACACATATCCCAAACAGGAACGCCCTTCGGGTGATCCCCATGCGACGTCACCGGAGTCGGCGGACAAGAGACCCGCTACAATCCTGACGAGAGTGGTCTTCCCGGCGCCATTTGGTCCGAACAGGCCCACCATCTCGCCGGGGTAGAGATCCAAGGAAACCCCTCGTAGTGCCGGGACCTCGTACCCGCCATGGACGACGTACTTCTTCGTGAGCTGCGCGATCGACAGTGCAGGTCTTGGTAGAACGCGCTCTGGGATGGCCGATGGCATGTCAGATGTCCAGGACTTCGAAGGGGGGAATGGCGAGGGCTGATTCGACGCGTTCAGCCAAGGCGCCATCGACCTGGCCCAAGTGCTCAATGTCGGGGTACACGACCATCGTCTTGTCGCCCGCGACCCAGAAGTCACGATCCCACGTCTCGGGGTGGGACCACAGGTTCTCCTGGCCTGCGGCCCAGTCGGGCAGCTTCCGCTGGATCTTGGTGGCGACAGCCAGCTGGTTCTTGGCGGTCTGGTAGACGGTGTCGATGCGGGTCCCCTCGGGGGCTGGTTGACTGACGCGGACCAGGCGTCGCCCCATGAAGGTGACCCTGTGGTCTACGCCGTCAGTGCGCAGCGTGAGTTCGATCTCCTCGTAGCCCGCGCCCGCTCGTTGGTGCTTCTTCACGTAGTCGCGGAGCGCCTCCGCGACAGCTGCCGACACTCCACCAGCGATCTCGCTAGCTTCGGTGAACAGGCTCACGTCGTCTTTCGCGACATACACGTTTCTATTGGGCATGATCATAACTATACGCATATTTGTGACGCTCGTCAAGCCCACGACGAGACTCATGAAGGATGCCCGCGTAAGAGGCTCGGTGCCTCATGTAGGACTGCCCGCGAAGCTCGTGGACCGTGGTGGGCATGGGAAGTGGGTTGCCTGGTGCAGGCCAGGGCCGAGATCACGGGAAAGTACGCCAGGGTGTACACCAGGGCGTCGAAGAAGGACAAGGGACGGATCCTTGGACTGCTGGGTGTTTTTCGGACAGTGCTTGTTTGTGTTTCAGGCTGCCTTCGTTAAGTCCAGGAAATCGCGTTCGACCTCGTCGGGAGTGCGATACCCTAGGGCTGAGTGAAGACGAGTACGATTGTATCTCAGCTCGATCCATGAGGCAATATCCTTGATCGCCTTGTCCTTCGTGGGATACACCATTCGGTGGACTCTCTCATTCTTGAGCGTGGCGTTGAATGACTCCGCCCACGCACCCACCCAGTCACGCCCCCGTACGCCCCGCCGAGGGGCGAATGCCATAGGAATTGAGGTGGTCCAGGAACTTCTGGGACGTGTATTGGCTCCCCCTGTCGGAGTGAAAGATCGTCACACCCTTCTTGATCGGGCATCTCTTGACCGCCATGTCAATGGCCTGGCACACCAGGGAGGTGTGTATGTGGTCGGCCATCGCATAACCCACCACCTTCTTGGTGCAGCAGTCCAGAACTGTCGCAAGATAGACGAATCCGGTCCACGTCCTGACATAGGTGATATCCCCGCACAGCTTCTTGCCGGGCTCGTCAGCTGTGAAGTCCCGTCGGAGCAGGTCGGGCCGCTC
>NZ_MSKS01000063.1 GCF_001937445.1 Actinomyces oris | reverse complement strand
TCAGCTGTTCTTGATGGGGATGTTGGTGAGGCGGTAGGCGGTGTCTGGGGTTGAGTACTTGCCTTTGGGGTGGTCGAGGGTGATGGTGTCGCCGCCGGGGTCGGGCCAGATGACGCAGACGGTGGTGGTGCCGCCTTTGAGGTGGTCGTAGAGGTTGAGTTCGGTCAGGGGGAGGTGCTGCTTGTTGTAGGCGTCGAGGTAGTCGGCGGGGAAGACGCGTTCGCCGTTGCTGAGGAGGGTCAGGCCGTCGCTGGCGAGGAGGGTTTGTACGGCGCTGCCGTCCTCGTCGCGCTGGTTGGACAGGGCCGTCTGGGGGTCTTGGAGCAGGGGGTGGAGTTGCGCGCCGGTGGAGCCGTTCTTGACGGTGCAGGTGACGGTGCCCAGGAGGTAGCCGCCGGAGCGGGTGACGTGGTCGAGGGTGATGGTGACCTCTCCGCTGGTGTCGCCGCTCTTGGGGGTGAGGGTGACGCCTTCGGGGCCTTTGGCGACGGGGCCCTGGGGGTCGGGCAGCTTGCCGCTGCTGGGGTTAGAGGCTGTGCTGCTGCTGTTGGGGGTGGGGGTGGTGGTGTTCTTGGGGGTGGTGCCGCCGGTGGGGGTCAGGGTGATCTCGACGCGTCGGTTGGCGGCGCGGGCCTGGTCGCTGGTGTCGTTGATCTTGGGCTCGGACTCGCCTTTGCCGGAGACGGATGTCTGCCACTTGTCGAGGCTGGTGAGCTGTTCGAGGCGGGTCTTGACGGCGTTGGCTCGTTTCTCGGAGAGGGTCTGGTTGTAGGCGTCGTCCTGGACGTCGTCGGTGTGGCCCACAATCGTCAGGGCCCCGCCGTCGGGGTACTGGGCCAGCTGGGCGGACACGGTCTTGAGCTGGGCGTCGGCGGCAGGGGCCAGGTCGGCGGAGTCGGAGGCGAAGGTGACGTCTGATGCGAGGGTGACGGTGATGTCCTTGCTTCCGGCGTGGGTGCTGGTGGAGTCGTCCAGGGCCCGGGTGTAGCGCTCAATTACAACTGGGGCCGTATTCTTCGTGATGGCGTTGGGCCACTTAGCAAGTTCCTGCTTTGCCGTGGTGAGGTTGATGCCGGCCTTCTTGGCGTCGTTGGCGTCCAGGACGGAGACGGTGGTGAAGCCGGCCATGGGGACCATGACGGTGACGGAGTCGGTGTCGACCTTGCCGAAGGACAGGTAGGCGGTGGTCTCCTCGCCGGGGCTGAGGTACAGAAAAGCACCGCTGCCGTCGACGGCGCTCCACACCCGACCTGAGCCCAGGTCGAGAAGTTTGGTCCATGAGGCGCCGGTGCCGGGACCGTAGGTTGTCGGAGCTCCCAGATAGTTGTCAGTCTTGAGCTTGTTGTCGTCTCCGCCGTAAGAGCTGATATTGATCTCTTTCACAGAGGCGTCGTCGGATGCGCGGGTCAGCTTCAGGGCGATGTACGAGGTCTCGTCCTGGCGGACGACGGGGGAGACCTCCACACTCACCTTGTGGCCCATGACGTGACCGTCAAGCTTCTGCCAGTCGGTGCTACCCGCCTGAGCGCTGCCAGCCGTGGCTGGCCTGCTGGCGGTGGAACCCGACGACGAGGCCGACCCTCCCTTGTCCTTGGAGACTCCCGGCAGGTCACAACCCGTCAGCACCGGCAAACCCACCCCCACCAGGACCGACAGACCCACAAAAGACCGACGAGACGCCACCCGACCAGAAACACCGAGCAAACGAGACAACACAAGAACTCCT
>NZ_MSKS01000062.1 GCF_001937445.1 Actinomyces oris | reverse complement strand
CCCACTCCTCGCAGTCCTCACGCACAACCCGTAGAGAACTCCTCCGTCAGGGCCGGATAGGTGCCGGCCTGGGCCACGGCCACGACATTGAGGCGCGGGTCCTCCGGACGAAGCAGCCTCTCCATCCACAGGTCGCGCGCCGCAGTGAGTCCGCGTGCGAGCCACCGCGCATTGACGAACTCCATGGCGTGCGTGCCCCCGGGGTAGACGTGCAGCTCGGCATCACCGCCATCGCGCCACACCCTGGAGGCGAAGGCGACATCCTCGTCCCGGAAGACCTCGGCGGAGGCCACCGAGATGAACAGCGGCGGCAGCCCGCCCAGCCACGTGGCGCGGGCGGGGGCCTCGTAGGGGGAGACCAGATCCGTACCGCGCCGCTCCCCCAGCACAGCGTCCCAGGCGACGTTGTTGTACGCCGTCGGCCAGGTACCGTCGTGCGGGTACTGACGCGCCGAGACCGAGCCCTGCCAGTGCGGCATGCCGGTGCGGTCATCCAGCATGGGGTAGTCCAGCAGCCCGCCGAGAACGGCCGGGCCCCGTCTGTCTCGCGCCATGAGCAGCGTGCCGGCGCTCAGCCCTCCCCCGGCGCTCTGCCCGACGACGATGACGCGCCCTGGATCGGCACCGAGCTCCTCGGCGTGCTCGACCGCCCAGCACAGCGCGGTGTAGCAGTCCTCGACGCCGGCGGGTGCTGGATGCTCCGGGGCCAGACGGTACTCAGGACTGACAATGACGCCCCCGTACCTCCGCAGCCACGGGACAACGGTCGACAGACCGTTGAAACGGCACCCCATCACCAGCCCTCCCCCGTGCAGGGAGAGGAACAGAGGACCGGGGCGGCCCGCGCAGGCGCCCTGGGCGCTCCGTGCAACCGCGGCGGGGAGCGTCGTCCGGTCCTGACGAAGGACGTCAACGTCCTCCAGGTCGATGTCGGGGTGCCTGAGCAGGAAACCCGCCCGGACCTCATCAGCCGGTGCGCGCCAGCTCGGGATTTTCTGCACCGTCATGGTCCCGAAGACGCCGAGCGACTCGATGCGTTCAAGCAGAGCTGCGGTAGCACTGTCGTAGGCAGGACGGGCGGGGAGCGCCTCATGCGGGTGGGGCATGCCGTAACTGTTGCACTATGAGCGCTGTAGCGGCAACCCACTCACAATCAGTCACTGATCTGCGGTATCGGGGCCCGCCGCCGCCAGCCGGCCGATGTCGACTCCCACCCTCAGCGCCGCAGCCGCCCGGAGCCCCTCGAGATCGCACGAATGAGTACGATTCGACATTCACCAGCGTAAATGAACCAAAAGTCGGACAATGGGGCCATGCAGATGTCCCGCGGTGTCATGGCCGGCCTCACCACCACCCCGATGACTCAGTCATCCACGGCAATTTCCGAGATTAAGAACTACATTCTCACCAAGAGCCTGCATCCTGGTGATGCGTTGCCGACGGAG
>NZ_MSKS01000061.1 GCF_001937445.1 Actinomyces oris | reverse complement strand
CCAGGGGGTCGGCAAAGTTGGTGGGTGGGGGTGTCTGAGCCGTTTTGACGGGGGTGGTGTGTCGCTGGGACGGGGGCGCGGGCCCCGCAGGGACGATGAGTGGTGTCTAATCAATCCCTTCGTCCTGGGAGCCCGCGCTGATGTCATCTTCCACCACGACCGCCTTGTCGCGCCAGCCCCTGGTCCAGGTTCTCAGGAACATCACCGACCCACGCGACAGGCGGGGTGTGCGCCATGACCTGCTTACGGTGCTGTCCCTGGCCGTGACCGGAGTGCTGGCCGGCTGTCGCAGCCTGACTGCGATATGGGAGCACGCCACCGACCTGACCGCCGCCGACCTGGAGGCCCTGGGACTAGCGGCGGGGCAGGCTCTTGCGTCGGAGTCGACCATCCGCCGGGTTCTGCAGGACCTGGACCCCGCTGACGTTGATGCCCACCTGAGGTCATGGTTGTGCACACGCACCGGCACCATCGAAGGAAGAACAGTCATCGCGGTGGACGGCAAGACCATGCGTGGGGCCCGCACCAGCAAGGACCCGGCGCCTCATCTCCTGTCTGCCCTGGACCACGCCACCGGCGCCGTGCTGACCCAGCAGCGAGTGGCCGGCAAGTCCAACGAGATCCCCGCGCTCAGGGAGCTTCTTGAACCGTTGGACCTGGAAGGGGTGGTGGTGAGCGCCGATGCGATGCACACTCAGACAGGCACAGCCCGGTGGATCACCCGGCGTGGTGGTCACTACCTTCTCACGCCTCTGGGCAACCAGAAGATCCTTCGCAAGGCGCTCAAGGCCCTGCCCTGGAAGAACGTCCCATCCACCTCCTGGATCGATACCAGTCATGGGCGGCGGGTGCGGCGTACTGTCAAGGCCGTCGAGGCTCCCGCCTGGGTGGACTTCCCCGCAGCCGCTCAGGTGGTCCAGCTCCGACGCACCAGGACCATCAAGAGCAGGAAGCATGTTGAGGTGGTCTACCCGGGTCTGCTCCCTCCCTATGACCGATGCCCAGCCCGAGGTCGTCGCCGCCTGGATCCAAGGGCACTGGGGAATCGAGAACCGGCTCCACGTCGGTCAGAGACGTCATCTTCGACGAGGACCGCCACCAGCTACGCACCGCTAACGGCCCACAGGTCATGGCCACCCTGCGCAACCTGGCCACCCGGCCTCATCCGACTCTTCCACAGCGCAGGCACCTCCATCGCCTCAACCACCAGATCCCTGTCACGACAACCCAAACAAGCCATCAAACTACTCACCCAAACTGGGGTGCGTGGTGTTTCTCGGACTGGGGGAGTTTTTCTTCCCGTGAGTCGATAGTATGGAGACCATGCCAGCAG
>NZ_MSKS01000060.1 GCF_001937445.1 Actinomyces oris | reverse complement strand
TTCTTAATTTACTCACTGTTTTTGTGGTACCATTCTCAATGGCCTCTCATTATAATGCTCTTGGCGCTAAGTGTTATACTGCTGACACAAAGTGCGGTAAAGGGTGCTATATTGGAAGATGTTGGTAAGCCTCATCGGCGGTGGGTGGAACTGTCGTCTGAGGGGGTTGACTTCATCCCGTCGTCAATGCCAGCGGCATGTGAGTGGGCTTGCCTTATCGGGCTTTTCCTGAGTGCCTTATGTGCGATATGTGTTGGTCAGTATGTTGAAGTTCCTCGCCGACCATACTCCGATGGGCTGCTTATCGGTGCAGCCACGGCATCCTTTGCTTTAGTATCTCTCAGGGGAGTGCCTCGATCAACTCCTGGAAGTGAGGCATGGAGATTGACTCCCGAAGGTCTACATATTTCCCCGGGTAGTCAGTATAGGGCGTTCGTCGACTGGTCTAAGAAGCCTCAGGTGGAGGGGCGGGCTGTCATCAACCTCCAGGAGTGCGTCGTTGTTAAGGACTCGTGGGGAAGTCGCTACTATCTTCCAATTTCGGGGCTGCCGATGAGTTGCGTGCAGTTTCGTCGGCTGCTGAGTTTTTACTCAACGCACCCTAAATTGCGTCAGGAGATCGCGTCGAGTAAGGGGGTTGGGCGCGTTTGCTCTCTGTTGGATAGCTGAGGGAAGGGATGTGATTCACCACGTGACGTCCTATGTCACGTGGCCGCAACGCCTGTCTGCGACTGGTGCGTTCGTAGGTTAGCCCGCGTGTTCGGGGGTTAGGGGTACGAACTGGCGACCTACCCTACGAACGCGTGTA
>NZ_MSKS01000059.1 GCF_001937445.1 Actinomyces oris | reverse complement strand
AACTTTGCCGACCCCCTGGTGGGTTATCCTTGCCATCGTCTGGAGAGTTCTTCGGGTATCAGGGTGTCGGGCGGAACCCGAAGCTCTTAGAGTCACTGTGGAACTGACTTTCCGTTCCCGAGTCGAAGACGTGCGAGTTCGTGGTCTTCGCGTCTAGGTACACGGTGATGAGTTCGAGGTTGGAGATGACATGGTTCGCGCCCACGGCGTTCTGGTCACCATGTTTAATTCGGAATACCGTTGGGACGGCTCCAGCTGGACGGAGCCGCTCCGGAGGGATGATCAGGGTCACATGGTTAGCCATGATGGTATTTCCATCGCCGTTGACCTGCACTACCCCAAAGTCATCGTCAAGTCCATTGCTAACGTCGACAAACGGCGGGAATCCTTCGACCTGGCGCTCGAACATGTTGGACGAGATAAGGTTCTCCTTGCAAGTTCCTTCAAGGGTCACCATACCGGCGTAGAACGAGTGCATCCTGTTGGAGGACACGTTTGTCCTGAAGCAGTCGCGCAGGTGGACCGAGTCGATCCCCCGTGGGAAGATGTTGTTCCCGCTGATGAGTAGGCCGTTGTGGTTCTCCGCGAACAGTGAGTAACCGTGTGGGCCGGCACCAATGTGGTTGTCGCATACTCTCGTTGCCTGTCCTGCTCCGAGGAGCTCGACACAGTTACCGCACTCGGTCAGAAAGTTGCCCGAGACGTCGAGGGCGTCAGCGCCATGGACGATGAGTGCGTGTTCGAGATACACCATCCCCATGTCCCGCACTCGGCAGGCGTCGTTATCCGTCTCGATCAAGATTCCCGTCTTGCCGTTGTTGTAGGAGTTCTCGTCGGAGCCGAACGACGTGCCGTCGAGGCAGAAGTTCTCAAAGACGACTGCGCCTATCCTGGGAGAACCCTCGCGCGTCACGATGAAGGCCTCGCCGTTACCGTCAGTGTTCTCGACCCGCACATGGCTGGATCCCGGGTTGAGCTCGTGCCATGATGAGGTGTCAGCCGTGTTGTAACGGATGGACAGTGAACTGAATCCGTGGCCTGATCCGCGAATTGTCAGGTTGCTGATGTCGATGACGACACGCGTTTTCAGCGAGTAGTCGCCCGGCGGAATGTAGATGACGGCACCGGGCCTAGCCGCCTGGTCGGACTGGGTGGACTTAATGTCCGTGATCATTGCGTTAATGACCGCTCCGATGTCGTCATAAACGTTGAGAGACTTTCCTTGAGGATTCCAGTCCGTCACATCATACACGGTTGCCATGTCATGATCCTTCTGTGTTGATTCGTGTGGAGTGTGGTCATGGGTACTACAGGAGACCCACGTGGGGCTGTGACCGACGCGTGCGGCCGGCGGTGACCACCATTGGGACTGGAATGGAAGAGCGACTCGGCCCGGTTCTGGGCGCTGCTGAGCTCTTCGGTGCTCCTGCCAGGCCGCCGACTGCCAGCGTTGTTATGGTTGCTGTACCGGTGCGAAGAGCGGCGCGCCGTGTCAGCAGGACGTAGGTGCGCATGTGCTACCTCCTTTCGTGAGTGAGATTGATTGGGGGCTACTCCGAGGGTCGGTCGCCGGATCGTTCCGGTTTTGAACCGGTGCTGGATAGCCTTGGACGGTGAATTGCTGACGTCCTACGCCCGTGAACCCGCGGTGGATCCCGGCCGACTCATGCGCGGGTGCGAGGCGCAGCCACTGAGCGACGACGCACGAGGGGGCACGACAGCACTGCTGAATCAGAACCGTCCGCCGCGATGTATTCTTCATCGTCGTGCATGAGCATCGAGATGAGCCGCTGGGTCGCCCATCGCCCCATGTCATAGTGGGGCAGGGCGACGGTCGTCAGTGCGGGGAATAGACCTTCGGCGATGATTTCCTGATTGTCGAAGCCGACGATCGATAGATCGTCAGGGATGCGCAGTCCCAGCTCCGCCGCCGCGCGATAGGCGCCCATCGCCATACGGTCGTTGTAGCAGAACAGTGCGGTTACCTCCCTGTCCCTGCTCAGGAGCTCGAGGGCAGCTTCGTACCCACCCGGCGTCTCCGATGGGCGGGCGACGACGAGCGAGTCGTGAACCGACAGGCCTGCATTGCCTAAGCCCGCTCGATACCCGACGAGTCGACCATGGGTGGCGGGCACATCATCTGTATTCGTGAGGAATCCGATACGGCGGTGCCCGTACTTGATCAATTCCTCGACAGCCGCCTGGGCGCCGGAGGTCTCATCAGGAATAGTCCAGGGGACGCGTGACGCCTCGTCCTGGGAGTCGATGAGGACGGTTGGGACGCTGACGAGTACACCTGGAACCCTGACGACTCGGTGGTACATCGTCGCGTAGAGAACCCCGTCGACAGACTGACGGAGCAGGACATCGGCGTCCCTGTTGACAGTCTCGGGGTCCTGCGTCGTGTTGACCAGAACGATCGTCAACCCGGCCTCACGCGCTACCTCCTGGGCACCCAGGATGATCCGACCAGCGTGAGGCGTCGTCGCGATGTCCTCACTGAGCAGACCGATCATGCCCGATCTCTGTGTCCGCAAGCCGCGAGCCATGCGGTTGGGCTCGTAACCGAGCTGAGCCGCTGCCGCACGTACCCGCTCCCGAGTTGCATCACTCGCACGCGCATAGGGGACTTGATTGAGGATGTGCGACACCGTCGTCACTGAGACGCCAGCCTCACGTGCGACGTCTCGGATTCCCACACTCTTGCGCGCTGTCATGTGACCTGCCTTCTGGGCGTCTTCGCGTTCTCGGGACGATGAGAACACTACTTCTATCTTCTTGTCTCCTCTCGCGGTCGCAGACTGTGACGCGGGCGGGACTGGGTGGGCCGCCTGTTCTGTACCCGGACCTACCGTGCTGCACCGGTCTTCGCCCCGCCTAGACCGTACTGAGGCGTGGGGTGGGGCGGAATGCGTTGGTGGAACGGTCCATCGCCACTTCCTTCTCGGTGCCCGAGTCGAGCACTGTGTTCTTGATCGAGGCTCTGTCCACGCTGATCGTGATGACGTCCAGCGTCGGCAGGTCCGCACTCGACAGCAGTGCGTTGACCTGAGCCTCGAAGGCTGATTCTCCGCTGCTGCGGGCGACGTCGTGGGCGACGACGTGCGTTGCTGAAACGTAGTTCCCCTGCCCTGAGGCGAGCCGTACACCGACGATCTCAGGCCCCGTGGCCGAGGCGGATGAGTCCACTGAGATCGACACGTGGTTGTTGACGATCGTGTTGTCGCTTCCCTCCACGTGGATGATCCCGTAGGAGTCACTGCGTCCGTTAGTCACTTCCAGGAAGGGGGTCCAGGGTTCGTGGTCCCGCAAAAGATGGTTGCCCTCGACGAGATTCTCAGCGCTGTCGTCGGCGAGGATGAGGACTCCCGGGTAGAAAGAGTGGAGACGGTTGGTGCTGACCAGCGAGCGTGTCACACCCGAGAGGTGGACGCTGCTGTCACCGCGGGGAAAGATATTGTTCGTGGCGATGAGTAGACCGCCGTGGTTCTCGGCATAGACGGAGTGGCCTCGTGGGCCGGCTCCGACGAGGTTGTCTGTCACCTTGGAGGCCTGCCCCCAGTCGAGTAACTCGATGCAGTTGCCGCATTCCGCGATAAAGTTGTCGTGGATCGACAACGCATCGGCCTTCCTGATCGTGATGGCGTGCTCGAGGTAGACCAGCCCCATCTGGGAGATCCTGAACGAGTCATTTGGATCCTTGACGTAGATGCCGGTCTTACCGTTCTGGTATGAGTTCTCCGGGTTCTCGCTGACGCCGTCGGGCTCGAAGTGGAGTCCGTCAATACAGAAGCCGGAGAACTCGACTGAACTGAGCCGGGGGCTGCCCTCACGCGTGACGAGGAAGGCTGCTGCCTGCTCCCCACCTCTGGCGGGCGGCAGGTCCACGAGGATCCGGCTGCCTCCCGGCCACAGTTCGTGCAGGTCCTCCCGCTCCTGCGGTGGGATGTTGTAGCGGATACTCGAGGAAGTGAAGCCGTGCCCGGAGCCCTCGATACGCAGATAGCTGATGTCGATGACGGCCTGCGTACGCAGGTGGTAGTCACCGGGCGGGATGACGATGACGGCGCCCGGGCGCCCGCCGTCATCCTTGTCCTTCCATCGCTGGCGGCTCTTGACATCGGTGATGATGCTGTTGATGACGGCACCGATGTCGTCATAAGGGTTTTCTCCAGGCCACTCTGTCACGTCGTACCTGTTGGGTGCGGTCACGGTTTCCTCACTTTTCCTTCTCTTATCGGGCCGGTGTTCGTGCGCGCTCAGCCCTTGACCGCGCCGAGGGTCATGCCGGCGACGATGCGACGCTGCATGAGCATGGTGAGCGCGATGACCGGGAGTGAGTACAGGACGGCGAGCGCGGTCATCGCGCCCCAGTCCAGTCCGAACTGCGTCTGGAAGTTCGCGATGACGATGGGCGTGGTCTGGGAGCGGAAGGCGGTCAGGAGGAGCGAGAAGAGGAACTCGTTCCACGAAGCGAGGAATGCGAAGATGGCGGTCACCGCGATGCCTCCCGAGGTCACCGGCAGGACGACGTGCCACAGGGCACTCAGCCGGCTCGCCCCGTCGATCTTCGCCGCCTCTTCCAGTTCGACGGGGACGGACTCGAAGAAGCTGGACATGAGCCAGATCGACAGAGGCAGGGAGATGGTGACGTGCGCCAGCGCCAGGGCGAAGGTTGTGTCATACAGACCGACGGACTGGAAGATCTGGACCATCGGCACGCCGACGGCGATCGGTGGAACCATCCTCATGACCAGTGCCAGGACGATGAAGATCCGGCTGTAACGGGTGCGGAACCTGGTGACGGCGTACGCCGCCGGAACCGCTAGCAGTAGGGACACCGCCGTGCTCAGGACGGCGGTCATCGTGCCGTTGACCAATGAGGCAAGCACTCCCTCCCGTGACAGCGCCGTCACGTAGTTCTCGGTCGTCCAGTGGCTCGGCAAGATCCTGGGCGGGACGGCGATCGTCTCCAGCGGCGTCTTGAACGACGTTAGAAGCATGTAGAGGAACGGGAATGAATAGAGCAGGACTGTCACGACCAGTACGATCCAGAGAATGATTCTGGTCAGTGGGCGTCTGACCTGGAGGCCTTCCATTAGTTCTCCTCGCTTCCGGGATTCCAGATGGCAAGTACCGCGAGAGAGGCGACTATCATCATGACAACGAGATAGAGGGTGCCCATCGCGCTCGCGAGGCCGGGATCACCGAATCTCACCATCGTGCGATAAATGAGCATGGACATGACCTCTGTGCTGTTCTGGGGGCCGCCATTGGTCTGGATGAGAATGACATCGAAGGCTCGGGCTGCGTCTATGCCGCGGATAATGAGGGCGACGGCAATGACCGGGCGCAGAAGCGGGATGATGATCCGGAACAGGATCGTTGGGGCACGTGCTCCGTCGATTCGTGCCGCCTCGATGACGTCACCGGGAATGTTCTGCAGGCCAGCGAACAAGACGAGGGTCATGAAGGAGGTCGTCAGCCAGATATCTGGGATCGCCACTGAGAACAGGGCGATGTCCGGGTTGCTGAGCCAGGCGATGTCGCTCGCGGAGTCCAGGATGCCAACACGGCTGAGAAGCTCGTTGACGATTCCGAAGTTGTCGATGAGTAGGAACCGCCACAGCAGGCCGGCAACGACCGGGGCGATCATGAGCGGGTACAGGAAGATGGTCCTGAACACCCGCGAGGAATTCCCGATGAGCGAGAACAGCAGCGCGGTCGCCAGACCCAAGCAGAACTCGAATGCAACGACGATGACGGTATAGACCCCGGTCCGCCATGCGGCGTTGCGGAACGCCGAGTTGCCGAACGCTTTGGCGTAGTTGTCCAGGGCGACGAAGGTGCGCTGTCCGGTGACGGGGGCAGTGTTGAAGAAAGAGTCCCACACGAAGGACAGGAGGGGCCAGCCGACGAACACGATGAGGAACACGGTCGCCGGCACCATGAGGAGTGTGGCGAACTGCCGGTCGGAGACTCTCATCCCCCTGTAGCGGGAACGCGCCGGGCGGGCTGTCGTACAGCGCGTCGGTTCCGAGGCGTCAGCCGACAATGTTCTCAACCTCCTTCCTCGCCTTGTTCAGGAGGGCGGCGTTGTCCGCGCCGGGCTCCATCGCCTTTTGGAGCATCGGGACGAGGGCCGTGTCGACGATCTCCTGCCACTGTGGCAGCGCCGGACGCGGCAAGGTGGCCGGTGCGTTGAGGGTCTCAAGCAGGGGCGCGAAGTGCTCGAACCCCTTGTCGTTCTTACGTGCCTCGAGGACTGAGATGCGTGAAGCCAGACCCAGGTTGGTATCGACACTCAGCTCGTTGTGGTCGTACGCATACTGGAGGAACTCGCGTGCCTTGTCCTGCTTGTTGCTTCCTTTGGCGATCGAGAGATACCACGCTCCGGGAACGCCCGCCGGGCCTGCGTCTCCGGCGATCATTGGCGCCACGCCGACGTGCCCGGCGACAGGAGCGTCCTCAGGTACCTGCCGGTAGGCATGCGCCCAGAAACGCATGAGGGCAAGCTGGCCCTGGTTGAAGAGATTCTGGGCTCCGGCCCAGTCGAGCTGGGCGGCGCCGGAGGGCGCATAAGGCAGGAGACTCGTGTAGAAGTCCAGCGCAGCAAGGCTGTTGCTGTTACCCAGGGACACGGTGCCGTCAGGGTCGACTACCAGTCCCTTCGCGCCGGTCTGGGCCAGCGCTGCGAGCCACTCGGTCTCCACGCCACCTTTGACGTCCGTCCCGTATGGGCTGCCCCCCATCGCTTTACTGAAGTACTCAGCGACGTCGTGATACTGCTGCCACGTTGTCGGCGGGACGAGGTCGTAGCCGTAGGTCTGTGTGAAGGCAGTCCGGTGCACCGGGTCCTCCAGCAGGTCAATGCGGTAGTAGAGGATCTCCGTGTTGGTCCACACGGGCATGCCGACGAACGTCCCATCGGGCGCCGCCTCCTTGACGAGCGAGGGGAAGAGGTCGCTCTTGACCGAGTCGGTGAACAGGTCGTCCAGCGGAACGAGGGCACTGCGGAACGCGGGTAGCCAGGTAGCGTCGAGTGCGGCGACGTCGAAGGACACGGCATTGCCCTTGAGCTCGCTGGTTAGACGGTTGTAGAGACCGTCGTAGGGCAGTTCGACGAAGGAGATTGTGGTAGCAGTGTCCTTCTGGAACTGGTCGGCGACAGGCTGAAGCTGTCCGTGCCCTCCGGCCTCAACCAAGACGGTGAGGGACTTGCTGTTAGAGGAGGAACTCCTTCCTCCGACTCCGCACGCGGCCAGAGTGGCCGCAGTGGCGAGACCCAGGCCTCCTGTCAGGACGGTCCGCCTGGTGATGGGTGTGCTCGGTGAGGATCCTCCGGTCGAGGGGCATAAGGGGCTGTTGCGAAGCATCGTTACTTCGCCTCCGATCTTCTTGCGACTCTGCAGGTGGGGAGTGGGGAAAGGGACGTCTGGACGACCCCTCGGGTATGACAATACGTTTTGCCAAAACGTCATGTCAACACCCATACTGGGAACCAGCGTCAACGCGCTTGCCCTACCGCATCAAGGAAGATGACCATGACCTCGCGCCCACGCATCCACTTCACTGCGACATCCGGCTGGATCAACGACCCTCACGGACTGAGCATCGTCAACGGTCGGTATCACCTCTTCTTCCAGTACGTGCCAGACAGCATGGTCTGGACGCCCGCCTGTAGGTGGGGCCACGCCGTCAGCGATGATCTCGTCCACTGGCACGAGCAGCCGATCGCCCTCGAGCCCGGTGACGGCGACGCTGGCGTGTGGTCGGGTTCGGTCGTCCGTGACGAGGATCTGGGGGCGCGCGCCTACTACACCTCGGTCCATGTGCCGGATTTCGGTGTCGGTCGTGTTCGCGTCGCACGTCCCTTGGACCCTGAGTGGGGGCATTGGGCCAAGGAGGACGTCGTTGTTGAGCTGCCGCCTGAACTCGATGCGATCGCGTTCCGAGACCCCTTCGTCTTCCGGGATACCGACTGCTGGCGCATGCTTATCGGCGCGGCACTGAGCGACGGGACCGCGGCCGCGGCCTCGTTCTCCTCATCGGATGGCCACGCGTGGACCTATGACGGCATTGCTGCTTCTCGGTCGAGTGCACAGACGGAGCCGGTGTGGACTGGGACCCTGTGGGAGTGTCCGCAGCTGTTCACGGTGAATGGTCAGGATGTCATGGTGACGTCGGTGTGGGACGCTGATGTCCTCCACTACGTGGTATATGCCACCGGCAGGTGGGAGGACGGCCGCTTCCGCCCCGACACATGGCGTCGGCTGACCTATGGTGAGAGTTACTATGCCCCGTCTTTTTTCCGCGACCGCCAGGGTCGACCGTGCCTGGTCTTCTGGATGCGCGGCGCACTCGACGTGCAGGCCGGCTGGGCCGGGGCGCACAGCGTCGCCTACTGCCTGTCGATGGTCGATGGTGAGTTGGTCATGCGCGTCCATCCCGAGGTAGATGCCGTGGTGGGGGCGCGGGACGGGAGCGAGGGAACGTCGCTGCTCACACAGTGGCACCCCTCAGATGGTGACTTGCGCGTTGGCGATGGATCCAGTGAGGCGACGGTGCTTCACCGTACTTTATCGGGCATCCAGGTCCGACGGGAGGGCGACGCTTCTGTCACCACCCTGCCTGTGCCCTCCGACGCGACCGTCACGCTCGTCGCTGACGGCCCTGTTGTCGAGCTGTGCTGCGGTACGTGCGGATTCGCCATCGCCGCGGGCGCGGACCTCGACGTCCAGCTCATGGACCCGGCGCCCATCGTCGTGCTTTGAGCCCATCGCCCCTCGCCGCCCCTCCCCGACGTGACGCGGCTCAAAGCGGAGATATTGCCCGTGCCCTGGGGGAACCCCCACCTTCCTCCATAGACTGTGCCGCGGTAGCCCGCCGTCATCGCCGTCGCCCCGGACCGGATCAACCGGTTCTCCCGGCAGTGGGAACGCGGGTGCCACGTCCACGTCCCCTGAAACAGGAACGAAGAACAGTGAACGCACGTCCTCTCAATGTCGCCGTCGTCGGAGCAGGCCCCGCAGGCATCTACGCCTCGGACATCCTCTCGAAGTCGGGCATGGAGGTCTGTATCGACCTGTTCGAGCGGCTTCCTGCGCCCTACGGGCTGGTGCGCTACGGCGTCGCCCCCGACCACCCGCGCATCAAGCAGATCATCGTGGCCCTCTACAAGATCCTCCAGCGCGGGGACATCCGGCTCATCGGCAACGTCGAGGTCGGCCGTGACATCTCGGTGGCCGAGCTCCACGAGCACTATGACGCCATCATCTTCTCCACCGGAGCCGACACCGACGCCCCCCTTGACATCCCCGGCGTCGACGCCCCCGAGTGCTACGGCGGCGCCGACTTCGTCTCCTGGTATGACGGGCACCCCGACCACCCGCGCACCTGGGACCTGAGCGCCAAGGAGGTCGCCGTCATCGGCGTCGGCAATGTCGCCTTGGACATTGCCCGCATCCTGGCCAAGCACGCCGACGACCTCATGACCACCGAGATCCCCGCGAACGTGGCCGCCACCCTCCAGCAGTCCCCGGTCACCGACGTGCACGTCTTTGGCCGCCGCGGCCCAGCCCAGGTGAAGTTCACCCCGCTGGAGCTGCGCGAGCTCGGAAAGCAGCCCGACGTCGACGTCATCGTCGACGAGGAGGACTTCGAGTACGACGAGGGTTCGCAGGCGGCGCTGGCCTCCTCCAACCAGCAACGCCAGGTCGTCAAGGCCCTGGAGGGGTACGCGATGCAGGAGCCGGAGGACCTCACCGCCTCCCACCGCATCCACATCCACCTCTTCTCCGCCCCCCACGAGGTCCTCACCGACGACGACGGTCACGTCGTCGGCCTGCGCACCGAGCGCACCCGCCTGACCGGCGACGGCAACGTCACCGGCACCGGCGAGTACCGCGACTGGCCCGTCCAGGCCGTCTACCGCGCCGTCGGGTACGCCTCCAGCGCCATCGAGGGCCTGCCCTTCGACACCGAGCGGCACGTCGTCCCCAACGAGGGCGGCCGTGTCCTCGGCGAGGACGGCAAGCCCCTGACCGGCCTGTACGCCACCGGCTGGATCCGTCGCGGCCCGGTGGGCCTCATCGGCTCCACCAAGTCCGACGCGCAGGAGACGATCACCAACCTCGTGGCCGACGCCAACGCCGGCCTGCTGCACGCCGAGACCAGCGACGAGGCCCAGGTCGGCCACGACGCCATCATCGCCTTGCTGGAGTCCCGCGGCATCCCCTTCACCAACTGGGAAGGCTGGGAGCTGCTGGACGCCTACGAGCGTGAGCTCGGCGAGGGCTACGGCGAGGTCGTCGTCACCGGAGGGGAGTCCAAGCCGCGCGAGCGCGTCAAGGTCGTCTCCCGCGACGCCATGACCGCGATCTCCCGCTCCACCGAGGTTCCCGAGGACCTCATCGGCCAGCCCGAGGCGGGCCGCGTCCCCGAGCGCGTCGCCCACCGTCTGGCCGACTGAGCCGACTGGGTCGGGGCTGTCTGGCTCCGCCGTCGGCCCCGACCCACACGCGCCACACCACCCCCTGACAACCACCTCGAAGGCAGAACCATGCGAATCGGCGTTCCCACCGAGATCAAGGACAACGAGTTCCGCGTCGCCATCACGCCGGCCGGCGTGCACGCGCTCACCCGGCGCGGGCACACCGTGACCATCCAGGCGGGCGCCGGCGAGGGGGCCTCCATCCCCGACGCCGACTACACCGCCGCCGGCGCCGTCATGACCGACGACGTCCCCGGCCTGTGGGCCGACTCCGAGCTCGTCCTCAAGGTCAAGGAGCCGATTGCCCAGGAGTACCCCTTCCTGCGCCCGGACCTGCTGCTGTTCACCTACCTGCACCTGGCCGCCGACCGGGCCCTGACCGAGGAGCTGCTCGCCAAGCGGGTCACCTCCATCGCCTACGAGACCGTCGAGACCGACACCGGCGCCCTGCCCCTCCTGGCGCCCATGTCGGAGATCGCCGGCCGCCTGGCCGCCCAGGTCGGCGCGGAGGCCCTGCTGCGCCCCCACGGCGGGGCCGGCGTCCTGCTGGGCGGCGCCGCCGGAGTACGGCGCGGAAGCGTCGTCGTCCTGGGTGGAGGCACCGCCGGCCTGAGCGCCGCGCGGGTCGCCGCCGGCATGGGCGCGGACGTCACCGTCTTCGACGTCGACCCGCTGCGCATGCGCCGGATCGAGGAGCTCGACGGCGGGACCATCCGCACCCGCTTCTCCACCGAGCTCGACGTGGCCCAGGCCTGCGCCGGGGCGGACCTGGTCATTGGCGCCGTCCTCGTGCCCGGGGCCCGCACCCCGAACCTCGTCACGCGGGCCATGGTGGAGACCATGCGGGCCGGCAGCGTGCTGGTCGACATCGCCATCGACCAGGGAGGCTGCTTCGAGGACTCCCACCCCACCACCCACTCCGAGCCCACCTTCGAGGTGGACGGCAAGATCTTCTACTGCGTGGCCAACATGCCCGGAGCCGTCCCGCACACCTCCACCTACGCGCTGACCAACGCGACCCTGCCCTACGCCCTGGCCCTGGCCGATGAGGGCTGGCGCGGCGCCATCGCGGCGCGCCCCGACCTCGCCCGCGGCCTGAGCACCCATGCCGGGTCGCTCTACACCGCCGGGGTCGGCCAGGCCCTGGACCTCCCGGCGGCCGACGTCGCCGACCTGCTGAGCTGAGCGATGAGAACCCGTCGCATCCGCTTCGCCAGCAGAACCGACCGCTGGGCGCACGACCTCTACCTGCGGGCCTTCCCCGAGGATGAGCGCCTTCCCTGGGCGCTCATCCACGTGCTCAGCCTGCGGCGCGGCGTCGACCTCGTCGCCTGGTGGGACCAGCCCGCAGGCCCCGCCCACGCGGCCTCGCCGGACCCCGTCGCCCTGACCTGGACCGTGCGCCGCCCCGGCTCCCGCCTGCTCTACCTCTTCTACCTCGCCGTCGACGACGCCGCCCGCGGCCGGGGCCTGGGCACTCGCCTTCTGGCCGAGCTCGAGCGTCGTCACCCCGGCTGCACCATCGTCCTGGACATCGAGCCCGTCATCGCCGAGGCCGACAACGCTGAGCAGCGACGCCGTCGGCTCTCGTTCTACGAGCGCTCCGGCTTCCGCGACACCGGGTACGCGGTCCAGGACTCGACGGGGGAGTACTGGACCCTCGCGCGTGAGGCGCCGGGAACCACCTTCGACCCCGACGACTTCCGCGATGCCCTGCACTGCCTGGACTGCGGCCTCATCACCGCGCGAGTGGTCCCGCGCCAGCAGACATAGGTCGGACACAGGTTCATCCCATAGTCTCCACCCATGACAAGGACCCACCACTACAACGGTCTCAAGACCGCCGTCCTCCTGGGCGGCATGTGGAGCCTGCTTCTCCTGCTCGGCTACGCGCTGGCCCGGGGGACCGGCTCTGCCATCTGGCTGGTCATCGCGCCGGTCATCGGTCTGGTGCAGACCGCCTACGGCTTCTGGAACTCCGACAAGATCGCGGTGCGCTCCATGGGCGCCATCGAGGTCACCGAGGCCCAGCAGCCCCAGATGTACGCCATTGTGCATGAGCTCTCCGCCGCCGCCGGTCAGCCCATGCCGCGCCTCTACGTGGCCCCCACGATGAGCCCCAACGCCTTCGCCACCGGCCGCAGCCCCTCGCACGCCGCCGTGTGCTGCACTCAGGGCATCCTCCAGCTCCTCAACGAGCGCGAGCTGCGCGGCGTCCTGGGCCACGAGCTCTCCCACGTCTACAACCGCGACATTCTCACCTCCTCGGTGGCCGCGGGCATCGCCGGCGTCATCTCCTCGCTGGCCACCATGGCCCTGTGGTTCGGCGGCGGCAACCGGCGCGACCGGGACGGCGGCAACATCGTCGCCGTCCTGCTGCTCTCCCTCCTGGCGCCCCTGGCCGCCGCCATCACCCAGTTCGCCATCTCCCGGACCCGCGAGTACGACGCCGACCACGACGGCGCCGAGCTCACCCAGGACCCGCTCGCCCTGGCCAGCGCGCTTAGCAAGCTCGAGTCGGGCATCTCACGCGTGCCCATGGGACAGGACCCGCGCCTCGAACCGGTCTCCTCCATGATGATCGCCAACCCCTTCGGGAGTCTGCGCAACCTGTTCTCCACCCACCCGCCCATGGACAAGCGCATCGCCCGCCTCGAGCAGATGGCCGGGTACTGACGGGATGCCCCCGGCCAACGACGACGACATCGCCCCACGCATCAGGGCCGCCGTCGACGCCGGTGAGCTGCGCGGCGTGAAACCCGGACCGGTCGAGCGGCTGGGGGCTGGCGAGAGCTACACCGCCTGGCGAATCGGCTCCGGGGAGCAGACCCGGGTCCTGCGCCTTCCGCGGCACCTGCCCCATGACATGCCCCGCCCCCTGGAGACCGAGTTCGAGGCCCTCAGACGCGTCCCGCCCGAGCTGGGAACCAGCGCCGTCGCCCTGGAGACCGGCAGCGACAACCCGCTCGGCACCCCCTACATGGTGACCACCCACGTCCCCGGCCGGGCCCTGCGCGCCACCGACTGGAACCCACGGCTCGCAACCGCCCTCGCACACCAGATCGCCCGCCTGCACGATGCCCTCGCCACCGGTCCCGCGCCGTCGGTCGCCTTCGTGCCGAGCGCCGACGAACAGGGGGAGGAACTGCTGACCTGGTGGGGAGGGCACCACCCGCAGACCCTCACCGACCCCCGCGTCCGCGCGCTCCTGCCCGCCTGGCGCCGTGAGCTCGACCGCCTCGCCCCGGCCTTCGAGGCAGTCCCCACCCCTCGGCTCATCCACGGCGACGCCGTCGCCCCCAATGTCATCCTCGGCCCCGACGGCCTGCCACGACTCATCGACTTCGAGTGGTCCGGGCCCGGCGACACCGCCAAGGACCTGGCCCTCATCGGGGGCCGGGTGACCGGCGGGCCCTGGTACCTGCCCATGACACCCGACGACGTCACCGCCTTCGTCACTGAGTACGCGCGGCGCTCGCGGCTCGCGCAGGACACCGGTGCCACCGACCCGCAACGGCTGCTGGAGCGCCGCGACGCCTACGAGCTCCTCGACCGCCTGGGCAACCTCCTGTACTGCCTCAGCCGCCCCGGCGAAGCCCGCTACGGCAGATGGGCCGACGAGCTCGCCCGCAACCTGACCGCCCGACTCGGTGACTGAGCCGCCCGCTGCAAGTCAGTGTCGGGCTAGCCCCACCACGGCTCCGCCAGGTGGCAGGATTGGGCGTGATTCCGGCCCTGAGGAGGATATGAGGCATGAACCGATCAGCATGGGCCGCGCGCTACCGCCAGCTCGGCAGGGACGCCGCCTTCCTCCTCCTCAGCGGGCCACTGAGCCTGCTCGCCTTCTACCTGCTTGTACCACTGACCGCCCTCGGTGTGATCACCACCATCATCTGGGTGGGGCTGCTGCTGCTCATCATCGACCTGAGCATCGCCGGGGGCTTCGCCAACTTCGCCCGCCTCGCCGTGGCGCGCGTGGACGGGCGCGAGCCGGTACCCGGCGGCTACCTCGAGCCCGAGCCGGGAGCCTCCGCGCGCCGTCGGCTCTTCCGGCGCTTGCGCGACCCCCAGCGCTGGATGGACCTGCTGTGGGCCGTCATCTACTTCCCGGTCTTCCTCATCACCTGGATCATCAGCGTCGTGTGGCTGGCCCTGGCCGTGGCAGGTCTCCTCGCCCCCATCGCCGATATCATTCTTGACCTGGTCCTCGACCCGACCATCGGAGAGCAGCGCCAGGGGCTGGCTCATCTACTGGGCCTGCAGCCGGAGCTGCTCTGGGACATCGGTTTCAACCTCACCTGCGGCATCGTCTTCTCCCTGACCGCCCCCGCCGTCCTGCGGGGCCTGGCCGCCATGCAGACAGGTCTCACCCGCGCCATGCTCTCCTGGCGCAGCGAGGTCAGCCGCCTCCAGACCTCCCGGGCCGCCGTCCAGCGTGCCGAGGCTGACACCCGCCGCCGCCTGGAGCGAGACATCCACGACGGTCCCCAGCAGCGCCTCGTGCGCCTGCGCATGGACCTGGCCCGTGCCCACCGGCAGGCCGAGAAGGACCCGGCGGCCGCGTCGGCCATCATCCAGGGCGCCATGGAGCAGACCCAGCAGACTCTCGACGAGCTGCGTCAGCTCTCCCGCGGTATCGCCCCACCCGCCCTCATCGACCGCGGCCTGGCGGCCGCCATCACCGAGGCCGCCACCCGCTCCTCCGTCCCCGTCACCGTGAGCACTGAGCTGCCCGACCTGCCCGACCACGTCTCCCAGGCCGCCTACTTCGTGGTCAGCGAGGCGCTGGCCAACCTCAACAAGCACTCCGGGGCCACAGCCGCCGGCGTCGATGCCCGCGTCGTCGACGGCGCCCTGCTCGTGAGGATCAGTGACAACGGCATCGGTGGGGCCTCGACCGCCAAGGGACACGGCCTGGCCGGCCTGGTCGAGCGCCTCAACGGGGTCGACGGTAGGCTCTTCATCACGTCCCCGGCCGGCGGACCGACCACACTGGAGGCGAGAATCCCGTGCGCGTTCTAATCGCTGATGACTCCGTCCTCCTGCGCGAGGGGCTGGCACTCATCCTGGCCGACGGCGGCCACGAGGTCGTCGGGGGAGTGGGGGACGGAGAGGCCCTCGTGAGCGAGGCCCTGCGGCTGCGGCCCGACGTCGTCGTCGCCGACATCCGCATGCCGCCCTCCCACACCGACGAGGGACTGCGGGCCACCACCCGCATCCGCGCCCAGTGGCCGGAGGCTCCCATCCTGCTGCTGAGCCAGTACGTCGTCGCCGGCTACCTGCCCGAGCTCCTGGCCGATGGCGGCGGCGCCCTGGGTTACCTCCTCAAGGACCGGGTCGGCGACATCGACGCCTTCCTCAGCGCGGTCGAGCGGGTGGCGCGCGGCGAGCTCGTCCTGGACCCCGACGTCGTCTCCCAGGTCCTCCAGCGAGGCCGGCGCGATGACCCGCTCACCGAGCTCACGCCCCGCGAGCGGGAGGTCCTGGCCCTCATGGCCGAGGGCCACACCAACGCCGGCATTGCCAAGATCATGGTGGTCACCGAGGGGGCCGTGGAGAAGCACACCCAGCGGATCTTTGCCAAGCTCGGCCTGCTGCCCGACGCTGCCGTCCACCGCCGCGTCAAGGCCGTCCTGACACTGCTGTCGGCCTAGTCGCCGGGGCGGGCGGCCTCAGCGGTAATTGACGAACTGGAGGGCGGCGTCGACGTCGAGGCTCTTCAGCAGGGCGATGACGCTCTGGAGGTCGTCGCGGGACTTGGAGGTCACGCGCACCTCGTCGCCCTGGATCGTGGCCTTGACGCTCTTGGGGCCCTCGTCACGGATCGCCTTGGTGATCCTCTTGGCCACCTCCTGGGTGAGTCCCTCACGCAGCGGGCAGGCCAGGCGGTAGATCTTGCCCGAGGGGCGCGGCTCCTTGTCCCCCAGGTCCAGGGCCTTGAGGGAGACGCCGCGGCGGAAGAGCTTGGACTCCAGGACGTCCAGGATCGCCAGGACCCGCTCGGCCGTGTTGGCCTCCAGGGTGATGGTGTCGCCCGACAGGCTCACGGAGGCGTCAACGCCACGGAAGTCGTAGCGCTGGGAGATTTCCTTGGCGCACTGGTTGACGGCGTTGTCCACCTCCTGGCGGTCGAGGCGGGAGACGACGTCGAAGGAGGAGTCGTTGGCCATGGCGCAGTCCTTTCCGGGGTGGGGACCTCAGTCGACCCGAGTCTAGGTGGGTTGTTCTGTGAGGAGGGTCCTACGGGGGCGATTGGCGTTTCGCGCCGCTGCCTTGCTATTCTTCCACGGCGCCAAGCGATGACCGAGGGGTCGGAGCGCGGAGCCAAGGCGGGTTGCCCGAGCGGCCAATGGGAGCTGACTGTAAATCAGCCGCGTAATGCTACGGGGGTTCGAATCCCTCACCCGCCACGGCGATCACTTGGATCGCACCTCGCCGCCCGGCGAGGACCGCAGTGAGCGAAGCCACGGCGGAACGAATTGCCAGAGCGATTCGGATCTGCCTAGGATTCGGCTCGTTGCCCCGATAGCTCAGTCGGCAGAGCGTCTCCATGGTAAGGAGAAGGTCAAGGGTTCGATTCCCTTTCGGGGCTCTCACAGCGGGGGCCACTGGCCCCCATTGTGTTCCTATGGCGAGGTAGCTCAGCTGGTTAGAGCGCACGACTCATAATCGTGAGGTCGAGGGTTCGAGTCCCTCCCCCGCTACGCAAGCTTTCGAGTACAGCGCTCCGTCGCATGCTCGAGGATCGACACGAGGAGACAAACGTGGCCAGCAAGTCCGCCGACGTTCGCCCCAAGATCACTCTGGCCTGCTCGGAGTGCAAGGAGCGCAACTACATCACCAAGAAGAACCGTCGGAACACCCCCGACCGTCTCAGCATCGCCAAGTTCTGCGCTCGCTGCGGCAAGCACACCGAGCACCGCGAGACCCGCTGAGCATCGCATAGCGATCCCGGTCGCCACCGTCGTAACCGGGGAACGAGCCCCGTCGACATGATGTCGGCGGGGCTTCGTCGTCTCCTCGGGGCGGGCGCCTAGCATCGTGAGGGTGAACGGTCCCAGGTCCTGTGACGACGTCGTTGAGCGGCTCGCAGCGGTCCTGGACGGGGTGCTCGCAACGGCCTCCTCCGGACGCCCCGGCCGTCAGGCTCGCCGCCGGGCCCGGCGCGGAGCGACGGCGATCCTCCCCGCTGTGCAGGCCATGCACCAGGTCCAGGGTTGGGTACAGGACTGTCGGGGGGAGACCGCCTGGGAGGGCCTGGTGCACCGCCGTTGCCGGATGAGCGTGAGGCCTGCGGGAGACGAGGTGGCTCTGGGAACGGACGCGCCCGATGGGGTCCCGATCCGACAGGTCGAGCGTGCGGGGTGGGAGCTCATCCAGGCGACGGTCGAGCTCACGGTGACGGGGCAGCACTGGCGGGTGGTCCACGAGCTCGCCCGCCGTACCCTGCCGCCTGGGCGGGACGCCACCGAGAAGAGGAAACTCACGGCCCCAGAGACCGGGTTTGATACGCCGTCCGGCTCCTTGTTCTACCGGCTCGCTGACACTGATGTGGCCGCCTGGGCGCAGGCCGGCGGAGACCGGAACCCCATCCATCTCCTGCCTGGAAGAGCGACTGAGGCGGGGCTGTCGGCCGGTTCCGGTGAGGTCGTTGCTCACGGCCTGCTGCTCGGAGCGATCAGTCTCGCACTCGTCCAGTCTTCGCCTTTACGGCAGACAGACCTGGTATTCATTGGTTCTGCCGATGTCCCTGAGTCCAGGAGCAGTGCGGGGGAGCCGTGGGCGACGCTCGCCGTCGACCCCGCCAGCGGAGACATCACTCAGGGGCGGCGGCCCGTCCTGCGGCGCCGGTGACGCCATCCGCCTTCGTGGCCGCCGCCAGAAGGTGGTGAGGGAGCCGTTCATTCTCCTATCGCCTCATGAGGGAATAATGATTGCTTACTGGAGGGAATTCTGACGGGGATTCATTACCGTCTCGAAGGAAGTGAGATGAGAACGTGGAAATGAATTATCGGTCACCTTCCGATCATCGGTCGATGGGGATGATAACGTGACAAAGATGGGTAATTCGATTGTCAAACTGATGTATGTCAGGTGACATGAAGTCAGTATCCGAATTGTTTTCCTACGGGGCCGTAGCCCTCTCAGAACTGTTCAACGGCAACGGAAAGTGGGGGTAACCCCTGTGATCTCAAGGTCGTCTGACGTTGCGGATCGCTGTGCTGGGAGGGCTGAGACTCCGACCGAGTGTGATAAAAAAGAAGTGGAGTTGCGCTTGTATGAAAGCCAAAGGCGATCAACAAGTTCGTGCTTGAGAGTTCGCGACCTGCCACAGGTCGGTGCTGAGAGGAGTCGATAAAGGTGATTACCGCAGAGCGGACGATGGCAGAACCGACGGCCTATGCCGAGGACGTTGAGATGACGTGGACTCAGAGTGATCAGGAAGCCGTCGAGGCCACCTACAGCCAGGAGGCGGCCGGGGCTGCGGGATCTCCTGAGCGCGGTCCGGGGTCGGCCGGGGGCTGTGGACAGAACAGCTCCCTGGAGCAGGAGGGATTCCGCCGACTCGATGAGATCGAGATGGACGCCTGGCGCTCCTTCCTGGCGGCCTCCACCTCTGTCACCGCCCGCCTCAACCGTGAGCTCGAGGCCGGATGCGGCATCTCCATGCACGAGTACGAGATTCTGGTGCGCCTGTCGGAGGCGCCAGACCAGACCCTGCGCATGTCCACTCTCGCCGAGCACGTCTCGCACTCCCGCTCACGGCTGACCCACACGGTCCGGCGCCTGGAGGGTGCGGGGTACGTCGAGCGCAGCTCCTGCGACTCCGACCGCCGCGGTGTCAACTGCACGCTGACCCAGCAGGGCCTCGACTTCCTGCGCGAGGCGGCTCCGGTGCACCTTGACGGCGTGCGCCGTCACGTCGTCGACCGCCTCAGCCGTGAGCAGCAGGTCGTCATGGCCGAGCTCATGAGGGTCATCGCCCAGGCTCCGGACTCCTCCGGCATCTCGGCGGCATTGGCCTCCTGAGGCTTCTGCGCGCCCGCACGATCAGTGGGCGTCGTCAACCGGTTTGGTCGCCGGTGGCGGCGCCCACAGGTCTGTCCAGACCACCCCCAGGGTGGCCAGAAGTCGGCGTAGCAGTGGCAAGGAGATGCCGACGACCCCGTGGGGGTCGCCGTCGATCCCCTCGATGAAGGCGCCGCCCAGGCCGTCAATGGTGAAGGCCCCGGCGCACCACAGTGGCTCTCCGCTGGCGATGTAGGCCTCGACTTCGGCCGGGGACGGGGAGCCGAAACGGATGGTGGCCGAGCTGACCCCCTCGGCGGTGGTGCCGTCCGCAGTGCGTACCAGGAAGTGACCCGTGTGCAGGGTGCCGGTGCCCCCGCTCATCATCCGCCAGCGCTCACGGGCCTGGGCGGCGTCGGCCGGCTTGCCGACGACCTGACCGGCGATCTCCAGCATGGAGTCGCAGCCCACAACCACCTCGGCCTCCTGCGGGTCGGTGGAGGTCATGACATCGAGCGCCTTGGCCCGAGCCAGGGCCTGAACCTGCTCGGCGGCGCTCGGGGCAGGCAGCCCGGCGTCGCGGCGCCGGCGGATCAGCTCGCCGAGCACGGTCTCCTCATCAACGCTAGAGACTCGCACCAGCGGCTCGACGCCGGCGGCTCGCAGGGTGGCCAGGCGGCCGGATGACTTCGAGGCCAGGAGAATCACGCCGCCAGCCTATACGGGCCGGTAGGCTCGAACCATGAGCCTCGATGGCAGCCCCTTCTCCCGTCTCGACACCGTTCCCGTCACCGGCTCCACCCAGGACGACCTGCGCGCCGCCCTCATGGGGCCTGAGCGCAAGTCCTGGCCGCACCTGTCGGCACTGCGGGCGCTGAGGCAGACCGCCGGTAGAGGGCGGTCCGGGCGCGCCTGGGTCACCCCCGACGACGGGGGTGCTCTCCTGGTCTCCGTGGTGCTGCGGCCCCTCGTTCCCGCTGAGTGCCTGAGCTGGCTGCCTCTGCTGGGTGGCCTGGCCGTCCGCGACGCCCTGGCGCCCCTCGTTGAGGACCTTCCCTGGCGCGTGGGGACCAAGTGGCCCAACGACGTCGTCGCCCTGCCCGATGATCCGGCGGCCGTGCCCGCAGTGCCCGGCTGGGCCGGTACGCGCAAGGTCGCCGGCGTTCTCAGCGAGCTCGTCACGCCGGAAGCCGCTGAAGGGGCTGCTGTCCGCGAGCTCGCGCCCGACGCGGTTCCCGCCGACCGCGACGAGGCCCCCATGGTCATCCTCGGCATCGGCGTCAACATCGGGCAGTCGGCTGAGGAGCTGCCGGTGGCATGGGCCGGCTCCCTGCGCACACTGGGTGCGGTCGGTGCGGGTCACAGGCCGGCGCCGGCAGACGCCGCAGAGGTCGTTCTCGCGGCGATCGGTCACCAGCTGGCCCGGCTCATCAGGCAGTGGGAGGAGGCCGGTGGGGACGTTGATGCCGCAGGCGGTGCGCTCGGGCGCCGGCTGCGCGCGGCGCTGACCACCCTGGGGAAGCGGGTCAGTGTCCAGGCTCCTGACGGTGAGATCAGGGGACTGGCCGCCGATATCACCCCCGCCCTCATGCTGCGTACCCGGGACGGTGACACCGAGGTCCGCGCCGGCGATGTGACTCTCGTACGTATGGAGAGCTGAAGATCGGGAGCCGTGAGAACTGCGAACCCGTTGCTGTACCGCGCGGTCTGTCACTCAACAGGCATGGGCGTGTGATCTGCGCTACGGTAGCGGGGTGACATTAGACAACCGAGCGAGCGAGGGACGCGTACCGGACTCCCACGGGGTCGGAGGTGGTGCCGTGCAGAGGGCTCACGAGGGCACCCCTCGTGTCGAGGGTAAGGCCGTCGCTGAGGCGGATCATGCGGAGCGGACCACCTTGGCGGGACACGAGTACCTGCTGCTGGGAGAGGTCCCCAGCCTCACCCTGACTGAGGTGGCTCAACGGGCCGGAACCAGTGTGGAGGTGGCGCAGAAGTTCTGGCGCGCCATGGGCTTCGCCGACGTCCAACCCGATGAGGTTCACTTCACTGAGCAGGATGTCGCCGCGCTTGAAGACACCATGGCGCTGCTCGACGAGACCAGTGACTCCTCCCTGGCCTCAGCCAGCGTGCTCGAGCTCCTCAGGGCCCAGTCCTACACCATGGACCGCCTGGTCCTGTGGGAGCTGGAAACCTTCGTGACGGACCTCAGTGAGCGTCTCGGGCTGGATGACACCTCCGCGCGGCTGGTCGCCCTTGACCGCATCGATGGCCTCGTGGAGCTTCTGTCGCGCCAGCTGACCTACGTGTGGCGCCGCCACATGGTCTCCATCCTGGGACGTACCGACGCCGAGGTGTCGACCCGGGGCAGGGAGGACACCGGCCCCGACCTGTACCCGCTCATCCGCTCCCTGGGATTCGTCGACATCGTCTCCTTCACCCAGCGCGCGCAGGGCATGAGCAAGGCCGCCCTGACCCACATGCTTGAGGGCTTCGAGAACACCGCCCGGGACGTCATCACCTCCCGGGGAGCGCGGGTGGTCAAGACGATCGGGGATGCCGTCATGTACATCTCCGACGACCTGCTGATCGCCGCCGACGTCGTCATCGCCCTGGTCGATGAGCTCCAGAAGGGACCGGATGCGATTCGGGTTCGGGCCAGTCTCGTCGAGGGACGGGTCATCTCCCGCTCCGGGGACGTCTTCGGCCCCACCGTCAACCTGGCCTCCCGGCTCGTGGACGCGGCCGAACCCGGCAGCATCCGCCTGGACGAGTCCACCGCCATGGCCATCCTCCGCTCGCCCGAGGCGGGGCGCTACCGGGTAGGACAGTGCCATGAGGTGGTGGCCAAGGGGCTGGGTCAGATCGTGCCCTGGTCTCTGGAACGGACCTCGCCGGCACGGCCCTGACTCGGACCCGTCGTTCCGTTACCATCTCGTGATTTTCTGTCCGTTCGGCTTGTGAAGGGACCTCTCGCACGCGAGGTTTTCCGCGGTATCCTCGCCGAAACGTGTTCTGGGTGTGAGCGGGAGGGGGAGCCGCCGTCTCGGACGTGGTCACGTCTTGGTATCTTCTCCGCCTCTGGGACGATGGCGGTGGGGGTGTGTCGTCACCTAACATCGCGGATGTGACAACTGTTCTGCTCGTCGAAGACGATCCTGCCATCTCCGAACCCCTCGCCCGAGCCTTTGGACGTGAGGGCTACGAGGTCCTGACTCATGGCACCGGCAAAGGCGCCCTCGAGGAGGTCTCGGCCGCTGACATCATCGTCCTGGACCTGGGGCTGCCGGACATCGACGGCCTGGACGTGGCCCGTCAGGTGCGGGCCCAAGGCCTGACCATCCCGATCCTCATGCTCACCGCCCGCAGTGAGGACTCCGACCTCGTCGTCGGTCTGGATGCCGGAGCCGATGACTACGTCACCAAGCCCTTCCGCCTGGCCGAGCTGCTGGCTCGCGTGCGGGCGCAGGTCCGCCGCGCCTCGGGAGAGGCCACCGAGGATGAGCTCAGTGCCGGAGAGATCCGGGTCGACGTCGCCGCTCACCGGGCCTTTGTCGGCTCGCGCGAGCTGCAGCTGACGACCCGGGAGTTCGAGCTGCTCCGAGTCCTGGTGCGCGCCGGCGGGGAGGTCACCTCCGGTGAGGACATCCTCAAGGAGGTCTGGGGCGAGGACCCCACCGGCAGTCCCCAGACCCTCCAGATGCACGTGACCTGGCTGCGTCGCAAGCTCGGTGACGACGAGGAGCGGCCCACGCTTCTGCTGGCCCAGGGGGACGGTTACCTCCTGACCGCCGGCTGATCCACTGACCGGACTGACCGGGAGGGCCTCCCGGGAGGACTGCCGGGTTCCGAAGCCGCCCCGAAGAGCTGATCGGGGCTGAAGGAGGACGTGCCATGCGGCGTTACGCCATGACGATGACGATGTCGGCGGTGTCCGTGGCCGTCCTCCTGCTGGGGCTGCCGCTGGGGGGCGCCTGGATCGTCAGCGCGTTGCGCTCCGCCGGAAGCGGTAACCGGGTCACCATCATCGGCACGGTCATCCTCACGGTTCTGGTGCTCACCGCCACCGCGCTCACGGCGGCCTCCGTCGTGGCCTCCCGGGTCTCCAGGCGCATCTCGGCCCCGCTCATCTACCTGGCCGCCGAGGCCGAGCAGCTCGGCAGCGGTCAGGTCCGCCCGAGGCTACGCTCCTCGGGGATCGAGGAGATCGACCTGGTCCAGGCCGAGCTCGTGCGCTCGGCCGAGCGCGTGGCCGGCCGCATCGCCGCTGAGCGGCAGTTCGCCTCCGACGCCTCCCACCAGCTGCGCACACCGCTGACCAGCCTGTCGCTACGCCTGGAGGAGATCGAGCTGCTCGCCGGCGAGGAGGAGGTGCGGGCAGAGGCACACGCCTGCCTGGAGCAGGTCGAGAGGCTCAACGGCGTCGTCGAGGACCTGCTCAAGGTCTCGCGCCGCTCCGGGGGCGGGACCACAGAAGCCCTTCACCTCAAGGACATCTTCGCTCAGCAGCGCGAGGAGTGGGAGCCGGCCTTCGAGCAGGCCGGGCGCACCATCACCTTCTCCGACGAGATCAGCCACCCGGTTCTGGCCACACCCGGGTCCCTGGCCCAGGTGCTGGCCACCGTCATCGAGAACTCCCTGCGTTACGGGGCCGGGACGACCTCGGTGAGCGTGCGCAGCGCCAACGGCGGCCACGCGGTCTTCATCGACATCGCCGACGAAGGGGAGGGCGTGGCCGAGGACATCGCGCCGCACGTCTTCGAGCGGCACGTCTCCGGTTACGGCTCCACCGGCGTCGGGCTGGCCCTGGCCAAGGACCTCGTCGAGGCCGACGGCGGCCGGATCGAGCTGTCCCAGCGCAGCCCGGCCGTCTTCTCCATCCTGCTCAACGCCGTCCCCAAGTCCCTGGACCCCAACAACGTCCTGCCGCAGGGCGCACTGGTCTCGGTGGGCCGGCGTCGTCGCTTCTGACTACTCGCCGCCGATCGCCGGCACTGCGGCGAGGCGACGGAAGGGAAGCGGCTTCAGGACTCGTCAGGACTTCTGACGGCGGGACTTGATGAGCTTCGAGATGGCGGAGGCGAGCATCGGCCCCACCGAGATGAAGACGATGACGAGGATCATTGTGTCGATGTTCTCCCGGATCCAGTCGAAGGACCCCAGGAAGTAGCCCAGCCAGGTGATGCCGAAGGCCCAGAAGGTGGCGCCCACGACGTTGAAGGTGACGAAGTGCCGGTAGTGCATCTTGCCGACACCAGCAATGACGGGTGTGAAGGTGCGCACGATCGGCACGAACTGGGCCAGGGTGACGGCCTTACCGCCGTGACGCTCGAAGAACTTCGAGGTGCGGTCCACGTACTCCTGCTTGAACAGGCGCGAGTCGGGCTTGTTGAAGATCGCGGGTCCCGCCTTGCGGCCAATGAGGTAGCCGGTCTGGTTGCCGGCCACGGCCGCCATCCACACGAGGGGGGCCGCCACCCAGATGTGGACGCCGATGTGGCCGGTGCCCACGAACATACCCAGGGTGAACAGCAGCGAGTCTCCGGGCAGGAAGAAGCCGATGAGAAGGCCGGTCTCGGCGAAGATGACGAGCATGACGCCGAGGATGGCCCAGGGGCCGAACCACTCGACGATTGTCGTGATGAGGTTGGCGGCGTCGAGCCACTTGGGGCCGAGCATCGGTGCGTGGACGGAAGGGAGAACGGCGGGCAGATTCAGCGCCGGTGCCAAGGAGGTCAGGGCAGTCACCGTGCAAGGCTAAACGGTGCCCCGGCGGCCGTGCCGTGAGAGTGATCCCCTCCGGACTGTGGAATCGGGCACCCCGGTGACTGCAGCCGACCGCGCCGGTCCTGTCAGGAGTCAGGGACGAACCGAGACGGAAACGGCAGGCTCAGCACCACTGCCGGCCTGCCCCTGAGGATTGGTGCTGTCGGTGTCGTCGTCGTTGTCGGGGGAGCGGTCCTTGTGCCCGGTGAAGACGACGTAGTGGTAGAAGACGAAGCGGAATGCCGTCCCCAGGCCGAAGCCGACGACGTAGGCCGCGACGTTGTCCGCCAGGGGGGATGTCAGCCCCAGGACGTGGTGGGTGAAGAGCAGGCAGAACTGCGTGATGGCGATGCCACCCAGGTTGGCCAGGACGAACAGGGTGGCCTCGCGGGCGACGTTCTTCTGGGTGCGGCCCCGGTAGGTCCAGTAGCGGTTCGCGATCCACGAGAAGACGGTCGCGGTCGAGGAGGCCAGCAGCTGGGCGGAGTTGGGGTGACCGGAGAGAAAGCCGGTGGGGCCGTGCTGAAGCAGGTTGAACAGACCGACGTCGATCACGTAGGCCGCAGCGCCCACCATGCCGAACTGCATGAACTCCTTGACGATGGCGATGAGCCTCTGGGCCAAGGAGCTGCTGGAGGAGCGCGTCATGGCGGGCATCCTATGCCGATCACAGTCAGGTCACGCAAACTGGGGCGGTTCACGGAACCCAGTGAACACTGACACTGCCCAGGTCCCACACCCACGAGACCCACAGCAGCTGGCCGGCGACGCAGGCCGCCAGCAGAGCCAGCCGTCGGCGGGTGGTGCCGGCTGCCGCGGCCAGTGCCCAGCCCACCGGGGCCAGCGGCAGCAGGAGGCGCAGCACCGACGTCGTCGGGTCGAAGAAGACCAGGAGGTAGAGCAGATAGCCCAGGCACCAGAACCAGGCCGCGGGCCCCAGGGCCCGCAGACTCGGGGCGCTCAGCAGCAGGGCCACCGCGACCAGCACGACGGCCAGCAGGGCCAGTCCCAGGTGCGGGCCGACCCAGTCGCCCAGGCGGGTCGCCCACTGCACGACGGGCGCCAGGTCGGCGCCGCGCCAGGCGGTCTCGGTGGCGGTGTAGGCATCCTGCCGGCCCGTGACCAGCCAGGCGATGACCGGCCAGCTCAGGGCCGCCGAGCAGGTGAGCAGGGCCAGCGCCAGCAGCCGCAGGCGCGCGCCCGGCGCCTGAGGGGCGTGACCGGGCAGAAGGCGTGAGAACCAGGTGGGTGGGACCCAGCCCCGGGCGCAGGCCACCTCCCAGGCCCACCACAGCCCCAGCGCCGCCCCCAGCGGGAGACCCACGGGGCGGGCGAAGCAGGCCACCAGCGCCAGGGGAATCGCAGCCAGTGTCCGCCCGCGGCCCGCCAGCCACAGCGTCAGCCCCACCAGCACCAGCCCCAGGGACTCGGCGTAGGGGACCTGGAGAACCGCGGCGCACGGCGAGGACCAGACCAGTGCCACCGCCCACAGGGAGGCCCGCCTGCCCGTCAGCGGTGAAAGCCAGCGGTCCATGACGATCGCCGCCGACGCCGAGGCCAGGATCGACACGAGGGAGGCGCGCACGTAGAAGGACCAGCCGGTCCAGCCCAGCAGGGAGGCCATGGCGCTCAGCAGCGGCATGAAGGCCCAGGTGTTCTGGGTCACCCGCCCGTCGCCGCCCACGGGCAGGCGCTCCGGGTAGCCCTCCTCAACGATCCGGTTGTACCAGCCGGCGTCCCAGAAGCGCAGGTGCTCCTCCCAGGACGGTGCGGCCCCGGCCCACGGAGTGGCGGGCGTGTCCTGGGCGCCCAGCCGCAGGATGACGAAGGTCAGGACGCTTGCCGCTGCCCAGACCGCCAGGACCTGGAGCCAGCGGCGCGGCCCCGAGGCGGCGCCGTGCGTCGGAGGCGAGGGCGGGGCCTGCCAGGCGATGGAGGACGCGGAGGACTCTGAGACGGGTGGGGTCACGGCCCCCACCCTACGGTCTGGACCCGAGCGCGGTGAGGATGAGCGACGGGCGGGTAGCCTTGGGGTGTGAGCGCACCCATCGTCGCCGTGATCGGAGGCGGGCAGTTGGCCCGCATGATGCAGGAGGAGGCCAGTGCACTGGGGATTCACCTCAGGGCACTGGTGGAGGCCGCGGACGGGTCCACCGGGCAAGTGACCCCGGACGCCCCCGTCGGGGCCGCCGACGACGAGGCGGCCGTGCGCGCCGTCGTCGCCGGGGACGGTACTGACGGGCTCGCAGGGGAGGGGGCCGCGGTCCTCACCTTCGAGCACGAGCACCAGGACTCGGCCCTCCTGGAGCGGCTCCAGTCCGAGGGAGTCAGCGTCCAGCCCACCCCGCAGGCCCTGACCCTGGCGCGCGACAAGCTCGCCATGCGGCGGATGATGAGCGCGGCCGGGCTCCCGCAGCCCGCCTGGGCGGAGATCGGCGGGCCGCAGCAGGAGGGCGCCGAGCAGATGGCCGACGCCGTTGAGGCCTTCGCCGACGAGCACGGCTGGCCCGTGGTCCTCAAGACGCCGCGTGGAGGCTACGACGGCCACGGGGTCCTGCTGGTGCGCAGCGCGGAGTCGCTGCGCGAGGGCGAGGCGGCCGAGTGGATCACCTCGGTAGCCCGCGCCCGAGCGGGTCAGGGGGACGGTCGTGGGGCCGGCGGGGGAGGCAGCCTCGGCGGGGCGGCGGTGACCAGTCTCCTGGTGGAGCAGGCGATCCCCTTCACCCGCGAGCTCGCCGTCCTGCTGGCCCGCACCCCCAGCGGGCAGGTGTCGGTGTGGCCGGTGGCCCAGACGGTCCAGGAGGACGGCATGTGCGCTGAGGTCCTGGCGCCGGCACCCGGTCTCGACTCGGCCGCCATCGAGGAGGCCGAGCTCATCGGCCGCACGGTCGCCGAGCGCGCCGAGGTGACTGGGGTGCTCGCCGTCGAGCTCTTCGCCGTGGAGGCCTTCGGGGAGCCCACGCGCCTGTACGTCAACGAGCTGGCGATGCGTCCCCACAACTCCGGTCACTGGACCCAGGACGGGGCCGTCACCAGCCAGTTCGCCCAGCACCTGCGGGCGGTTCTCGACCTGCCGCTGGGGGCCACTGATGCGACGGCGCCCACCACCGTCATGGTCAACCTCATCGGCGGGCGGTGCGAGCCGGGGGCCGATGCCCTGGCCCGGGCCATGGCCGCGCACCCCGAGGCCCGCATCCACCTCTACGGCAAGCAGTGGCGAGCGGGACGCAAGCTCGGGCACGTCACCATGACGGTCGGCCCGGATCAGGAGGTCGCCGACGTCGTCGAGCAGGCACGCGGGGCCGTCGCCATCCTACGCGGGGACGCCTGAGCCGGACGCATTCAGACCACGGCACGCAGAACACAGCAGAACACGGAAGACAGGGAAGACAAGGAGGACATTCATGAGCGAGGTCAGCGCAACGACGGTGGGGGCGGAGGACGCGGGGCGACCGGTGGTCGGCATCGTCATGGGCTCGGACTCGGATTGGCCGGTCATGGGGGCCGCCGCCGAGGTCCTCGATGACTTCGGTGTGGCCTATGAGGCCGACGTCGTCTCCGCCCACCGCATGCCCGCCGAGATGATCGACTACGGGCGCGCCGCTGCCGAGCGGGGGCTGCGAGTCATCATCGCCGGCGCCGGGGGAGCGGCCCACCTGCCCGGAATGCTGGCGGCCGTCACCGAGCTGCCGGTGATCGGGGTGCCGGTGCCGCTGAAGTACCTCGACGGCATGGACTCCCTCCTGTCCATCGTGCAGATGCCCGCCGGGGTCCCGGTGGCCACCGTCTCCATTGGCGGGGCCCGTAACGCCGGGCTGCTGGCGGTGCGCATCCTCGCCTCCGGTCAGGGGCAGGAGGCCGCCCGCCTGGCCGCGGCCATGCGGGCCTTCCAGACGGACCTCAGCGAGGTCGCCCACGCCAAGGGTGCCGCCCTGCGCGCGCGCCGCGCCCAGGGCTGAGGCGAGGACGTTCCTGCGATTGGGGGCCCTGGAGCGTCTCAGTGCGTGGTCGGATGGAGTGGTGTGTCCGCATCCGTCCTGAGGTGCCGTCAGGCGGTGATGAGCCCAACCGCGATATTCACCATGACATGCACCACGGCACCGGGGACGAAAGTGTCGGTCTTGTGGCGCAGCCATCCCATCACCCACCCTGCGGCGAACTGCGCGGGCAGGAGCGGCCACAGCCGTACGTCGAGCAGCAGCAGGGCCATGTGTGGTGCGAGGAAGATGATGGCTTGGAGGAGGTTGCCCCATTTGAAGCCGAGCCGCCTCATGAGCACTCCGCCGAGCAGCCCACGAAAGAAGACCTCCTCGCCGATGGCCCGAAGCGCGATTCCGATGGCCGTTCCCACTGAGGTGAGTCGAACGAGGGACAGCCCGGACGCCCCCTGCACGTCGGCGGGAATGAGGGTAAGAGGGAGCCACACCGTCGGGGTCAGCAGGAGCAGTACGAGCAGCGCCCAGCCGTAGCTCGCAGGCGAGCCCCAGGACACTCCTGCGCGAGCCAGTGCGGCCCTGAAGCGCGACCTGCGATCCTGCCCGCGTGACTGCACGACGAGATAGACGATGGTCGGCAAGCAGAGCAGGACGAGTTCAGCCACGCACCCCACCCTACGACCTGGTCCGCGTCGTCACCTACCTCACCGACGACGCCGAAGAAGCCTAAGGCCACTAACCCCACCCCTGGTGCACGCAGTCGGAGAGTAGACCACCAGGCTCGTCGTGCGAGTGCGGTGTCACTGTGGGCGACTTTTCAGGCACACCCCAGGCCGACGACCATCGCACTCGGCCACGTATACGCAGGCCAGAGCCCTACAGGCACGGGCACGCCAACCGATGGACACCCTAAAAGTCGCCAAACGTGACACCCAGGCCCCACAACCCACCGCCGAGCCCCACTCAGCCCGCCCGACACCTGGTACACGCAGTCGGAGAGTAGTGAATCATCCCGGGTTTGATGGAGGCGG
>NZ_MSKS01000058.1 GCF_001937445.1 Actinomyces oris | reverse complement strand
GAGGACCAAGGCGTGCCGGGGCGGCAGGGGAGTCGCCCCGGCACACGGAAGGACGCGAGATGCGCCAACGGAACCCGGCTCCGTTGACGGGCTCCTTGCCTCCACTGTGCCACGAGAACCGGGTGTGACATGCCGAAACAGGCAACTCTAGCGCCCGAATGAGGGAATCTGATTCATTGCTGCAAGATTTCTCAGTTTCTCCGGGGACCGTGGTCCCATGCTGAAGGTTTGACACAAAATCGCTCAGGAAGACCTGAGTGGGGTGGTTGTCCTTCTCGCGGCACACCGGCGTGTCGCAATGACTGGCATGACGCCCGCGGGGCCAGGCCGGCGTGCGTCCGCCGCCCGCGGAGCCTGAGGATTCCGCGCCGTGTCGCACGAGATCGAAGAACTTGACGGGCCTCACAAAAAAGGTGCGCGATAACGGGGCGCTCAGGTATCGGCTGGAGGCCGAGACTCTGGATACCCTGGGGGAGTGAGTTCCACCAAGCGGCCCGACCAGCGCGTTGCCGTGGTCATCCCTGCCAAGGATGAGGCTGAGCGCATCGCCACCACCGTCCGGGCCTGCCGCTCCATCCCGCGAGTGGACCTTGTCATCGTCGTCGACGACGGCTCGACCGACGGGACCCAGGACCACGCCCGCGCCGCCGGGGCCGTGACGGTCCGCCACTCCGTCTCGCGCGGGAAGGCCTCCGCCATGGAGACTGGGGCCTCCGTCGTCGCCATGCGCGACTACTCCGACGGTCCTGCCCGGCTGCTGCTGTTCATCGACGCCGACCTGGGGGACTCGGCCGCCTCCTGCGCCGAGCTGGTGCCCCCGGTCATCGACGGCGTGGCCGACATGTCCATCGCGGTTCCCCCCAAGCAGTCCGGGGCCGGCGGCCGCGGCCGGGTCGTGCGCGCCGCCAGGCGGGCCATCTCGCTGTCCACCGGGTGGCTGCCGGTGGCGCCGCTGTCCGGCCAGCGATGTCTGAGCCGTGAGGCCTATGAGAAGGCGGTGCCCCTGGCTGACGGCTGGGGGGTGGAGGTCGGCCTGACCATCGACGTCCTCGTGGCCGGGCTCGCTGTCATCGAGGTCCCCTGCGACATCACACACCGCGTCACCGGTAACGACCGGGCCGGCACGATGCACCGCGCCTCCCAGTACAAGGACGTCCTGCGGGCCGTGACCCGGCGCAAGCTGCGCCGCCACCGCGTGCCGCGTGCCTCCTTCGAGAGGGCGGCCGCCGAGCAGGACCACTTCTTCGCCTACCGCGCCGTGCCGCAGCCGCCCAAGGCCGACGACGACGCCGCCCAGTCCGCCGAGAAGCCGCACCACGGTGAGGACTCGCAGGCCACCTCGGAGACGGCCGAGCGCTAGCGCGCCGACTCGCTCCCGGTCAGCGTCAGCGCCAGCAGGGTGGGGGCGGCGGCCGTCAGGATGAAGCCGGCCATCGTGACGCCGGAGTCGTTGACCAGGACGGCCACGAGCGTCAGCACCCCCAAGGACTTCAGCGCCGTCGTCACCCGTCGCCTAGAGGGGGACATTCCACGCGTTGGGGAACCGGATTCCTGTCCCCCCAGGCGTGAAATGTCCCCGTGGACGGCGGGGGCGAGCCAGGCGTAGGGGCTCGTGCCGTTGCGCCAGGCCCGCACCTGCCGGCGCCCCCACCACAGGGCCGCGGCCACAATGACTACGGTGCCGCCCAGGGCCGTCGCCATGACCGGATTCGTGACGAAGGGGCCGACCAGCGCGTAGGCCTTGCGCCCCAGTACGCCTGCGGCCGAGCCGTCGGCCACCTGACGGGCGAAGCGCCCCAGGTGCGTGGGCCCACCGGGGCGGATGAGGTCAATGACGGCGAACCCGCCCACCACCAGGACCGTTACGGCACCGATGGCCAGCCAGCGCCGCCAGCTCAGGCGCAGACCCGCCAGGCCCGCCCCGAGGAAGGTCAGCGTCGGCACCAGCGTCAGGGTGCCGCCCACGTCCGCGCCCAGCTGCGGGGCGCCATCAACGAGCAGCGCCGCCCCGCCCAGCAGGGACGTCACCACCAGTGCGGTCCGCCTCCCACCGCCCAGCGCCGCCCAGACACCGGCGATGACGACGATGAGCGCACCGGCCACCAGTGCGAAAGCCGTGTTCGACACCCCGTAGAAACGGCCCGCCACCACGGCGTTCATGCCCAGTGGGTTGTTGAAGGCCAGGGGCGCGCCCGCGGCGGCGTCGACCAGCCAGGCCAGTGGGATCGCCGCCGCCACCAGCAGTGCTGTCAGGCTCGTCCCGTTGCGGGGTGCAGGCGCCGACGCGGAGGGGCTGGGGCTCTCGGCCCCGTCCGGTTGCGGCTCGGCCGCGGCCTCCCCCCGGGCGCAGAGGGCGCCGGCTGATCCAGCCGGCTCGGCGGCGGCCGTGGCACCGAGCGCTGAAGGCGAAGGAGGCGGTGAGGCGGCAAGGTGGGGTCGCCGGCGCCGCCGCGCCAGCGCCACGATCCCGGCGGCCAGTCCCACGATCCCGGCCGCGACCAGCGCAGCTGCGACCATAGCGACGAGCGAGGCCCACCCCGAGGGGGAACCGGCCCGAGCTCCCACGCGCCACCACGGGGCGGCATTGACCAGCAGCACCGCCGTCGGCAGCCCGCTGAGGCAGACGGCCACCCACGTGACCAGGCGGCGGAGAGCCGTGCGCCGGCTCGCCTTCGGGGCGCGCAGCGCGACGGCCGCCCAGCCCAGGAGCACCACGGTCAGCCCCATGAGCAGGGCGCTGGCCCGCATGACCGTGGCCTGGGAGGCACGGGCGTGCAGGGCGTCGTCGGCGAGCCGCGAGATGCGGGCGTCCCTGGTGGCCCCGGCCGTTGCCACGCCTGCGCGGCCGGTCTGGGGCAGCGTGAGCGCCTGGCCGTCGAAGGCCGGGTCACGGCGGCCGGCCAGGGCGGACACGAGAGTCGGGGTGAGGTCGGTCAGCTGGACCAGGCCCGGCTGGTGCGTGGAGTCGCCGACGACAAGACCCTCGGAGGTGCCGCGCGCGCTCCTCGTGCCCGCGGGCAGGACCGCCATCTGGGGGCCGGGGGACTCGTCGTCGGCCAGGGAGGCGATGATGATGCGGGTGCCGGGGCGCGCCCGCTCCTGGACCGTGCGCAGAGCGTCGTCGAGGGCGGCGATCCGCTCGGCGTCGGTGGAGGCGGCCCGGGCGGTGTCGACGAGCGTGAGGTCAGCGTTGGCGGCCAGGGCCTCGGCCACCGACGGCGCCACGGGGGCAGACCTGCTTGCTGAGCCCCCCGGTGCGCCTGTGGCCAGCTGCGTTCCGGGGCCGACGGCCTGGATCGAGACGTCGCGCCCGAGCGCCCCAGCCAAAGGGGTGTCGCGGGGGATCGCGGTGGTGGGGCCGGCGCAGGAAGCGGACGGTTCGATGGCGCGCGCGCGCTTGCCCCTGCCCAGGGTGAGCCAGGCATCGGCCAGGCAGGTGCGGTCCGCCGGGGTGCGCACGGACAGGTTCATCGGCTCGCCCCGCCAGGCGAAGGCCAGCAGGCGGTCGGCCGCCGAGCCGGTGCCGGAGGAACCGGAGTCCTCACCGGCGCCCCCGCGGGAGGCCTGCTCCCGCAGGTCCGCCCAGGTGAGATTGCTCGTCGCCAGGACGACCACCGGCGCCGGCCGTGAGGCCGAGGCAGCATCGGACGCAGGCGCCAACACCGCCTGGGACGCAGGCGCCGCCCCGGATTCCGGCGCCGTCGGAGCCGCGCTGGCGAGGGCCGGCCCCACCACCGCCAGGATCATGCCGATGACCACCAGCAGCACGAGGACGTACACGACCCCGCGCACCAGGCGCTGTTGACGTCGTCGAGGTCTCACCCGACCAGCCTACGGGGCCTCGTAGCCCGAAAAGTGTCCAGATGGGACGACTTTGACGTCGTCTCTGCTGGTCGACGCGCAGGCAAATTGCTTTGACCAGCACAAACGCGGACGGCTCTTCTCCTAGCCGGTTTCAAAGTCGTCCCAGGCGGACAAAATGGGTGCGATGTCCTGGCCGGCATCGGCTCACAGGTACTGGCGGGCCACGGCGACCGCCTCCCCGCCATAGCCTCCGCCGAAGAGGAAGGCGTGAATCATAATGATGTGCCAGGAGTGCAGGCCCACCCGCTCGCGCCAGCCCTCCGCCAGCGGCGAGACCTCGTGGTAGGCCGCGTAGATGCGATCCAGGTAGTGCTGCCCGAACACTCCCAGGGCCGCCAGGTCGGTCTCGGCGTGCGAGCCCTGCGCCATCGGGTCAATGAGCACGCCGACCACCGTCGGCCCGCCGGCCGCCCCGCCGGCTGCGCCACCGCTGGGCGCCGCCCCGGGGTCGGGCTCCTGCGGTCCGAGCCCGGCTCGCGGCGGCGCCCACTGGGCGGCCTCATCGGCCGGGGTCCACAGGACATTGCCGCACCACAGGTCCCCGTGCGTGCGGGCCACCGCGACCCGGGCGCCGCGCTTGCGGGCACCGACGCGCACCAGGGCCGGCTGGTCGGCGTCGAAGTCGCCGTCGCGCAGGCGTTCGCACAGCCGCTCCACGACGCGGGCCCCGCCGGCGCTGATCGAGCCATTGTCCCGACTGGGCTGCAGGTAGGGCAGGATCCGGTCCTCGGCGTAGAACTCGCCCCAGCGGCGCGGCTCGCCCTCCTCGGCGGCGTGCGGCCGCAACCGGATGTCCGAGCGGCCCATCTGCGCGCGGCCGTCCCAGCCGGGAGGCGCCGCCCCGAAGGCCGGGGCGCCCGCCGCGTGGGTGACGGCCAGCGCCCGGCCGAAGGCTTCCGCCCCGGCCGGCGTCACGCTGGTCGTCGTCAGCCTCGGCTCCTCCAGCCAGCCCGGGCCGCTGGTCACCGGCACCACGTGCGCCCCACCGTCGGCCATCGCCTCGGCGAGCCAGGTCAGGCCTTGCGCCTCCAGGGCGGTGGAGACCGGGCCGTCGTCGCGCTTGCGGAAGACACTCATGGCTCCAGCCTGCCAGGCCCGCCGCCGTCGCGGGAGGGCGAGGCGTCCTGCGACGGCCGCGGTGGGGGAGCCTGTGGGAGGGCGCCAGGTGTCCTGAGAAGGTTCCGGTGGGCGGTCCGCCGGGGGCTGGTGCTGATCTAGCCGTTGTGGGCCATGAGGATGCAGTCATGGGGTGCCTGGGGCGGACGCTCAGACGCTCCTGGGATGTTCCCTTCTGACCAGGCCCGGCGGTGGGACCGGACCCGCCGGTGAGGGCCCCTGCGTTCCACGGAGCAAGCCGTCGCCGGCCCGGCCGTCGGGACTGGCTACCCTGTGCCCATGACTGCTCCCGCTCCGCTCTGGTCCTTCCTCGGGCCGGCCGGCACCTTCACCGAGATGGCGCTGCGCCAGGTCGCCCCCGCCGACGTCGAGCTCGACCCCTGCCCGGACGTGCCCACCGCCCTGGACCACCTGCGCGAGCGCACGGTGGAGGCCGCCGTCGTGCCCATTGAGAACTCCGTCGAGGGCGGGGTCAACGCCACGCTGGACAACCTCGTGGCCTCCACGCCCCTGGTCATCGCCGCCGAGATGGCCGTGCCGATCACCTTCGTCCTGGCCGGCCGCCCCGGCACCCGCCTGGAGGACGTGCGCGCCATCTCCACCCACCCGCACGCCTGGGCCCAGTGCCGCGGCTGGGTCCACCAGAACCTCCCTGAGGCCGTGTACGTCGCCGGAACCTCCACCTCAGCGCCCGCCCGCGCACTGGCCACCACCGAGGGGGACACCGGCTTCCAGGCCGTTCTGTGCAACCCGCTGGCCGCCAAGCAGTACGGGCTGGAGGTCATCGCCGGGGGCGTGGCGGACAACCCCGACGCCGTCACCCGCTTCGTCAAGGTGACTCGGCCGGGCCGCGTGGGTGAGCCCACCGGCGCCGACAAGACCACCCTGCTCGTCCACCTCCCGCACGACCGTTCCGGTGCCCTGCTGGACATGCTCGAGCAGTTCAGCGCCCGCGGCGTCAACCTCTCGCGCATCGAGTCCCGGCCCGTGGGCGACTCTCTGGGGCGCTACCGCTTCTCCATCGATATCGAGGGGCACGTGCGCGAGGAGCGGGTCCAGGCCGCCCTCATCGGGCTGCACCGCACCTGCCCGGTGGTGCGGTTCCTGGGCTCCTACCCGCGGCTGGACGCCCGCCCGACGGCGGTCCTGGCCGGCACCAGCGACAAGGACTTCGTCGTGGCCCGCTCCTGGGTCGCCGACGTCCTCGACGGCCGCGCGCTCTAGCCGGGGCCCGCCGCCGGCGCCGCCGTCGCGTTCGTACCTTAGGCCGCCGGTTCGTACCCTTAACCCCCGAACGCGAGGCCTACCCTACGAACGCGCGGACTCTTCACCTCGTGTCGGCGAGCGCAAGTCCTCGGCCGGGAGGCTGCGTCAGTGGACGGGTCAGTGGACAGGCGGCCGCGGCGTGCGCAAGGCTCGGGGCGTGAGCTCCTCCGACGCCAGCACCGAGACGACCTCCGCTGCCTCCGCCTCTGCCGCCTCCTCCACTGCGTCCGCTGCCGGTTCAGCCGCCCCGCTGCCCGGCCGCCGCGGCGCCGGCCCCTACCGCGTCATCATGGTGTGCACCGGCAACATCTGCCGCTCCGCCATGGCTGAGGTCGTCCTGCGCGACCGCCTCGCCGCCGCCGGTATCCCCGACTCCGGGCCGGGCGGCGTGACCGTCACCTCCGCCGGCGTCTCCGACGAGGAGCGCGGCAACCCCATCGACTCCCGGGCCCGCCGCGTCCTGACCGAGGCCGGCTACGGCGTCGGCGCCGACGACGTCTCGCGCGCCACGGCCATCGCCATCGCCTCCCACACCGCCCACCGCGTCACCGACGCCGAGATCACCGAGGCCGACCTCCTGCTGGCCATGACCGACTCCCACTGGAGCGTCCTGCAGCGCCGCGCCGCGGGCCTGGGGGGCGAGCCCGACCGCATCCGCATGTACCGCGAGCTCGACCCGGCCTCCGCCCAGCAGGCCGAGGCGGTCGCCGCGGGCGGGTCCTCGCGCAGCGTCCTCAACGTGCCCGACCCCTGGTACGGCACCATGGCCGATTTCGTCGACACCCTCCAGGTCGTCGAACGGGTCAGCGACGAGCTCGCCGAGCAGCTCGCCGCGCTCCGCGACTGACAGCTCAGCGACTCAGTGCAGGCGGTTGTCCAGCCAACGCACGACGGCCTGAAAGTACTCGGCGCGCGCCAGCGGCCCGGACAGGGCCAGGTCGTGGACGCCATCGGGAATCTGACGGACGGTCACGTCGTCGCCCAGGTACTGGGAGCGGTCGATGATCTGATCCACGTCGAGGACGATGTCGGAGCGCTGCGCCTCCTCCAGGGTCGCCTTGACACCGCCGCTGGCCGTTGAGCAGCACACGAGGATCGGCACCCGGATCCCCAGCCCGTGGTGGACCTCGCGCTGCAGACGCCGGATTCCCGCCAGGAAGCCGGCCCGCACCGGGAAGGACGGCGCCGGCTTGAGCGCCAGGTCCCAGTCCCACTCGCCGCGCCAGCGCCGGTGCAGGGCCGCCACGTAGTTGTCCTCGTCGCCGCTGCCCGGCTCGCCGATGACGCGCTCGGGGTCCCGCCGCGAGAGGAGGTCCACGAAGGCCGAGCCGTAGGAGCGCACCAGCGCCGACCCGCGCAGGTCCAGCCACGGGGAGTTGAGGACCAGCGCGTCCACGGTCCCGGGGTGGTCGGCCGCCCAGATGACCGCCTGCAGTCCGCCGGTCGAGTGCCCGTTGAGGACGACGACGTCGTGCCCGTGCTCGGAGCGGATGATGCGCAGGGCCTCGGCGATCTCCTCGTCATGGACGCGCAGGTCGCGCACGTCATGCGGGGAGGGGTACCCGACGCCGGCCCGCCCGCAGGCCCGCAGGTCCAGCGCGTAGAACTCAAAGCCGGCGTCGAGATAGGCCTGGGCCAGGTGAGTCTGGAAGAAGTAGTCGCTGCGGCCGTGCAGGTAGAGGACCGCTCGCGAGTGCCGGGGCCGGCTGGCCCGGCCCGCCGCCTCGCGCTGGAAGACGAGCACGGCGTGGTCGGCGCCGGGCGCCTTCGTGGGTGATTCGGTCACCGGGATACGGCGGGCCACCCACGGCTCTCCCAGGATGTCGGGGGTGGTCGGCTCGGAGGTCGCACTCATGAGCAGATCCAAGCACGTTGCCCTGTGCGGCGCGAGTAGCGGCGCCGACACGCGACCTGGGAATACTCAGGATGTTGCGGGAACGCTGGTGATGGCCGGGCCGTAGGGGCGGTGACGGCCGGGCCGAGGGCGCGGGTGCGGGACGAAAGCCGGCCGGCCCGGTACGGCCTGTCCCGGCCGGCCGGCCCCGCGCGGCCCGTCCCGACAGCGGGTCTCGCGTGACAACCTCGGCGGGCTGGCTCCCGACCGCCGCACGGCCCGACAGCGGGCCCCGTGCAGCCCGTCCCGCACGGCTCGCCCACCCGGCTCGTCTCGTAATTCGGGCACGGCAGCGGGTGCGGGCGTGACCTCGGTCCCTTGGCGGTGGCCTCGCTTGCGCCGCCAAGGCGGCGCTGCGTAAGTTACTCGTGGCCATCCAGAGCAACCGAGAGACCTGGCTCGACGACATTGCAGCAACCCCCTTCATGGTGCGGGTGCTTCCGCCAGGAACGATGGAGGAATACGTGACTACCAGTGAACAGTCGACCGCCGACCCCGGCCGGCATGAGGAGAGTGACTCCTCCGACTCCCAGCGCGTCGAGTACGGGGAGGGCGTGAGCGCCGAGCTTCGGGATACCGAGCCTGAGAGTGCCGAGGCCGGAAGCACCGACACCGAGGAGGACGGCTCCGCTGACGCCCCCATGATCTCCCTGCGCGACGTCCACAAGGTCTACCGCCTGCGCAGCGGCAGGGAGGTGCGGGCCCTGGACGGGCTCAGCCTCGACGTCGCCGCCGGCTCCATCCACGGCATCGTCGGCACCTCCGGGGCCGGCAAGTCCACGCTCGTGCGCTGCCTGACCTCCCTGGAGCGCCCCACCAGCGGCCACGTGAGCATCGCCGGCCAGGACATGACCGCCCTGTCGCCCAGTCAGCTGCGCGAGGCCCGACGCCGCATCGGCATGGTCTTCCAGCACGCCAACCTCCTGGACCAGCGCACCACGGCGCAGAACATCGCCTACCCGCTGGCGCTCGCGGGCGTCCCCGGTGGGAGGCGCCACCCGGTCGTCAAGCGCATGCTCGACCTCGTGGGCCTGGCCGACCGCGGCGCCTCCTACCCCTCCCAGCTCTCCGGCGGCCAGAAGCAGCGCGTCGGCATCGCCCGGGCGCTGGCCGATGACCCGGCCGTCCTCCTGTGCGACGAGCCCACCTCGGCCCTGGACCCGGAGACCACCCGCTCCATCCTCGACCTCATCAAGAACGTCCGCGACACCCTGGGCCTGACCGTCATCATCATCACCCACGAGATGAGCGTGGTCCGCCAGGTCTGCGACTCCGTCAGCCTGCTCGAGGCCGGGCGGATCATCGAGAGCGGCCGCCTGGAGGACATCGTGCTCGACGTCGACTCCCGGCTCTCGCGCGAGATCGTGCCCTTCCCGAAGGTGCCCGAGGCCGCCGTCGCCCACGGGGAGAGCGTCATCGACGTCTCCATCACCGCCCACCCGGGCCAGCCGGCCGCCGTCGCCCTCATGTCCATGGTGGCCGAGCTCGGCGGGGACATCGCCGCCGGCGTCTTCGAGACGATCGGGCAGGCCCAGATCGGGCGCCTGGCCGTCACCGTCCCCGGGCCCGACACCGAACAGGCCGTGAGCACCCTGCGTCACGCCGGTATTACTGCGGAGGTCCGCTCATGAACCCGATCCTCCTTCCGCTGACCCAGGCCGCCGCGCTGCCGAGCAGCCGCACCTGGTTCGACAACCCGGCCATCCAGAACAAGCTCGGCTACGCCCTCGTTGAGACCCTGGCGATGACCTTCGTCTCCGGGGCCATCACAGTCATCCTCGGGCTTCTGCTGGGGCTCGCCCTGGTCTCCACCGGCAAGCGGGGCCAGTTCCGCAACCCGCCCCTGTACTGGGTGCTCTCCCAGATCGTCAACATCGGGCGCTCCATGCCCTTCATCATTCTCATGGTGGCCCTCATCCCGCTCACCCGGATACTCGTGGGCACCTCCCTGGGGTGGCAGGCGGCCTGCGTGCCGCTGACCATCGGCGCGATCCCCTTCTACGCGCGCCTGGTGGAGACGGCCATCAACGACGTCGACCACGGCAAGGTTGAGGCGGCCCTCATGATGGGGGCCTCCGGGCGGCAGATCACCTGGGGGGTCCTCGTGCGCGAGGCCCTGCCGATCCTCATCCAGTCGGCCACCGTCACCATCATCACCCTCCTGGGCTACTCCGCCATGGCCGGCGCCGTCGGCGGCGGCGGTGTGGGCGACCTTGCCATCCAGTACGGGTACCAGCGCAACCAGGTGGACGTCATGGTCATCACCGTGGTCGTCATCGTCATCATCGTCGGCATCATCCAGCTGGTCGGCGACATGCTCAGCCGGCTGGTGAACCACCGCTGAGGCGATCGCCAGCCGGGTAAGCGCGCAGCCACCCGGAACAGGGCGGCCGCGCCGTCGGCCCCAGCACTGTTCAAGACTTTCCTCCCTCCCGTCACTGGGGCTACTCGGCCCCGCGAAAGGAACCACCATGTTCTCCTCCATCTCCCGGCGCACCGTCATCGCCGGTGGCCTGGCCACCGCCGCCGCCCTCACCCTGGCCGCCTGCTCCAAGTCCGGTAAGGGTGAGGTCAAGGGCATCAAGGTCGACGGCGACACCGCCACGATCACCATCGGCGCCACCCCCAAGCCCCACGTCGAGATCCTCAAGTGGGTCCAGGACAACCTCACCAAGGGCTCCGGCATCAAGCTGGACATCAAGGAGATCAACGACTACCAGACGCCCAACTCCTCGCTGGAGGACGGCTCGCTGGCCGCCAACTTCTACCAGACCCCCAACTTCCTGGCTCAGCAGAACAAGGAGAAGGGCTACGACTTCGTCTCCATCGCCGACGTCCACATCGAGCCCATGGGCATCTACACCTCCAAGGGCTACAAGGATGTCAAGGAGATCAAGGAGGGCGGCACGATCGTCCTCAACAACGACCCGGCCAACACGGCGCGCGGCCTCAAGCTCCTGGCCCAGGCCGGGCTCATCGAGCTGGACAAGTCCGCCGAGCTGCCCAGCGACACCGACGTGACCTCCAACCCCAAGAAGCTGAAGTTCACCACGGTCGACGGCGCCCAGGTCTACAAGTCGATGCCGGACGCCGAGGCCGCGGTCATCAACGGCAACTACGCCATCGACGCCGGGCTGAACCCCAAGAAGGACGCGCTCGTCCTGGAGAAGGGCGGCAAGGACTCCGAGTACCCCAACCAGCTCGTCGTGCGCAAGGACGACAAGGACAACGAGCACCTCAAGAAGCTCGCCAAGCTCCTCAACGACGAAAAGCTGCGTGACTACATCAACAAGACCTGGCCCGACGGGGCCGTCATCCCGGCGTTCTGACGCCGAAAGGCTGCGGTCGTCGGACTTGAGGGTCCGTGCGCGGGGCCGGTTGTGGTGGGTCGAAGGGCCGACTGCGACCGGCCCTTCGTGTTGGTGCGGGTGGGGCGTGTGGGCGGGGTGTGGGTGGTTGAGTGCGCGCGGCGCGGTGAGAGCATGCGGTGCGGGCGGGTGCACTCCGCGCGGAATGTCCCCGTCCGGCGTCGGTGATGCGGTTGCCTCAGGCTACCGCGGAAGCGCGCGATCCGTGCCAGTTCTGCGCCGGCCCCCAGCGTGCAACTGCCGGGAGTCCGGCTGGATGACGTGGGACGTGAGCGGTCCCCATCCACATGAAAGACCCATGAGTGACAAACCAGATCTTTCTCTGGTACATCTAGGGGGTGTCCAAGGCTCTGGGATCCTCTGCGGAAATCGCCCCACTTCCTACAGTAGAAGGAGGATTCCAGACCGTTCTGGCTGACCCTCCGTGGCGGTTCACCAATCGAACCGGCAAGGTCGCTCCCGAGCACCGTCGTCTGGGCAGGTACGGGACGATGTCCCTCGAGGAGATCAAGGAGCTCCCGGTCAGTGACGTGACCGCAGTGAACGCCCACCTGTACCTGTGGGTACCCAACGCCTTGCTTCCGGAAGGCCTGGAGGTGATGCAGGCGTGGGGATTCCGCTACGTCTCGAATATCATCTGGGCCAAGCGACGCAAAGACGGCGGACCGGACGGCCGCGGCGTCGGCTTCTACTTCCGCAATGTCACGGAGCCGATCCTGTTCGGGGTTAAAGGATCCATGAGAACGCTGGCGCCGGGGCGCTCGACGGTCAATATGATCGAGACGCGCAAGCGTGAGCACAGCCGTAAGCCCGACGAACAGTATGACCTCATCGAGTCGTGCTCGCCGGGTCCGTACCTGGAGATGTTCGCCCGCTATGTGCGACCGGGCTGGTCCGTGTGGGGCAATGAGTCGGATGAAGAGACAACGCCGCAGGGTAAGGCTCAGCGGGGGTACGGCGGTGGTGATATCGACCCTCTGCCGCACCTGGAGCCAAATGAGCGGATGAGCGACTGGCTCTCGGATCGCGTCGCCCAAATCATGGCGGATGAGTATGCAAAAGGGATGTCAGTTCAGCAGATTTCGACTCAATCGGGTTACTCCATCACTCGGGTGCGGAGGCTCTTGGCCAGGGCTGGCGTGGAGCTGCGAAAGCGAGAGTGAGGGCATTCGACGCCGTCGAGAACCGGAATCCAGTCCCCTGGCGTGAGGCGTCCCCTGCTGAAGAGCAGATGGCGTCCGGCCCGCGGAACGTCACCGACAGTGCCGCATCAGCGCCGCTGCGGCCACCGCCCTAGGAGGCCGGTTTGAAGCCGGTGACCTTGCCGTCAAACTTGTTGTAGCCGATGATGAGATCGGGCTTGGCAATGATGAGCGTATCGTCATTCTCCAAGTCGATTCCGCTGAACTTAATCTCTTTTCCGGTCTTGACGTTGATGAGCCCAGTGATCGTGTTGGCGTCCCCGCGATTCAGTACCATCAACTTGACGACGCGGCCGTCCTCAGAGCTCTTTGCCGCAGACGGGCATCCGGAGGAGATGCTGCTTGTGTCCGCCTCGGGAACGTTGATGGAACTGCCTTTCTTCGGCTTGATCCGAGTGATGCAGCCGTCGCTGTTTGATTTCGCAGTCAAGTTGGCGTCACTGAAGTCCTGGTCCTTGAAGTATGTGCGATGCTCCTTGGCTGTGGGGAGTTTTTTGTCTTCCTCGACAACATTCTCGTGCACAGGCAGAGTCTCTCGATAGCTACCCTGTTTCTTCCCCTTGAAATTATAAACTGTCACTTTGTACTCCCTGTCGGTTGATGAACTCGAACCGGAGTCAGAGCCGTCCTCCAGCTCCAGGGTCCCCCAGCCGTCCTGGAAGTACCAGGTGACGAGGTCCGAGTCGGCCTTCGATCCCCCTCCGAGGAACAGGGTCTCACCGTTATCGATATTGATGACAGCGTTGAACAGCGCAAGGTAACGCTGCTCGTCTTTGACCAAGAAAGTCGGGTTGAACATGTTCAGTGATTTGAAGGGGCTCCCCGTTCCACCGATCTTGCGCGACCACTTCTGTTCTTTGTTCGCCCCCCAGGCGGTGCACTTGTCGCTTGCTTTACAGGAAATAGCGGTGTCGCCGGCAATTACTGCGGGATTGCTTTCTCCCCAGGGTGCCTTTGAGGTCTTCCCGGTTTTCAGGTCGATGAGGGTGGACTTGTGAACCAGCGTGTTGTCCCCCCATTTCAGGAGAACGGAGGATGTGTCGTGTGATGAACTGAAGTCTCCGTCATCAACAGTGGTTTTCCATTTTTCCTTCATGTTGCCGCCCAGCGGGCTGTAGGCGGTCAGGGTGTCAGACCCCTTGTCGACTATCACCAGATAATCGCCGAACACGTAAGGATCCTCATAAGAATCGACGTCGATGCTCCAGGCCTTGTCCGCACCGTTCGCCCAAGCACCCGACGGAGTCACGTACGTTGAACCCAAGTAGACCTCACTGCGCCCCAGGAAATACCAGGCGGCCACGCCACCAACGCCCAGAACGAGAATGATCGGCAGAACGACAGCGACCACCTTGAGCAGACGGCGCTTCTTCGGAGCCTGCGCCGGCGGCGCATACATCGGAGCCCCATAGGCCGGCGCGACCGGCTGGCCCGAACCGTACGCCTGCCCCGAGTCATCAGTCTGGCCCTGGCCCACTCCGTATCCCGACGGCGCTCCGCTCGGTACCCCGGGCGGCATCGCGGTCTGCTGGTCCACGGGTTGAGCCGCTGCCTGCATCGAGGACGCCGAGTACGCTTGGGCGGCCGGCTGCGGCGCGACGGGCTGCGGCGCGACGGGCTGCGGCGCCGCAAAAGCCTGCGCCGCCTGAGCGGCCTGCCGGGGCGGCCCCTGCGGGGACTGAGGCGCCGCGGCCCCATACCCCTGAGGGGAGGCCCCTTGAAGTGAGCCTCCCTGTGGTAGCGCTCCGGGCGCCCCCGACTGGTGAGCGCCATACTCCTGAGGAATCTGCGCGTACCCGGAACTGGCGGGAACCGGTTGCTGGGGCGGCGCCCCCATTGTCCCGGCAGCCGTTCCCACCGCCATCGTCGGCGCCATTGGGCTGATTTCCCCCGGGACAGGAGACTGTGCCGGCCGAGCTGGCTGGGCGCCACGACCGGCCTGAGCGCCACGACCGGCCTGGCGCGCCAGCACCTCCTGGACGACGGCGTCGTCGGACCGCTCCAGTATCTTGCGGGCCCGAGGCGGGATCGACGGATTGGCCGCCAGGATCGAGTGCAGGTCGGGACGGGTCTCGGCGATCCGTTCGAGGTCCCGCGGTGAGGCGAATCTGCTGAGCGCCGTCGTTGCGTCGTAGTCTCCGGAAGAAGGTGAGTGCCCCGTCGTCATGTCTCCCGAGCCTAACGAAATCTATGGCTCGAGGTCACAGAATGGGAACATTAACCTTCGAGCGCGCCGTTGAAATGACGCGGCGGGCGAGAGCCGGTGAGTCAGTCGACGATGCCGTAAAGGCGGTCACCGGCGTCGCCCAAACCGGGCACGATGTAGGCGTGCTCGTTGAGGCGCTCATCCACCCCGGCGGTCACCACCGTGACATTCGCGCGCTCGCCGACCGCCTCCTCCAGCGTCTTGACCCCCTCGGGCGCGGCGATGAGGCACAGCGCGGTGACGTCGCGCGCCCCGCGCTCCAGCAGGTAGTCGATGGCGGCCACGAGGGTGTGACCGGTGGCGAGCATGGGGTCGACGACGAAGCACTGGCGGCCCGAGAGGTCCTCGGGCAGGCGGTTGGCGTAGGTCTCCACCTCCAGGGTGTCCTCGTCGCGCTTCATCCCCAGGAAGCCGACTTCCGCCGTGGGCAGCAGGCGGGTCATGCCCTCGAGCATTCCCAGGCCCGCGCGCAGGATCGGCACCACGATCGGGTGCGGGTCGGCCAGGCGGCGGCACTGGGCCAGCGCCACGGGAGTGCGGATCTCGACCTCCTCGGTGCGCACCTCGCGAGTGGCCTCGTAGGCGAGCAGGGTGACGAGCTCATCCACCAACTGGCGGAAGACCGCCGACGGTGTCTTCTCATCACGCAGAACGGAGAGCTTGTGGTCGATGAGGGGGTGGTCGGCAACGTGGAGGCGCATGGGGACAGCCTAATGCCGCAGCCCGGTCCGCACCGTCACCACGCGTGCCGGCCTCCTGCGCGCTCACGGCCGGGTTATGTCGCTTTGACGGCCTGGACGCGTCGCCGGTGTTGGAGTCGCTGCCGGAGTCTCTGGTGAGGTCCCGCGATGGTGACCGTGTTGTGTCCAAATCGGTGACAAAGGAGCCTTCGCGTTCTTCATGCCTGTAACAGAACCGCGGAATCATGC
>NZ_MSKS01000057.1 GCF_001937445.1 Actinomyces oris | reverse complement strand
CCCCTATGAATAAGCCTCAAAGTCTGTTCATCTCCCTCGTGAGGTGAGGTTCGCGTTTCATGATGTGCGTCCGTCTCAGGCGGATTCACATCGGGGTGCGTGGTTGTACTCGCATTTTTGGATGGAGGCCGCTGAGGGGGTGCTGCATCAGGAGGCGGACTGGATGCGTGAGCCGGAGATTGATGATGAACCTGTCAGGAATGGTGATGCCGCGTTTGAGCTGGATCAGTTCCCTCGGGATCCGCAGTGGATTCCGGAGTGGATGGCAACTAAGGCTGCTGCTCATCAGAAGGTGAGGGAAGTTCGGGAACGCCGTCGTCAACGGGGCCGGGAGCGTCGAGCCGGCAAGGAGGCAGAAGTCGCCCAGGCTGCGGGCAATGGCGCTGGTGAGCCTGGTTCGGGTAGGGTCGGCCGCTCTGGTGACGAGTGAGTGAGGAGCTGCATGAGTGAGGTGCGGGAGCCCGAGGTGGCTGGGTCCTGGGGTGGTTACTACACGGTGCAGGAGTCGGCGCCGGAGGTCGACCCGGCAAGGCGGTCCGTGCCGGGTCCAGTGACGGGCTACGGGGCCTTCCCCGCGCCTGGGACTCCAGGTGCGCCGGCCCCCGGGATGCTGCCTGCGCCGATGATGGCTCCGGCACCAGTCAAGGTGCGTGCTCCATCGGGTGCCGAGGCCTGGAGCACAGGGCTTCTGGCACTGCTGGCGTTTCTGCCGGGGTTCAACGTGCTACTGGCGGCGGTCGCGATGATGGTGGTCGGCCTGTGGAACAAGAAGGACCTGCGTGAGCCGGCCCGGACGAATCGCCGCCTGGCAGCGAGCTGGGGACTGACACTGCTGCTGGTGGAGCTGGCCCTCATAGCAATCCAGATTGCCGTGGCCTCCATCGCGAACGACGTCGATGAATCTCCATCCTTCATGCCGTGGGGCACCCCGATCATGATGGCCCTGGGAATGGTCGTGGTCCACGTGCTGGTGTGCTCCGTCCAAGCGATCCGGGCCTACCGCGGCACAACCCTCCGCTTCGGAGGCTTCCCCTTCTTCCGCTGACTGGGCCCAGGCCGGAGCCAGCATCTCACCCGCGTCACCAGGCCCGGAGGCCAAAGCCGCCAGGGAACCACGGCGTCCGCCGCCGAGGCGGCATCTCAGCTCCCGAAAGGAACCAGGCTCGGAATCGGCAGCGCTCCGGCGAATGTCAAGACGAAGAACACGGCACCAACACCCAGCATCGCCATCACCAGATTCCTTCGGCCATTGTCACTGGGGGTGAAGGAATTGAGAATATGCGCGCCACCGCGTCGCGTCGCCGCCCCCCACGGCACCAGCCACAGGATGAGAAGGTACAGGGCGACCGCGACGAAATAGAGGATGTAGATACGACTATTGGGGGGGAACGATCCGAGAATCAGGGCGTCGTCGTTCGCCGCACCCATCGAGTAAGCGGCGGTGAGGAGGACGACCGCGGTCCCTATGGCCAGGAGAAAAGCGAAGCTAGCAGAGACCAGCGAACGCAACAGATACCACGGGGTCATCGCCCACATGCGGGAGTTGTCCGACGGCGAGGTGCCGCCGCGCTGAAGCCGGTTCCAACGCCGAGCGTCCTGGGCCCGGCCCACAGCGCCGGCCACCACTATCAGAATCACCCCAGCAATCGCCATCAAACCCGGCCTGACGATCCCGATAGAGGCCAGCATGAACCATGTGGCCAGCATCGCCAGCGGACGACGCACCGGCTCCTGCGCCCACTGGGGCAGCTCTCCCGGACGGCTGGGGGAGCTGAACCGGCGCACCTGCGCCCCTGGGGCGCCGGCTGCCATCGGCCCCGTCATCGCTCCCGCCGACGACGCAGCCGTCGGACCGGCGACGGCCTGGGAGTAGCCGGGCTGATACGCCGTCGGATGCTGGCCGGAGTAGGGGAACATCGGCACCTGCCCCGACGGCGCCGGACGCGGGTACGCCCCCGAGGAGGCCGCAGGCGCAGGAGCACCCACGCCGTACTGCATCGACTGCGCCCCCCTGGAGGGCATCGCCGAACTGTTCTGGTACCACTGACGCGGCGGGATGGCCGGTGGGGGCTGGGCGGAAGCGCCAGAAGCGGCCGACGGCGCCGAGTACCCGTACCCGCCCTCCGCGCCGGAGGGCGCAGAGATGGGACTGCCGTATGCGGCCGGGGAGGCCGAGGTCGCACTACGAGCATCGCGAGGCGACCCCGAGGTCGAACCGTAGCCAGGAACGAAAGTGCTGGTGCTCCGCTCCAGCTCACTGGACTCCGGCTCCTCGTCCTCGGGCCCCAGGAGCCGATCGACCGCCTCCTGCCCGGTCCCGCCCTCGGCGATCTCATCGAGCACCTCCAGCAGGCCGTCCGGGCTCAGACGGTTCTCCGCCTCAGGGGCGAGCGCCGCCGTGAACGCCCGCGCCAGCGCCGGATTCTCCTCCTCCAGGTTGCCCAGCTCCGGGGTGCCCGCGTAGACGCGCCGGAAGACCACCTGCCAGGCCCCCGAACCGAAGGGAGCCAGCCCGGTGACGGTGAACAGGAGCACGCCCGCGCAGGCGTACCAGTCGACGTCGGCATTCGGCTCCCCGCCGTCGAGCATCTCCGGAGGGATGAACCCCGGCGTACCCGTGACCTGGCCGGTCTGCGTGAGCCGGACGTCGTCGGCCACCTGGGCGATGCCGAAGTCGATGAGAACCGGCCCCTGCGCACTGAGCATGACGTTGGAGGGCTTGAGGTCGCGGTGGATGACGCCGGCGGCGTGCACCGCGCGCAGCGAGTCGACCAGCCCGTGGGCCAGGTCGGCCAGGTCGCGGGCGTCAGTGGTCAGGTCGTAGACGCCCTCATGCTCCACCTCATGCTGCAGGGTGGGGCCCTCGATGAGCTCGGTGATGACGAAGGTGATGCCCTGGGAGCCGTCCCCGGTCTCGATGTCCAGGATGCGCGCCACGCGCGTGTCCCTCACCCGGGCCAGGACGCTGGCCTCCCGGTCCAGACGGCGCCGAGCCGTGGGGTCCGCGGCGATCTGCGGGTGGAGGATCTTCATGGCCACGTGGCGCCCACCCTCATCGGTGGCCTCCCACACCACGCCCATGCCCCCGGCGCCCAGGCGACGCAGAAGCCGGTATCCCCCCACTGTGGTGCCGGCGCGCAGCTTGCTCAGGGTGACCGGCTCGCCCGGGTGCGCGTCGAAGTTCTGCGTCATGGCCCCCACAGTACCGGGCCGGATCCACTCGTGGGTGCCCCGAAGCTGTGGGGCTCTTCGCCCGACTGTGGGCCATGTCGCGGGAGTAAAGCCAGTGATGGAGCCGCATTGCCGGTATCGGGTCGGATGGTTTCCGACGGCGGGGATGGGGAAGCCTCCACCGGCCGCCACCGCCGTCGAGGACTGTCGAGGACTGTCGAGGGCTGTCGAGGACTGTCGAGGACTGCCCTGACTGATTGCTGCGAATCGCTGGTCAAAGCGGGAAACCTGTGTCAAGATGAGCCCGTCCGCGGTCGAACGGCTGACCGCGGCACGTGTCAATGCGGACACGCATCGGCACCTTTCACGACGGATCGTCCGGCACGTACCTGCCGGTGAAGGGAAGCACCACCCATGGCAACTGTGACTTTCGAGAACGCCACACGTATTTACCCGGGCAATGACCGCCCCAGTGTTGACTCTCTCAACCTCGAGATCGCCGATGGCGAGTTCCTCGTACTCGTTGGCCCCTCCGGCTGCGGTAAGTCCACCTCCCTGCGCATGCTCGCGGGCCTGGAGGACGTCAACGCCGGTCGTATCCTCATCGGTGACCGCGACGTCACCGATGTTCAGCCCAAGGACCGTGACATCGCCATGGTCTTCCAGAACTACGCGCTCTACCCGCACATGACCGTGCACGACAACATGGGCTTCGCCCTCAAGATCGCCGGCACCCCCAAGGCCGAGATCGACAAGCGCGTGCGCGAGGCCGCCAAGATCCTCGGCCTGACCGAGTACCTGGACCGCAAGCCCAAGGCCCTCTCCGGTGGTCAGCGTCAGCGTGTGGCCATGGGCCGCGCCATCGTGCGCAAGCCCAAGGTCTTCCTCATGGACGAGCCGCTGTCCAACCTGGACGCCAAGCTCCGTGTGCAGACCCGCACCCAGATCGCCTCGCTCCAGCGCTCGCTGGGCGTCACCACGGTCTACGTCACCCACGACCAGACCGAGGCCCTCACCATGGGTGACCGCATCGCGGTCCTCAAGGACGGCGTGCTCCAGCAGGTCGGTACCCCGCGTGAGATGTACGACCACCCCGCCAACGAGTTCGTCGCCGGCTTCATCGGCTCGCCGGCCATGAACCTGGGGCAGTTCACGATCAAGGGGGACGTCGCCACCGTCGGCGCCGCCAAGATCCAGCTGTCCAAGGCGACCCTGGACGCCATCACCCCCGAGGACGGCGGCAAGGTGACCATCGGGTTCCGGCCCGAGTCGCTCGACGTCGTCTCCGCCCAGGACGAGCACTCCATCCCGGTGCGCCTGTCCTTCGTGGAGGAGCTGGGCTCCGACGCCTACATCTACGGTGAGCTCGTCGGCGCCGAGGAATCCGAGGCCAAGCTCGGTTCCGGTGAGGACTCCAGCCAGATCATCGTGCGCGTGCCTCCGCGCACCGCCCCCGAGCCGGGTGAGACCGTCTACGTGCGGATCCGCCCCGGTCAGGAGCACATCTTCTCCGCCTCCACCGGCAAGCGCCTGCCCGCCTGAGGATGCTGAGCACGACGGCGCCGTTCCCCTGTCCCGGGGCGGCGCCGTCGTCGCACTCACCAAGGGGGCCGGTGGCGGAGGCCAGCCGGCGGGGGAGGTTCAGCGGCCGGCACGGGAAGAAGTGTGGTCGGCTGCTCATGTCTCGAAAAGCAAATTGGGTTCCTGCCTGAAAGAATGACGTCATGTCCCAGTCCATGAAGATCACGGCGGCGACCATTGACCCGGCGCTGCTCGACCTCCCCTGGGAGACGGCGCTGGAGGAGTGGCCCACCGAGGTCCTCGCCGCGCTGCCCCGTGGTCTGTCCCGCCACATCGTGCGCTTCGTCAACCTCTCTGAGCGCGTCATCGCGGTCAAGGAGATCGGCGAGTCCGTGGCCCACCGCGAGTACGAGCTCCTGCGCGACCTGGTGCGACTGGGGGCGCCCTGCGTGCATCCGACGGCGGTCATCACCGGCCGCCGCAGCGTCACCGGTGAGGAGCTCAACTCAGTGCTTATCACCGAGCACCTGTCCTACTCCCTGCCCTACCGGGCGCTGTTCAGCCAGTACATGCGGCCCGAGACCGCCACCCGACTCATTGACGCGCTCGCCGTGCTGCTGGTGCGCCTGCACCTGCTGGGCTTCTACTGGGGGGACGTGTCCCTGTCCAACACACTCTTCCGTCGTGACGCCGGGGCCTTCGCCGCCTACCTGGTGGACGCCGAGACCGGGGAGCTCCACCCCGAGGGTCTTACGGACGGCAAGCGCCTCTACGACATCGACGTGGCCCGCACCAACATTATCGGCGAGCTCATGGACCTCCAGGCCGGTGCCCTGCTGGAGCCGAGCGTGGACACCATTGAGGTGGGGGACCGGATCGTCAGCCGTTACACCGAGCTGTGGGACGTGCTCACCGCCAAGGAGTCCTTCTCCATGGATGAGCGCTGGCGCCTGCGCCGCCGGGTCGAGAAGCTCAACGAGATGGGCTACGACGTCGCCGAGCTCACCATGAACACCGACTCCCAGGGAAACCACATCACCATTCAACCCAAGGTCGTCGACGCCGGCCACTACCACCGCCAGGTGATGCGACTGACCGGCCTGGACGTCCAGGAGCGCCAGGGCCAGCGCATGCTCAACGACCTGGAGGCCTACCGGGCCATCACCGGCCGCAGCGACGACCCCATCGAGCTCGTGGCCCACGCCTGGCTGGCGGAGGTCTTCGAGCCCACCATTCACTCCGTCCCCGTCGAGATGCGCCGCAAGCTGGAGCCCGCCGAGATCTTCCACGAGATCCTCGAGCACCGCTGGTACATGTCCGAGGCCCAGAACCGCTACGTCACCACCCAGGAGGCGGTGGACGACTATGTGGCCACGGTGCTGCCCCAGCACCGTGACGAACGGGCCTACCTGGGGAACGGGGACACCCAGGAGATGGAGGCGATCGTCGTCGACGACGACACCGATGAGCCGACGCCCGAGGACGACGCCGAGTTCGCCGCCCGCGACGAACAGACCCTGGCCGACTACGCCGCCAACCCTCACGGCTTCACCGCCGGCATGAAGTTCAAGGGGGAGTAAGGCTCGCTGAGCAGACCGGGCGGGGCGAGGGCGCCGATGGCGTCCGGCTGGTTGATAGTCTGGCCTTGATCAGCTGAGACGATGAGAAGGGCCGTGACGGGGATATGAGTGAGGACGCGCCCGCATTTCAGGCCCTGCCCGGGGCGATGCCGGACAACAGCGCCTTCATCGACCTGTACTTCGACCCGTCCGTCTCACTGCCGGGCAAGAGCACCGTGTCCATCACGATCAACGGCTGGACGATGCGCCTGTCCGCGGGCCAGTCCGTGAGGATCGCGGTGCCGCCGGGGCCGGTGAGCGTTGTGTCCTACCGTTTCGCGGCCTTTCTCAGTCCCAAGCCGCGTCTTGAGCTCGTCGTGCAGCCCGGCCAGGTGGTCCCGGTGTTCTACCGCGCCTCGATCCTGAACGGCGACCCGGGGGCGCTGAGCATAGGGAAGCACCACGGCATGTCCCGAACCGAGAAGGGGTCGCTGATCTTCGCCCTGGTGGTGCTGTTGCATATTCTCGTCGCTGGCGTGGTGCCGTTGTTGATTATCTTGAGCCGGGGGATGCCCGAGTAACCCGCCGGCGCACCTGCGGCTTGCGGGCTGCGCCAGGTGTCCCCGGCGGCGGGCTCTCAGGCGCCGAGCTCCTCGGCGACCAGGGCCATCTCCTCGTCGGCGCGGCGGCGCAGCTCGCGGTGTCGCGTCCAGGAGGCCAGCGAGACCTCGGTGATGGCGTCCACCAGCAGGAAGGCCCCCACGGCCGCCATGCCGCCCGGGATGCTGCCGGTCGAGCGACGACGGCGCACGGCAGCCCCCACGAGAGCCCCGCCCAGACCCGCCTCGAGCAGCGCGGCACCCCGCACCGCCCACGGCTTGTCCGTCACCGTGCGCACATAGCCCTGCCAGAAGGCCGAGCCCGGGGTGGAGGGGTCAGCCAGCAGCAGGCCCACGCTGCGGCCCACCGCGTTGGACAGTCCGCGCGGCTCGTGCACGACGACGCCGGGAACCTCCACCGGCGCCAGGCGGCCCGTGAGGACCTCCAGCACCCAGTCAGGCAGGCCCAGGGCCTCAAGCATGGCGGCGAAACCCTCGATGCCGGGCTGGACAATGGCGGCGGCCGCGGCCTCCAGGTCCGCTCCCGGGACGGCGTCGACGATCCCCGACGCGTCGGTCAGGTCCGCCAGGAGCTCATCCACCAGGGACTTCAGGGCCGGGCCGGGCTCCTTGACCCCGCCCCACACGTAGCGCGACGTCATGCCCCAGGAGAAGACGGCGTCGTCCTCCGGGTCCCCAGTGGGGATGGCGCGGATGGACATGTCCTCGGAGTCGGAGGTCAGCACCAGGGCCGGCAGGGACTCCTCGTCCCAGCCGAAGGTGCCCAGCTCCGTGCCCTCACCGGAGTACATGACGATGCGGCGGTCCAGGCTCGGCGCCGAGGCCACCGCCAGGGGCCGCTCCAGCAGGGTGGCCTGCAGCGGCACCATGTAGGCACTCATCGGGGAGATCACCACGGTACGGGCGCTGGCCGAGCCGTGGTGGGAGATCGTGGGCAGCTCGACGTCGTCGGGCAGGGCGTTGAAGGCCGCCGGGCCCACGGCGACATCGGCCGTGAACTCCCGGGCCAGGGACTCCACGAGTTCACTGACACTCGGACCGGGCACAACGCCCCCGCGGGAGGGCGGCGTCACCGCGACCCGGCCCTCGACGTCGGTCATGAGGGTCAGGCTGAGCAGATGGGTGGTGGCCGGGAACCACTCCAGGCGCACGACCACCCCGCGCTCGGCGAAGGCGTCTGCGACCGCCTCCGGCGTCGTGCCCGGCGCGATGAGCACGCCGTCGGTGCGGTTCCAGCGCTGCGAAGCGTCCTGGGCCATGGGGACCTCCTGTGGATCGGATGCGGCCCATTGTGTCAGCAACGGGGCCGTCATGGGGAAGTGTAAACCGGGCACTTTCCCTGCCGGGAGCGGCCGGATCAGTCGGTTCGGCCGGATCAGCAGGCTCCGCCGGGGGCGGCCGGCCGTCAACGGCAGCGGGGGTCAGCTGCCTGCGTCGGCGGCCCGGCGGCGCAGGCGGTCGACCTCGTAGAGGCTGATACCCGTGGCCACGGCCGCGTTGAGGGACTCCACACTGCGGCTGATCGGCACCGAGGCCAGCACGTCGCAGGTCTCGCGCACCAGGCGGGACAGGCCAGCCCCCTCCGCGCCGGTGACCAGCACCAGGGGCGAGTCGGCCAGGGTGAGGTCCTCGACAGCCGTACTGCCCGAGCCGTCCAGGCCGACGACGAAGCACCCCTCCTTCTTCAGCTGCTCCAGGGCGCGCACAAGGTTCGTCTCGCGGGCCACGCGCACCCGGGCGGCGGCGCCGGCCGACACCTTCCACACGGTGGCGTTGACCCCCACCGAGCGACGCTCGGGGACAATGACGCCGTCGGCCCCGAAGGCCCCGGCACTGCGCAGGACCGCGCCCAGGTTGTGGGGGTCGGTCACCTGGTCCAGGGCCACGAGCAGCGGCGTGCGTCCCAGGGCGCGGGCGCGCTCCAGCAGGTCGCGGGCGGTGGTGTACTCGTAGGCGGGCACCTCGATGGCCACGCCCTGGTGGGCGGCGGAGTCGGTCAGGGCGTCCAGGTCCAGCTTAGTGGTCTCCAGCACCGGGGCGCCCAGCAGGGCGGCGCGGCGCACCACGGCTCCCAGACGCTCGTCGGACTGGGCTGAGACCGCCATGAAGACCCGGGTGATGGGCACCGAGGCGTAGGCGGCCTCGGCCACGGCGTTACGCCCGCACAGGATCTCGTGGCCCTTGGGCACGTCGAAGCGGCGCTTGATCTTCTCCAGCTGCTTGGCGCGGGTGGGCTGGGCGGCCCGGGACTCGGCGCGGGCCTTCGCCCGGGCCTTGGGGTGGCCGACGCGGTTCTCCGCGCGCGGGGTGGGGCCCTTGCCCTCCAGGCCCTTGCGGCGCTGGCCGCCCGAGCCCTTCGTGGGGCCCTTCTTCGAGCCGGGGCGGCGCTTGGCACCGGGGTACTGCTCGTTGCCGGGCATCCGGCCTCCTGTTCGTGACGGTGCGAGTTGATGCGAAAGAGTCGTGGGTGGTGGGGCCGCTCAGGCCAGGTGCCAGCGGGCGCCCGAGGGGGAGTCCTCAACGACGACGCCGGCCCCGGTCAGCTTGTCACGCAGGGCGTCTGCGCGCGCCCAGTCCTTGGCGGCGCGGGCCTGGGCCCGCTCGTCGAGGTCGTGGCGGATGAGCCGGTCGAGGGCCTCCATGGCGGCGCCGCCCTGGGAGGAGCCGGCGCCGTCGAGCACCCGGGTGCGCCAGGGCTCGGCCAGTGGGTCCAGGCCCAGGACGTCGAGCTGGGCGCGCAGGTCCAGGGCGAGACCGGTCACTGAGGCGCGCAGGTCGTCGTCGGCCCCCTGTCCGCCACTGGGGGCGGCCTGGGTGAGGGCCACGTTGAGGGCCTTGAGGGTGGCGTGGACGATCGCCATGGCGCCGGCCAGGTTGAGATCCTCATCCATGGCGGCGGTGAACTCGGCCGGCAGGGCCCGGGCGCGCACCTGCTCGGCGGGGGCGTCGACGGGGTTGGCGTCCCCGCCGTCGCAGAACTCGTAGGCCCGCAGGATCGCACCGGACAGGCGCTCCCACAGGGCGGCGGCGTCGGCCAGGGTCTCCTCGGAGAACTCCACGGTGGAGCGGTGGTGGACGGTGCCCAGGGCCAGGCGCAGCACGGCGGCGTCGTAGCGCTTGAGCAGCTCGGCCACCACCAGGGAGTTGCCCAGCGACTTGCTCATCTTCTCGCCCTTGATGGTCACCCAGGCGTTGTGGACCCAGTGGCGCGCGAAGCCCCAGCCGGCGCCGTGGGACTGGGCCTGCTCGTTCTCGTGGTGCGGGAAACGCAGGTCGATGCCGCCGCCGTGGATGTCGAAGGTCTCACCCAGGTAGCGGCGCGACATGGCCGAGCACTCCAGGTGCCAGCCGGGCCGGCCCCGACCCCAGGGGGCGTCCCAGGCGGCGTCAGCCGGCTCGGCGGGCTTGGCGGCCTTCCACAGGGCGAAGTCGCGCGGGTCGCGCTTGTCGGCCTCGACGTCGTCATCGAGCTGGGACTCGTCCTCGGTGGTGGCCAGGTCCTCCAGACGCTGGTTGGTCAGGGACCCGTAGTCCGGCAGCGAGCGCACGTCGTAGTAGACGTTGCCGGACTCTCCGATGTAGGCGTGGCCGGCGTCCAGCAGGCGCTGGACCAGGCCGATCATCTCGGGGATGTGGCCGGTGGCGCGCGGCTCATAGGTGGGGGCGGCCACGCCCAGGGCGCGGTAGGCGGCGTCGAACTCCCGCTCGAAGCGCTGGGCCCAGGCCCACCACGGCACCGGCGGCTCGGCGGCGGCGGACTTGCTGAGGATCTTGTCGTCGATGTCCGTGACGTTGCGGATGAGGCGGACCTCCTGGCCGCCGCGCTCCAGCCAGCGGCGCAGGACGTCGAAGGCGATACCGCTGCGCATGTGGCCGATGTGGGGTGAACCCTGGACGGTGGCACCACACAGGTAGATCGTCACCAGGCCGGGGGTGGCGGTGGGGGCCAGCGGCACGATCGCGCGGGCGGCGGAGTCGTACAGACGCAGGGCCGGCGCGCCCGCGTGGGCGGGGGAGGTGGCGGGGCCCGTGGACTCAGGGGGCTCAGTGGGGGTGATGCTCACAGGCACAGGCTACCTGGGCGCCCGCCACCGGTGTCTACTGGGGTTAGGGCTTTTTCCAGAGATTGCCGACGTCGCGTTCGTACCTTATGCCTCGCGTTCGGGGGTTCAGGGTACGAACCGGCGGCCTACGGTACGAACCGGCGGCCTACGGTACGACCGCGCGGACGGCGTCGGGCACCGGATAGACCAGGGCGGTGGCGACGGCGAGCAGGCCCTCGGTGCGGCCCAGGAAGCCCAGGTGGTCGGTGGTGGTGGCGCAGAAGGAGACCCGGGCGGAGGCGGCCTCGGACAGTGCCCGGGAGGCCTCCGCGGAGCGTGCGGCCACGCGCGGGCGCTCGCCCACGAGCTGGACGGCGATGTTGCCGATCTCGAAGCCGGCCTCGCGCACCCGGCGGGCGGCCTCGCTCAGGAGCGCAGTCCCGGAGGCTCCCTTCCACTGGGGCTCGGCGGTGCCGAAGTTCGAGCCCAGGTCGCCCAGCCCGGCGGCCGAGAACAGGGCGTCGCAGCAGGCGTGGGCGACGACGTCGCCGTCGGAGTGACCGGCCAGGCCCACCTCACCGGGCCACTCCAGGCAGGCCAGGTGCATGGGGGTGCCCGAGTCGGGGGCGGCGAAGGCGTGCACGTCGGTGCCGATGCCGGTGCGCGGAAGGAACTGGGCGATCTGGTCCAGGTCGATCGTGGCCGGGCCGGCGGCGTGGCGGGCCCGAGACGGTGACGAGGGCTGTGAGTCGGGGGCGGCGAGAACGGGCTGGGCGGAGTGTTCCGACTGGTCTGGCTGGCGTGTGGGCATGGGGCCGTGTCTACCAGATGGACCCCGGCCATGTTTCGAGGGGGCGGCCTGATCGTCGTCGGGGCGCCCCAGTGGCGGGCCGCAGGAGTGAGCGCTGACGGGGGCGGGGGTGCTGTCTTCTGGTGGAGAGTTATCCCCGTGGCCCTCCAAGCCGGGCGCCGTTACGTTGCCGTCATGATTATCTGGCGTGGCTGGGGCATTCTCAGCGTCTTCATCACCTTACTGGTCGCGGGTATTGTGGGGGTGACCTTCCAGGCGTTTCTTGGTCGTGGCAACGCGGCGGTCTCTTTTGGGTATGGACTCGGGTTCATCGTGGCTGGGGTGGCCAACTACCTTTTCGGGCAACAGGTGAATGCGGTGGCTCCCGCCAAGAAGATCGAGGCGTTCAAGGAGCAGATGCGCTGCGAGATGTGGGACCGTGTGGCTCACGGAACCTTCCAGGTGGCGCCGGGAACACCGCCGCCGGCAAACCGTGGAGAGGCGCACCAACAGATCGAGTACCTCGTCGGGCAGGCGAGTACGGACGCTGCGAGAGGCCTGCGTAACATCCACACCCTTTTCTTCATCCCGGTCCAGTGGGTCGGAGCGGCCGAAGGCGTGCTGGGAGTGGTCCTGATCGTCCTGTCGGTGGTGATGTCCTTCTCCGGCTGAGCAGCCCTCGCAGGAGCGAGCCCGCCGATGGGGCCTGGCCAGCACTGACCGGGTCGGGTCCGACGTCGTCTCAGGGCAGGCGCCAGTCCACGGGCGCGGCCCCCATCTCGGTGAGGATCGTGTTGGCGCGGCTGAAGGGGCGCGAGCCGAAGAACCCGCGCGAGGCCGACAGCGGGGACGGGTGCGGTGAGGCGATGATGGGGGTCCGTCCCAGCATCGGGGTCAGCGACTGCGCCGGTCGCCCCCACAGGATCGCCACGAGCGGGCCGCCGCGCTCCACCAGGGCCTCGATCGCCCGCTGCGTGACCTTCTCCCAGCCCCAGCCCTTGTGTGAGGCCGGCGCCCCCGGGCGAACCGTGAGAACCCGGTTGAGCAGCATGACGCCCTGTCGGCACCACGGCGTCAGATCCCCCGACGTCGGCCGGGGCACGCCCAGGTCGCTGACCAGCTCGCGGAAGATGTTCTCCAGGCTGCGCGGGGGCTTGACGCCGGGCGCCACCGAGAAGCTCAGCCCCATGGGGTGGCCCGGGGTGGGGTAGGGGTCCTGACCGACGATGAGGACGCGCACGTCCTCCATCGGGTAGGTGAAGGCGCGCAGCACGTCGGTGCCCGCCGGGAGGTACCCGGCGCCGGAGGCCACCTCCTGGCGCAGCCGCTCCCCGATCTCGTGGACCGTGGGCTCCACGGGGGCCAGGGCGCGCGCCCAGGAGGGATCAATGATCTCGGACAGGGGCTTGGCGGATGTCACGCAATGAGCCTAACGGCCTACCTGGGGCACCCGCAGGATCTTACCGGGCCCGATGTCACCGCAGTGTGAGCCGGACGTGGTGAGCAATACCCGACGAACGACGCTCGGGCCGGTATCTTGTGAGCGTGAGCAACTATGACTACCCCGAGGACGAGTTCGACGTCGGCGATGATGACGGCCCGGTTCCCGTGGGCGTGCACCGTGCCCAGGTGCCCCGGTGGCGCAGCTGGGTGCCGCTGCTGGCGATCATCGTCATTGTCCCGGCGCTCGCCTGGGGTGCGGTGACGCTGTTCCTCAATGGCGCGGGAGGCTCCGGCTCGTCGGGCGCGGCCTCCTCCTCTCAGCCCGCCCAGAGCGGACAGGCCGGTGGCAACAAGAACGCGGACAACAAAGCGGATAACGCGGGCAACAAGGGCGGCGCCGCCTCGGCCAAGCCCAGCGCCTCGGCCAGCCCCTCCGGCAACGTGGACTTCACCACCAGGGTCACGGTGGCCAACGGGACGAATACTGACGGACTGGCCAAGGGGGCCAGCGAGAAGCTCACCAACGGCGGCTTCACCGCGGTGGAGGTCATCCCCGGGATCTACGAGAACGCGGAGCCGGCCAAGTCGACGGTCTACTTCAGCTCCCCGCAGGCCCGGACTGCCGCCGAGGAGATCGGCAAGCGACTGGGGATCAGCAACGTGGTGGAGGGCACCGCGGAGAACACCCAAGACGCCCCGATCGCGGTCATCCTGCGTGACGACTACAAGCCGCAGTAAAGGGGCATGAGGCCACTGGCGCATCCCGGGCGTCGTCGGTTCCTGACTCTCGCCGCGGCGGTCCCGCTCACCGCCGCCGCGGCCCTCTGGGGCGGCTCGCACCTGGTGGGCCTCGGCCGCCGCGCTCCGACGCTGCTCAGTGGCGGGCTCGTCGTGGGCGGGGGAGGGGCCCTGTACCCCCTGGCCCCGGGCGACACGGTCGCCTACGTCTCGGGGACCCGCCTTCCCCAGGCCCCCGAACCGTGGGGCCTGACGACCTCGCAGCAAGGCGCCCTGGCCCGTCAGGCGCTCGCCCGCCGCAAGGCGGCCCACCTTCCTCAAGGCCGGTGGGCGGACCTGGCCGACGACGCCCTGACCGACCTGCTGGCCCTGACCGGACCCGCGTTCATGCTCGGCCCGGTCAGCCCCGCTGGCCCCGCAAGCCCTGCCGTCCCGTCGGCCCGGCCGACGACGCCCCCGACTCCCGCCCCCACTGCCGGCGCTGCCTCCGCCACCTCCGGGGGCGCCGGCATGGAGGGCCGCGACTCGCGCGAACTCCTCTCGCAGGGGGCGGAGGTCTTCCCGTCAGGTGCGGTCGTGGCGGCGCCCGTGAGCGTCTGGCGCTACGTCTGGCCCCGGGACGCCGCCTTCGCCGCGGCCGGCCTCAGCGCGGTGAACCTGACCGATGAGGCGCTGGGCGTCCTGGGCAACCTGGCCTCCTGGCAGCGGGCCGACGGCGGCTTCGAGGCCCGCTACACCAGCAGCGGCCGGGTGCCGGACGCCCGCCCCGCCCAGGCCGACGGCGCCGGATGGTTCCTGTGGGCCGCGGGCCGGTTCCTGGCCGACGGCGTGCTCGCCGCCGACCTGCGTGACCGCCTGGGGACGCCTCTGGCGCGCTCGGCCTCCCGGCTCCTGCGCATCACGGACACGCCCTCGCACCTGCCCGCGACCTCGCCCGACTACTGGGAGGTCGCCGAGACGGTCCTCACTCTGGGCACAGCCGCCCCGGTGCTCCTGGGACTGGAGGCGGCGACGGCGCTGACCCGGGCCGGAGCCGACCTCGGCGCCCCCGCCCAGGCCCTGGCCGACCGGGTGGCGGCGGTGCGCAGCGCCATGGAGCGCAACTTCGCCCCCGCCTGGGGCCGCCACCTGAGGTGCGACGACGTCGACGCCGCCATCGCCCTGGTCCTGCCTCCCTTCACCCGGCCGCTGGCCGGCGCCCGAACGGTGCGGCAGACGGCGGCCGCGCGCATGCGCCGCCCAGCCGGGGGGCTCGCCCCGGGCTCCAGCTGGCGCGACGACGGCGTGTCCTGGACGCCGGAGACCGCCCTCATGGCCTGGTCGGCCCTGTCGCTGGGGATGGAGGAGGAAGGGGCCCGGCTGCTGTCGTGGCTGGAGGCGCACCGCACCGCTGTCGGAGCCCTGCCGGAGAAGGTCCTGGCCGACGGCGCCCCGGCGGGGCCCGCGCCCCTGGCCTGGACCTGCGCGCTCATCCTGCTGGCCACCGCCTCACGGGCCGCAGACCGGCCCTCCTGAGCCGGGGAACCGCCGCGGGGGCGGGACCGCCTGCGGGATCACCCGCGGGCCCGACGAGATTCCCCGCTTCGCCGTCGGAGGATTCAGTGCCGATGAGAACTGAGCTCCTTGCACTCAAGGGCTGAGAGTGCCAGCATTGCGGTTAGCACTCGGGAACCTCGAGTGACAACGCATCCTTGAATGCACCAAGTTCATCCAGGCTGGAACGTGAGGGCCGGCGTCGGGCGTGACGTGAACGCCCGGGACCGATCCGTCCGTCGCGGGCACGAACCGGCCGCCCTACCACGCAGTGGAGGAAACTCAATGTCCAAGATCATCGCCTTCGATGAGGAGGCCCGCCGCGGCATGGAGCGCGGCCTCAACACCCTCGCCGACACCGTCAAGGTCACCCTGGGCCCCAAGGGCCGTAACGTCGTGCTCGACAAGAAGTGGGGCGCCCCCACGATCACCAACGACGGCGTGACCATCGCCAAGGAGATCGAGCTCGAGGAGCCCTACGAGAAGATCGGCGCCGAGCTCGTCAAGGAGGTCGCCAAGAAGACCGACGACGTCGCGGGCGACGGCACCACCACCGCCACCGTCCTGGCTCAGGCCCTGGTGCGTGAGGGCCTGCGCAACGTCGCCGCCGGCGCCAACCCGATCGCCGTTCGCCGTGGTATCGAGAAGGCCGTTGCGGCCGTCGTCGAGCGCCTGCTGGCCGACGCCAAGGAGGTCGAGACTCAGGAGGAGATCGCGGCCACCGCCTCCATCTCCGCCGCCGACGAGCAGATCGGTGCCTTCATCGCCGAGGCCCTGGAGAAGGTCGGCCACGAGGGTGTCGTCACCGTCGAGGAGTCCAACACCTTCGGCCTCGAGCTCGAGGTCACCGAGGGTATGCGCTTCGACAAGGGCTTCATCTCCCCCTACTTCGTCACCGACCCCGACCGCCAGGAGGCCGTCCTGGAGGACGCCTACGTCCTGCTGGTCGAGTCCAAGATCTCCAACGTCAAGGACCTGCTGCCGCTGCTGGAGAAGGTCATGCAGACCGGCAAGCCGCTGGCCATCATCGCCGAGGACGTCGAGGCCGAGGCCCTGGCCACCCTCGTCGTCAACCGCATCCGCGGCACCTTCAAGTCCGTGGCCGTCAAGGCCCCCGGCTTCGGTGACCGCCGCAAGGCGATGCTGCAGGACATGGCCATCCTCACCGGCGGTACGGTCATCTCCGAGACCGTCGGCCTCAAGCTCGAGAACGCCACCCTGGAGGACCTGGGCCAGGCCCGCAAGGTCGTCGTCACCAAGGACGACACCACCCTGGTCGAGGGCGCCGGCGACAAGGAGGCCATTGAGGCCCGCACCGCCCAGATCCGCCTGGAGATCGAGAACTCCGACTCCGACTACGACCGCGAGAAGCTCTCCGAGCGCCTGGCCAAGCTGGCCGGCGGCGTGGCCGTCCTCAAGTCCGGTGCCGCCACCGAGGTGGAGCTCAAGGAGCGCAAGCACCGCATTGAGGACGCCGTGCGCAACGCCAAGGCCGCCGTCGAGGAGGGCATCGTCGCCGGTGGTGGCGTCGCCCTGCTCCAGGCCGCCGAGGTCCTCGACACCCTCAAGCTCGAGGGCGACGAGGCCACCGGCGCCGCGATCGTCAAGGTCGCCGTGGAGGCCCCGCTCAAGCAGATCGCTGCCAACGCCGGCCTCGAGGGCGGCGTGGTCGTGGACCGCGTGCGCAACCTGCCCACCGGTGAGGGCCTCAACGCCGCCACCGGCGAGTACGTCAACCTGCTGGCCGCCGGCATCGCCGACCCGGTCAAGGTGACCCGCTCCGCCCTGCAGAACGCCGGTTCCATCGCCGGTCTGTTCCTGACCACCGAGGCCGTCGTGGCCGACAAGCCCGAGCCCCCGGCCGCCCCGGCCGACGGTGGCGCCGGCGACATGGGTGGCATGTACTGATCGACGCGACTGCCGACGAGCCAGTCATCACCCGGTAGCCCGGCCGCGACGTCGGCCGGCCCCGGAACCGCGGCGGGCCGTCTCTCACGCACGTGAGGGGCGGCCCGCCGCCGGGTCCGTACCTGTCCGTGTTGAGCCGGTCGGCTGGGCCCTGTGCCGGCAGGCGGCGTGGCGCTCACGCTGAGGGCGGGAGGCGGCGCAGTCCTCACCGGTCCGCCGTGGACGGCTCCTACCAGGCGCCCAGGGGAGCCGAGCCCGCGGCCGGTGCAGGAGCCGGCGCTGAGCCGGCGAAACGGCCCTGGTTGGAGGTCTCGGCGTCGTCGTAGCACACGGCGGCGTTGTCCAGGGCCAGGCTGATCTGATCGAGGTTGGACTGCACCTGGAGCTGGGTGAGGTGCCAGTCGGCCGCACAGGCGGCCATGGAGTCCGACGCCGTCCCGGTCCAGCAGGACTGGAGCAGGCCGATGTCTCCCCGCATGCCATCGACCTCGGTTTGGATCGTCGCGATGCGGGTACGGGTCCGGGCGGCGGTGTCGGCCACCGCAGCGGTATCGACGGAGTAGGTGGGCATGAGGGGCGTCCTTTCGTGAGAGGCGGCCCGAGGGCCGTGCGCGGTGTGCTGGTGGTGCACTGGGGTGCGCGCTGTGCCTCTCACGGTAAGGGCCTGACCGACGGTGTACCGGGCGAGGAGTCGGCTCTGTGGAGGGGACCTGCAGATCGTGGCCTGTGGCCCCGCAGACGGCGGGCCGTCCCTGAGGGAAGGGTCGTCCGGGCGCCTCAGAGGTCCCCGGCGCCGTCGTCGATGATCTCCTCGGTGATGGGGGCGATCTCGCCGGTACGGGCCTCGCGCAGCTCCTTGGCCTCCTGGGTCTTGGCCCGCAGCTTCTCGGTGAGCTTGTCCCGCTCGGCCTGGACCCGGGCGCGGCGGTCCTCTGCGTCGTCGGAGCGATTGCGCGAGCACATGAGCAGGTCCAGGTCCGCGATGCACGACTCCATGGAGGCGGTGTGCGTCATCGCCTCCTCGCCGTCCTTGTCCTCACGCCCCTCGCCCCGCTCAGCGGGCGCATCGACGGGGTGACGAGCCGAGGCCACGGCCGGGATCCCGCGGGCTGGGGTATGCGGCGAGGAGGCGCTCGACGGTGAGGCGGATGATGCCGGAGCCGCCGGCGATCCTGAGGGCGCCGTGGAGGTGGGGGAGGCGGCCGCCGTCGCGCCGGTCGCTGACGCAGTGGACCTCAGGGCTCTGAGCGCGGTGGGGTCCAGGCGCAGGGTGTCGCCGCCGTCCTGGGTGGGGCCGGCCAGGTCCTCGGCGGGCAGCGCCTGGAGGCCCAGCGGAGGGGTGCGGGGGTCGTGCTCGGTAGCCTCGCCCGGCTGCCTGCCAGTTCCGGGAGCAGGGTCTGCGGCGGCGGGACTGGCAGATAAGGTCACCGTGGCGATAGGCGCCGCCTGCTGAACGGCCCCGGCCTCCAGGGCCGCCGGGTCGGTCTGAACTCCCTGCTCCTCGGCGAGCTTGGCGAGCTTCTCGTGGAGACGTCGCTGCTCGGCCGCCAGGTTCTCCCGGGCCGGGTGCTCCCAGCGCTCGCCCAGCGGGGAGTGGAAGAGGTGCTCACGGTTCAGGAGCCGGGAGATGATCGTCAGGCGACCGCGCAGGTACTCCTCCATGGGGATGTGGGAGTACTCCTCGCGCAGCAGTCGCACGTACTCGGTATAGGTCTGGGGGTCCACGGCCAGGGTCCCCAGGTCGGCGTCAATGAGGGCCTGAGCGTCGATGTCGTCATCGGCGAGCATGTGCCGCTTGAGGTTGACGATGAGGCTGCACACCCGCTTGACCGTCTCCGCCGGGACACCCAGGTGACGCAGGTCGGCCTCGGCGAAGGCGGCCGAGGCGGTCTCGTCCTCGCCGCCGTTGCCGCGGATGACCTCCTCGACGTCGGAGGAGAAGACGCAGCCGTGGTACCAGCAGGCAACCCGCATGATGTCTGGGTTGTGCGACTCCTCGGCCAGCTCGTCGACCCGCGCGAGCATGTCGATGAGGTGGCGAAGGTTGTGGAAGCGACGATCCGGCGTGGACCAGCGCTCAATGAGGAGCTCGCCAGCGGAGCCGATCGCCTCTGGGGGCTGCGTGGCGCCAATCGCCTTCACTGAGCGGGTGAAGGCGGGCAGAAGCCATTGCGGTGCTTCGATGACACCCATGGGTCAGTCTCCGTGTTGGAAATGGAACGCGTGCCATCGTAGGACTGTCCTCACCGTGACGTCGACGTGACACAGTGTCTCGCGTGCCACTCTTGTCGTGATCGAGGCCGGCCGGCGCTGCCTGAGGCACGACGGCGGGGCCTACCAGGCCGGTGCGGGCGGCAGCTCGATGTGGACGGTGGCGCCGCCGCCGGGGGTCTGGAGCATCTGGACCGTGCCCTTGTGGGCGGCCACGATCCCCAGCACGATCGCCAGCCCCAGGCCGGAACCTCCGGTCTCCCGGTTGCGGGAGGTGTCCGAGCGGTAGAAGCGCTGGAAGACCTTCTCGGCCGCCTCCGGTGGCACGCCGTGGCCGTGGTCGCGGACCTCGACGACGACGACCGGCTGCGCCGTCGGGTTGGCACGCGGGGGCGCCATGCCGATGGCGATCTCCACCGGCGTCCCGGAGGGGGTGTGACGCACCACGTTGCCCAGCAGGTTGGTGAGGATCTGGGAGAGGCGGTCGCGGTCACCGATGACCTGGAGCGAGGGGGCCTCCTTGCCGGCGGCCTCGTCGCGGGGGTCGAGGGGGATGAGGCCGCAGTCGCGCTCGGGGGCCAGCACCATCATGTCGCTCAGGGCGCCGGCGGCCAGGTCGGTGAGGTTGACCGGCTCCATCGACATCTCCCGGCCCTCGTCGATCCGGGCCAGCTGGAGGAGATCATCAACGAGGCGCCCCATCCGGTTGGCCTCGGTCTCGATGCGCCCCATGACCTCGCCGGTCTTGTTCGCGGGCACCCCGCCCATCCGGTAGAGCTCGCCGTAGCCGCGGATGGCGGCCAGGGGGGTGCGCAGCTCGTGGGAGGCGTCGGAGACGAAGCGCGTCATCCGTTCCTGGGCCACGACCTGGGCGGCGAAGGAGCTCTCGTTCTGGGTGAGCATCGTGTTGATCGCCCGCTGCAGCGAGCCCACCTCCGTGGTACGCGGCTCGGTGACCAGGATACGGGCGGACAGGTCGCCGTGGGCGATCCGGGCGGCCACACCCTCGATCTGGCGCAGGGAACGGAACGAGCGGTGAACCAGGTAAGTGGCGAAGACGGCGCCCACCGAGATGATCGAGACGTCGGCCAGGGCCACCACGAGGCGGGTGCGCTCGACGGTCTCCATGACGTCGCTCAGTGGGAGGGCCAGGGCCACGGCGCCGGTGTACTCGCCGGTGTTCTGGTCTCGGATGAGCAGGGTGATCATCCGCCACTGGTGGCCGGGCTGATCGGAGTTGACCGTCGTGATCGGGAAGTCGCTCTTGTCCGCGTGGGCCAGGGCGCGTCGGTAGTCCAGGCCCTTGATCTGGGGCCGCCCGTACGTGGCGGCGGTGTCCGGGGAGATCCACTCCCCGTTGCGGCTGGGGTCGAGGTACTCGGCCTTGACGTAGTAGTTCGAGGGGAAGGTGGTGCTGCTGGTCCCTCCCTCGCGGATCTGGGCCAGTCCCTGGCTTCCGATGGCCACCGAGGTGGTGCGCAGCTGGCTGTCGATCTGGCCCATCATGTGGCTGTAGAGCAGCGAGGTCACCACGAAGGAGACGACGATGAGCCCGATGGCGAGCAGGCCGGTGGTCATGAGGGTCAGTCGCGTGCGCAGCGGCATCGCCTGCCAGGGCCGCTGAATCGCGGTGATCGGGTGCCATCGGCCCCGTTTGATCGGGCGGTGCTGCTTACCGGACGACTTGGCCGGGCGCGTGCTCCCCCCACGCGCCGCCGCCATCACTCGGCCTTGGGCTCGCGGAGCATGTAGCCGACTCCGCGACGAGTCTGGATGAGCGGGGTGACGGGCTGGCCATCAGCGCCCTGGATCTGGTCCACCTTGCGGCGCAGGTAGGAGATGTAGGACTCCACGATCGCGGCGTCGCCGTTCCAGTCGTACTCCCAGACGTGGTCGAGGATCTGGGCCTTGGACACGACGCGCCCGGCGTTGAGCATGAGGTAGCGCAGGAGCTTGAACTCGGTGGGTGACAGGTCCACCTCGACCTCGGCGCGGTACACCTCGTGGGCGTCCTCGTCCAGGACCAGGTCGGCCACGCGCACGACGCCGTCGTCCTGACTCTCGACGGCGTGGGTGCGGCGCAGGATCGCGCGGATACGGGCGATGACCTCCTCCAGCCCGAAGGGCTTGGTGACGTAGTCGTCGCCGCCGACAGTCAGGCCCTGGACCTTGTCCGCCATGTCATCGCGGGCGGTCAGGAAGAGGATCGGGGTGGTCACGTCGCGCTCGCGTAGACGCCGTGCCACGGTGAAGCCGTCCATGTCGGGCAGCATGACATCGAGGACCACCAGGTCGGGGGATGTCTTCTCCACCGTCTTCAGTGCGCCGTTGCCGTCGCCCGCGATCGAGACCTCGAAACCTGCGAAGCGCAGGGACGAGGCCAGCAGGTCGCGGATGTTGGGTTCATCGTCGACGACAAGGAGGTGAGCTTCGGTGCGGGACTGCTGGGAACGCTCCATGAGTCTCACCATTCCTTCAGTTTCTGGTTGTTTCCTGAGCGAGTTCCGAATGGTCGCTGTTGATAGGTCAAGTGATTGGTGTGACCTCAAGCCAATCCTAGCCTCAGGGAGTCTTTGAAATCCCACAAAACGGGGAGCTGTGTGGTTGCTGCTTGAACAGAGGCGAGCGCCGACGACTCCTCGGTGAGTCGGGCTGTGACATGAGGCGGGGCGACGACGTCTGTCGCCGCCCCGCCGTCGGGTCAGAGGAAGTCGGGTCAGAGGAATCAGAGGAAGGCGAGAGGGTCGAAGTCCTCCAGCGGGATGATGCACACGCGCGGCAGCGGGATGGTGAAGGCCTTGACGTCACTCTCCAGGTCGTAGACCGTCAGGCCCTCGCCCTCCAGAGCGGCCAGCTGGGCGTTGAGGAACTCGCGGAAGCACAGGATCCCCACCTTGGCGCCGGCCTGCAGGAGCCGCTCGATGTAGGGGATGTAGTCGCCGTCGTGGCTGCCCAGCAGGACGTGGGCCTCCTGGCCGGACTCGGCCCGTTCGGCCAGCGCCTCCAGGGTGCGCTGAATACCGATGTCGACGACCTTCTCATCATTGCTTCCGGACCCGGCCAGCGGCACGGGGCGGTAGTCCATGGCCAGCAGGGCCTGGATGAAGCTCATGGGCATATGGCCGCTGGTGGCGTTGAGGAAGAACAGGGCACGGGCCTCGTTCCCCTCATCCTCGGCGGCGTCGGCGGAGGACAGTTCATCGCAGTATGCGAGGACCCGGTCCCAACGGGGCCGCTCCTCAGGTTCGGGACGCCGCCCCAGCACGCTCATGCCGAGAGTGGCGTCAATGTTCTCGCCATCGACGAGAAGATAAGTCGGTACGCTCATGAGGCTCATGTTACCGGTCACGGCGTCCAGCAGCCGCCGGCGACGCTCGAAGACACCGCACTGATACCGGCCTTCTCTTGCTGACGACGTCGCTGGGTGCGGTCTGCGCGGCCGGGGACAATACCCACCCGGTGGGGACGTTCGACGCCGTCGGGTGCGGAATTCTCGTCCCCGGAGGCGTGAGACGTCCCCGGCTGGAGTGGAGTGCCCCCGGGCGCGTGGAATGTCCCCGGCTGGGTCCGCGTGGGCGGGTGTCGAGGATCACGAGGCCGCCCGGCACTCATCGGGATGATGAGCACCGGGCGGCTTGCGGGGCTGAGGCGCCTGCGCGACGCGGTGAGGCCAGGTCAGGTCAGGTCAGGTCAGTAGGAGGACTTCTCCTCGCCGGCCGGCTGACCCTGGTTCTTCAGGGCCGCGAAGGCGGCGTTGATCGCGTCGTCGCCGTCGGTGATCTGGGCGGGGGCCTGCTGCTGGGCGCCCGGAAGGGCCGGGTTCTGCCCGGACTTCAGGGCCGCCAGGCGGGCCTCGGCCTCCAGGCTGGCCCCGGAGGCCTCGAGCTCGGCGAACTGGGACTCCAGGGAGGAGCCGGCCAGCTCCATCTGCCCGGCGGCCTGGGCCTCGACCCGACGCACCTGGTCCTCGTAGCGGGACAGCTCGCTGGTGGGGTCCAGGACGTTGATGGAGCGGATGGCGCCCTGCACCTTGACCTGGGCCTCGGCGGTCTTCTGACGGGCGATGAGCTGGTCGCGCTTGGAGCGCAGCTCGCCGAGCTTGACCTCCATCTGCTGCAGGCCGGTCTTGAGCTGCTCGACGACCTGGCGCTGGGAGGCGATCATCGGCTCGGCGGCCTTGGCCTCGTTCTCCGCCGTGATCTGCTTGGTCAGTGCGATCTTGGCCAGCGAGTCCCACTTGTCCGCACCGGCCGTGTCGCCGCCGGAGCGCAGCTGGTCGGCCTTGCGGGAGGCGGCCAGGGCCTTGTTGCCCCAGTCCTTGGCCTCGGCGACGTCGGCATCGTGGTCCTTCTCCGCCAGGCGCAGGTTGCCGATCGTCTGGGCGACGGCGTCACGGGCCTCGGCGATGGACGCCGTGTAGTCCCGTACCAGCTGGTTGAGCATCTTCTCCGGGTCCTCGGCGCGGTCCAGGAGCGCGTTGATGTTGGCGCGGGTGAGCTGGGCGATGCGCCCCAGGATCGACTGCTTCTCAGCCATGGTTGTTCGTCCTTCCGTCGAGCTGCGACGTCGGTGTGAGCAGATTGTGGGCAGGTATGGACCTGGCGCCCGTCGGGCGGTTGCCTGGCGGATCAGGGGTCATGATCGCAGGTCGCGGCGCCCGGAGTCACGCGGGCGGGGGCCGCATCGCTCAGGGCATGACTGGAGGGCGAGGAGGGCCGGCCGCCGGGAGGATGCGGGCTCAGAAGTCGCCGCCCCCGTCGA
>NZ_MSKS01000056.1 GCF_001937445.1 Actinomyces oris | reverse complement strand
ATGAACGGTCTCGGCTGCTGGTGGCTGGGCCGGTGCGGCAATTGGGGCCTGCGTCGGTGGCCCGGTGGGTGCCGTGGTCGGCGGCGCGGTTGGCGCTGCCATTGGGTCTGGCGCTGGGAAAAGGTTGCCGACGGAGCAAATAGTCTCATTCACAAGTGGTGGCATTAAGGGCTTTCTGTCAGGGGGTAAACTGTCGTGGTTGAACAGGTATTAGCTGCTGTTGTGGCTCTTGCTTTAGGTGGATTTGCGATTGCTGCTTGGTGGTTTGCGATGTTCTCCGACAGTGACTGGGGGGAGGCTGCTCGTGAGATGCTAGATGGTGTCTTCAGTTTGGGGCGTAATACCATTGCGGTGGTCGAGCCTGCTGTAGGAGGCTTCATGCTATTCGGGGGGTGCGGCCTGTTGACTGATGCTAGTGGTGGGGGAGATAGCTTCCTTTCGGACTTGTTTTTTATCGGATGCTTGGCGTCATTGGTGGTTGCGGTGTTGGGTTTGATTCCGGTGCGGTTGCCGGGGTGGATGTATCCGGAGTGGCATGAGGAGCGGCGTTGGCGTCGTAGGGAACAGGCCGAGTGGGAGGCGAAGTACGGCTCCGACGACGAGGGCGACGGTGAGACCAACAGGTGACCGCGGCCCTACCGTGTTGCCCGGTAGGCGACGGTATGAACGGCATGAACGGTCTCGGCTGCTGG
>NZ_MSKS01000055.1 GCF_001937445.1 Actinomyces oris | reverse complement strand
CCCGCCGTGAGGAGATCGCCGCCGCCATCAGCGAGCACCAGGTCGTCATCGTCGCCGGTGAGACCGGCAGCGGCAAGACCACCCAGCTGCCCAAGATCTGTCTGGAGCTGGGTCGGGGCATCACCGGGATGATCGGCCACACCCAGCCGCGGCGCATTGCCGCACGCAGCGTGGCCGAGCGCATCGCCTCCGAGCTGGGCACCCCGATCGGGCGTGACGGCGTCGTCGGCTACCAGGTACGTTTCACCGAGGAGGTCGGTGAGAACACCCTGGTCAAGCTCATGACCGACGGCATCCTGCTGGCGGAGATCCAGTCCGACCCCCAGCTGCGCCGCTACGACACGATCATCGTGGACGAGGCCCACGAGCGCAGCCTCAACATCGACTTCATCCTGGGCTACCTGGCGCGCCTACTGCCCCAGCGCCCCGACCTCAAGGTCATCATCACCTCGGCCACCATCGACTCCGAGCGCTTCGCCGAGCACTTCGGCCGCGAGCAGATCGGCGACCGCGGGCAGCCCTTCACCGTTCCCGCCCCGGTCATCGAGGTCTCCGGGCGCACCTACCCCGTTGAGGTGCGCTACCGCACGCTGGCTCCCGACGACGTCGACCCCGCCTCCGACGACGCCGGCGGCTCACCGACCGGCGGCACCACCGTCCCCCGGCCCGGCCCGGCGGGACCCGGCGAGCTGAGCGAGGCCGAGCTGGAGGCCCTGACCTCCCCCGACCCGGCGGTGCGCGCCGCGGCCCGGGCCCGCCGCGAGGCCATCCGCTCCGGCGCCGGCCCCACCGCGCTCACGCCCCGCAACCAGGGGGCTCGCGGCAAGGGCCGGGGCCGGGCCGCCTCCGCTGCCGCCGAGTCCGGGGAACCCAAGGACCAGGTGACCGGGATCCTCGACGCCGTCGACGAGCTCCTGGGGGAGCCCAGCGGCGACATCCTCATCTTCCTGGCCGGTGAGCGCGACATCCGCGACACCGAGGCGGCCCTCATCGACCACCTGGGGGCGCGCTACACGCCCGACGGTCGCTCGCGCACGCCGGGGGCCATCGAGGTCGTCCCCCTGTACTCGCGCCTGAGCGCCGCCGAGCAGCACCGGGTCTTCGAGGCCCACCGGGTGCGCCGCATCGTCCTGGCCACGAACGTGGCCGAGACCTCCCTGACGGTTCCCGGGATCCGTTACGTCGTCGACCCGGGCCTGGCGCGCATCTCCCGCTACTCCAACCGCACCAAGGTCCAGCGCCTGCCGATCGAGCCGATCAGCCGGGCCAGCGCCAACCAGCGGGCGGGCCGCTGCGGGCGCGTGGCCGACGGCATCGCCATCCGCCTGTACTCGCAGGCCGACTTCGAGGCGCGCCCGGAGTACACCGAGCCGGAGATCCTGCGCACCTCACTGGCCAGCGTCATCCTGCAGATGGCGGCCCTGGGGCTGGGGGCGGTGGAGGACTTCCCCTTCCTGGACGCCCCGGACTCCCGCCAGGTCCGCTCCGGCCTGCAGCTGCTCACGGAGATCGGCGCCATCGAGCCGGCCGGGGCCGCCTCCGCCCGCTCCGACGACGCCCCCGACCGGGGCCGCAGGGGGCCGCGCCTGACGGAGGTCGGGCGGCGCCTGGCGCGCCTGCCCATCGACCCGCGCCTGGGGCGCATGCTCCTGGAGGCCGGTGAGCTGGGCTGCGTCGGGGAGGTCATGGTCATCGTGGCGGCCCTGTCCATCCAGGACGTGCGCGAGCGCCCAGCGGACAAGCAGGAGGCCTCCGACGCCCTGCACCGGCGCTTCGCGGACCCGACGAGTGACTTCCTGACCTACCTGAACCTGTGGCGCTACCTGCGCACGCAGAGCCGCGAGCTGTCCGGCTCGGCCTTCCGGCGCATGTGCCGGGCCGAGTTCCTGCACTACCTGCGGGTGCGCGAGTGGCAGGACGTCCACACCCAGCTGCGTCAGCTGGCACGCCCCCTGGGCCTGGACGCGGCCCCGGTGGAGCTGCCGACGGCCCGTTCGATCCGGGCGGCCACAGAGGCCCTGGAGCCGGGCAGCCACGCCGCCCAGATCGCCAACGGGGGTGTGGCGGCCGCCGTCGTGGCCCTGGGGCGCAGCGCGGACACGCCCGACGCCGACGCGATCCACCGCTCGCTGCTGGTGGGGCTGCTGTCCAATGTGGGCAACTGGGATGAGCGTCGTCGGGAGTACGCCGGCGCACGCGGGACCCGTTTCACGATCTGGCCGGGCTCGGGCCTGCGCCGCAAGACCTACGACTGGGTGATGACCGCCGAGCTGGTGGAGACCTCCCGGCTCTTCGCCCGCACCGTGGCCAAGGTGGACTCCCGGTGGATCGAGCAGGTGGCGGACCGGGCGGGCCTGACCCGCCACATCTTCGGTGAGCCCTACTGGTCGACCCGCCAGGGGGCGGCCATGGTCCACGAGAAGGTGCTGCTCTACGGGATGACGCTGGTGGCGGACCGGCCGGCGACCCTGGCGAGCGTGGGGACGGACTCGGCCCGCCAGGTCGCCCGGGAGATGTTCATCCGCTCGGGCCTGGTGGAGGGCGGCTGGCACGCCCGCCACGGCTTCGTGGAGCGCAACCGGGAGCTCATCGAGGAGCTGCAGGACGTGGAGCGGCGTCGGCGCGAGCACGGCCTGCTGGCCGACGACGCCGCCCTGTTCGACTTCTACGACGACCGCGTCCCCGAGGAGGTGACCTCCGCGGCGGCCTTCGACGCCTGGTGGAAGGAGCAGCGGCGCACCACCCCGGACCTGCTGGACTTCACCCGGGAGCTGCTGCTGCCCGGCGGGGGCGACGCGAGCGGCTTCCCGGACACGTGGGTGCAGGGGGACCTGACCCTGGGCCTGAACTACGTGTTCGAGCCGGGCCACCCCGAGGACGGGGTCAGCGTCCAGGTGCCGGTGGAGGTGCTGGGGCGCCTGTCCCCGGAGGGCTTCGACTGGCTGGTGCCGGGGATGCGGGCCGAGCTGTGCGTGGCCACGATCCGGGCGCTGCCCAAGCGGGTGCGCCGCCAGCTGGTGCCGGCCCCGGACGTGGGCGCCCAGGTGTGGGCGCAGATCGCCCAGGAGTTCCCGACGTCGCCGGGTGCGAGCTGCCCCGAGGTGCCCTTCGAGGAGGCCTTCAGCCGGGTGGTGCTCCGCCTCAAGGGCGTGGAGATCACGGAGGCCGACTGGGCCGAGGCGGCAGAGCGGCTGCCGGATCACCTGGCGATGGGCTTCGCTGCCCTGGATGCACGGGGGCGGGTTATTGGCCGTGGCCGGGACCTGGTTGCACTCCAGCAGCGGCTGTCGGGCAAGACGGAGGCCGCTGTGCGCTCGGTGGTGCGCGGCGCGCTGGCCCAGGCGATGGCCGAGGCCCAGGAGCGCCAGGGCGCGCAGGGCGGGAAGTCGGGCCGCAAGGGTCGCAGGAAGAAGGATGGGCGGCCGGCCGCCGCTCAGCGTCCGGGCGACGCCGCTGGGACCGCAGGAGGCTCAGGGGCCGCTGCTGAAGGCGGCGCCGGCCTGGAGGAGCGCCGGGGTCTGACCGACTGGCCCCGAGACGTGCCGGGCCTGGGCGACCCGGATGCCTCGACGATCCCGGCCTCGGTGGAGTCCGCGGGCCGGGCCGGCCTGGTGGTGCGCGGCTACCCCGCCCTGGTGGCGAACGGGGCCAGGAGCGCGGACTTGAGGATCCTGCCCGACGCCGCCGCCCAGCTGGGTGCTCATGGCGCCGGGGTGACGGCGCTGGCCCTGGCGCGCACGGCCTTGCCGGCGGCCCGGGTGACGAGCCGGTGGAGCGCCCAGGAGTCGCTCATCCTGGTGGCCAGCCCCTACCGGAGCACAGAAGCCCTTGTGGAGGACGTGCAGGCGGCCGCCGCACGGATCGTGGCCGGGCACTGGGCGGCGTCGGCCTCCGGCTGCGCGCTGGCGGAGGTGCGCAGCAGGGAGGTCTTTCAGGCGCTGGTCGGTGTCATACGCGATGAGCTTGAGGACGAGGTCTACCGGGTGGCCCGGTATGCGGCCGCGGCGCTCACGGCGGCCCGGGAGGTGGAGCGCGTGGTGGGTGAGCACACCTCCCTGACGCTGCTGAACACACTGCAGGAGGTGCGCGAGCACGCGGCCGCCCTGGTTCCGGAGGGTTTCATCACCGCCACCCCGCCGGAGCACCTGGCGCATTTGGAGCGCTACCTGCGGGCCCTGGTGATGCGGGTGGAGAAGGCGGCCTCATCGCCGTCGGCCGCCTCTCAGGATGCGGCCTTGGCCTTCCAGGTCTCCCAGGCCCGGGAGGTGGTGGACAAGGCCTGCACCAAGGCGGCCTCGCTGCCGGCGGACCCGCAGCGTGAGGCCCTCCTGGAGGAGGCCCGTTGGATGGTGGAGGAGCTGCGGGTGAGTCTGTTCGCCCAGACGCTGGGCACGAGCCGCAAGGTGAGCCTCCAGCGCATCACCAAGCTCCTCAGCGGTATCTGACCCCGCTTCCGACGCCTGACTTATTGGCTGCTGCGTCCAGTAGACGCCGTGGACCTCGGGAGGATTTCGTCGTCCATATGTCCCCCGCGGCCGCCGATTGTTGGTTATCGTGTGATCGGTCGGTTCACTGTGGCGGCCGCGACTTGATAGCCATGAGGCGGTTTTCGCCGTGACGAGGAAGGACAGGGACAAGTGGCTGATCTGCGGATGTGCGAGGAGACGACGTCGAAGATCCGCTCGGAGGTGGAGAACTGCGTCAGTGAGGTGAACGTGTCGGGAGGCGACAGTGATGTGCGCTCCTCGGCGAACGGACTGACGGGTACCGGACTGTCCAGCAACGCGTCAATGGCCGCCGATGCGGTCTCCAAGGCTCGCACCACCTTCGCCAACAGGCTGACGAATCACCACAACGGAATCTACAACGCCACCAACCAGCTCAAGGCGGCCGACGGCGCAGCAGCAGCCTGCACCCCCAAGAACGGCGACAGCTGAGTCATATTAGACACTGTTAACTCACTTGACATATTTCCCTTAATGATTCAGACATCTTACCCTTTTGGAGGAACCTATGGTTACGTTCAATGACCTCCTGTCCTGGAGCGGCACCAACCTCGACACGGCCGGCGACGCCTTGGTGGCCGCCTCCCACAAGTACCAGCAGGTCAACACCGACCTTAAAAAGGACGGATTAGGTGACGGCCTGTCCGGAAAAGCCTTCGAGGCCGAGGCCAAGGCGCGACGAATCCTCGCCGACGACGCCGAGGACCTCTGGACCGGTCTGGAGAAGGCTGGCAACGACCTCAAGGACGCCTCAACCACTGTCACCACCATCAACAACGCCGCCCACAACCTAGTCGCCAGAATAAAGGATGATGATTTAGAGATATCCGAAAGCGGAAAGATTACGGCCGATTACAAGAAAAATCCCAGCCTTGAACCCGTTCACGCAATGTCATTGATTGAAGGATACAAGAGAGAGCGCGACCGACTTGTCGAACAAGCGCGCGACACAGTGGCCTTCATCTCTTCTGTATACAACGAACTTACTAAAATGGATGACACCGCAAACGGCCCGAGCCCCGAGGTGGTCAACCACGGCGAAAGACCCCCGAACCCCAAATGGACCCCCAACCAGGTCAACGACTGGTGGACTTCACTGACTAAGGCGCAGCAAGAGAACATCATCCACAAGCACCCGGCTTGGATCGGCAACCTCGACGGCATCCCCTCAAACGACCGACACAAAGCGAACGTGATCTGGCTCCCCATTATGCAAGCCGAGATAGACAAAAGAGTCCAAGACTACAAAAACAAACAAGACCCATGGGGCGACAACACCCCAGAGTATGAAGCTCTACTCCAGAGACAAAAGGACATTCACGCTCTGTCAGCCATGTTCCTGGACAGCAAGGGAAAACCCAAGCTCCTGGACAATGAAGGCATGCCCAAGCCTGTAGGTGGGCGCACCCTACTAGCACTGGACAACAGTGGCGACAACTTCCGGGCAGCAGTAGCCTCCGGAGACATTGACAACGCAGACCATGTCGTAGTGTTTACACCAGGAATGAACTCGACCGTCAACAAGAGTCTCGCAACAGATAAAGGCGGGACCGGAGACCACGTTAACAGCACAGAGAACATCATGAAGAAAAGCGGGCTCGAATGGTCCACCGAGGAAAACAAAAATAGTGAGACCGTTGCAGGGGTAACATGGATGGGCTACGATGCACCAACATTCAGAAATGTACTTTCTCCCGGAGAAGCCAAGGAAGGAGGGAGGCAATTGGCAGACTTCTACGAAGGCTTGCAAGCAACCCACCACGGAGACCCACACCTAATGGCAACCGGACATTCCTACGGATCCCTAGTGAATGGTTACGCATTAAAGAATTCGACCTCAAGCCCCGTGGACGACTTATCAGTATGGGGATCACCGGGAATCGGGACGACTGACGCCTCAGACTTACACCTTCTCCCGGACCACATGTTCTCGACGACAGCCGGCAACGATGGAATCGCGAGGGCTGGCTACTACGGTGGCACCGTCGGCGGCGGAGGCACAGCTGGCCCTGACTCAGATTTCACCGCACTGAACACTCAATCTCACGGCACCAACGGCTCCCATGGCCACCTCGCAGGAAATTCAGGTCATTCTGGATACATCCCCACTGAGCCTCCCGAGTCTCAAGTACAACCACCAGAAAATAGTACCTGCCTACATAATCAGGGGAAGATTCTGCGAGGCGCAGCCCCGGAATATGTGGACGATTATTCGATCGGCAACAACTAGAGCAGCCGAACTAGAGTTCACCCTTCCCACAACTATCAATTTTTTTCATCCTCAAGCCTCATTGGAGACTCGAATTGCCAGGCAGCCTGCGCCACGACCTGGAGACACTCAAGGACGACAAGTTAAGGCCGGCGATGAACTCAAGTGAATCCGACACAGATCAGCAAAGCAGCAAGAATACAGAGGGAACTATCTTTGCTCGCATCAGCATGGTTTTCGGCAACAGGAGGGTTGCGCTGTCCGGTAGATCGGCGGGCTGGTGGGCGGCCCGGGTGGTGCTGGTCGTGGTCGTGGTGGCGCTTTTCTGGTTCGTCTACACGGTGTACATCACCCTCAACCCCGACAGCGGCCCGGAAGGATACAAAATTCGGCGCATCGCCAGCACAGCCACCAAGCACCTCTCCAACAGCCCTGATGTCATCTCCGCTGAGATCACCGTGGCCTCAGCCGACAACGGCGGCCCCAGCGCTTACCTGGACGTACGCCTCAAGGACAACACCAGCCCCGATGCCGTGGCCAACCTGCTGGCTTCCACCCGCGATGCCACCTTCGGCAAAGACAACTCCGACACCCACATCAACCTCACCATCACCCTGACCTGGACACTGCACGACGCCAGCGTCAGCATCCTGGCTAGCGGCTCCCGTCCCCCAGAGCGCTCAATCATCAGACGCGACCTGGCCGCCGCGGGTGAGGCCACAACCATCGAGAACACCCATATCGACTACGGGCAAGTCACCACTCTCCCCACCACCTTGGCGCAACCAGGTGCCCCAGACTCCTCCAAGACCTTCACCATGAACGGCTGGAAAGTCACCTCCACCAGCAACACCGAGGGACAGTTCCCCACCACCGTCTCCTTCGAGCAGGTCATCACCGCCGCCAAACAGGCCGGCCCCACCGGCACCATCGAGCTCAGCAACGGGACCCTGTCCGTCACCGGCCTAGCCACCGACGAGAACAAAGGCCTCACCCCCGAGGCAGCAGCACCCGTCGTCCACACTGTCGCCGACTGCCGCGCCGCAGGACTCACCACACTCCAGCTCAACAA
>NZ_MSKS01000054.1 GCF_001937445.1 Actinomyces oris | reverse complement strand
ACGGGCGGCCGTACCGTTTCTTGACGATCGAGAGGTGAGACGAGCGCCCCACAGAAACAGATTCAGCCCCCTGGGGGTGCTCCGTCATGGAGTCCCCTCGGGGGCTGAACCAGTGGGTTTGTGCTCGGTGGTGTCCTACTCTCCCACACCCTGGCGGGTGCAGTACCATCGGCGCTGTCAGGCTTAGCTTCCGGGTTCGGAATGGGTGCCGGGCGTCTCCCTGCCGCTATGACCACCGAGACGACTACACGGGCAGTGCACAATAGACCATCATCGTCTGCGTGTTGGACGCTATCAAATTATCCGTCTCCAGCCGCCCACCCACACCACACACGACGCGCGTGTGTGGCCTGGTGGCTGGGTTGGGTGTGGACCGTATAGTGGACGCTACTACGCTTCTTAACTGTGCTCGCCCCGCTGGTTTCACCTGATGGTGTGGGGGGTGTTGTTGTTTGTATCGGCTTATTAGTACCAGTCAGCTCCAAACCGTTACCGGTCTTCCACTCCTAGCCTATCAACCCAGTCATCTACTGGGAGCCTACCAAAAAGGACAAGTCCTTCCTGTGGAGACCTCATCTTGAAGATGGTTTCCCGCTTAGATGCTTTCAGCGGTTACCCTTCCCGAACGTAGCCAACCAGCCGTGCCCCAGGCAGGACAACTGGCACACCAGAGGTTCGTCCGTCCCGGTCCTCTCGTACTAGGGACAGGCCTCCTCAAGTCTCCAACGCGCGCAGAGGATAGGGACCGAACTGTCTCACGACGTTCTAAACCCAGCTCGCGTACCGCTTTAATGGGCGAACAGCCCAACCCTTGGGACCTGCTCCAGCCCCAGGATGCGACGAGCCGACATCGAGGTGCCAAACCATGCCGTCGATATGGACTCTTGGGCAGGATCAGCCTGTTATCCCCGGGGTACCTTTTATCCGTTGAGCGACGACCCACCCACACGGGATCGCCGGATCACTAGTTCCTACTTTCGTACCTGCTCGACCCGTCAGTCTCACAGTCAAGCTCCCTTGTGCACTTACACTCAACACCTGGTTACCGACCAGGCCGAGGGAACCTTTGAGCGCCTCCGTTACACTTTAGGAGGCAACCGCCCCAGTTAAACTACCCACCAGGCACTGTCCCTAACCCGGATCACGGGCCCAGGTTCAGGCGCACGCCATAACCAGAGTGGTATTTCAACGACGACTCCACCACCACTAGCGTGACAGCTTCACAGTCTCCCACCTATCCTGCACAAGCTATAGCGGGCGCCAATACCAAGCTATAGTAAAGGTCCCGGGGTCTTTCCGTCCTTCTGCGCGAAACGAGCATCTTTACTCGTACTGCAATTTCGCCGAGCTCATGGTTGAGACAGCGGGGAAGTCGTTACGCCATTCGTGCAGGTCGGAACTTACCCGACAAGGAATTTCGCTACCTTAGGATGGTTATAGTTACCACCGCCGTTTACTGGGGCTTAAATTCACCACTTCACCCCCACAAGGAGGGTTGATGGTTCCTCTTAACCTTCCAGCACCGGGCAGGCGTCAGTCCGTATACATCGCCTTACAGCTTCGCACAGACCTGTGTTTTTAGTAAACAGTCGCTTCCCCCTGGCCTCTGCGACCCTCCCCCCTAGCCCGCGACGGGGCTTCAAGGATCAGGCCCCCCTTCTCCCGAAGTTACGGGGGCATTTTGCCGAGTTCCTTAACCATGATTCACTCGTGCGCCTAGGCATACTCTGCCCGACCACCTGTGTCGGTTTAGGGTACGGGCGGCTAGCACCATCGCGTCGAGGCTTTTCTCGGCACCCCAGGATCACCCTGTTATCCCCCACCAGAAGCGGGGTCACCATCACGCCTCACCCCACCCAACCTAATGGGCTGCCCCCCGGATTTACCTGGAGGACGGGCTGCGCGCTTGAACGGACCAAGCCATCAGGTCCGCCGGGCTACCACTGTGCGTCACCCCTGTTAACACGCTTGCCTACCTGCACGGAGGACCCCCAGACCCCACCACCACAACCACACCACCCCCCGAAAGGAGTAGGCGCGGCCTATATGGTGGCTGGGCGTGGGTTAGCACCCGCACGTCAGCATGGGCGGTGCTTCACCGGTACGGGAATATCAACCCGTCATCCATCGACTACGCCTGTCGGCCTCGCCTTAGGTCCCGACTCACCCAGGGCGGACTAGCCTGGCCCTGGAACCCTTGGTCATTCGGCGCTAGGGCTTCTCACCCTAGTATCGCTACTCATGCCTGCATTCTCACTCCCACACCGTCCACCAGCAGTCACCCACAGGCTTCCCCCGGTGCAGGACGCTCCCCTACCACCCACAACCCCTGCCACCACCCGGGCAAGCCGGACGGTGAAGGGAACCATGTCATGGGTCCGCGGCTTCGGCGGTGTGCTTGAGCCCCGCTACATTGTCGGCGCACGATCACTTGACCAGTGAGCTATTACGCACTCTTTCAAGGATGGCTGCTTCTAAGCCAACCTCCTGGTTGTCTGCGCGACCGCACATCCTTTCCCACTTAGCACACGCTTAGGGGCCTTAGCCGGCGATCTGGGCTGTTTCCCTCTCGACCACGGAGCTTATCCCCCGCAGTCTCACTGCCACGCTACAACCCAGGCGGCATTCGGAGTTTGGTTGACGTCAGTAACCCTGTGGGGCCCATCAGCCACCCAGTAGCTCTACCTCCGCCGGGCAACACGCAACGCTGCACCTAAATGCATTTCGGGGAGAACCAGCTATCACGGAGTTTGATTGGCCTTTCACCCCTACCCACAGCTCATCCCCCCAGTTTTCAACCTAGGTGGGTTCGGTCCTCCACACGCTCTTACACGTGCTTCAACCTGGCCATGGGTAGATCACCCCGCTTCGGGTCCAGAACGCGCCACTACAATCGCCCTCTTCGGACTCGCTCTCGCTACGACTACCCCACACGGGTTAACCTCGCGACACGCCACTGACTCGCAGGCTCATTCTTCAAAAGGCACGCCACCACCCCCACACACAAGGTGCGTGGAGGCTCTGACGGCTTGCAAGCGCCCGGTTTCAGGTACTATTTCACTCCCCTCCCGGGGTACTTTTCACCATTCCCTCACGGTACTATCCACTATCGGTCATCAGGAGGTATTCAGGCAGCCAAGTGGTCTTGGCAGATTCACACAGGATTCCACGAGCCCCGTGCTACTCGGGCACCATCCCAGACACGCACCAACCAGTTCCGCCTACGGGGGTATCACCCACTACGCCACGCCTTCCCAGACGATTCAGCTACCGGCCAGCACACGCGCCCCCTCTCCGGCAGAAGAGAAACAGGACAGCCCCACAACCCCGCACACGCAACCCCTGCCGAGTATCACACGCACACGGTTTAACCATCATCCGCTTTCGCTCGCCACTACTCACGGAATATCTACTCCTACGGGTACTAAGATGTTTCACTTCCCCGCGTCACCCCCCACACCCTATACAATTCAGATGCAGGTGACACGACATAACTCGTGCCGGGTCCCCCCATTCGGAAACCCTCGGATCACAGCCCGCCAGCCGGCTCCCCGAGGAATATCGCAGGCCACCACGTCCTTCATCGGCCCCTGATGCCAAGGCATCCACCGAACGCTCAAAACAACAAACAACAAAACACCACAACAAAACAATCTGTCGCAGAAAACAAACAGTAAGATGCTCGCGTCCACTATACAGTTCACAACCAACCCACCCACACCCACCCACAACCCCCAACAAATCAGGAGCCCCAGACAGGTCAGGCAACCAGGGCGCACTACCCCAGAACCCCGACAGCATGCCACCCCCACACCACGCAGGGACACCCACCACCAGCCAACCACCACAACCACAAGGCCGCAGCAGCCCACCAGCAGCAGGCGCGTCTCTCATGCCAGCACCAGACAAGCCAACCACCCCCGCGAGAACACATCCCACGAGACACGACCGGCCGCCCAGCCCTCCGCGAGGCAAGCCCCCAGGCCCGCCCAGACCCACACGGCCCAGACAACCACGACCAGGGGACCACACCCCACACATAACCAATCCTTAGAAAGGAGGTGATCCAGCCGCACCTTCCGGTACGGCTACCTTGTTACGACTTCGTCCCAATCACCAGCCCCACCTTCGACCGCTCCCCGTAAGGCCACGGGCTTCGGGTGTTGCCGACTTTCATGACGTGACGGGCGGTGTGTACAAGGCCCGAGAACGTATTCACCGCAGCGTTGCTGATCTGCGATTACTAGCGACTCCAACTTCACGGTGTCGAGTTGCAGACACCGATCCGAACTGAGACCGGCTTTAAGGGATTCGCTCCACCTCACAGTATCGCAGCCCTCTGTACCGGCCATTGTAGCATGCGTGAAGCCCAAGACATAAGGGGCATGATGATTTGACGTCATCCCCACCTTCCTCCGAGTTGACCCCGGCAGTCTCCCGCGAGTCCCCACCACAACGTGCTGGCAACACGAGACAAGGGTTGCGCTCGTTGCGGGACTTAACCCAACATCTCACGACACGAGCTGACGACAACCATGCACCACCTGTGAACCGGCCCCACAAGGAGGAAACCCCGTCTCCGGAGCCGACCGGCACATGTCAAGCCTTGGTAAGGTTCTTCGCGTTGCATCGAATTAATCCGCATGCTCCGCCGCTTGTGCGGGCCCCCGTCAATTCCTTTGAGTTTTAGCCTTGCGGCCGTACTCCCCAGGCGGGGCACTTAATGCGTTAGCTACGGCGCGGAAAACCCGGAAAAGGCCCCCCACACCTAGTGCCCAACGTTTACGGCGTGGACTACCAGGGTATCTAATCCTGTTCGCTCCCCACGCTTTCGCTCCTCAGCGTCAGTAACGGCCCAGAGACCCGCCTTCGCCACCGGTGTTCTTCCTGATATCTGCGCATTCCACCGCTACACCAGGAGTTCCAGCCTCCCCTACCGCACTCAAGCCGGCCCGTACCCACCGCAAGCCCCCAGTTAAGCCAGAGGATTTCACGACAGACGCGACCAGCCGCCTACGAGCTCTTTACGCCCAATAATTCCGGACAACGCTCGCGCCCTACGTATTACCGCGGCTGCTGGCACGTAGTTAGCCGGCGCTTCTTATCCAGCTACCGTCAACCCACCCACCAAGGGGCAGGCCTGCTTCACTGGCGAAAGAGGTTCACAACCCGAAGGCCTCCATCCCTCACGCGGCGTCGCTGCATCAGGCTTGCGCCCATTGTGCAATATTCCCCACTGCTGCCTCCCGTAGGAGTCTGGGCCGTGTCTCAGTCCCAGTGTGACCGTCCACCCTCTCAGGCCGGCTACCCGTCACCGCCTTGGTAGGCCATCACCCCACCAACAAGCTGATAGGCCGCGAGCCCATCCCCCACCAAAAACACCCAAAAGGCGCAATCTTTCCCAGACCCATCATGCGACAGACCCAGAATATCCCGTATTAGCCACACTTTCATGCGGTTATCCAGAAGAAGGGGGCAGGTTACTCACGTGTTACTCACCCGTTCGCCACTCATCCACACCCACCAAAAAGGAAGGCGCTTCACCGTTCGACTTGCATGTGTTAAGCACGCCGCCAGCGTTCGTCCTGAGCCAGGATCAAACTCTCCAAACAAAACCAACAAACAAGCCCCAACCAACCACAAACAGCCAGCCAGAACCCAAAGTCAGTACAAACAGCCCAGAAAACCAGACCAAGGCCCAACCCAACCCCCACACAAATGAGGACCAGGCAAACCAAAACAAAACAAACCCCAAAAACCACACACAACCAAAATCATGCGCAGCCCCCAGGGCAATGGCATAAAAAACATGACACACTATCGAGTTCTCAAACAACACACCCA
>NZ_MSKS01000053.1 GCF_001937445.1 Actinomyces oris | reverse complement strand
TCCCGACCCCACCGGCTCAGTGAGTGCAAAGCCGAGTGCAGGACCGCACCAGCCGTCCCGCTCTTCTGCGGGCCGCGCTGGCCGATTACATGGCTCCGGCGTCGATTCCCTGGAGCCGGATGCCTCCCAGAATCGTGTGCCACTGATCCAGCCCGATGAGGGAGCCCTGGGGGCACAGCAGCATGACCTCGACAGCGAACCCCTTCTCTCCCACTCGCCTGTCGAAGCGATATCCATCCATGGGCGTGTTGGGTGCGTCCGAGAAGTTGACGGTCACGGAGAAGGTCTCCTCATAGCCCGGCAAGGTCCCGCTGTCGTCCCGGACGGCGTCCACCGGGTTTGGACCCTGTGTCGTCTGATAATCGGAGAAGATCGTCTGCTGACTCTTGAGAGCCGCCTTGGACTGAATGTCGTCCCCGACTCCTCGGAGGTTGTAGTACCTCTCCTCGGCGGTCGTGGAAATATAGCCGAAGCAGGCGGGGTTGGCGTTGACCGTGTATCCGTCAATAGTCCCGTTAGGACCGGCCGAGTCCTTCTTGATGCGCTCGTCGTCGTGCGTCCAGACCGACGAGTCCTCATTGGAGACCGTGACACTCGGTGCCGTCCATGTCGTTGCCGAGGGGGAGGGCGTTGACGCTGAGGCGGTCGGGCTCGGTGACTTGGAGGGCGCGGGCGAGCTGGATTCGCTGGCCTCGGTGGAGGCGCCGGCGGGCTCGACGCTCAGCTGCCCCTTGTGGGCGGGGCCGCAGGCGCTCAGCGCCAGGCTGGCTGCGAGGCACATTCCCAGGGCGAGGCGACGAGTCCTGGAGGGGGTGCGGGCGAGGAGTATCTGGCGATGGTGCTGTGCTGAATGAGGCAATGCGGCTCTCCTGGTGGTGAGGAAGGAGGAGGGAAGGTGCTGTGACTCGGTACCGGGACTCATTTATCCCATGGCCCCAGCATCGAGTCCTGCCACTCGTGTCGAGAACAAGAACTGGTGCCATGTATCGGCGGAGGCGAGTTTGTCCGGGGTGCACTCGAGAAAGAGCTGTGGTTCGACATCGTCTCCTGCACCTCGGTGGAGGAGGAGAGGTTGTCTCCACCCCTTCTTCCTTCGTCGTGAATTGTTTGGTTTGCTTTGTAGAAGATAATGGCTAGACAGCCTCCTGCGTCGAAGTCGTAGGCCTGGCTGATTTCTGATGATGTCGCGACCGGTCGTTCGAGTATGTCGTCCTGCCGGTGCCACGTGCCGGTGGTGTCGTTGGAGATTGTGACGTTCGGGGCCGTCCAGGCTGTTGCGGAAGATGTTGCCGATGGTGTCGGGGTTGGTGTCGTGGACGGTGTGTCCGAGCTGGAGGGGCCGGCCGTGGTGGGGGCGCCGGCGGGCTCGACGGTCAGCTGCCTCTTGCGGGTGGGGCCGCAGGCGCTGAGGGGGAGGGCTGCGATCAGGGTCAGTCCAGGAGTGAGGAGGCGAGTGCTGCAGGGGCCGTGACCTACACGGTGACGGTGTCGCATGCGGGTGGGCATATTGCCTCCCAGGAGGGTGGGGGTGAGTAGGAACTAGATGGGAGTGTAGGGGATGCCTCTGGAGCCCCGCTCGGTTGTGGGCGTTCAGAAAGGGGTGCGATGCTGGTTGCCGGGGTCTTGTGAGGCCGTGATCGGGAGAATGAAGGGGGGAGGTGCCTGAGGCTCCTGCTATGTGTCGGTCTTCACCTCCTGGCGATTTGATGGGGTGGGGATGGGCGTGTAGATTACTGCCCGCTGCCTCGGACGTGATCCGTTCCGGGGTGAGGCCCTTTGGGGTATGGTGTAATTGGCAACACGACTGATTCTGGTTCAGTTATTCTAGGTTCGAGTCCTGGTACCCCAGCGGATCTGACGATCTGTAGCCCCCATCGTTTAGTGGCC
>NZ_MSKS01000052.1 GCF_001937445.1 Actinomyces oris | reverse complement strand
GGCCAGGACGTAGTGGCGGGGCACGGCCGGGGTCCGGGCCAGGGCGGAGCGCAGCCGTGATCCCGCAGATCCGACAGATCCCGCACCGGGCTCAGCCACCGTGTCACTGTCGAGGACGAGCGGACCGCCGGTGACCAGGATGACCGGGAGTCCACCTGCCAGCACCTCACGGATCGAGGCGACCTTACTGCCCCAGGCGGGGCCGTGGTCGCTCACCCACCTCACCGTGTAACGACGGCGCCCGCCACCCGGCGTGCAGGTGCTCGCGATCTCGGTCATCTGCCGGGCCACGGACCAGGGCGTGGAGCCGAGCGCCTTCGGCCAGGGCAGGCCCCCCAGGCCGCGGACATTCATGGCCCGTTGGATCCGTACCTGCTGGCGGGACAGGACGGAGACCAGCTGTTTGCCCTCCCGACCGGACTGCGAGTCGGTCATCTCGTGGGTGAGGTCGTCCGTCACAGCTACGCGCTCGCCGGGCGTCAGAAGCAGGCAGGTCGCTAGGAGGCAGGTGGGTCCGCAGGTGGTGGCGTCGGTCTGGGTGAGGGTGATGGCCTGGCCCGCCTGGGTGAGGCGGCCCACTCGCAGCCGGGAGTTGACGGCTCGGGCGACGATGGCCGGCTCCGTCTGCCGGGGCGTGGTCATCCGATGCGCTCCAGGATGACGCCGCGCTGACGGCGGGCCACGGCGTCGGCCGCTTCCGGCGAACCGGCCTCGGAGATGACGATGCCGCCGGTGAGCGCCTCCCGGGCGCGGGTGAAGCGCTCGGGGGTGGCGGTGTGCAGGGTGAGCAGTGGTTGGCCGGCGCGCACCTCGTCGCCCGGTTTGGCGTGCATGGTGACGCCGGCGACGGCCTGGACCGGATCCTCCTTGCGGGCCCGCCCGGCCCCGAGGCGCCAGGCGGCCACCCCGACGGCGAGGGCGTCCAGGATGGTGAGGACCCCGTCAGCCGGGGCGGTGACGGTCTCGGTCTGCGGGGCGAGGGGCAGGGGCGCATCCGGGTCGCCTCCCTGGCGGGAGATCATGTCGCGCCAGACGTCCATGGCGCGCCCGTCGGCCAGGGCGGCGCGGGCCTGATCCTCCTCCACGGGTCTACCGGCGGCGGAGCACATCTCCAGGGCCAGGGCCACGGTGAGGTCGACGACGTCGGCCGGTCCCCCGCCGGCGAGCACCTCGAGGGACTCGGCGACCTCGAGGGCGTTGCCCGCGGTGAGGCCGAGCGGGGTGGACATGTCGGTGAGCAGGGCGCGGGTGGTCACGCCAGCGTCGGTGCCCAGGGCCACCATGGTGGAGGCGAGCTCGCGGGCCTGGCCGGGCTCCTTCATGAAGGCGCCCGAGCCGACCTTGACGTCCAGGACGAGGGCGCCGGTTCCCTCGGCGATCTTCTTGGACATGATCGAGGAGGCGATCAGGGGGACGCAGGAGACCGTGGCGGTGGTGTCGCGCAGGGCGTAGAGGCGCTTGTCGGCGGGGGCCAGTCCCGCCCCGGCGGCGCAGATGACGGCGCCGGGGCCGTCGGCGCCGAGCATCGCCAAGATCTCCTCTCCCGTGAGGTCGGCCCGCCAGCCGGGGATGGACTCCAGCTTGTCCAGGGTCCCGCCGGTGTGCCCGAGCCCGCGTCCGGACAGCTGGGGGACGCTCACGCCGAAGACGGCCACGAGCGGCGCCAGCGGCAGGGTGATCTTGTCCCCCACTCCCCCGGTGGAGTGCTTGTCCGCCGTGGGGCGGGGCAGGCCGGAGAAGTCCATGCGCTCCCCGGAGGCGATCATGGCGTCGGTCCAGCGGGCGATCTCGGCCCGGCTCATGCCGCGCAGGTAGATGGCCATGGCCAGGGCGCTCATCTGCTCCTCGGCGACGACGCCGCGGGTGTATGCCTCCACGACCCAGTCGATCTGGGCATCGCTCAGGGTGGCGCCGTCGCGCTTGGCGGCGATGACGTCGACGGCGTCGAAGGGCTCGACGGCCGGCGGTGCGGCAGGGACGGTCACGGGGGTTCTCCTCCATCTGTGGCTGCGGGTCAGCCGGCCCTCAGCTCTGCTGGCCGACGACGCGTTCGACGTCGTCGGCGGTGAAGCGGTCGGGCAGGACCTCGTCGATGCTCATCATCCCTGAGGGCATGGCCAGCACCATACCGTCGGCGGCGTGCTCGCTCAGGAGCTGGCGGCAGCGCCCGCACGGCGCTAGGGCCCGGCCGTGGGCGTCCACGCAGGCGAAGGCGACCAGGCGCCCTCCCCCGGTGCGGGTGAGCTCGGAGACGAGGCCGCACTCGGCGCACAGGGTGACGCCGTAGCCGGCGTTCTCCACGTTGCATCCCGAGACGAGTCGACCGTCGTCGACCAGGGCGGCGGCGCCGACCTTGAAACGGGAGTAGGGGGCGTAGGCGTGGGTCATGGCCTCCACGGCGAGCTCGTGCAGGGCCCGCCAGTCGGCGTCGGTCAGATCGGTGGGCGCGATGCTGCTCACGGGTAGGGCACCCCCTCGGCGGCCGGGGCACGCACCTTGCCCACGAATCCGGCCACCGCCAGGATCGTGACGATGTAGGGGATCATGGAGATGATGTCCGGTGAGACCGAGCTGCCGATGACCGGCAGGGTCTGGGCCACGGAGGTGGCGAAGCCGAAGAGCAGGGCCGCCCCCAGGGAGCCCAGGGGCCGCCAGGCGCCCAGGATCATGGCGGCCAGGGCGATGTAGCCGTTGCCGGCGGTCATGTCGTTCTCGAAGGACAGGCCCGATCCGACGGTGAAGAAGGCCCCTCCCAGTCCCGCGAGCGCCCCGGCCAGGGCCAGGTTGGTCACGCGGGTGCGCATGACGTTGATGCCGACGGTGTCGGCGGCCTTGGGGTGCTCACCGCAGGCCCGCAGCCTCAGTCCCCACCGGGAGCGGAAGAGCATGACGGACAGGACCGCCACGGCCGCGTACATGAGGTAGACGAGGATCGTCTGGCGGAAGAGGACCGGCCCGATGATTGGGATCCGGGACAGCAGCGGCACCGTCAGGGTGGGCAGGCGCAGGGCCCGGTTGAGGCTGGGGCTGGAGGACAGGAAGGTGGAGAACAGGAAGCCGGTGAGCCCGGAGACCAGGACGTTGAGGACGACGCCGACGACGATCTGGTTGACCCGGTAGCGCAGTCCGAACAGGGCCAGCAGGAGGGCCACGAGGACTCCGGCCACGGGCGCGGCCAGGATCCCCACCCAGGGGTTGGAGCAGGCCGAGGCGACGACGGCCCCCAGGAAGGCCCCGCCCAGGAGCTGGCCCTCGATGGCGATGTTGATGGTGCCCGAGCGCTCCCCGATGATCCCGGCCAGTGAGCCGTAGACGAGGGGGACGCTCAGTCCCAGCGCGGAGGACAGGATGGTCACCAGGGGGATGACGCCGCTGCGTCCAGCCCCTGCCCAGGCCAGGAAGGCCAGGACGAATCCGATGCCGATGAGGGCGGCGGCCCAGGTCGGGATCCTGGTGCGGCGCCGGGAGCGGTCGAAGGCGACGGCGGTGGCCGCCGCGACGATCCCGGCGGCGGCGAGGATGACCAGGCGCGCGTTGAGCTCGGGGGCCCCGAGCCTGAAGAGGTCGGAGGAGGCGGTCAGGTCGAAGGTGGTCGAGCCGCGGGCCCCCAGGGCCATGAGCCCCTGCAGGAGGAGCGCGACGACGCCGGTGATCGGGATCTTCAGATCCATGGGCGCGAGCGCCGCGGGCGCGGACGCATCCGGTGCGCTCGCGGCGTGAGAGTCGGCGGAAGCGGTTGATGCGCTCATGGCTCAGGCCTCCTTCGCGGCGGGAGCGGCCGGGGCTGCGGCCGGTACTGAGGCGGGGGACGGGGAGGTGGCGCCGAGGGGCTCTCGGCGCTCCGGGAGCCGGAAGATGGCCCGGATCAGGGGCGGCGCGGCGATGAACAGCACGATCGTGGACTGCAGGACCAGGACGATCTTGATGTGGGTGCCCGGTGCCGCCTGCATGGCGGTGCCTCCGGCGCGCAGCGCCCCGAAGAGCAGGCCGGCCAGCACGGTCCCCAGGGGGCGGGAGCGTCCCAGGAGTGCCACCGTGATGGCGTCGAAGCCGATGGTGCCCACGACGGACTCGTCCATGCTCTTCTGGGTGCCCAGGACCGGCGCGGTGGCGGCCAGCCCGCACAGGGCGCCGGAGATCATCATGACCAGGCTCGTCACCCAGGGCACGCTCATGCCGGCGGTGCGGGCGGCGTCGGCGTTGAGTCCGGTGGCCCGCAGCTGGAAGCCGAGGCGGGAGCGCTCCATGAGCCACCACACGGCCACGGCGACCAGCAGGGCCAGGAGGAAACCGGCGTGGAGGCGGAAGGAGTCGCCGGCCAGCGAGGGGTACTGGGCGGTGTCCGCCACGGTCAGGGACTTGCGGTTGCCGGTCTCTCCCTCACCGTTGAAGGCCTTGAGGCTGAGCACCTGGGACAGCAGGTGGGCGGCGATCGAGTTGAGCATGATCGTCACGATCACCTCGTTGGCGCCGGTGCGGGCCTTGAGGACGCCGGCGATGCCGCCCCACACCAGTCCACCTAGGGCCGCCCCGACGACGGCGACGAGCAGGTGGGCCACCGGCGGCAAGTTCCAGGCGATGCCCACGTAGCAGGCCGTGATCGCCCCGAGGATCATCTGCCCCTGGCCGCCGATGTTGAACAGGCCTGCGCGGAAGGCCACCGCCATGCCGAGCCCGGCGATGATGAGCGGGGTGGCGTTGGTCAGGGTGTCGGTGATGGGGCGGATCATGCGCACGCCCGTGGTGGCGCGCCAGTCGAAGACCGCGCCGCGCAGCAGGGAGCTGTAGGCCTCGCTCAGGGTGGAGGCGGTGGCGTGGAGGAAGTCGCCGGGGCGGTTGAGCAGGTAGGTGGCGGTGTAGCGCACCTCGGAGTCGGCCGCGAGGATGAGGATCGAGCTGAGGATCAGGGCGGTCAGGACCGCGAGCAGCCCGACGACGGCCGGTGAGGAGGCGACCTGCCGCAGCAGGGCGGCCTGGCCGCTCGAGCCGCGCTCAGAGCGGTCCTCGGACGGGGGCCTCGGGGTTGCTTCGGTGCTGGAGCCGGTGGTGGGGGTGCTCATCGTGTCTGCTCCTGAGGGTCGAGGGCCTGTTCGGCGGGGGTGCCAGCCATCATGAGGCCCAGGGCGTCGCGGGCGGTGTCGGCCGGGACGGTGCCGACGATCCGTCCGCGGTACATGACGGCGATCCGGTCGGCCAGGGCGTAGATCTCATCGAGCTCGGAGGAGATGATGAGGACGGCGGTGCCGGTGTCCCGCTCGGCGACGATGCGCTGGTGGACGAACTCGATGGAGCCCACGTCCAGGCCGCGGGTGGGCTGGGAGGCGACGAGGACCTTGAGTGGCCGGGAGAGCTCGCGGGCGAGGATGGCCTTCTGCTGGTTGCCTCCCGAGAGGGTCGAGATGGCGTCATCGACGTCGGTGACACGCACGTCGAACTCCTCGCGCATCCGGTGGGCGGCGTGGCGCACACGCATCGGGGACAGCGACGGGCCCCGCCCCAGGGAGGGGTCGTCGTAGCGGTCCAGGACCATGTTCTCGGCGACGGAGAGCTCGGCAACCATGCCGTCGGTGGTGCGGTCCTCGGGTACGAAACCCAGTCCGGCTCGCAGGCGGCGGCGCACCGTGTGGCCGGTGACGTCCTGGCCGTCGAAGGCGATGGAGCCGGCGGTGGGCGCTCGCAGCCCGAGGATGACCTCGCTCAGCTCGGTCTGACCGTTGCCCTGGACACCTGCAATGGCGAGGATCTCGCCGGATCGCACGTGCAGGTCGATGTCCTGAAGCACGACGGTGCCGTCCTCGATGAGGCTGATGCCCTCCAGGGCGAGCCCGTCGCCCCCGGGGGCGGCCGGGGCCTTGTCAACGGTCAGGGAGACGTCGTGGCCGACCATGAGGCCGGCGAGCTCGGCGGCCGAGGCGGTGGGCTCGGCGGTGCCGACGACACGTCCGCGACGGATGACGGTGATGGTGTCGGCGACCTCGCGGATCTCGCGCAGCTTATGGGTGATGAAGACGATGGAGGTGCCCGAGTCCTTGAGCTCGCGCATGATGGCGATGAGCTCGTCGGTCTCCTGCGGGGTGAGCACGGCGGTGGGCTCGTCGAGGATGAGGACCTTGGCGTCTCTGGCCAGGGCCTTGATGATCTCCACACGCTGCTGGACGCCCACGGGCAGATCCTCGATGAGGGCGTCGGGGTCGACGTCGAAGCCGAAACGGCGGGAGATCTCGGTGACCTTGGCCGCGGCGGCGCCGGCGTTGAGGAGCCCCAGCGGCCCGACCGGCTCGTAGCCCAGGGCGACGGACTCGGCCACGGTGAAGACGGGCACGAGCATAAAGTGCTGGTGGACCATGCCGATGCCGGCGGCCACGGCGTCGCCCGGACCGGAGAAGGTGACGGGCTCATCGTCGATGAGGATCTCTCCGGCGTCGGGCCGGTGGAGGCCGTAGAGGACGTTCATGAGTGTGGACTTGCCCGCGCCGTTCTCGCCCAGGAGGGCGTGTATCTGGCCGGGTTCGACGGTTAAGTCGATGTGGTCGTTGGCCACGAGCGGCCCGAAGGCCTTCGTGATCCCGCGCAGCTCAAGCTTCACAACAGGCTCGCTTCCGGGTGGCGGTGGAGGCTCGGGGCGCCGGCCCCGGCCGGGCGTTCAGGAGGGGTCATAGGGGGTGGAGACGTCGAGGGTCCCGTCGATGATCTGGCCTCGCAGCTCCTCGAGCCTGGCCTTGACCGGCGCCGGTACCCGGGAGTCGAAGTCGTGGAAGGGTGCGGCGGCCACCCCGTTGTTCTTGAGGGTTCCGATGTAGGGCTCGGAGGAGAATCTCCCCTCGGAGGCGTTCTTGACGGTGTCGAAGACCGAGTTGCCGATCTCCTTGACCACGGAGGTCATGATGATGCTGCCGTCGCCGGTGGAGGTGTAGCCGTCGGAGTCGACCCAGATGACGGCGTTGGTGCCTCCGGCGTCGTTCTTCTGGCGCACGGAGGACAGCGTGCCCTGGCCGACGGGGCCGGCCACCGGCATGATGACGTCCGCGCCCTGGGAGATGAACTGCTCGGTGATGGCCTGGCCCTTGGCGGCGTCGGTGAAGTTGCCGACGAAGGAGCCGCCCTTGCCGGTGGTGGTGTCCCAGCCCTTGACCTGGACCTGGGCGCCGGTGTCCTGGTTGTAGCGGGCCACGCCCTTGGCGAAGCCGTCCATGAAGATTTGGACGGTGGGCAGGGGCTTGCCGCCGTAGGTGCCCACGACCCCGGTGCGGGAGGTGCCGGCGGCGGCGTATCCGGCCAGGTAGGCGGCCTCGGCCGTCTTGAACAGCAGCGGCTTGGTGTTGGGCAGGGTGGCGGGCTTTCCGTCGGCGCCGATGAAGGAGGCGTCGATGAGGGCGAACTGGATGTCGGGGTTGGTCTTGGCCGACTCGGTGAGGTCGGCGGCGATGTTGAAGCCGACGCCGATGACGAGCTTGCAGTTCTGCTGGATGAGCGCGTAGATGTTGGTGGCGTAGTCGGCCGAGCTCTCCGACTGCACGGCGATGGTCTTGACTCCCAGCTCCCTGCCGGCCCGGTCCAGGCCCTTCTTGCCGGACTCGTTGAAGGAGTGGTCGTCGAATCCGCCCTCATCGGAGAGCATGCAGGCGGTGAAGTCCTTGGCGCCCTCCAGGTTGCGGGTGGGCCGCTGCGCCGGCGGCGTCCCGCAGGCGGCCAGGACCAGGGCCACGGCCGCGCCGAGTGTCATCGCGGAGCAGGCCTTCTTCATGGAAACCTCCGTGGTTCTCACGTGCGACGGGGGACACATTCGAGTGTTAAGGATAGGTGAAAACTTCTCATTATCACACCACCTGTTCCACCCAGATGATCTCGTGATCGTCGTGGTTTCGACGAGGGGCCCGGCGCCGGAGGACTGTCTTCTTCCGGCGCCGGGCCCCTCAAGACCTCAGCGGTTCCAGCGGTCCCAGCGACTTCGACGGCTGCTGCGCCCGCGGCGCAGTGGTTCGGCTAGAGCAGGTCCTCGCGGCCGGCCGCCTTGAGGGCGTCGACGACGCCCTTGACGTCCTGGGCGCGCTCAGGGGTGGTGACCAGGAGCGCGTCGGGAGTGTCGACGACGACGGTGCCCGGCACCCCCAGGAGCACGACCGTGCGTCCGCAGGTGGAGGCGACGAGGGCACCGTCGGAGTCGAGGGCCCGGATCTCTGCGCGAGGGGCAGCGGGGGCGGCGTCGCCGGCAGTGCCCGTACCGGCAGAGCCGTCGACGTCGTCGAGGACGCCGACACCGGTGGCCGGCCCCTGGGTACGCGGCGGGACGAGGTCGGTCAGGGCGTCGAAGCCGCCGACGTCGTTCCAGCCCATGGAGACCGGCACGGTGGCCACTCCCCCGGCGGCGGCCACCGGCTCGGCGATGGCGTTGTCGATGGCGATCTTCTCCAGGGCGGGCCAGCGCTCAGCCAGGACCTCCTCGCGCTCGGGGGCGTCCCAGACGGCGGCGATGGCCTCGATGCCCTGGGCCAGCTGGGGCCTGAGCTCGGCGAGGTGGTCCAGGAGGACACCGGCGCGGACCACGAACATGCCGGCGTTCCAGCGGTAGTCGCCGGTGGCCAGGTAGGCGGCGGCGGTGTCGGCGTCGGGCTTCTCGGTGAAGCCCAGGACCCGGCGTCCGTCGGGGGCTCCGGGCACGTCGGTGGGGTCGCCGGCGTGGATGTAGCCGAAGGCGGTCGAGGGGCCGGTGGCCTCGATCCCGATGGTGACCACCCATCCCTGCTCGGCCAGGAGGGCGGCCTGGCGGACGGCGTCGGCGAAGGCGGCACGGTCGGCAACGGTGTGGTCGGCGGCGAAGGATCCGACGACGGCGTCTCGCCCGTGGCGGTGGGCGATGACGGCGGCGGCCAGGCCGATGGCCGCCATGGAGTCGCGCGGAGAGGGCTCGGCCAGGAGGTTGTCGCGCGGGACGTCTGGGAGCTGGTCGGCGACGGCGGCGATGTGGGCGACGCCGGTGACAACCGTCGTGGTGGCGGTCAGGGGGGCCAGGCGCTCGACGGTGTCCTGCAGGAGGCTGCGGCCGGCCCCGGTGAGGTCGAGGAGGAACTTGGGGCGCCTGCGTCGGCTGAGCGGCCACAGCCGGGTGCCCGCGCCTCCGGCGGGGATGATGGCGTGAATGGCCGGCGCTGAGCCGTCGCAGGGTGTCGAGCCGCTGGGATGTGCGACCTGAGTGGAGCCGCCAGGGTTACCGGGAGTGTCAGTCACCGCCACAGGCTATCGTCCTGGCCCGCTGTCTGTTCACCAGGTCGGGCTCAAGGCCGCGCCGAGGCTCAATCCTCACGGGATCGGCACCGGGGGGACGTAGTCGGGGTGCGCCGTCGGGTCCGCCTCGAGGCTGCCGGTGATGGACTGGCGGGGCCAGGTCAGGGTCTCGGGCACGGAGAGCGTCACGTAGTTGGGGCGCTCGTGGGCGTGGACCTCGTCGGGGTGGTCGACGTCGCGGGGCAGCGGCGGGTTGGCCATCCAGGCCGCCACGAGCAGTACGACGCGGCTGGTCAGGTGCAGCCACAGGATGAGGACGGCGATGGCGGCGAAGGAGGCCAGCAGCGGGTTGCGCGTCACCGAGCCGACCGCCCCGGTTCCCACCTGGCGCAGCACACCCAGAGTGAAGGCGCCCAGCATGCAGCCCTGCAGCAGGTCGCGTCGGGGAGGGCGGATGCCGCACATGGTGATGAGCAGTGCCAGGACACCGGTGTCGATGAGGAAGGAGAGCAGGAGCGTCGTCATCCACGCCCCGGTTCCGGTCAACGACTGCGGCAGCCCCAGGGTCCGACCGACACTGCCCGACAGCGTCGTCGTCACCACCGAGGCGACGGCGGTCACCAGCACTCCGGCCACGATGACGAGGAACCCCGCGATATTCGCCAGCTGCCCGATCACCGGCCTCATGACGGGATTGACCAGCCCGAACATGGCCCGCAGGGCGATCTTGAGAGTGCCCATGAGGCTGATGACGGAGTAGATGAAGGCCCCGGCCGCCAGCACCGATCCCAGGTTGAGCGCCGAGGAGAGCGTCAGCTGCTTGACCGAGACCAGCCCCTTGCCGTCGCCGGTGTCGATGACACCGGGCAGCAGAGAGTTGATGGAGTCCACGACGGCAGCCCGAATGGTGGGGTGCTGACCGAGCATCGCCATGAGCATGCTCACGCCGACGGCGAGCACGGCGAAGACCGAGAACATACCGGTGTAGGCGATCCCTCCGGCCATGAGCGCGCCGCGCGCCGTGCCGTAACGGACCAGGGCCCGGCCCACCCGTGTGCGCCGCCCGGCGGCCAGCAACGCCTTGACGCGCTCGATCACACCGGGACCACCGGAGCCGTCGGGACCACCGGAGCCTGACTACCGGCGGGGGCGCCGGAGGCGAGGGAGCCGCCGAAGGCGAAGGAGGCCACCACGTCCCAGCCCTCCTCCGAAGCCGAGCACCGGCTGCCGCCGTGGTCGGCGGGCCGGCCGCGATGGCGGTAGAGATGAAGCTCGGTGACGGTGAAGTCCATGGTCAGGCCCGCGCCCTTCCTCGCCGCGGTGTCGAGACCGTCCTCGGCGACCTCGTGAGCCAGAGTCACGTGCGGGTGGAAGGGGAAGCTGAGCGAACGGGCCAGGGGTCCCCGACGGTCGCGCACCCGCGCCTGAAGACGGTCGCACTCCTCGGCACCACTGCGCAGACCGAGGTAGACCACGGGGCTGACGGGCCGGAAGGTACCGACCTCATCCAGACGCACCTCGAAGGGACTCGTCCCAGCAGCCACGTCGCGCAGGTGCCGCATGACCTCCTCGAGGGAGTCGACGTCGACGGCCGTGGGCGGCAGCAGCGTGATGTGAGGCGGCACGACCTCGGCGAGAGGATCCCCGGCGGCCTCCCGCACCGCTCGCACCTGGGCGGCGTAGTGGGAGGGCAGGGCGATGGCCACACCGATGACGCACTGGTGCGCGTCTGGTGCGGGGATCTGCATGACTCCTGGGCTCCTACGGGATAACTGGCTGGTCGGGTTGATGTGAGTTCTTGCGTCCGGAGAACGCATGACCACGAGGGTGACCCGAACACATTACCGTGTCACGCCCCTGTTATCCCAGCCGGGCGAGCGGCACGAGCGGGATAAGTGTGCCATGACCGACCGAACGGGTGGAACAGCGGCGCTCCTTTCGCTGTGCGACTCTGTGCGGGAACGTGCGAACATGTCGTTTTCGGCGCCGAGGTCTGGCAGACTGGTCTCATGCAACCCGGCCTGTCAGCCTCCACCGTCGGATCGCCCCGCCCGGCCCCAATGCTCGCTCGTCAGCGCCAGGAGCACATCCTGGAGCGGGTCGCGGCCACCGGCGGGGTCCGGGTGGCCGACATCGTCGAGGAGCTGGGGATCTCCGAGATGACCGTGCGCCGCGACATCACCGAGCTCGTCACCCAGGGCCTGGTCGAACGCGTCCACGGCGGGGCGGTGGCGGCCGGCCCCACCACCCTCGAGCCGCGGTTCACCGCCAAGTCGACCCTCAACCTGGAGGCCAAGCGCCGCATCGGCCAGGCCGCGGCCGCCATGGTCCGCCCCGGGGACTCCCTGGCACTGTCGGCCGGGACCACCACATTGGCACTCGCCCAGGCCCTGACCGAGCTGGAGCACTTCCCCACCCTGACCGTCATCACGAACTCGCTGCCCGCCGCGCAGGTTCTCTTCGACGCCGCCGACGCCGCCCGCACCGAGAACCGCGACGCCCCCACGGTGGTCATCACCGGCGGTGAGCGCACGCCGTCCAACGCCCTGGTGGGGCTGGTGGCGGTCGACGCGCTGCGCACGATGCGCGTGGAGTGGGTCTTCCTGGGCGCCCACGGCTTCACTCCCGAGGCCGGGCTCATGACCCCCAACCTGCAGGAGGCCTCCGCCAACCAGGCGCTGGTCGCCGCCGGGCGCACGGTGGTGGCCACGCTTGACTCCTCCAAGTGGGGGGTGCTGGGGCTGCGCTCCTTCTGCGCCACCCGGGACATCGGGGTCCTGGTGACCGAGGCCGAGCCCGACGCCGACGGCGTCGACGCCCTGCAACAGGCCGGCACCCGCCTGACCATCGCCACCTGACCCCTCCCCCACCCACCCCGCCTCTTCCACAGCCTGTCCGCTCACTCACCCAACAACCCGTCACAGGAGACCACGATGACCAACGATGCTCCCGTCTTCGCCCCTGCACTGAGCCCCGAGGAGGGCGCCGAGGCCGCGACCGCCCTGTTCCGCGAGGTCTTCGAGGCCGAGCCCGACGGGGTCTGGTACGCCCCCGGGCGCGTCAACATCATTGGCGAGCACACCGACTACAACGGCGGCCTGGCCCTGCCCATCGCCCTGCCCCACCGGGCGCACCTGGCGCTGCGGCGCCGCGAGGACCGCGTCGTGCGCCTGGTCTCCCCCCAGACCCGGGAGAAGGTCGACGTCATGGACCTCGACACGATCGGCCCGAAGGGCACCCCCGGGGAGGTGGCGCACTGGGCCTCCTACATCGCCGGCGTCGCCTGGTCCCTGGAGCGCGACGGCTTTGAGAACCTGCCCGGCTTCGACGCCGCCCTCGTCTCCTGCGTGCCCCTGGGAGGCGGGCTGTCCTCCTCGGCAGCCCTGGAGTGCTCGGCGGCCGTCGCCATTGACGAGGTCGCGCAGCTGGGCCTGGCCGGGACTGTGCAGGAGCCCGACGACGCCGGGCGCGCCCGCCTGGTGGCCAACTGCGTGCGTACGGAGAACGAGATGGCCGGGGCCCCCACCGGCGGCATGGACCAGTCGGCCTCCCTGCGCTGCCGCGAGGGCCACGCCCTGGAGCTGGACTGCCGCGACGGCTCGGTGACCCACGTGCCCTTCGACCTGGCCGCCGAGGGCCTGGCCCTCCTGGTCATCGACACCAAGGCCAAGCACTCCCTGGACGACGGCCAGTACGGGGCCAGGCGAGCCGCCTGCGAGCGCGCCGCCGAGATCCTCGGGGTGGAGCTCCTGGCGGACATCGCGATCAAGGACCTGCCCGGCGCCCTGGAGCGCCTGGCGGCCACCGACGGCGACGACGCCGATGAGCTGGTCAAGCGCACCCGCCACGTCGTCACCGAGATCGACCGCACCCGCCGGCTCGTGGCGCTCCTGCAGGACGGGCGCCCCCTGCGCGGCGAGAAGCTCGCCGAGGCGGGCAGGCTCATGGACGCCTCGCACGAGTCACTGCGCGTGGACTACGAGTGCACCTGCCCCGAGCTGGACGTGGCCGTGGAGGCGGCCCGCGCCGCCGGCGCCCACGGGGCGCGCATGACCGGAGGCGGGTTCGGCGGCTCGGCGATCGCCCTGGTGGACGCCGACGCCGTCCACGACGTGGCCCGCGCCGTGGCCGACGCCTACCGACGTGAGGGCTTCAACCCGCCGGCCTTCCTCGATGCGGTTCCCGCCGCCCCGGCCGGGCGGCTCGCCTGAACCCTCCTGGCGCACCGCTGAGCCTCCGCACCTGATGGCGATCAGCCCTCTCCAACCTTGGTTGGAGAGGGCTTTCAGCGTTCCTCCTTCAGGATGAGGTCAGGCAACTACCCCTGCCATAGTCTCTGTGTGTATTAATCAGGATCCCGGTCTTTCTTCCCGGTGCTGATTCCGTTGCCTTCCATGGAGGACGCCGTGAAGCGCTTCGTCTGGCCCGCCCTCAAGACCCTCATCGCGGTGGTCGTCGCCGTCGCCCTGGTGAAGATCGCCTTCTTCCCCTCGCAGAGCGACGGCACCACCGCTGACATCTCTCCCGGTTACGCCGCTGATGTCAAGACCGCCACCGTGACCAAGGGCAGCATCGCCAACAAGGTTGAGGTCAAGGGGCATATCGTCCAGGACGCCACGGTCGAGGTCCAGGCCGACCTGGCCGGCGTGGTGGACTCCGTCGTCGTGGAGAAGGACAGCCAGGTCAGTGCCGGCGACCCGCTGCTCCACATCAAGCACTCCGAGTCCCAGCCTCCGGTGACCAAGACCGATGAGAGTGGCAACGTCACCCAGACCCCGACCGAGGACAAGGTGACCTGGTCCACGATCTACGCCCCCGTCAGCGGCACCGTGAACCCCAAGGTCATCAAGCAGCAGGAGACCGGCGTCGGCGTCGTCGTGGCCACCATCACCCCCTCGACCTACTCGGCCACCGGCACCGTCAGCGCCGCGCAGCAGTACCGGCTCACCAACGCCCCCACTGCCGCGACCCTGACCCTGGAAGGGGGCCCGGCGCCCTTCCAGTGCAACAACCTCAAGGTCGGCACCAAGGCCTCCACCTCCACGACCACCGGCGGGGACGGCTCGACGACGACCACCTCCGGCGACGGTACCAGCGTGGAGATGCGCTGCGCGGTTCCCGGCGACCAGAAGGTCTTCGCCGGCATGCCGGTGACCATCAGCGTTGACGCCGGCAGCGCCTCAGACGCCCTGATGGTTCCGGTCACCGCCGTGGAGGGCAAGGTCGGCTCGGGCTTCGTGTGGCTGGTACCCGAGTCCGGGGACACCTCCAAGGCGGTCAAGACCGCTGTGAAGCTGGGGATCACGGACGGTACGAACATCCAGATCACCGCCGGCCTCAAGGCCGACCAGCAGGTCCTGCAGTTCGTCCCCAACAAGGACACGCGCCGCACCGGGACGCCGGACACCTGTGAGCCGGACAACTCCGCCTGCTACGACTCCGAAGGCAAGGAGATCCTGTGAGCGGGCTGCTGGAGCTGCGGGAGATCACCCGCACCTTCACCGTTCCCGACTCCGAGCCCCTGCAGATCCTCACGGGAGTCAACCTGAGCGTCTCCCCCGGTGAGCACGTGGCCATCGTGGGACGCTCGGGAACGGGTAAGTCCACCCTGCTCAACATCCTGGGCCTCATCGACAAGCCGACGTCGGGCCGCTACACGCTCTCCGACACCGACACCTCCCGGCTCGGGGAGAGCCGCCGCGCCCACCTGCGGGGGCAGACCTTCGGCTTCGTCTTCCAATCCTTCAACCTCATCCCGGGGCTGACCACCACCGAGAACGTGGCCGCCCCGCTCCTGTACGACACCGGCAGAGCCTTCTGGACCCGCAGCGCGCGGGCCGCGGAGCTGCTGGAGGCCGTGGGCCTGGGAGACAAGGTGGGCTCGCCCATCTCACGCCTGTCGGGAGGCGAGCAGCAGCGGGTGGCCATCGCCAGGGCGCTGTCCCGGCGCCCCAGCGTCATCCTGGCCGACGAGCCCACCGGCGCCCTCGACGTCGACACCGGCAACTCGGTCATGACGCTCCTGGAGCGCCAGTGCGCCGACAACGGCGCCGCCCTCATCATCATCACGCACGACCTGGCTGTGGCCGGCCGCGCCCACACCCAGTACCGGCTCGACCACGGCACCCTCACCCCGATCTCCGTCACGCGTCGCAAGGTCGGCAGCCTGGAGGAGTTCGGTGAGGTCGTCGCCCCTCCAACATCCCCCTACCCGTCTGCGCCCACCAGCCACGAAGGAGCCTCATGAACGGCATTCTCACCGGATTCTTCGGCGCCATCGTCGAGGCCTGGGCCCAGCTGCGCATCGGCAAGCTGAGGGTCCTGCTGTCCCTGGTGGGCGTGGCGGCGGCGGTGGCGGCCATGACCTTCGTCATCGCCCTGGGGCAGGTCTCCGTCGATGCCATCAACAAGGTCAGCGAGAAGTACACCGGCCGCCCGGGCACGGTGACGATCAACGTCAGCCCCACCGGCAAGGGCCTGGACCAGGCCCTCCAGGCCGACGACGCACCCGAGTCGAGCACCAGCGGAGACTCAAGCGGCGGCGACGGTGCGGGCGGCGCAGGAGGTGCGAACGGCGCAAGTGGTGCGAATGGCGCAGGTGGTGCCGGTGGTGTAGGCGGTGCCGGTGGCGCGGGCGGAGGCTCCACGACCAGCGCTGCGACCGCGGCGAAGATCTCAGGGGCGATGAACAGCTTCGTCGAGCGCTACGACGTCAAGTCCTGGGCGACGACCTACACCTCCAACGTCCGATTCTCCTTCCCCGACGGCGCTCGGAGCGTGCCCACCCAGACTGTGAGCCTGGGCTACGGGCTCCTGCACCACAAGACCATCTCCCAGGGGCGCTGGTTCACCGCGCAGGACGAGGACGACCTCTCCCCGAGCATGGTCGTCACCCAGGGCTTCCTCGACGCCATGGGGATCCAGCAGCTCACCGAGCCGATCACCGTCACCTCCTTCTCCCCGGTGCAGACCTCTTTCACGATCGTCGGCGTGCTGGAGGCGGAGGACCTCTCCCTCATCGGCTGCACCGGCGACCCCGAGCGGGACAAGGACCTGCCGTGTACCCAGCCCGTGACCGCCTTCGCTCTCAACACGCCCTATGAGCGCTGGCTGCCCAAGGACGCCGCCCGTCCCGCCCCCACCCTGGAGATCTGGGCCGGTCAGGACGGCGCGAAGGAGGTCGCCAGCCTGGCCAAGAAGGACCTGGACGCGCGCTTCGGTCAGGGCTCGACCCAGGCCGAGGACAACCTCCAGGGCGGTGGCTTCACCTCCAGCGCGAACACCTTCACCCAGGTGGTCACGGCCGCCGGCGTGTTCGTCATGCTGCTAGGGGCCCTGAGCCTGGTCAACATCTCACTGGTGACCGTGCGTCAACGCATCCACGAGATCGGGGTGCGGCGCTCCTTCGGGGCGACGAGCCGGCGCATCTTCTTCTCCATCATGCTGGAGTCGGTGGTGGCCACCGTGGTCGCCGGCGTCGTCGGCATCGGGATCGCGATCGTGGGAATGCGTGTCACGCCACTGGGCACCTTCCTGGGCATCCCGGTGACCACGACCCCGCCCTTCCCCATGGTGGCGGCCGTCATCGGCCTCGTCGCGGCCACCGCCGTGGGCGCGCTGGCGGGCATCATCCCGGCGATCGTGGCCACTCGCATCCGGCCGATCGACGCGATCCGCTACTGAGAGGCCGTCGGGGTCGGGCAGACCGCACGCGAGAGTCCTCGCCCGCCCCACCGGCAGCGGCTGGCGCGCACAGCTGTCAGTAGAACGGATCGAGAACTGCGTTGTCCGACCAGAACGTACTTCTCCCCCAAACGGTGATGGTGGCACCCCAGTCATGTGTAGGACAGCGCAGTCCCCGGTCGATAGGTAAGTCCCCGATGAGGGCGGGCGGGCCGGCGGGCAGCGAGCCTGAGCCGAACCGGCGTACGAGCCCCCGGCCAGCGTCGTATCGGCCCCTCTCGGCCGAGGCAGGTTCTCAGCGGTACTCAACGACGAGCGGGGCGTGGTCGGACCAGCGCGAGGCGTAGTCCGGCGCCCGGTCCACAGTGACGCTGTGGGCCCGTTCGGCCAGGGCGGGGGTGAGGACCTGGTAGTCGATCCGCCAGCCGGCGTTGTTGTCGAAGGCCTTGCCGCGCTGGGACCACCACGTGTAGGGCCCCTGCTCCTCGTCCCCCACGAGGTGGCGCGAGGCGTCCACCCAGCCGGAGGCGAACCAACCCTCCAGATGGGCGATCTCCTCGTCCATGACGCCGGCGATCTTGTTGTGGTTGGGCTTCCAGTTCTTGATGTCGCGCTCGGAGCGCACCACGTTGAGGTCCCCGGCCATGACGACCTGGGGGCCGCCGTCGCGGGCGGCGGCCAGGAGCTCGGCCATGCGGTTGTCGACGAGCTCGAGGTGGGCGTACTTCTGGTCCATCTTCTCGGTGCCCAGCTGGCCCGAGTGCAGGTAGGCGGAGATGACGGTGAGCCGCTCGATGCCGTCGAAGCCGGTGAGGCTCAGGTCGGCCTCGAGCCAGCGGCCGGAGTCGACGTCGGGTTCCTCGGTGCCGGCAGCGGCCACGCCGTAACGCAGCTCGCCGAGGGTGGCGGGGCCGCCGTCGCGCACGGCGACGCCCACACCCGCACGCCCCTTGATGCGGCAGGGCCAGATGGCGGTCTCGTAGCCGGGCAGGAGGTCGACGGCGATCTGCTCGTCGGCCCGGACCTCCTGGAGCAGGAGGATGTCGGGGGCTGAGGCGGTGAGCCACTCCCCCATGCCCTTGCGGGCGGCGGCCCGGATGCCGTTGACGTTGACGGTGGCGATACGCATGGCGGCAAGCCTACGTGCTCGGCCCTGAGCCTGAGACGATAGAACCATGAGCGACGCCGGTTTGAGTGCCAGCACTGTGAGAACCGTTCACGTCCTGGTCCAGGGCACGGTCCAGGGGGTGGGCTTCCGCTACCACTGCGCCTACACCGCCCAGGAGCTGGGGGTGGTGGGGCGGGTCCGTAACCTGCCCGACGGCGACGTCGAGGTCGTGGCCCAGGGTGAGCCGGAGGCCGTGGGCCGGCTGATCGCGTGGCTGCGGCACGGCCCCAGGTGGGCCTCGGTGCGCCGGCTCACCGTGACCGACCTGCGTGCCGGCTGCCTGGATGAGCGCAGGTTCGAGATCACCGGGTGAGAGGATCGGGGCCATGAGTCCCGACGACGTCCGCAAACCGCGCAGTGCACGGCGAGTCGGTGTGTGGACGGCGGTCATCGTCATCGCCGCCGTCCTGCCCGTCCTGGCTCAGACCTCGCCGTTGTCCCGCATCAGCACCCTGTTGTGGCTGGCCTCCATGCCGCTGTGCATCCTGGGCTGCGCGATGCTGGCCAAGGAGCTGGCGGCACGTCGCGCCTCCCGGTCGGAGGAGGACTGAGTGCCCAACAGCGGTGAGCCGCAGACACAGACAGACGGGGTGGATGAGGAGAGCCTCATCCACCCCGTCAGCCGTCTGCTGGCCGCAGCCTCTGTCAGCCGGCCTCAGAGCCGGTCAGGCGACGACGACGCAGCATGAGCGCCACACCGCCGCCGGCCAGGAGCAGCAGGGCGATGCCTCCCAGGACGAGCGCCTGGGTTCCGGTCAGGGGCAGACCGGCCACCGCCTTCTTGGGGCTCGCGGTGGGTGAGGCGGCGCTGTAGTCGGTCACGCCCGGCTTGCCCTGACCGGGCGGAGGGGTGGAGTCCTTGCCGTTGTTCGAACCGTTCCCGTTGGAGCCCTTGCCGGGGATGTCACAGGTGCCGGCCTTGGCGTTGCAGGGGTCGGTGATCGGCTTGTCGGTGAAGCCCAGTCCCTGGGTGCGCAGGAGAACCGTGGAGTCGAGCTGACCGTCCTGGGCGTCGGCGATGGCCACGCGCACGTGAACCTTCTGCCCCGGCGTGACGGAGGCCTGGCAGGGCAGGGCGGAGGTGTAGCCGTTGAACTCCACGGGGATCTGCCCCGGCGTGTGGCCTGAGACGTTGGCCGTGTAGTAGGCGGCGTTCGAGGACTCGTTGATCGAGGCGGCGCTCACGGCCGTCTGGGTGCCGGGGACGTGGGCGCACTCGGTGCCGTTGACCTGGATGCTCAGCGGGTCCTTGTATCCGCGCGACTGCCAGGAGGCCGGGGTGCCCTCGGTGGCGCCGGCGTACTCCTCGGAGCCGAGGCTGTAGTAGAGGACGATGTTGGAGCTGGTGGCGGTGACGTCGAACTCCAGGACGGCCTCGTCATAGACATCGGTGCCGGCCACCTTGGCCAGTCCCGCCGGGTCCTCGACGACGCCGAAGTCACCGGTGGTGTCCAGGGCGTCGTTGGGTCCCAGGACCGCGGAGCGGGTGATGTCGGTATCGGAGTCGGCGGTGGGATCGGGGTCGATGAGGGAGCCGGTGGACAGGGCGACGCCCTCGGTGATGGCGTTGCCGTCACCGGGCAGGTCCTTGACGGTGCCGATCTGGACGTCCTTGCCGGAGACGGATGCGTTGGAGACTGTCGCCTTCGGACCGGCGATCATCTGAGCCAGGGACTGGGCGCTCACCGTGGAGGTGTTACGCAGGGAGGTGGTGGACTGCCCCGCCGTATTCGGCGCTGTAGCGGCCACCGCCGGGCTGGCCGCACTCAGGGCGAGCGCAGCCAGGAAAGCGATTGTTGATGCGGATAACCGTCGCAGACGGATGGGAAGAGTATTCACAGGATCTCCGTTAGACACGGGGCCGCCCGGCAGCGGACGACCACCTGAACCGACAGGCTGGGAGACCAGACAGCTCACGGAGAACGCGTTCAAGACTAACCGGACGATAACACTTTGGCCTGTGGTTTATGTCACCAAAGTTCCGAGAACCTCAAGAAACCCTGGGAATGCTGGGCCTACGTCTTTGGTGGCAGTGTCCTGATATTGACAGAGCGGTCCAAAGGCCTGTCCCTCCACCTCCAGGTTCTTCTAAGGTTGGGTCTGGGAGATCACGAACATCGGCTCACGGCGCACTGACACCCTCATCCCTCATGAGTAAGGACAGTACGGACAATGACCGTGACACACATTTCGTTCCGCGCCCGTCGCAGACGACTGGCCGCGGCGCTGACGCTTGGACTCCTGGTGGCCGGGTCCGGCACCACTGCGCTCGCCGATGAGGCGCCCTCCCCCAGCGCCTCCCCTACCGCTACCGCCACCGCCGAGGCCTCGCCCGAGGCGGGAGTGGCCCAGAAGAACGACCAGTCCCCTGCCGGTCAGGCGCAGGCGAGCCAGAGCCCGACTGAACAGGGCCAGGCGGGTCAGAGCGACCAGCAGGCCGCTGGTGGGGCCGCCGCCCAAGACGCGAAGGGCTTCAAGGCCGACAACCCCGGCTGGGCCAACGCCACCAAGCACACCGGTGCGGCGCACGGGGTCGAGGAGAACTACACCGCCAAGTGGACCCGTGCTGACGCCATGCAGATCCAGAGGGTCTCCAACCCCAATGCGCCGTCGGGCACCAACTCGATGCCCGAGCAGCTCACGATGCCGGAAATCTCCAACGGCTTCCCGGCCACGAGCGATGACGTGTGGGTGTGGGACACCTGGACGCTGACCGATGAGGCCGCCCACCAGATCTCCTACAACGGCTGGGAGATCGCCTTCTCCCTGGTGGCCGACCGGCACGCCGGCTACACCTTCGATGACCGTCACACCCACGCGCGCCTGGGCTTCTTCTACCGCAAGGCCGGCACGCAGACCTCCTCGGCCGACGGCGCCAGCAGCTCCAACGGCGGCTGGATCTACGGTGGGCACGTCTTCCCCGACGGCGCCTCCGGCTCGATCTTCGAGGACCAGAGCTTCACGGCCCAGACCGAGTGGTCCGGTTCGGCCCGCCTCATGGAGGGCAACAAGATCCGCATGTTCTACACCTCGGTGGCCTTCTACAACACCACCACCGGCGGCAGTGGCGACAACGGCTACGTTCAGGAAGGCAACAACACGGCCTCCAAGCCCTACGACCCGCGAATCGTGCAGTCCGAGGGACGCATCTACGCCGACGAGAACGGCGTGTGGCTCACCGGTTTCCGCACCCAGCACCAGCTGCTCGTCCCGGACGGCAAGTACTACCAGACCCGCGAGCAGAACCCGGGCGTGAACTTCCGCGACCCCTTCACCTTCCGTGACCAGAACAACCCCTCGGACCCCACCGAGTACATGGTCTTCGAGGGCAACTCGGCCTTCGTCCGTGAGCAGCAGTACGTCGACGCCGCGGCCAAGGCCGGGCAGAACACCACTCTGGCCACCTGCACCGCGGAGGACCTCGGCTACGAGCAGGGCGACCCCAAGGCGGAGACGGTCGAGGCGGTCAACCAGCGCGGCGGCCGCTACCAGCTGGCCAACGTGGGTCTGGCCCGGGCCAAGAACAAGGCGATGACCCAGTGGGAGTACCTGCCTCCGCTGCTGAGCGGCAACTGCGTCAACGACCAGACCGAGCGGCCACAGATCTACTTCCAGGACGGCAAGTACTACCTGTTCACGATCTCGCACCGAGAGACCTATGCCGACGGGCTCCAGGGCCCCGAGGGCGTCTACGGTTTCGTGGGCGACGGGCTGCGAAGCGACTACAAGCCGCTCAACCAGAACACGGGTATCGCGCTGGGCAACCCCATCAACCTCAACTTCAACCCGGGTAAGCCCTACTCACCGGACTTCAACCAGAGCCCGTACACCTTCCAGTCCTACTCGCACTACGTCATGCCCGGCGGCCTGGTGGAGTCCTTCATCGACTCCATCGGCGGCAACAAGGACGGCAACCCGGTGCGCGGAGGCTCGCTGGCCCCGACGGTGAAGCTCACCATCTCCGGGGACACCACCTCGGTGGACCGCACCTACGGCACCAACGGCTTGGGGGGCTTCGCGGACATCCCCTCCGACCGGGCCCGCTCCAACGGCGGCGACACCCGCCCGCAGCGGCTGAAGTAGGCGCCGCTCTCAGGGCATCACTGCTTGAGCAGGAGGCGGGGCCGTCGGAACACCTGTTCCGACGGCCCCGCCGTCATCATCCGTCGTCGAGCGTCCTGCAGCGCGCCTACAGGGCTGCGGCCAGTGGGGTGAGGCTGCCCGACGTGATGGTGGCCGTGCCCTTGGCGCCCAGGACGATCTCCTGGCAGGAGGGGGCGGTGAAGACCAGGAGGCTGCCGACCGTGGCGCCGTCGTCGACGAAGACCTCGAGGCTGGAGCGGTCCAGGTAGAGGTGCAGACGCACCGTGGAGCCGGTGGGGTGGTACTGCGTCTGGCGGCGCAGGGCGAAGTCGGTGGTGGTTCCCTCGTCCTTGCCGTCGACCTGCGTGAGCCCGCCGTCGGTGCGGTCCAGGTAGAGGGTGCCGGTCGAGATGTCGACGCCGACGCGCACCTCCTGGGTCTTGCCGTCGACCGTGCCGCGGGCCAGTCCCAGCCAGGCCTCGGAGGCCTGGGAGACGTCCAGGGTCAGGTCGATCTCGACCGTGCGGCCCGCACCCAGAGCCGTCACCGTGTCGGTGGCCTTGAGGCCGGAGAGGTCGGTGGCCCGCCCGCGCAGGGCGTCGAGCTCGGGGACGGGTGTCTGCACGAGGGTGCGCTTGCCGCCGATGGTGGTCAGGGACAGCTCGCGCGGGATGCTCATCTCGCCGCGCCAGTCCCCGGTGGGCAGGGAGTAGGGGTAGCTCCAGTTGCCCAGCCAGGCCATCCACACGCGGCGGCCCTCGACGTGCTCGAAGCTCTGGGCGGCGTAGAAGTCCTGGCCGACGTCGGTGAAGCGGGTGTCGCGGTCCTCGGGGAAGAAGACGGAGCCGTCGAAGTCGCCGATGAAGTACTGGGCGGTGGAGCCGGCCGTCTCCTCGTTGGCGCCCACCGAGAGGGTCATGACCCAGCGGGTGCGCCCGTCGCTGGAGTCGGTCAGGGGGAAGAGGTCGGGGCACTCCCACACGGCGGCGTGCGAGCCGATGCCCTGGCCGAAGTCGCTGGCGTGGCTCCAGGCCTTGAGATCGGTGGAGCGGAACAGGGAGACGTGGTCCCCGGCGGAGACGATCATGATCCAGGCCTTGGAGTCCTCGTGCCAGAAGACCTTGGGGTCGCGGAAGTCCTTGCGCCCGTCGTTGGGGATGACGGGGTTGCCGGAGAAGCGCTGCCAGCTCCTCCCCCGGTCGGTGGAGTAGGCCAGGGACTGGGCCTCTCCGCCCTCGGTGGAGGTGTAGACGGCGACCATGCCGCCGCCGGTGACCAGGCCGGAGGTGTTGGCTCCGTCGACGACGCAGCTGCCGGACATGGCCAGGCCCTGCGCGTCGTGCTTCAGGGCCGTCCCCTGTCGCTTCCAATGCACCATGTCCGGGCTGATCGCGTGGCCCCAGGTGCCGTCCTGCTGGTGGAAGAGGTGGTACTCGCCCTCGTAGAGGACCAGGCCGTTGGGGTCGGCGAGATTCCCCGTGGCGGGGCTGTAGTGGTAGGTGGGGCGGTAGGCGGCCGAGGCCGCCGAGTCGGTGGCCGTGGGCGTCGGCGCGCTCCGGCGCCCCGTGGTGCAGCGCACCAGGACGGCTCCGCCCACGATGAGGGCGCCGGCGCCGGCCGCACCGAGGATGAGGGTCCGACGCCGCAGGCCGGTCCTGTGCGGCTGCGAATCCTGGGAACCGGTCGCGTCCGGCGAGGACGACGACGGCGTCGTGTCCCCAGGGGCCGGAGGACACGCCCCCGGCTGAGTCGGCTCAGGTCCCGAGGAACTCGTGGAGCCTGCCGACTCAGCCGGATGGGTGGGGTGGTCAGGATGGGAGGGGTGGGCGCCGTGGGACTCGTCCGTCATGGCCTCAAGGTTAAACGGCCGGTCAGGCGAGGGCGGCGCCTCTCAGAGCGAGCGCTCCGCGGTCTCGACCACGTTGGCCAGCAGCAGGGCGCGGGTCATGGGCCCCACGCCGCCGGGGTTGGGCGAGAGCCAGGAGGCCACCTCGTCGACGCCGTCGGCGACGTCACCGGCGATGCGGCCCTTGCCGGTGACAGGGTCCACGATGCGCGAGACACCCACGTCCAGGACGACGGCGCCGGGGGCGACCATCTCCGGGGTGATGATGCCGGAGCTGCCGGCCGCCGAGATGACGACGTCGGCCCGGCGCACATGCTCGGCCAGGTCCGTGGTGCCGGTGTGGCAGATGTCCACGGTGGCGTTGACGTCCTTGCGGCCCAGGAGCAGGCCGATGGAGCGGCCCACCGTGACCCCGCGCCCGACGACGCACACGTTGCGGCCGGCCAGATCGATGCCGTGACGCTCCATGAGCTCGATGCAGCCGCGCGGCGTGCAGGGCAGGGGCGAGTCGATGGGCCCCGAGGCCCGCAGCACCAGGCGCCCCAGGTTGGTGGGGTGCAGGCCGTCGGCGTCCTTGTCCGGGTCGACGCGCTCCAGGATCGCGTTGGTGTCCACGCCCGCCGGCAGCGGGAGCTGGACGATGTAGCCGGTGCAGGCGTCATCCGCGTTGAGGCGGTCGACGGCGGCGGCCACCTCCGCCTGAGTGGCGCTGGCCGGCAGGTCCTCACGGATGGAGAGGATGCCGACCTCGGCGCAGTCGGCGTGCTTGCCGGCGACGTACTTGACGCTGCCGGGGTCCTCCCCCACCAGGACCGTGCCCAGGCCGGGGGTGACACCGCGCTCGCGCAGCGCCGCGACGCGTTCCTTGAGCTCGGCCTTGAGGGCGGCGGCCGTGGCCTTGCCGTCCAGGACCCGGGCCGCCCCGCTCCAGGGTGCCCTCACTGGTCCAGCCCCGGGTAGAGGGGGAAGGCGTCGGTCAGGGCGCGCACGCGGCCGCGCAAGGTCGCCAGGGTCTCGTCGTCGGCGGTGCCGGCGGCGCCGTGGACAAGGGTGGCGGCGATGATGTCGGCGACCTCGGTGAACTCGGCGTCACCGAAGCCGCGGGTGGCCAGGGCGGGGGTGCCGATGCGCAGGCCGGAGGTGACGCGCGGAGGACGCGGATCGAAGGGGACGGCGTTGCGGTTGACCGTGATGCCGGCGGTGTGCAGGAGGTCCTCGGCCTGCTGGCCGTCCAGGGAGGAGTCACGCAGGTCCACCAACACCAGGTGGACATCGGTGCCCCCGGTGACCAGGCTGACACCTGCTGCCTTCACGTCGTCGGCCCCCAGGCGCTCGGCGATGATGGCGGCGCCGCGCACGGTGCGCTCCTGGCGCTCGCGGAACTCCTCGGTGCCGGCGATCTTCATGGCCACGGCCTTGGCGGCGATGACGTGCATGAGGGGGCCGCCCTGCTGGCCGGGGAAGACGGCGGAGTTGAGCTTCTTGCCCCACTGCTCGGCGCGGCTGGACAGGAGCATGCCGGAGCGGGGGCCGCCCAGAGTCTTGTGGACGGTGGTGGACACGACGTCGGCGTGCGGGACGGGGTTGGGGTGCAGGCCGGCGGCGACGAGCCCGGCGAAGTGGGCCATGTCCACCCACAGGGCGGCGCCGACCTCGTCGGCGATGGAGCGGAAGGCGGCGAAGTCGAGGTGGCGGGGGTAGGCCGACCAGCCGGCGATGATGACCGTGGGGCGCTCGCGCAGGGCGGCCTCGCGCACCTGGTCCATCTCGATGCGCATGGTGGTCTCGTCCACGCCGTAGGCGGTGGCGTTGTAGTTCTTGCCGGAGAAGTTGATCTTCATGCCGTGGGTGAGGTGGCCGCCGTGGGCCAGGGACAGGCCCAGGAGGGTGTCGCCGGGGGTGGCCAGGGCGTGGAGGACGGCGGCGTTGGCCTGGGCCCCGGAGTGGGGCTGGACGTTGGCCCACTCGGCGTCGAAGACGGCCTTGGCGCGCTCGATGGCCAGGGACTCGGCGACGTCGACGACCTCGCAGCCGCCGTAGTAGCGGCGCCCCGGGTAGCCTTCCGCGTACTTGTTGGTCAGGACCGAGCCCTGACACTCCAGGACGGCCCGGGGAACGAAGTTCTCCGAGGCGATCATCTCCAGGGTCTCGCGCTGGCGGGCGAGCTCACCGGTGAGGACCTCGGCGATGTCCGGGTCGAGCTCGGCCAGCGGCTGGTTCAGGGACGGGGTGACGGCTTGCGCGGTCATGTCTCTCCTCAGGTGTGGGGCGCACGCTGCGCCGTGGCAGGCGGCTGTGCGCGCACTGGTGGGCGATCCGTGGCCCAGGCGGGCGACCCCGGAGTCGTGTTCGTGCCGCTCCCCGGTGGTGATCCACCCGGCGCCAGTCGCGACGGGGACACCCTATCGCGTCGGGGCGCAGCCGCGCCGCCCCTACCGCCCAGTGCCGCCCTGCGCCGCCTTGGGGCGGGGCTCGCGCCGCGGCCGTGGGCGCTCAGCCCTCCTGGTCGGCCTGCCCGAACCAGTCGCCCAGGCCGTCGTCGGCACCGATCCAGGCCAGGGCCTGGGCCATCTCCTCGGGGCGCAGGAGGATCCGGGCGAAGGCGCGGCGCACCTGCTCGCGCATCTCCTCGTCTCCGACGCCGGTGACCACGAGGTGGCAGCGGGGCTCGCCGGCCGCGTCGTCGTCGGCATCGGAGGGGGCGGCCGGGACCTCCGCCCAGGTGCCTGCGTCGCCGACGCTCACGGCGCCTCCGGCGACCTCCCAGGTGCAGACCCGGCCGGGGCGGCTGGGCAGCCAGAAGCAGCCGCGAGCGCACAGGCCCTGGCCGGCGAGCTCGACGACGAGGGTGCGCAGGCGCTCGGGGTGGAAGGGCAGGGTGGCGCTGAGGTCGAGGGTCCACACGCCGTGCTCGTCGGGGCCGCCCCAGGCGCTGGTGGTGGCGGGGTGGATGCGACTTAAGGAGGCGGCGGCGTCGTGGGTGAGGGTGGTGAGGGTCTCCAGGAGGGGTGCGTCGAGCCCCGGGAGCAGGAGGGCGTCGTGGGGGCGCAGGTGCTCGATGAGGTCGGCCCCGGCGGGGTCCTCGTCGCCTCCCAGGGCCAGGACGACGTCGGCGTAGCCGAGGTTGGTCAGGTGGACGGCGCCCGTGCAGCGACAGTCGCCGGGGAAGGCGCTCAGCAGGCGGTGCTCGAGGAGCTCGTCCAGGGCGGTCGTGGCGTCCAGGACGTGGGCGGCTCCGGCCAGTCTCACGCCGGTGCCGGCGAGCTCCTCGGCCAGGCCGGGCAGGAGGTGGGCGAGCTCGATGGCCGCCGGCAGGAGGATGACGGTGGTGCCGCCCGGCTCCTGGGCGGCGCGGTCCTGGGTGACGGCGGCCAGAACCTCCCGCAGGGAGCAGGTGGGGCAGGTGAAGGGCATGGGGACGTCGAGCCTGACCGGTTCGTCGTCGAAGCCCTCGGCCGAGCTGTGGCTGACGAGCCGGACCAGGTCGTCGTCGGTGTCGCTGCTCCCGGACTCCTCGTCGCCGCCGAAGTGGAGCCCGGCGCGGATGACGACGGCGTCCTGGCAGGCCAGGGCGAGGTCGACCAGGTCCAGCAGGGCAGGGTCGACGGCACCGATGACGGCCAGGGTGTGCCGGCCGTCGGCCGGGGCGCCGGGAATGTCAGCGACGTTGCCGGCAAAGTCATCCGAGGGATCGGTCACGAGGTCCTCCAACAGAGTTGACGAAACTGAGAATCATTCTTATATCATGCTCGTCATGACCACCTACTGCCAAGTCACGGGGGCCCGGCCTGTCTTCGGCCGGTCCGTCTCCCACTCCCACAAGCGCACACCCCGGCGCTGGAACCCCAACCTGCAGCGCAAGCGCTACTGGGTGCCGTCCCTGGGGCGCACCGTGCGCCTGACGGTGTCCGCCAAGGGCATCCGCACGATCGACAAGCTGGGCATCGACGTCGTCGTGGCGCAGATGCTCGCCCGGGGGGAGAAGCTGTCATGAGCGGAGCCAAGGGGAAGGACCTGCGGCCGATCATCAAGATGGTCTCCACCGCGGGGACGGGCCACACCTACGTGACCCGCAAGAACCGCCGCAACACCCCTGACCGGCTGGTGCTGCGCAAGTTCGATCCGGTGGTGCGCCGGCACGTGGAGTACAAGGAGTCACGCTGATGGCCAAGAAGTCCAAGATCGCCGCCGAGCTGCGGCGCCAGCAGGTGGTGGAGCGCTACGCCGAACGCCGCGCCGAGCTCAAGCGGGCCTCGGTCAGCCCCCACCTGAGCCAGGCCGAGCGCGATGAGGCGATGGCGGCGCTGCACGCGCTGCCTCGCGACGCCTCCCCCACTCGTCTGCGTCGGCGCGACGTGGTGGACGGCCGCCCGCGCGGGCACCTGCGCGTCACCGGGACCTCCCGGGTGCGCTTCCGCGAGATGGCGCTGCGCGGCGAGCTGCCGGGCATCGTCAAGTCCTCCTGGTAGACGTGCGGGACGGGGCCAGCGGGCCCGCCCCCGCTGGGGCCCACGGCGCGCCGCAGTCGCAACCGCTCCCTCACCTCGATCTCTCACCGCCCTCACTGGATACGAAGAAGGAAAGGAGACGGCATGAAGGTTCGTGCCTCGATCCGGTCCCTGGCCAAGCAGCCGGGATCCAAGGTGGTCCGACGCCGCGGCCACACCTACGTCATCAACAAGAAGAACCCCCGCCTCAAGGCCCGTCAGGGCTGACACTCACAACCACCCACGCAGGGCCGGGATGCGTCTCAGCACACATCCCGGCCCTTCTTTTCCTCAGTATCGATGCCAGTCGCCGACGATTGATGGCACGTCAGCCACAATCAGCCTCGCCCCGCCATGACGCGGAAAACCAATGGGCGCAGGAGCACCCTGAATCTTGCCGCTCAACAGTCGGAAATGTTTCTGCAACATGTCAGGCATTGCCTATATGCGTCCGTCATGTGCGGACAAGCTCGCGCCTATGCGCCCGCTTAGAACCGTCTCTGGGAGAGTCCTGATGCACCTCACTCCTCGTGAGCAGGAGAAGCTACTCATCGTCGTCGCCGCAGACCTGGCACGAAGACGCAAGGACAGGGGTATCCGGCTCAATCACCCCGAGGCAGTCGCCTACATCACCGCTGAGATCCTCGAGGGGGCCCGCGAAGGGCGCACGGTCACGGATCTCATGGCCTACGGGACCACCCTGCTGACCTACGACGACGTCATGGAGGGAGTCCCCGAGATGATCCGCGCGGTCCAGGTGGAGGCGACCTTCCCCGACGGGACCAAGCTCGTCTCCGTTCACGACCCGATTCGCAGGAGGCTGCCATGATCCCCGGAGAGTACCGACTCGTGAACGACACCATCACCATCAACGAGGGCCGCCCCACCCTCAGTCTCGACGTCCTCAACACCGGGGACCGTCCCATTCAGGTCGGCTCGCACTTCCACTTCGCCGAGGTCAACTCCGCACTGTCCTTCGACCGGCGGGCCGCTCGCGGTTTCCGCCTCGACATTCCGGCCGGAACCGCGGTTCGCTTCGAGCCGGGCGACTCCCGACCAGTCCACCTGGTGGCGCTGGCGGGAGCACGACGAGTCTTCGGACTGGCAGGCGAGACGAACGGCCCGGTCGAGGGCTGAGAGCACAGGAGCACATCATGAGCAAGGAACTCAGCCGTCGGGAGCATGCCGCCTTGTACGGCCCCACCACCGGGGACGCCGTCCGCCTGGCCGACACCGACCTGTTCGCCCAGATCGAGCGGGACCTGACCCACCGTGGTGACGAGGCGGTCTTCGGAGGCGGCAAGGTCATCCGTGACGGAATGGGCCACAACGGTCAGCGCACGCGGGACGAGGGCATCCCCGACACCGTCATCACCAACGCGATCATCATCGACTACACCGGTATCTACAAGGCCGACGTCGCCATCCGCGACGGCGTCATCAGCGCTATCGGTGCCGCGGGCAACCCGGACATCATGGACGACGTCGACATCGTCATCGGCGCCTCCACGGAGGTGATCGCCGGCGAGCACCGCATCCTGACGGCCGGAGGCATCGACTCCCACATTCACTTCATCTCCCCCACTCAGGTCGCCACCGCCCTGGCCTCGGGAGTGACCACCATGATCGGAGGAGGGACAGGACCCGCCGACGGCACCAACGCCACCACGATCACCCCCGGGGCGTGGAACCTGGCCCGCATGCTCCAGGCCGTCGAATCCTTCCCCATGAACATCGGCCTGCTGGGCAAGGGCCACGCCTCGGCCCGGGAGCCTCTGGCCGAGCAGCTGCGCGCCGGCGCGGTCGGCTTCAAGATCCATGAGGACTGGGGAGCCACGCACGCCGTCATCGACGAGGCCCTCAAGGTCGCCGACGAGTTCGACGTGCAGGTCGCCATCCACACCGACACGCTCAACGAGTGCGGCTTCGTTGAGGACACCCGCCGCGCGATCGGCGGGAGAGTCATCCACACCTTCCACACCGAGGGCGCCGGCGGCGGCCACGCCCCCGACATCATCACCCTGGCGCAGGACCCCAACATCCTGCCGTCCTCGACCAACCCGACGCTGCCCTTCACGCGCAACACCGCTGAGGAGCATCTCGACATGCTCATGGTGTGCCACCACCTCAACCCCGCCATCCCAGAGGACGTCGCCTTCGCCGACTCGCGCATCCGTCCGGAGACGATCGCGGCCGAGGACGTGCTGCACGACCTGGGCGTGTTCTCGATGACGTCGTCGGACTCCCAGGCCATGGGGCGCGTCGGCGAAGTCGTCATCCGCACCTGGCAGGTGGCCGACCAGATGAAGAAGGCGCGCGGCAGGCTCGCCGGGGACCCGCAGGGCGGCGACAACCTGCGCATCAAGCGCTACGTGTCGAAGTACACGATCAACCCGGCCCGCACCAACGGGATCGCCGAGGTCGTGGGCAGCGTGGAGGTGGGCAAGTGGGCCGACCTGGTGCTGTGGGACCCCGCCTTCTTCGGGGTCAAGCCGTCCCTGATCCTCAAGGGCGGCCAGATCGCCTCGGCAGTCATGGGTGACGCCAACGCCTCGATCCCCACCCCCGAGCCCACGCTCATGCGCACCATGTTCGGCGGCTACGGGACGGCGCCGGCGTCGAACTCGATCACTTTCATGTCCCGGGCGGCCATCGACGCGGAAGTGCCCCAGAGGCTGGGGCTGCGCAAGAAGATCTGCCCGGCCCGCGGGGTCAGGCGGCTGACGAAGGCGGACATGGCCTTCAACGACGCCACTCCGGCGCTCACCGTCGACCCCGAGACCTACGAGGTCACCGTCGACGGCGAGAAGGTCACCTGCGAGCCCGCCCAGGTCCTGGCCATGGCCCAGCGCTACTTCCTCTTCTGAACCCTCAACCCTGGAGCCTTCATGATCATCGAGTCCATCTCAGGCAATATCCACGACCTGCCCGGCAAGGACCTGGAGGACGTGCACGTTGAGAGCGTGGTCCTCCCCCTGGCCGACCTCACGAAACGCATCCAACGAGTGCGCTCCGACCACGGCACCGAGCTCGGTATCCGGCTCGCGCCGGGCGCACCGGACCTGCGCGAGGGAGACATCCTGCTTCGCAACGAGCGCGGGATCGTCGTCGTGCGCCTGGAGCCCACCGACGTCCTGGTCATCGCGCCCGCCACGGTGCGCGAGATGGGGGTCGTCGCCCACAACCTGGGCAACCGGCACCTGCCCGCCCAGTTCTTCGGCCCGGACGAGTCCTTCCCGGGCCTTGAGGGGCATAACGGCGTCATGGTCATCCAGTACGACCACACCGCCGAGCACTACCTGGAGCACCTGGGCGTGCGTCACGCGCGGATGGAGCGGTCCATGCCCGTCCCCTTCCGTCATGCCGAACACACTCACTGACGCCCCCGCCCCGCAGTGGGGCGAGCCCGCCGGCTGGCAGCTGCCGCTGGCCCAGCTGTGCGACTCCGCGCTGCCCACGGGCGCCTTCTCCCACTCCTTCGGGCTGGAGACCTACATCTGCGAGGGCGTCGTGGACGGTGAGGCCTCCTTCGTGTCCTGGCTGCGCGCGCTCGTGTCCACCCAGCTGACCTTCTCCGAGGGGCTGGGGCTGCGGCTGGCCTTCGAGGCGGTGGCGGCCAACGACTGGGAGGCGATCGCGCACCTCGATGCGCTCCTCGTGGCTCAGGCGGTGCCGATCCAGGTGCGCCGGGCCGGAGTGACGATGGGGCGGCGGCTGCTCACCATCGCCCGCCTGGCCCTGGAGGGCACCGACAGCGATGGGCTGCTGAGCCGATACGCGGCGCTCATGGACACCGGAGACACCGAGGACACCGGGGGCTGCCGCACCCACCCCGCCATCGTGCTGGCGATCGCCGGCTACGCGCTGGCGGCGCCGCCGGCGGCGGTCACGACGGCCTACCTCCAGTCCAGCGTCATCTCACTGACGCAGAACGCCGTACGAGCCATCCCCCTGGGGCAGGACGCCGGTCAGCGCGCCATCGCCTCGGTGCGCGACGACGTCCGCGCCGCGGTCAGGCGGATCGGGGGCCTCGACGAGACGGATCTGGGGGCCGCCGCACCCGGGATCGAGATCAGCCAGATGCGGCACGAGCGCCAGCGCGCCCGCATGTTCATGTCCTGAAAGACCTTCCTGAAAAGCTATTGAGGAGATTCTCATGTCAGCAGCAACCAGCCAGGAGCACGCGGATGCGCCCGGGCAGCCGGCGCACCGCTCCCACCCCGGCCCGGTCCGTATCGGAGTGGGTGGTCCGGTGGGGGCGGGCAAGACCCAGCTCATCGAGCGCATCACCCGGGCCATGAGCCGGGAGGTCTCCATGGCCGCCGTCACCAATGACATCTACACGATCGAGGACGCCAAGATCCTCGCCGCTCAGGGGGTCCTGCCGGTGGACCGCATCGTCGGGCTGGAGACCGGGGGCTGCCCGCACACGGCCATCCGTGAGGACACCTCCATGAACGAGGCGGCGATCGCCGAGCTGGTGGAGCGCCACCCCGACCTGGAGGTGGTGTTCGTGGAGTCGGGAGGCGACAACCTCTCGGCCACCTTCTCCCCCGAGCTGGTCGACTTCTCCATCTACGTCATTGACGTCGCCCAGGGCGAGAAGATTCCCCGCAAGGCCGGTCAGGGGATGATCAAGTCCGACCTGTTCGTCATCAACAAGACGGACCTGGCCCCTCACGTCGGCGCCGACCTGGCGGTCATGGAGGCCGACTCCAAGGTGTTCCGAGGTGACAAGCCCTTCTGCTTCACCAACCTCAAGACCGATGAGGGCCTGGAACAGGTCATCGAATGGATCCACCACGACGTGCTCATGACGGACCTGGAGCCGTGAGCACCACCGGCGACCTGCACCTGCGGATCGCCCGGGGCGGAGACCGGAGTATCGCCGTCGACCAGTACCACCGGGGAGCACTGAGGGTTTTCCGCCCGCTGTACCTCGATGAGACCGGGCAGGTGACCTACTACGTGGTCAATCCCGGAGGCGGGTACCTGGACGGCGACTCCTATCTCACCGAGGTCGAGGTCCTCCAGGGGGCCTCGGCGGTGCTGACGACCCAGGCGGCCACGAAGATCTACCGCACCCCCACCTGTCCGGTCCGCCAGGACACCCGGGTGAGCCTGGGGCCCCGGGCCGTGCTGGAGCTCGTTCCCGACCAGGTCATCGCCTACCGGGAGTCCTCCTACCGGCAGACCACCCTGGTTGAGATGGACCCGACGGCGACCTTCATGTCCCTGGAGGTCCTCACCCCCGGATGGGCCCCGGACGGTTCGGCCTTCGGCTACGACTGCGTGCGGATGCGCACTGACGTCCGTGTCGGCGGCCGGTACGCCGTCGTCGACAACCTGCGCCTGGTCCCCGGTGAGGCCGGGCTGGCGGGTCTGGGAGGCCTGGAGGGGCACAGCCACCTGGCCTCCTTCACGGCGCTCGACGCCCGGGTCGATGCCGCCCTGGTCAATGAGGTGGCCCAGATGTTGGAGGTCGACGACGTGCGCGGGGCAGTGACGCGGGTGCAGGGACCCGGCTTCATCGTCCGGGCGCTGGGCGATGACACGACCCGTCTGACCGCTCTCATGCTCGACATCAGCGAGCTTCTGCGCGGCCGGTGGTTCGGCGCGCCGAGGCTCAACCTGCGCAAGTACTAGCAACAGCCCGCTCGCCTGGTCGGCGGGCACCTCCCGCGATGCCTCTATCGATCGGAGCCCCTCATGCCTGAGTCATCTATTCACCAGTCCCACCGCCCGGCTGACGGACCGGGTACCTCGGCCGTCCCGTCGATCGTCTCATCCGGCGTGGGCGCGCTGGGGCGCGGGGTGGGGCAGATCTTCCTCCAGCCCCGGGCTCTCACCGGTTTGCTCATCGTGGCCGGCGTCGCCGTCTACTCACCGCTCATGGCCTTGCAGGTGGTCCTCGGGACGACGGTGTCGACAGTGGCGGCCAGGATGCTGGATCTGCGTGTCCGTGACGGACTCCAGGGCTACAACGGGGCGCTGGTGGGAGCGGCGGCCTGGGCCGCTGTGGGGGTTTTCTGGCCGGCGACGCTGGTCACCGTGGTCGGGGCGGCGGCGTGCCCCGCGGTCCACCGCGCGCTGGAGCGCGCACTCACCCCGGTCGGGCTCCCGGCGCTCACGGCTCCTTTCTGCATCGTCTCCGGCCTGCTGACGGCTCTGCTCAGGGCGATCGATGCGCCGATGGTGCCGGATCCGGCGCCGGTCAGTGGGGCGACGGCGTGGCTGGTCCCGGAGGCGGTGCTGACTGGGGAGTCCCAGGTGGTGCTCGTCGATTCCTGGGTGGGCGGAGTGCTGATCCTGGCCGGGCTGTTCATCGCCGGGTGGAGAGTCGGGGCGGCGGCGCTGCTGGGCAGCGTCGTCGGGACGGCAGCGACGCTGGCGCTCGTTCCCGCCGGTCAGGCGGCGCATGGTCTGGGCGGATACTCGCCGTGCCTGACGGCGATCGCGATCGGCGTGGTCCTTCTGCCTCCCGGGAGGCAGGCCTGGGTGCTGGCGGTGGTGGGGTCGGTGCTGACCGTCGTCGTGGACCGGGTTTTCACGGCGATCCCGGTGCCGACCTACACCTGGCCCTTCATCGTGACCACCTGGCTGGTGCTCGCCGTCGTCAAGTGGCGCGAGCGCCGACTAGGCTGAGGCCATGGCTCATTCCACGGCGCAACCCGACTCCGCCGCCCACCTGGTCCTGTCCCTGTCCTGCCCCGACCGCCCGGGGATCGTCCACGCGGTCACCGGCACGCTGGCGCGCCGCGGCGGGAACATCACCGAGTCCAAACAGTTCGGGGACTCCTCCACCGGACTGTTCTTCATGCGGGTCCAGGTGCTCACCACCGTGCCGCGCGTGGAGCTGGAGAAGGACCTGGCCGAGCTGGCCGGCGAGTACGAGATGGAGTGGAGCCTCGATGAGGTGGGGCGCGCGATGCGCACCCTCATCATGGTCTCCAAGGAGGGGCACTGCCTGACCGACCTCCTCTTCAGGGCCCGCAGCCAGGGACTGCCGGTCGACGTCGTCGGTGTGGTGGGCAACCACGAGACGCTGCGGGACGTTGCCGAGTTCTACGGGGTGCCCTTCCACCACATCCCGGTCACCAAGGAGACCAAGGAGGCCGCTGAGGCCGAGCTGCTGGGACTGGTGGACTCTCTTAATGTCGAGCTGGTGGTGCTGGCCCGCTACATGCAGATCCTCTCCCCCGCCCTGTGCGAGCGACTGCACGGGGGCGTCATCAACATTCACCACTCGTTCCTGCCGTCCTTCAAGGGGGCGCGTCCTTACGCCCAAGCGCACGAGCGCGGGGTGAAGCTCATTGGGGCGACGGCGCACTACGTGACGGCGGACCTCGATGAGGGGCCGATCATTGAGCAGGACGTGACGCGGGCAGGCCATGAGGACTCGGTGTCCGTGCTGCAGGCCAAGGGGCAGGACGTCGAGCGCCGGGTGCTGGCGCAGGCGGTGCGCTGGCACACCGAGCACCGGGTGCTGCTCAACGGGCACCGCACCGTCGTCTTCGCCTGAGCGCGCTACCGACCCGTCGCCGTCCGGATGGAGCCGGACAGCGACGTGGACGACTCGGGCGGCAAGAGTCGGGGTCATGCAGGCGGATCTGGTGCAGATTCTGAGAATGTCGCGCTCAGCGGTGTGGGGTGTGTGGTGTTTCTCGGGCCGGGGGATTTTTCTTCCCCGGGGTCGGCATGTTGACGCCTCCTCGTCGTAGCCACAGGACACCGGTCACCAGCACCATTAGCATGATGAACAGCCCGATCGCGAAACTGGTCACCATTCCCCAGTCGGTGGCACGGTGCACGACGTCGGCAAGAAGGCTGCGCCCAGCACCGGGGGCACTAGCCGTCGTACGCAGTCCCTGTCCTGAGCGCACGCTGCTGACAAGTTCCTGCGCACCCACCGGCCACTGATGACGCACCACGTGCTCGCTCGCACTACCGAACCCCACGCCGGAGACAGCCACGCCGAGCACCACGCCGATCTGCCTCATCGCAGCGGACAGCCCAGAGGCCGCACCTGCCTCATCACCCTCGAAGGAGGCGACCGCCAGCTCGTTGACCACGGTCCCGGCAGCGCCAACCGCGATGCCCGCCAGGATCAGGCCCGGCAGGAGCACCACCCAGGTCGATGAGCCGTACAACAGTACCCATGACATCAGCGCCGCGCACCCGACGACAAGGATTCCCAGCAGCCTGGCCGACGGCGCCCAGCGCCCATTACCGCCACGAAACAGCCACGCCCCCGCGATGGCACAGAGACTGAACGGGAGGAAGCAGAGTCCGGCCTGCAGGGGTGAAAACAGGTAGATATTCTGCGCGTACAGCGACAGCCAGGGCATCTGCCCCACCAGACCAGCCTGGACGGCAAAGCCGGTCAGGATACTCACCACATAGAGCCGGTCAGTCAGCAGGCGCCCCGGAACCATAGGTGAGTCCGAGCGCCGCTCGACGGCCATGAACAGCCCCATCGCGGCCAGTCCGACGGCAACGCCACCAAGCGTGCGCGCACTAGTCCACCCCCAGGCCGACCCCTCCAGCAGGACGACCGTCACACCCCCGGTGGCAAGGACTGCCAGCAACGTTCCGGGCCAGTCCACGTCTGAACCTCTGCGATCCGCGCCGTGATCCTTCACGTACCACGACGCCAGCCAGGACACCACCCCCACAGGCACGTTGATCCAAAAGATGGAGCGCCACCCGGCGACTAGGACCAGGCCTCCGCCTGCCAGTGGCCCCACTGCGATAGCCACCCCTGAGATGAGCCCGTAGATCCCGGTAGCTCGTGCCCGCTCGCGTCCGGCGGCGTAGCGGTCAGAGATCATCGGCACGCCGACGCCCAGGAAGATCGCCCCACCGACCGCCTGAAGAGCCCGGAAAGCGTTGAGTACGAGCATCGAAGGGGCCAATGCGCACACGGCTGACCCCACCGTGAACAGGACCAGCCCCCATCGGAACAATCGCAGTCTCCCCAGACTTCCGCTCAACGTCGCCGCTGACATCAGCAACGCCCCCAACGGCAGCGTGTAGGCGTCCACTACCCACTGCAACTCACTCTGCGACGCGCCAAGACTCTGCCCGATATCACCCAGTGCCACCGACACCACCGTGATATCCAGGACGTTCATGAAGCTCACCGTGCAGACGAGCACAAGCGCCAGAACGCGACTATCCCTTAATTCTGCTATTTCGCGACTACCGGACTCTGCCGCAGCTCCCATATCCCATCAACTCACTCGTCGTTCTTTCCAACGTCTAACCGACTGATTAGGTCCTCCAAACCTGTCCGGACAACCTTTCCAGAGACAGTCGTCGGCAAGCTGCCCGCTGGAATCACCCGCACGTCAGCAGCATGCAAATCATGAGGCTTATTCGTAGGGGTGTTCAGGGCGTCTAAAAGAGGTGTGTGTCGCTAAGCAGGGTGGCGGCTCGCTCTTGAGAGATCTTTGGCGCTTAAGCCAATCCAACCAAGAAGTAAGCCGCCATAACAAATAGTATCACGAGAATCCCTCGGTATGAGGTTGTGAGCCTGCGCGAGACGATCTACAGCGCAGGCCCTCCGCCGGTGTTCGGGACGAGGGCGCTGGGGCTGTTCCTGGGCATGCACCTGACTCTGCCGTACGTGAGGCATAACCTGCCCCAGGAGCTGCTCGCCGAGGTCTACGGGCTCTTCGTGTTTGGGGGTGTGGTGGGTGGGGCTTGTCGGCTGGTTGAGGTGGTTGTTGTCAGGTGGTCTTTGAGGCGTCCGGTGTGGATGAGGCTGCGGATGGTGTAGCTGGCCAGGTTGCGCAGGCCCAGGGCGATGCCGCGTAGGTGCTCCAGGCGCCCGTTGATCGCCTGGCGTGGGGCCGTTGGAGGTACGGGGCTGGTCGAAGTAGGCCAGGGGTGTCGGAGGCTCTTTCGGTCAGGGTTCTGGCCAGTGCCTGGATCTCCTCGGGCCCGTTGGGGATGGCCTGCTTCAGGGAGTCGATGAGCCGTTGCATCAGGTACTTTCCCAGGCCCGGGTCCTCGGTGCGGTAGGCCTGGATGAGGCGCTGGTAGACGCCCCAGGCGGCCTGGACCGCAGCGTGGCGATCATCAGCGAACAGAGCCTCGAGACGCTCGGCCTGAGCATCGGTGAGCA
>NZ_MSKS01000051.1 GCF_001937445.1 Actinomyces oris | reverse complement strand
GGGCCGCCGGCAACCTCCTGGCCGTCGACACCGGCAAGTCCTCCTTCGCCACCCGCGACGTCCTGGCGCCCCTGGGCGTCGACTTCGACTACGGCGTCGTCTTCACCGGGGCGGTCCTCATCGACGGCGACTACCAGGTCCTCTCCGCCCGCTTCCTGCCCGACGGCGTCGCCCGCGACGTGGCCGCCCGCACAGTCGACCTGCCGGGGGTGACCACCTACGCCACCACCATCGAGACCGACTACATCCTGGCCGACAACAACGAGGAGATCTCCTCCATCCTCGCGGTCTTCGAGCACCTGACCCTGGAGGAGATGGACTCCCACCGCTTCATCGGCGTGCCCCTGCGCGTCACCGATGACGCCCTGCGCGAGCGCCTCCACCACGACCTCAGCCAGCGCTGGGAGGGCGTCCTGGACTGCCACCGCAACCAGGAGTTCCTCGACGTCGTGCCCGCCGGCGCCACCAAGGGCGCGGGCCTGCGAGCCCTCCTGGACGGGCCCCTGGCGGGACAGAGCATCGAGGTCTGGACCATCGGCGACTCCTGGAACGACCTGGACATGCACGCCGTCGCCGACCACGCCGTTGCCCTGCCCTGGTCCCCACCGGAGGTGACGGCCGCATGCGGGACGACCGCGGGCTCCATGGCCGAGCTCATCACCACGATCCTGGAAGGCGACCAGCATGAGTGAGAACAGCAAGACCGACGCCGGAAGGACCCTGGGCGCCCGGGTGCGCGACTGGTTCAACGGCGGGGATCCTGACGGGCGCGCCAAGCTCCGTGCCTGGGCCACCGGGGACGACGGCCGCTGGCGCGGATACACCCACTCCATGGGCAAGTACGTCACCTGGCTCATGGTCATCGCCTGCGTCCTCTACCCCTTCACCCGGGGGATCGGCTCGATCCTGGCCCTGCTCGTGGCCATCTTCCTCATGGGCGGACGCGCCATGATCGAGCGCCAGGTGCGCCGCGACGTCTCCGACCTGGAGGAGGCCAAGCGCCAGTGGGGGCTCACCCGCAACCCCGAGTACCTGCGATTCATGACCCTGCGCGCCGAGGGGCTGCTCGAGGACAACAGGATCCTCACCCCCGACTCGCGCAGCCTCCTGCAGGACTATGCCCAGTGGGCCCGTGAGCGCCAGGAGCGCGAGGACAAGAAGCAGGCCAAGAAGGCCCGCAAGGCGGAGAAGAAGGCCCGCCAGGAGGGCGCGGGTCACGAGGCTGACGAGTCCGCTGACGCTGCTGCGAAGAATGAGGAGAATAAGGCTGCTGACGGCTCCTAGCGATTCCCGGGCGGCTCGCGGGCCGCTCTGAGGCGGCTGGAGACCGGCAGAACCTGAACGGAAAGGACTCCCATGCCACGCAGGCTCATCTCCACCGACCTGGACGGCACCATCGTCTTCAACGGGACGATCTCGCTGCGTGACCGCGAGGCCATGGCCCGGTGGCGGGCGGCCGGCAACCTCCTGGTCATCAACACCGGCAGGTCGGTCTCGGCGCTGGAGCACGTCGTGGTGCCCATGGGCCTGGAGTTCGACAACGCCATCCTCTACACGGGGGCCGCCATCGTGGACGAGGACATCAGGGTGCGTTACTCGACTGCCCTGCCGGCCGGCGTCGTCGAGGACATCCTCGACTTCGTCGAAGGGGCGCCGGGAGTCACCGTCTTCACCACCGGGCTGGACGAGGACCTGCTCGTCTACGACACGATCGGCTCCGGCTCCGAGCTGCTGACGCTGTTCCGGCCGGCCACCCGGCGAGAGCTGGACGGGCGCGAGGTCATCGGGGTGCCGATGCGCTTCACCGACCCGGAGATGGCCGCGCGCACCGAGACCTACCTGCACCGGCGCTGGGAGGGGCAGGCGGTGGGCTTCCGCAACCAGGACTTCATCGACGTCGTGCCGGCCTCGGCCTCCAAGGGGGCGGGCCTCAGGCAGCTGGTGGCGAGCCTGGCTGAGCCGTCCATCGGGGAGGCGATCGGGGTGTCTGGGGAGGGCGCGTTCGGGACGGGAGTAGCCGGCGGGGCCGGGGAGGCTGCGACGGGTGTGGCCGGCGAGGCGGCGGCTGGCGGCTCGCTGGGGCTCGGCGTCGGCTCGGGCCCGCTGGAGCCGGTGGAGACCTGGTCGATCGGGGACTCCTGGAATGACATCTCCATGCACGCCGCCGCCGACCACTCCTACGCCCTGCCCTGGTCGCCGCCGGAGGTGGTGGCCCAGTGCGACGGCACGGTCTCCAGCCTCGCCGACCTCATTGACTCCCTCATGGGGCGACCGACGCTCTAGCCCCCGCACACTTCGACCAAAACTTCACAATCGACGCGGCTCCGGGTCTGTTGTGAAGATTCGGTCGAAGTGTTGCGGCATTGGTGCACTGACGCGCGCGGCGGGTGCGGGGAGCGCGGGCTATGCTCGCCGGCATGCGCCTGCTCGCCACGGATCTCGACGGCACCCTTGTCTTCCACCACGTCGTCGGGCAGGCCGACGCCGAGGCCCTCGTGCGCTGGCGGGCGGCCGGCAACCTCCTGGTGCTGGCCACGGGGCGTTCGGTGCGGCTGGTGCAGCACGCCGTCGAGGTGGCTCGGGCCTCGACGTCCATCGGCCTGGACTACGACTATGCCGTGTGCGCCACGGGCACGACCGTCATTGATGCCGCCGGTCAGGTGCACCGCACCCGGACGCTTGAGGCCGGCCAGGTGCGGGCGGTCGTGCGGGCAGTCGGCGACGTCGCCCAGGCCCCCGTCTCCGTGTTCGCCTCGACCCTCGAGCGCGACTACGTGCTGGACGACCCGATCGGCCTGTCCACTGACCAGCGCACGCCGCCGGACCGCTTCACCGCGGCGCCCCTGTCGCAGGTCGCGGGCCTGGGGGTGACGTCGATGCCGCTGCACATCCCGGATGTTCGGGCCGCTGCGGCGCTGGCCCGGGGCCTGGAGGAGACGGTGGACGGCATCAGTTGCACCCGCTCGACCGGCTTCGTGGACGTCACGGCCGCGGGGGAGTCCAAGGGAACGGGCCTGGGCCGGCTCGCTGAGCTCCTGGCCGAGCAGGGTGTGGAGGTCAGCGAGGTGGCCGCCGTGGGTGACTCCTGGAATGACATCTCGATGTTCGAGCGGGCCGACGTCCCCTGCGCGATGGCCGGCGCCCCGGGCGAGGTCGTCGAGGCCGCTGGCGGGCGCACCACCCCGAGCGTGGCTGCCTTCATTGACGCCCTGCTGGCGTGACGGTATACGGAGGCCGGTCCCGCTCGCTGCTGGCGCCTCCCGCCCACCTGTCTGAGCACCTACTAGTTCGGCGCTCCTACACAGCGACAGAAACTTCAAAAAAGACGCGGCTCCGGGTCGTTTCTGAAGATTCGGTCGAAGTGATGGCGGCGGGAAGGGGCCGCGGGGCGTGCTGCTCAGGCCTTGGCGTAGCGGTAGACGTTGGTCTCCCGCAGCTCGAAGCCGGCGCGGCGGTAGAGGCGGTTGGCAGCCTCGCGCGAAGGTCGGGAGGTGAGGTCCACCGTGCGCGCGCCCAGCTTCCCGGCGTGCTCGACGGCGGCCTCCACGAGGGCCTGCCCGGCGCCCTGGCCGCGGGCCTCACCGTCGACGACGACGTCCTCCACCCAGGCGCGCAGGCCCGTGGGGATCGTGAAGGTCGCCAGGGTGAGCATGCCCAGGATCGGAGCGCTCTGGCCGGCCTCAGCCTCGGGTCGGAAGACGAAGAGGAAGACCCCCTCCTGAGCGATGAGGGCCTCGCACTGCTCGGCGCTCAGCGCCGGGGCGCTGCGGGAGAGCTGGGGGATGAGGCGCTCCATGGCCTCGACGATCTCCGGGCTGGAGGTGGTGACGAGCTCGACGGTCATGAGGAGTTCTCCTGCTGGTTGAAAAGGGCGGCGGGCCGAGACGGGCTGGTCACGCAACGGCTTCCTGTCAGCCCTGGAGCCTACCGCCTGGAATCGCTCCGGGCGGCAAGTCGTCCCACCGACCGGAAGAATCCGGCGGCGTGCCTCGGCCAGCGAGATGGAGCGTTCGGATTGTTAGGGCGCTCCGGCCGCCAGCAGGCCCGGTCAGGCCGAGTCGCCGATGGTCTTGACGGTGGGATCCATGATGGCGGCCTCGAGCAGGGCGGTGCCGCTGGTCAGGTCCCGCAGCCGCAGCACGTAGGGGTGGTCCACCGTGAACTTGATCGGCTCGGTCTGCGGCCCCGGTGCCGCCATGGCTTCCCCCGCGGCCTCGCTCAGGGCGGCCGCGACCGTGCCCTCCTCATCCAGGATGAGGCGCACCTGCTGGACCACCTGGGTCAGTCCGAGCTCGGGCGCGATCTTGTCCAGGCCATCGGGCTTGAGCCCCTGCTCCTTAAGGAAGTCGAGGAGCTCCTTGGGTTCGGAGGCGAGGTCCAGCTTGGGCAGGGCCAGCCCCACCTCGCGGGTCTCGGCCTTATCGAGGGCCTTCGATGCTTCCGCCCACGTCCCGGCGTCCATGGCGCCCGGCAGGGTACCGGCGTCGGGCAGGACGACGTCGAGAGCGAGGTCGGAGTCCCTACCGTCCTCCCCGCTGGCGTAGTGCAGGCGCACTGCCGCCCAGCCCTTCCCGGTGGCGTGGGGGATGGAGCGCGTGTCGTGCATGAGGTCTGCCTTGACGGTCTTGCCCCCGGCGAGCGTGAAGTCCTCCTGCGAGGTGTCCCCGGCCGTGAAGGGGGAGTCCCACTGGGCCGCGAAGAGCAGCGCGTTCTGCACCACCAGGCGCGTGTCCTGGGTGACCTTGATGCCGCTGTTCGGGATGAGGCCGGCCGTGTTGCGCGAGGCCCAGGCGTCAAGGTTCTCCTTCATGGAGTCCACGCCGACCTGCTCGATCTCGGTGGAGAACCAGCGCAGCACCGCATCGAGGTAGGTCTGCTTGACCTTGAAGTCCTTCCTATCGGCGATGAGGACGTGGTTGGCCAGGTGGACGAGCGGCTTGTCCGGGACCTTGTCCGGGTCGAAGCCCTTGAGCTCGCCGTCGTAGCGGTTCAGGGAGGTCTGGATAGCCGACCAGGCCCGGTCGCGGTCCTGGCCCGAGAGTCCCAGGAGCGCGTCATAGCCCTGGGTGGAGGCGTCCGTGGCGCCGTCGGCCAGGATCGCCAGGACGAGGGCGAGGCTGAGCGGGGAGGCCATCGCCGTGGCGGCCGAGTCCTCCTTGAGGTAGTGGGTCAGGAGCTTGCTCCCGAGCTGGTCACAGGCACTGGCGGCCTTGGCCGCCTGGGAGGCGACGTCGGAGAGGCTGACCTTCTCGTGGGCGACCTTGGAGGTCAGCTGCGTGCCCGACGCCAGGGAGCAGCCGCCCAGCAGCGCCGCTGCAGCGGGAACCAGGGCGCCCAGTGCCAGCAGTTGGCGGCGGGCCAGGCCGCAGTGGTCGGAGTCCGATGGGCTCATCATGAGATCACGTGGGGTCATGACGCCAGGTTAGGGAGCCCGCCCAGCCCTGTCAGGGCCTTGACGCGCTCCCTTCATGGGGAGTCATTCCCGGGCGCCGCGCCGGCGGGCCCGCTGCGGCCTCCGGCCTCGACCGCTCGATCGGCAGAAAACAGCCCCATCGCGCCGTGGCCACTGTGATTCGTCCTCCCACCGGGATCGGCCGCCTCGAAGGCCGGTCAAGAGTAGGCTTCCGACCAAGGTCCCACAACGCCCCGCAGCCGCCGCAGTTCGGACGCCGCGCGCCTGCACCGCCCCAAGGAAGGTCACTCATGGTCGAGTCCGCAGCTCCTGTCGAGCACGTCTTCGCCGTCGACGAGCTCTTCTTCTCCACCACGGACTCCCACGGGCGCATTCGCCGCGCCAACTCCACCTTCATGCGCCTGTCCGGCTACCCACGCGGCGCCCTGGTGGGGCGGGCCCACAACGTGGTGCGGCACGCGGACATGCCCGCCGGCCTGTTCCGCTCCATCTGGGACGCCATCGAGGAGGGCCGGGCCGCCAGCGCCTACATCACCAACCGCTCCTCCGATGAGGGCCACTACCGCGTCTTCGCCACGATCGTGCCCTCCGGCTCCGGCTACCTGTCGGTGCGCACCCTGCCGATGCTCACCGACCTGCGTGACGACATCGAGGCCGCCTACGCCCGGGTTCGCGACGTCGAGGAGGCCTCCGCCGCGGCAGGCTCCACCCGCCGGGAGGTGGCCGCCGCCGGGCAGGCCGCTCTCCAGGCCGAGCTGCAGGCCCTGGGCTACGCCGACGCCATCGACTTCACCCGCCGGGTGCTGGTCGCCGAGGTCGGCGAGCTGCTGGCCCACGGCGTCGGCATCCCCGACAGCCCGCAGGCCGAGGGCCCCGTGGCCCGGATCCTGGGCGCCATGGGCCGGATCGAGGCCGAGACCGCCGGGCTGGTCGGCATCCTTCAGGAGGGGCAGCGGCTCGCCGATCTCCTGGGCAAGCGGGCCGGCGAGATCGAGGCCCTCTCGACCCGCTTGGGCACCCTGCGTGAGGCCATGCGGGCCGTCGGCGCTGACGTCACGACCCTGGGCCACGGGGAGCAGGCCGACGACGTCGCCGCACGCTGCCAGCAGGTCGACGCCCTGGTCCTGGAGTGCTCCGAGCAGCTCCGCCCACTGAGCAGCCAGATCGAGGCGCTGCGCGGTGACCTGGACTCGGTGAGCTTCCGCGTCGCCCTGGCCCGCCTGCACAACCTGGCCGCCGGGATCTTCGCCCTGCAGATCCTCGAGGGCCAGGACGAGGTCGACGCCAACGACGCCGTCGGCAGCCTCACCGAGCTGTGCTCGGCGCTGAGCGACGGCGCCGACAACCTCACCCAGCGTGTCGACCTGCTTGACGCGCGTCGCGAGCTGGTGGGAGGCGAGCTGGATGTCGTGGCCGAGGACTTGGGCGTCATCCAGGGCCCGATCCTGGAGGTTCTCGAGGCGGCCGCAGCCGCCGGCGCCGGGCAGGCCGACTCCGTGACCGCCGCCCGCACTCTGGCCGAGCAGGGCTTCGGCGAGGCCCGGGACCTGGCCGACCTGGCCGTGCGCCTGCGCGACCTCGAGGTCCCCTTCGAGGCCGAGGCCATCAACAGCGCCCTGGCCGACGTGCGCGCCGCCTTGGCCGAGCTCGAGTAGCCGCGGGCTCAGTCCCGCACCAGCTCCACGAGCACCTCGGCGTGATCGGTGTGCGGGAACATGTCGAACAGGCGCGAGCGCACCACCCGCATCGAGGACAGGTGCACCAGATCCGCCGCCAGCGTGTGCGGGTTGCAGGAGGAGTAGAGCACCCGGCCCACGCCGGAGGCCTCGATCCTGCCGGCCAGCTGCTCCCCGATCCCGCGCCGGGGCGGGTTGACCACGAGCAGGTCCGGGCGCTGCGCCCCGCCGACGCGATCCCCGGCGGCCGGGTCCAGGACGCGGGCGTCTCCGGCCTCGAAACGCACCAGGGCCGGGTCCAGTCCCATGAGGTCGGCGGCCGCGCGCGCCCCGTCGATGGCCGACGCCGAGACCTCCACCCCCAGCACCCGGCGGCCGGGCGCCGCCAGGGCCAGGGCGAAGCCGCCGACGCCGCAGAACAGGTCCCACACCCGGGCCGGCCGGGCCTCCTCGGCCCAGTCGCGGGCGGTGGCGTAGAGGGCCTCGGCCACGGCCGTGTTGGTCTGGAAGAAGGAACGGGTGGGCAGGTAGAGGGGCAGCTCGACGCCGTCGGCGCGCAGGCCTGCTTGGCCTCCGCGCTCCGGTGACGGCAGGCTCAGGCGCATGAGGAGGCGGTCCTTCTCGGTCAGGACGATCTCCTCGGGCCCCTCGATGACGGCCTGGTGGACGCTCTGGATATTGACGGCGGCCACCGCCAGCTGGGGCAGGCGCCGACGCAGGTCCGGCACGGCGGCGTGCAGCCGATCCAGATAGCGGCGGGAGCGCAGGACGAAGCGCACCATGAGGTCGTCGTCGGGCGAGGCGGTCACCAGGACGTACTTGAGCTCGCCGTGGCGCGCGGGCACGTCGTAGGGGCGCAGGCCCAGCTCGGTGACGAGGTCGGCCAGCACTGGCAGGGCCGCCTCGATGGCAGGCACGTGCAGCGGGCAGGTGCGCAGGTCGACGCCGCCCCCGGCGCCATTGAGGATCCCCAGGGTGGGGTGGGCGGCGGTCCCGGCCACCGCCATCTTCGCCTTGTTGCGGAAGCCGGTGGGGGCGCTCGCCGCCGGTGCCTGCCACAGGTCGACCGGGACGTGCTCGACCAGGAGGGCGGCGACGCGGGACTGCTTGGTGGCCAGCTGGGCGGGCATCGGCAGGGACAGGTGGGGGCAGGAGCGGCAGGTACCGGCGTCGTGGAGGGCGCAGGACGCCGCGTCTGCTGTGGTCACCGACATGTCCCCTCCCGGTGGTGCGCTCGTGGCCGGGCCGTGGGTGGGGCTGTGACAGGTGCGGCCGGGCCCCGGACGGCTGCGGGTGATGAGTGGAGCCGCTTGTCGGACTCGAACCGACGACCTGCTGTTTACAAGACAGCTGCTCTGCCAACTGAGCTAAAGCGGCGCGCGGCCGGCCAGGGGGCCGCAGGTGCGTGAGACAGTCTGACACAGACCGGCCCGGGGCGGGAAACCGGGGGAGACGGTGCGGCGCCCGTCGCCGTCCGGGCCCGTGGGTGCCGGGAGGAGACCTGTGCAGAGCCGCCGCCCCGGCGGCGGGTCCCAGCGTGGGATCAGCCCTGCTGAGTCGGCTGCGGGCTGGGCTGCTGAGATGCCTGCTGGCTGGGCTGCGCCGTCGGGGTGGCGGCAGCGACGAGCTCGGTCAAGGAGGTCTGCGTCTGGAGCTTGCTCAGGTCGACCTTCTCACCCTTGAAGAAGATGGTGGGGGTGCTCTGCAGGTCCCTGGCGGCGAAGGCCTCGGTACCAAGCTTGACCCACTTGCCGTACTTGTCGGAGTCGATGGCCGCCTTGAACTTGTCGGAGACCTCCTTGGGGACGTTCACCTTGGTGGCGGCGGCCACCAGGCCCTCCACCGTCATGTTGCTCTGGCTCTTGGTCTGAATGGCCTGGGCGAGGATCTCGAAGGCGGCGCCATGGAAGCTCAAGGACTGGGCCGGGGCCTCGTCGAGCACCACGCCCATCGCGTTCATGACCGCGCTGGTCCACTCCTGATCGAGGATCTTGGCGGGGTGAAGGGCCAGGGTGATCTTCTTGCCGCTCAGGAGCTGGTTGATCTCCTGGGTGTGGAGGACGTCGAACTCGGCACAGTGAGGACAGGAGTAGTCGAAGTAGATGTCCAGGATGGGAGCTGCGGCGGCGACGGTGTCGAGAGTGGAGCCCTCGCCGTAGGTCCAGGAGGCATCGGAGAGGACCTGTTTGGGGATGCCTTCCTGGTTCGCCTTCGCGGTGGCCAGGCCCTCGCTCGGTGCGGGGAACTTCGACGACGCCTTGTCGTCCCTGGTGCCTTTCTTGGCCTCGACGCCGCGGTAGACGAGGTAGCCGAGTCCGCCGGTCACTCCCAGGCCCGCGATCCCGATGAAGCTGCGGCGGGCGATCATGTTGCGGCGCTCGCGACGGGCTGAGGCCTCGCGCAGCTCCTTGGCCTTGAGGCGCGCGGCCTCACGGCGCTGGGCCTTGGTCTGGCGGGGCTGGTTGCTGGACACGCGGTGCTCCTTGTGGTGCGGTGACGAGCGGACGACCAGGAAGACGAATGGTCAATGAGTGACTGCTGTCGTGACGTCATTCTGCCCGAGGATCCTGGAGGAAACCACGCCTGGTGTCTGCCGGTGGCGGATTGTGACGCATCGGTCGTCGTTGGTTCGTTGCGTGCAGCCGGGGTCGGGCAGAATCGGGGGAATCAGACCGCGTGGTCCGGAATCGGCCGGGCAGAGAGGATTGTGACCATGATGGATGGACCGATGGACGGCATGATGGATGGGCCGATGGGTGGCCAGATGGAGGACCAGATGGTCCTGCTCCAGAACATGTCGACCGACTGGGGAAACTGGATGCAGTCCGTGGACGCCCAGGAGGTCGTGGTGGAGGTTGAGGGCGTGGGGACGCGCGCCGCCGTGACGAGCCGTGTGCTCAGGTCCCGCGGCATTCTGCGTCGCGCCCAGTGGGCCGAGAACGAGATGCCCGTTGAGCTGGTCCGTGAGGCCGTGCGCCTGCGGGCGCTCATGGCTCACCCCCGTGGTGGAACCTGGACCTGGGCGGCACTGTCCATGAAGAGCAGCGAGGGCTACAAGCTCATCTCCGACTTCGACTACGACCGCGAGCCGGTCCTCGACCCGCCGTACACGGCGGAGGACTGCGCCAAGGAGCTGGAGGTCTTCCCCCGTGACCCCGGTGCGATCCCCGACTGGATGAAGATCGGGGCCTGAAGGCAGAAGAACCGGCTCGGAGAGATGCAGCAGGAGCAAAAGGTTCGTGACTGCATCAAGACGCGCAAAAGCGAGAGGTAGAGGATGAGCTGATGTCAATCGTGTCTGGAGCTGACGACATTTCTGTTTTCTCGAAGTTCCAGGAACTTGTCCGTGGTTGGTTGCCTGAAACTGGTGCCACAAGAGTTGACATCGAGTACAACGTCATCGCGTTGACTGGTGATGTTATGACCTGGATTATGGTTGATGGTGAGCGAAAGAGGCTTATTCATGGGGTGT
>NZ_MSKS01000050.1 GCF_001937445.1 Actinomyces oris | reverse complement strand
GGCGTCGGCGGGCGCGCCGGGAGGAGGCGCGCTGGAGTCGGCGTGTTTGGTCTAGGACTGAAGTCACACTAGAGTCATATCGTGAACGACGCGTCGCCGCGTCACGCCTGCATCAGGACGATCTGAGGCAGACCCGAGAACGACCCGAATCAGAAAGGGGCATCGATGCCCAGGTACGTGTACCGCTTCAGCGAGGGTGACAAGGACCAGAAGGATCTCCTGGGAGGCAAGGGAGCCAACCTGGCGGAGATGACCCGGCTGGATCTCCCTGTTCCCCCCGGCTTCACCATCACCACCGACGCCTGCCGCGCCTACCTGGCCAGTGGCGAGGTCCCCGAGGAGCTCTCGGTCCAGGTCACTACCGCCCTGCGCGGCGTGGAGGAGGAGCTGGGGCGCGAGCTCGGCGCCGCCGAGGACCCCCTGCTCGTCTCAGTGCGAAGCGGCGCCAAGTTCTCCATGCCCGGCATGATGGAGACCGTCCTCAACATCGGCCTCAACGACGTCTCCGTCAAGGGCCTGGCCGCCGCCAGCTCCGATGAGCGCTTCGCCTGGGACTCCTACCGCCGCCTCATCCAGATGTTCGGCAAGACCGTCCTGGACATCGACGGCGACCACTTCTCCGACGCCCTGGAGGCCAAGAAGGATGCGCGGGGCGTCTCCATGGACTACGAGCTCCCCGTGGACGCCCTCCAGGAGCTGGTGGAGGAGTACAAGGCCATCGTCAAGGAGCACGCGGGCATCGACTTCCCGCAGGACCCCCGCTCCCAGCTGGACATGGCCACCGAGGCCGTCTTCCGCTCCTGGAACACCGAGCGCGCCCACATCTACCGCCGCCGCGAGAAGATCCCGCACGACCTGGGCACCGCGGTCAACGTGTGCACCATGGTGTTCGGCAACATGGGGGAGACCTCCGGCACCGGCGTGTGCTTCACCCGTGACCCCTCCACCGGGCGCACCGGCGTCTACGGCGACTACCTGATCAACGCCCAGGGCGAGGACGTCGTCGCCGGCATCCGCAACACCCTGTCCCTGGCGGACCTCGAGCGCCTGGACAAGGCCTCCTACGACGAGCTGCGCTCCATCATGCACCGCCTGGAGACCCACTACCGCGACCTGTGCGACATCGAGTTCACCATCGAGCGCGGCAAGCTGTGGATGCTCCAGACCCGCGTGGGCAAGCGCACCGCCGCGGCCGCCTTCCGCGTGGCCACCCAGCTCGTCGACGAGAAGCTCATCACCATGGACGAGGCCCTCACGCGCGTCTCCGGCGAGCAGCTCACCCAGCTGATGTTCCCCCAGTTCGACGACGACTCCAGCCGCGACCTGCTCACCCGCGCCATGCCCGCCTCCCCGGGCGCCGCCGTGGGCTACATCGCCTTCGACAACGACGAGGCCGTCTCGCGCGCCCAGAAGGGCGACTCCGTCATCCTCGTGCGCCGCGAGACCAACCCCGACGACCTGCCCGGCATGGTCGCGGCCGCCGGCGTGCTCACGGCCCGCGGCGGCAAGACCAGCCACGCCGCCGTCGTCGCCCGCGGCATGGGCAAGACCTGCGTGTGCGGCGCCGAGGCCCTCGAGGTCGACGCCGCCGCCAAGACCCTGCGCATCGCAGGGCGCAAGGAGGTCCTCACCAGTGAGGACGTCATCGCCATCGACGGCACCACCGGCGAGGTCTTCCTCGGCGAGGTCGGTGTCGTCGACTCCCCGGTCATGACCTACCTGCGACGCGGCCTGGACGAGGCGCTCGAGGCGGCCGGCGACGACGACACCCGCGAGCTCGTCACCGCCGTGGACCGCCTCATGGGCCACGCCGATGAGGTCCGCCGCCTCCAGGTGCGCGCCAACGCCGACACCCCCGACGACGCCCGCCACGCCATCCACCGCGGCGCCCAGGGCGTGGGCCTGTGCCGCACCGAGCACATGTTCCTGGGCGAGCGCAAGCAGCTCGTCCAGAACCTCATCCTGGCCTCCTCCGACGCCGAGCGCGAGGCCGCCCTGGCTGCCCTCCTGCCGCTTCAGAAGGGCGACTTCATCCAGATGTTCGAGACGATGAACGGCAAGCCCATGACGGTGCGCCTCATCGACCCGCCGCTGCACGAGTTCCTGCCGGACCTGACCGAGCTGAGCATCAAGGTGGCCGTCGACCGTGAGCGCGGCGAGCTGGACCCGGCCGACGAGGAGCTCCTGGCCGTGGTGCGCAAGAGCCACGAGGCCAACCCGATGCTCGGCCTGCGTGGGGTCCGCCTGCTGCTGACCATGCCGGGACTCATCGAGCTCCAGGTGCGCGCCATCGCCGAGGCCGCCGTCGAGCGCCTCAAGGCCGGCGGCGACCCGCACCCCGAGATCATGATCCCGCTCATCGGGTCGGTGCGTGAGCTCCAGCTGGCGCGCGAGCGCGTGGAGCACGTGCTGCAGGAGGTCTCCCAGGCCTCCGGCTACACGCTCGACTTCCCGGTGGGCTGCATGATCGAGCTGCCGCGCGCGGCCGTCACCGCCGCCCACATCGCCGAGGAGGCCGACTTCTTCTCCTTCGGCACCAACGACCTGACCCAGACCACGTGGGGCTTCTCGCGCGACGACGTCGAGGGCTCCTTCGTGGGCCGCTACATCGATGACGGCATCTTCGGGGTCTCGCCCTTCGAGACTGTCGACGTCGACGGCGTGGGCGGCATGGTGCGCCTGGGTGTCGAGGGCGGCCGGTCCACCAAGCCGACGATGAAGATGGGCGTGTGCGGTGAGCACGGCGGGGACCCCGAGTCCATCGGCTTCTTCCACCGGGTGGGTCTGGACTACGTCTCCTGCTCGCCCTTCCGGGTGCCGGTGGCCCGCCTGGAGGCCGGGCGCGCCGCCGTTAAGGACAAGGCTGAGTAACCGAGTAACCGGGTAACCGGCTAGCGAGGTCCGCAGACCAGTAGTGTCTCGTGGGGCCGGGCTGGGATCAGGAGACAGGCGACGGCGAGGCGATGCCCAGGCGCCCGCCCAGCCAGTCGACCTGGTCGGCCAGCGCCGGCCCCCACACGGCCCAGGTGTGGGCGCCGTCGTACTGGCGGGTGCTCACGGTCATTCCGGCCTTCGTGGCGGCCTCGGTCAGGACGGGCACGGCCCCGCGGTAGCCCTTGTCCTGGCGGCCCACCGACACGATGCCGGCGATGCCGTCGTAGCGGCCGGGTGGGGCGGCGGACATCAGGGAGATCGGATCGTTGGCCTCGTAGGCGGCACGGTCTCCGCCGAAGCCCTCGGAGATGGTGCGTTCCACGCTGCCCAGCGTGGGGTGCTCCTCGGCACTGATGGCCAGGAAGGTGCGGTAGACGCCTGGTGAGCGGGTGACGACCTGCATCGCGCAGGTGCCCCCGTTGGACAGGCCGGCCACCGCCCAGTGGGCGGGGTCGTCGTCGACCTGCAGGTTCGCCCTGATCCAGGCCGGGACGTCCTTGTCCAGGTAGGTGGCCACTTTGCCGCCGGCCTTGGTGTCGGAGCACAGGGGATTGGCGTACGGGCTGCCCAGGAGGTCGGCGACGACGACCACCGGGGCCAGGCCGTGGTGGTCGGCCGCGTAGGCGTCCATCGTGTCCTTCAGGTTCCCGAGCTCGAACCAGTCCGACGGGCTTCCCGGCTGCCCGGTGAGCAGGACGAGGACCGGCAGGGCCGGGCGCTGTGAGCTCAGGTAGGCCGGCGGCAGGTAGATGAAGGCCCCTCGCGGCGTGAAGCCCTTCGTCCCGGACTGGTCGCCGGCCGGGATGTCGGCGGTGACCGCCTCACCGCGGGCGGGCATGTCCGACGGCGGCCTCCAGGTCTCCTCCAGCGTCCCGTGGCCGCGCACGGGTGCCGGCGACTGGGCCGCGGCGCCCTGCAGACGGTTGAGTGGTGTGGTCGCCACCCCGTAGCCCAGGACCGATGCCAGGGTCGGGTAGGAGGCGAAGAAGGTGTTGATCGCCAGCAGCGAGGAGGCCACCACGGCTACGAGGCTGGAGGCGGACTCCGTGGCGCGCACCAGGCGGCGGTTGCGTGAATGCACCGCCTGGTGACGCCCCTCGGTGCGGTTGCCGGTGACCAGCTGGGCGATGACGAGACCGATGACTCCCACCCAGGTCCACACGAACCAGCCGACGCCGTCGGCGATGGGATGCCAGATGACGTCCACGACCAGCCAGGAGGTCACTGCGCTGGCCGCTGCGGCGCCGGGTACGACGAGCTGGCGAGACCAGGGCAGGTAGCGGGTGCGCCGCCACCACAGCCAGGCGATGACTACCGCGGCAACGACCGCGCAGGCCGTCCCCAGCCAGGGCTGGAGGATGTGGACGGCCTTGAGAGCGCCCACGACGCCGTCCGAGGCCTGCACGTCGGCGGTGCTGCCGGCAGTGGCGGCGTCGGGCGCACCAGCACCGCCGACCTCAGTCACGGTTCATCAGCACCTGGGCGAAGCGTGCCGTCTGAGAGGGCTTGAGACCGGGCAGGTAGGCCCGGGCGATGGCGATGCCCACGGTGGGTAGGTCCACCAGATCGGGAACCGCCAGGTACATGGGCACGGAGCGCGGCTTGAACTTGCGCTTGTAGGCGTGCAGGGAGCTGAATCCGTAGGCCGGCTCCAGCACGGAGGCCAGCAGGTTCAGGAGCGGGTCGAAGCGTGAGGAGGATCCTCCGTCGGCTGGTGCGGAGCGGGACAGCGGCGCCCCGGACAGGGACAGGATCTCCAGGCCCTCGGCCTGAGCGTCCTGGGCGGCGCGCCCGATGAGGTACTCCATGACGGGGCGGAAACCGCCCTCGCGGCGTCGCATGAAGTCCAGGGTCAGGCCGATGACGCGCCCGTCGCGGTAGACCGGCAGCCAGGAGGTGACGCCCTGGACGGTGCCGTCGGCGTCAATGGCCAGCAGCAGGCGAGTCTCGGCGTCGTCGAGCTCGGCCAGGCCGCCCAGGGTGAAGCCCATCTCCGGCAACGGCTTGTCACTGGCCCAGGCCTGGGAGATGGCCCGGATCTGGTCGCGCCGGCCGGCCGGGCAGTCGCGGAAGGTGGTCCACACCGCCTCAACGCCCTCCTTTTTGGCGTGGTTGAAGGCGGTGCGTACGTCCTGGTAGGCCTTGCCGCGGAAGGCCAGGTCCGGCAGGTCCAGGACGGCCTCCTCGGCCACCTGCAGGATCGTCCAGCCCATGGCGCGAGCGGCCTCCATCGCCGGGGCGTGCACCGAGTACAGGGCCGGGATGAGTCCGGCGTCGGTGGCGAAGTCGGCGAAGTCGCGCACCGCCTGGGCCACGTCGGCGTCGTCGGCGGCGGGGTCCCCGACCGTCAGGGCGACGTCGCGGCTGGGCCGGTAGGAGAAACCGGCCGTGCCCGCCTCGTTGACCCAGGCCTCGTTGCCCTGCCAGGTGAGCATCCACCCCAGGGTCCCGGCGCCGCGGCTGCGCACCAGGTCGACGAGCTCCTCGCGGTCGGAGACCCGGGTGCGGGCGGGAGCGGACTGGGCCAGCCATACCCACAGGATCGTCAGGAGCCACACCAGGACCGGCACCCACGCGGTGAGCAGGTAGGCCAGGGGCGTCAGGGGCGTGACGATCAGGCTCATGATGCCGCCGGTGCTGATGGGCAGCAGGTAGGACACGTAGGTCTCCAGCAGGGCGGGCCAGGTCGCGTAGGGGGAGAAGTCATGAGACATGAGCAGGCCCCCGGCGACGGTCAGGACCGCCCCACCCAGGAGGGTCAGGATCCAGGCGACGACGGCGCGGTGGATGACGCCCGGGCGCGAGCCCAGGGTGAAGCGCCTCCTGGTCCACACCACCAGGCTGATGACCACGATGTTGAGCAGCAGCGGCACCAGCAGGTGCCCCGAGCGCAGCCAGCTGTGCAGGAGCCGGGCCGTGGTGGGACCGGACTCGGGCAGCTGCTCGCCGATCTTCTCCACCAGGGCGAACAGGGCCGCGCACACCCCCAGGAAGAACTGCAGGGTGATGGTGCCGTAGGCCGCTGATCGACGCCCGCGGCGCAGGCCGTCGGCCAGGACCAGCTGCAGGAGCGCCGGCATGCACATCAGGAGCTGCTCGACGGGGTAGATGACGGCGTCCTTGGGCAGGATGGCGGGGGTCAGCCCGTAGCGGGCGTCGGCCAAGGGGCCGGCGGCGTTACTCACCACCGCCAGGGCGCAGCTCACGGCCCAGCAGGCCACCAGGAAGGCCACGAGCTCGCGCTCCGCACGTCGGGGCAGCTCCTGGGAGGGGGCCGTCTGCTGCCCGCGTTCCAGGACGATTCCCATGATGAGGCCGATGACGCCGGCTCCCAGACGGGCCAGCGCGCCCACGGTTCCGGTCACGGCGGCCGAGACGATGAGAACGGCGAAGGTCGCCAGGCGCGTGCGCCGTCGCCAGGACGGGCGCATGACGCTGGTGGAGGCCGCCACCAGGCCGGCGGTGGGCAGGCTGATGCCCTGGATCGGGGGGTGGACGAGGTAGGGGGACCAGGCCTCCCACACGCGGCCGATAAGGGGGTAGAGCGCCTGGGCCAGGACGATGCCGCCGGCGCAGGAGACGGCGGCGGTGGCCAGCCACCGTCGCGTGCCCAGGAGCCGCTCCAGCAGCACGCCGACGGACAGCAGCATGAGGCTTCCGGTCACCGGCAGCAGGTGGCCGGGGACCGCCCAGGCGGTCAGCAGGGTCCACACCCGCTGGGGCTGGTCGATGTAGGCGGACAGGGCGATCTGCCCCCGGGGCCCCCAGGGCAGCAGGGCGATGCTGATGACCAGGGTCAGCACGGCGCAGGTGGTCGCGGCCGGCGCCGAGGCCAGCCAGGTGCGCGTGGCCCGCCAGGCTCGGTGCGCGTAGGCGCTCAGGTGCGAGGGCCGCGATGCGGGGGCCGCAGGCGAGGACGACGGTGATGGGGCGGAGGAGGGCGCCGGGGAGGGCGCGAGCTCGGGTGCGTCCGGGGGAGTCGTGGTGGACGAGTCCGACGGCATGAACGCTCCTCAGGCGGTAGGTGATGGGAGGCTGTGGTGCGAAAGGGGTGGAGGGGCTCCCGTCGGGAGCCGACCAGCCGACATTCTTATCCACTTCCCGGCCATCCTCATCCACCTCGAGGCGGATGCGACCATGAGACCGGTCTCTCCAAGATTCAGGGACAACCCTAGGAGATAACCTCGATCTAGGTGTGCTGTCGCAGTTTTCTCACTGTGCGCGGACTGATGTGATGGGGTGGCGACCCACTGCTCGTTGCCGTCATGAGATAGTCTGCCGTGTGCTGGCGGTCGTGACAGGATGGCTGGGCACTGTGTTCGTGGGTGACTCGACTGTGAGCCGTCCATGTGCGTGCTCACCTGTGCTGGGGGCCATCGCGGAGCAGGACGACGAGGAAAGGCGGCCCCATCCATGGCCATGTACGAGCTCGACGGCAACCACCTCCTGCCCGTGCGCCTGGGTCGCTCCGCTGACGCCATCACCCTGTCTCACAGTCTGGTCGCCATCCAGCGTCAGATCGTCGACGTCCTGCGCCGTCCGCTCTTCCCCCTGTCGTGGGAGGAGCTCGAGACCGGAGCGAGCCTGACCGCCCTGGACGCCACCGGGCAGGTCGTCGTCGTCGAGGTCCTGGAGAGAATCGACTCCACGGGGCTGCTGGCCGCCATGTCGCGCCTGACCCAGGCCGCCACCGCGGGCCGCCGCGAGATCGCCAGCAGGTACACCGGCGGGCTGGGGGCCTTCAGCCAGGACTGGAACGAGTTCCGCGAGGCAATGCCCGCCCAGGCCGAGGCCGGACCGCGGCTGACGATCCTGAGCGCCTCCCTGGAGCCCGACGTCGTCGGAGGGCTGGGAGTACTGGCCTCCTCCGGGCTGGAGATCCACGAGGTGGACGTGCGCATCGTGGACGAGTCGCGCATCGTCGTCGTGGTGGAGAAGATCTCCGGGCTGGATGTGGCCGCCGGGGGACCGCTGCTCGTGGCCCGTGCGCCCCGCCCGGCCCTGGCCGGTTCCGCCTCCGCCGGTTCGAGTGGCTCGCGGGCCGTTGACGCCACTGAGCAGGCCGAGCACATGAGCCCGGTCACCGGCCCCATCGAGATCGTCATCCCCACCGAGCCGGCGCATGCCCCCGACGCTGAGGGCGCTGATGACACCGGCGCCGCCATTCCGGCGGGAGCCTTCGCCGCAACGGGTGCCGCCGACGCGCTCTCCGAGCTGTTCGAGCCGGTGGCCGTCACCGCCGAGCAGCCCCAGGTACATGCCCCCTCCGCCCAGGGCGGGGACGAGGCCCAGCCCGAGGAGCCCGCCGAGGCCGACGACGCCCAGCCTGCCGGACAGGCCGTGCCCGAACCGGATGAAGACGCCGCCGAGCCCCCTGCCGACGACGCCCACGTCTCCACCCCCGCGCAGGGCCCGACCCAGGACGCCGCTGACGCCGCCCCCGATGACACCACGACCGATGCCGACCGCGGTGCCGAGGCCACGGCGAGCCGGCCCGAGCCGGGCCCGGAGAGCTCCGACGACGCTCCTCAGGCTCCCGCCGCGTCCGAGCCCGCGGACCGCCCCGGCGACTCCGACCACGACCCCGGCGACAAGCCCTCTGCCGACGACGTCGGCCACCCGGGCCGCCCCGACTCCACCGATGACCCCAGTGCCGGGCAGCGGGCCATCGCCGCCCTGGCCGGAGGCGTGGACATCCTCGGCGGGAGCAGCCTGTCCGGGGGGAGCGGCTCAGCGGCGTCGGCCGGCTCGGCGCCTTCCTCCGTTCCGCTCGCCGCCGCCGATGAGACGCGCGATACCGCAGGAGCCCCGCAGATCGGCGATGCCCCGAGCCGGCCCGGTTCGCGCACGCGCATGGGGCGGCGCTCGCGGGCGGCGCGCTCTGAGCATGATGCCTCCTCGGCCGCGCCGGCCGCGCAGTTAGACGCCTCGCGCGTCTCCTCCGGCGGCGGGCACTCGGTGCGGGCCGCGCAGGCCTGGTCCACCGTCGCCCCCAGCGAGTCCCGCCCGGAGGCGCCCACCGGCGCGGTGCCGCTCGTGTCCTGGGAGCCGCTGCGCGGGTCGGCCGACGCGCTCGACCCGGTGGCCGAGGCGCTGGGCGGGGACCCCTCGAAGTCCCTCCAGGTCCAGGAGACCGCGGAGCTGGCGGCCGTGGCGGCCTCGCTGGGCGAACCGACCCAGATCGTCTGGCAGCGGCTGCGTCGAGGCATCTACCACGAGGCGATCCTGTCGGTGGAGGGCGTCATCACCCTGTCCGACGGGCGCTCCTTCACCGACCCGACGTCGGCCGCCAACGCCGCCCAGGCAGTCACCGACGCCGACGGCTGGCGCGTGTGGCGCGTGGGGGTGCACGGCCCCCACCTGGGGGACCTGCGCGACAACCTGGCCGACCGCAGCTTCTGAAGCCCCTGGCCTGAGCCGCCGGCCGTCGTCGAACCGGGTCAGCGCAGCACGTAGGCGGACATCCAGCGGCGCAGGGCGGAGAAGACCTGCTCACGCACGGGCGGCTCGGACAGGGTGAGGTCGTGGACCCCGCCGGGGAAACGGGCGATGGTCACCAGCTTGCCGAGCATGACGGCGCGGCGGGCGGTGGCGTCGGCGTCGATGATCGTGTCCGCGCTCCTGGACTCCGGCATCCACGTCACTCCGAGCCGGGTGGAGGCCGCGCCCATGGACAGCACCGGGCAGCGGATGTCCAGGCCCTGGGCGACGCGGTTGTGACCTTCCATGACGGCCTGGAGCCAGCCGACGCGCACGGGCGCGGAGGGCTTGATCGACCAGGCGGGGTTGATGTCCCAGCCGGTCACGTAGGGGTCGTCGGCCCAGGCGGGATCGGGCAGCTCGCCGTCGCGCTCGGGGATCCAGCCGTCGGTGATGGAGAAGACGCGCGCCGGGTCGACCCAGCCGTCCAGGATCGACATGTGCGGGTCGCGCAGCGCCAGGGTGCGCAGCACCGGATCGCCGACGGTGCGCACTAGCTCGGAGCCCTGGAGTGAGAGCCAGGCGGAGTTGAGGACCAGGGCGCGCAGGGCCCCCGGGTGGCGGTCGGCCCACAGGGAGGCGATGAGTCCGCCGGCGGAGTGACCCGACAGGACGACCTCGGTCTCCCAGCCCTGGTCGGCGCGAATGGCGGACAGGGCCAGGCCCAGGTCCTCGTCGTAGTCGGTCAGCGAGGTGCACCAGCCCAGCATCTGGCCCTCGCGCCAGGAACGGCCGTAGCGGCGCAGGTCCAGGGCGTAGAAGGCCCCGCCCAGGCGGGAGATCTCGCGGGCCAGGTGGGTCTGGAAGAAATAGTCGTTCCAGCCGTGCAGGTAGAGGTAGATGAAGGTGGGGGTGGTGGGGGTGCCCGGCAGGGCGCCGGGGTCGAGGGCCGGCAGGTGGCGCACCAGGGTGGCGACGGCGCCGTCGTCCTCGTCGTCGGGCAGCAGCTCCAGGGTGCGGGCCTCGAAGCCCGGGCCCAGGAAGTCCGGCCCCCAGGCGTCCACCGGTGCGTGCTCGGTCGTTGCGTTCACGACCCCATGATGGCACCGCTCTCCGGACGGGGGCTCCGCGACGCCTCTCTCACTCACCAACCAAAACTTCACAATCGACCCGGAGCCGCGTCTTTTCTGAAGTTTCGGTCGAAGTGAGGTGGGTAGGGTGTATCTGCGGCGGCATCAATGGTGGGAGGGCTCCTCGGCGGACCGCTGACGAAACGGGCCTCAGCATCGACCCTGACGACCGCCTTCGGCATCCTCCTCCTGGGTGTGTGCGCCGTGACCGCCTACGACCTCCTGGCCGCCTGAATGAACTGTAGGCGCTGCCGGGATGTTTGAGCCACCTGAGGTCTTTGAGATTCTGTCACGTCGATGGGCAGACTTGCTCCGACAGCCTCCAGGTATCGCCGGATGGTGCTGCTCTTCAAGTCCTCAAATTCGCCGCACTCGATTTTTGATATCTGACGCTGTCTGACGCCGATTCGATCTGCTAACTGTGCCTGAGTGAGGCCAGCCCGCTTGCGCAGTTCGCGCAAACGATATGCGCGGATCTTGGCAAGCATCCGTTTCTTATGGGCGTCAACCTGTTCTCTGTCTACCGGATGTACTTCTAAGAACTCTGCAATCGTCATGGGCATGGTGTCTACTCTCCTCTCAGGTTTTGCAAGTGCTTGTCGAACAAATCGTCGGCTATGGGTGTGTTCCGCTTGTACCAACGGGTCCAATTTCCGGATTTATCTCCAGCAATCAACAGGATTGCCTGCCGTTTTGGGTCGAAGGCGAATAGGATTCGAAGCTCGGATCTCCCTGTCGATCCTGGTCTCAGCTCTTTCATGTTCTTGTGGCGAGAGGCCTTGATGGTGTCCACCAGCGGGCGACCGAGCCGAGGTCCTTGTTCCTCCAGTAGTTCGATGGCCGCGACGACCTGCTCCTGCGAGCCGCTGTCCAGTGACGTCAGCCAACCTGCGATGAGCTCGATGTCGACGCTCCACACCCTGATATGATAGCACCTGTAGGGTCTAAGCGAGTGTGCTGAGTCCCGCCGCAAGACGTCTATGGTGTCGGTATTCGTTGCGACCTCGGCGGTGGGAGGGCTCCTCGGCGGGCCGCTGACGAAACGGGCCTCAGCATCGATCCTGACGACCGCCTTCGGCATCCTCCTCCTGGGTGTGTGCGCCGTCACCGCCTACGACCTCCTGGCCGCCTGAACGAGTTGTTGGTGCCGCCGCGCTGCGGCTCGGCAAGTACTTCGGGGTATCTGCGCAGTTCTGGTTGAACCTGCAGACCCAGTATGACCTTGACGTGGCGGAGGACCGTCTTTCGATGCAGATCGATGCCATCACTCCTCTGCCAGTGGCGTGATGGCCGGCAGGGCGGTTGACTGAAGGCCCCGGAAGACGGACGTCTGTTGATGGTCGCCGCTCAGTACTTCTGTCGCCTTTCGTGGCGTTGACGAGAGCCGTGAGACCATATGGATCCCTTGAAGGCTCGCCTTGTGTGGCGAGGCCTGAGAGACTGGGTGCATGCGAATCGCCATCGGTGCCCCGGGCAATGGAGTCCTCCTGAAGGACGCTCTTGAGGAACGACTGGCCGGGGACGGGCGCGTGAGCGACGTCATCGACCTGTCCACACCGGACATCACCTACCCGGAGGTCTCCTTCCAGGTCGCCCGGGCAGTCGCCGAGGGGCGGGCCGACCGCGGACTTCTCATCTGCGGCACCGGCGTGGGAACGGCCATCGCCGCGAACAAGGTGCCCGGGGTGCGCGCGGCGACCGCGCACGACCTGCTCACCGTGCGCGGCTCGGTGGAGAACTACGACGCCCAGATCCTGTGTATGGGACAGAACGTCATCGCGGCCCCGGCCGCCTGGGCGCTCATCGACATCTGGCTCGACCTGCGCCATGACCCCGCCAGCAGCTACGGCCCCAAGGTTGGTGAGATCGCCGCCTACGAGGCGCGCCTCCACTCCTGACGGCGGCCCCGCGCGAGCCGCCTAACGAGGTGTGGGCTGCGCCGGAACTGCGCGCGCCGGTGCGGAGACTCTGGTGTCGAAGCGTGTGCTGGCCAGGCGGCGCTCGGCCCAGGTGATGGTGTCCAGCACCGCGCGGGCTGTGTACGCGCGGCGCCCTGCGCCGATCGACTCCGTCGTGAGGATCCCGGCAGCCCGGAGCGTCTCAAGTCCTCGCGTCGCCGCAGTGCGCGAGACCCCGTAGACCTGCGACGCCGTCGAGATGGTCAGGACTGGGGTAGCGGGTAGTCCCTCAAGGATGCGCGACGTCGCCGAGTCGCTGCGCGGGCGGCGACCGGTGCCCTCCCGACTGGCCCACGCCTCAAGCGCGCTTGCCCAGTCGGAGCGCACGTCGTCGAGCTCGGAGGAGATCTGTTCCGCCTGGTCGCAGGCCAGTATGACCGCTTCAAGGAAGAAGGCGATCCATGCGTGCTGGCCGGGGGAGGTTTCAGCCTCATCAGCGGCGTCCTCTCCCCGATAGGCGGAGAGCGCCTCGACATACCGATGACTCAGCGTCGACAGGACCAGGCTCGTCGGCAGCACCATGCCGGGAAGCAGCCCCCGGCGAGTCAGTACCGTGTGGATGAGTGCTCGGCCCACGCGACCGTTACCGTCCGTGAACGGGTGAATCGTCTCGAACTGCGCGTGGACGAGTGCCGCCTGAATGAGCGGAGCATGCGTGGCGCCGTTGAGGTACCGCAGCAGGTCCTCGACCAGGCCAGGGACCAGATCCGGTGGAGGCGGCACGAAGTCCGCCTCAATGGGGTGATACGAGGATCCCCCCAGCCAGTTCTGAACCGTTCGGATTCCATGATGCTCCGGTGAATCGGGTAGGAGGCTGCGATGCAGGGCCAGTAGCCGGTCAACGTCCACCGGCGCCGTATCATTCAGCTCTTCAACGGCCGCGCGAACCAGCGTCACGTTGTTGGCGACGGTGCGTGCCTGGGCGCTGAGTCCCTTGACCTCCTCATGCTGGCCGAGCTCCGCCAGCGCGACCTTGTGGGCCGACGGCGCGATCCCCTCGATCCGCGATGAGGCGATCGCCTCGCTGCGCAGGAGAAACCTCGAGGCGGCAGTCATGGCGGGAGAAATGGTGAGCGTACGAACTCGCTGCTCGGCCTGGGCCGCCAGCGCCTCGATGTCAGGACTGAGTCTCAGGCTGGAACCGCTGAGTGGATTCGGCACGTAGGCCCGGTACTCGCCTGAGCGGCGGTCACGACGGCTCAGTCCGGTGCTGTGCGGGTTATCCCAGTGACCAATGATCCACTGCCCCACTTATCCTCCTTAACATGTCGAGTCCGGGATTTTGGTGACACCTTAAGTCGTAAGGTGTCATGAACGGCTTGTTTGTGCAACGTTGGTGGCCGGTTTGCGGTCGCCGGTGGAGCGGGCGGCATGAGCTGGCGTCCCCGTGAGGAACCTCGCACTGAACTGCATTGAGTGCAATCATGCACTGAGTGCAAGATGGTGGTGTGACACGAGCCGACCTGCGCGCCACCCAGGCGCGACGCACCCGCGCCGCCATCCGTGCCGCCGCACTCACCCTGACCCGGGAGCGCGGCTACGCCGCGATGACGGTCGATGACGTCGCCGCCCTGGCCGGAGTCTCCCGGCGCACCGTCTTCAACCACTTCTCCTCCAAGGCCGACCTCCTCGTCGTCGGCCCGGAGCCCCCGGCGCCCGAAGTTATCGAGGCCTTCGTCAACGGCTCCGGAAGCCTCCTGGAGGACCTCGGCGACCTGCTCGCCTCCGGCGCCGAGGCCGTCGAGTCCGAGCGCGGCTGGCTCCTGTCCTTCCCGGAGATCGTGCGGGACAACCCCGAGGTGGAGCGCGCCGTCCACGAGCGGCTGCGCATCGTCGCCCAGTCCTTGGCGGAGGCCGCCGGCCGCCGCCTGGGAGCCGAGCCCGACGACCCGCGCACCCGCGCCGTCCTCGCCCTGGCCCTGGCCATCCAGCGCAGCTCCCTGGACCTGTGGTGCGGGCGCTCCCACCCCTGGGAGGAACGCCGTGAAGCCGCAGCGCGCCCAGAGAACCCCGGGGCCTCCGAGAGCCCTGTGAACCCCGAGGTCTCAGGCCAGTGCCCCCAGACCAGCTTGGTTGACGCCATCCGCGCCATGGTCGAGGCGATCTCCGAGGTCGTCTCCCCGCCTCGGTCCGACGCCGCGGCCCCCACCGCTGCCGGCGACCCGATGCCGTCGAGCCCGCCGGGGAAGCCGCGCGGGGGCTCTGCCCGTCGTTCTCGCAGCTGACTGAACCGACCGTTCCCATCCTTCGCCCTCAACCGACAAGGCCACACTCATGACTCAACGCACCTCGACGTCGGCCTCCGCCGGCACCGCCCTCCACGAACCGGGAGCGGAGTTCCGCCCCGACCGCCGCTTCTGGGCGGTCTACGCCTCGCTCCTGATCGTCATGTTCCTGTCCGCCATGGACCAGACGATCGTCGGCACGGCCCTGCCCACCATCGTGGGCGACCTCGGCGGCGCCGCCCACATGGCCTGGATCCTGACCGCCTACACCCTGGCCATCACCGTGGCCATGCCGGTCTACGGCAAGCTCGGTGACCTCGTGGGGCGCAAGAACCTCTTCCTGGTGGCCATCGGCCTGTTCCTGATCGGCTCGGCCCTGTGCGGCACCGCCGACTCCATGACCCAGCTCATCATCTACCGCTTCATCCAGGGGCTGGGTGGCGGCGGCCTCATGATCTCCTCCCAGGCGATCACCGGCGACCTCATCCCGCCGCGCGTGCGCGGCACCTACATGGCCCCCATGGGAGCCATGTTCGGCGTCGCCTCCATCCTGGGACCCATCATCGGCGGCTGGCTCACCGACTCCGTCTCCTGGCGCTGGACCTTCTGGATCAACCTGCCGCTGGGCGTCCTGGCCTTCATCGCCATCCTCCTGGTGCTGCGCCTGCCCTCCGGCCGCCTGACCAGCCCCATCGACTGGTGGGGGCTCGTACTCATGAACGCCGGCGCCGTCGCCATCGTCCTCATGGCCACCTGGGGCGGCAACCAGTACGCGTGGACCAGCCCGGTCATCATCGGCCTGGGGGTCGTCGGCCTGGTCTGCTGGGGGCTGTTCGGCTTCGTCGAGACGCGAGCCATCGACCCCATCCTGCCCTGGACGATCCTCACCAGCCGCACCTTCCTCGTCTCCACGCTCGTCGGCATGCTCGCGATGGGCGGCATGATCGGTGTCATGAGCTACCTGCCCACCTACCTCCAGATGGTCTACGGCTACTCGGCCACCGCCTCCGGCCTGCTCCTGGTGCCCATCACTATTGGGATGCTTGTCTCCTCGATCCTCTCCGGCGTGCTCGTCTCGCGCACCGACCGCTACAAGATCTACCCGGTCGTGGGGCCCCTGATCGCCGCCGGCGCCGCCTTCTGGCTCTCCCGCCTGTCGACGACGTCGCCCGTCTGGCAGATCTCCGCGGCCACCTTCCTCATGGGGGCGGGCATCGGGCTGTTCTTCCAGCTCCTGGTCACCGTGGTGCAGAACGCGCTGCCGGCCAAGCACCTGGGCACGGCCACCAGCGGCAACAACTTCTTCCGTGAGGTCGGCGTGTCCCTGGGTGCCTCGCTCATCGGCGCGGCCTTCTCCTCCGGCCTGACCTCCCACCTCACCGATCGGATCGGGGCGCTGACCCGCAGCGCGGACCCGGCCGTCCTGGGGGCGCTGGCCCAGTTCAAGGACGCCGACACCTCCTCGCTCACGCCCGCCCTGGTCAACCAGCTGCCCACCGCCCTGCACGACGCCGTGGCCGGCTCTTACGCCGATGCCCTCCTGCCGATCTTCGGCTGGATGATCCCGCTGTTCGTCGCGACCTCCGTCGTCGCCCTCTTCCTGCCCGAGGTGCCCCTGTCCCAGAAGACCGCGCTGGAGCAGGTCGCCGAGGCTGAGGCCGAGGACGCGGCTGAGGCCGAGGACAGCGAGCCGACGGCGTTGAGGGGTGAGGCGCAGTAGGTGAGAGGATGACTCGGTGATGGAACGGATCTTTAGGCGACCGCCCCCGGCAGTGCTGCTGGCGATGGCGGGGGCGGCGCAGTGCGCCATGACTCGTGGTCGGACAGTGACGCCGTCGTCGATGGCGGCGGCCGCTCCCGTTGTCGGGGGCTCGCTGTGCCTGCTGGCCGGAAGCGCGGGCAACTTTCTTCGCCACCGCACCACGGTCGACCCGGTGAGGGTCGAGCGCGCCCAGCACCTTGTTGTGGACGGCCCCAACCGGCTGACGCGCAATCCCATGTACCTGGGGCTGACGGGCCTGCTGCTCTCGCACGCGATCGCGCGCAGGGACCCGTCCGCGCTGATCCCGCTGGCCGGCTTCGTCTGGCTCATCGACCGCCACCAGATCCCGGCCGAGGAGAAGGCCCTGGAGGAGAGGTTCGGGCAGGACTACCTCGACTACAAGGAGGCCGTTCCCCGCTGGCTGGGCGTGCCGGGCCTTCGAGGAGGCTGCCGAGTTCGCCGTCGGCGCTGACGGCGCGTGGCGCCCGAGGGCGGGGTGACACGGCTCGCGCGGACGGACGGAATGATCCGACGGCGCACGTAGTTGAAGGCTGCATGAAAGCATTCGGGTTCCTCAGCTTCGGACACTACGGACACGGTCGCGGCCCTGGCGACCCCGACGCCGGCCAGGCGCTCAAGGACGCCGTCGAGATCGCCGTCGGCGCCGACGAGATCGGCGTCAACGGCGCCTACTGGCGCGTTCACCACTACGCCCGCCAGGCCGCGGCCCCCATCCCGCTGCTCTCCGCGGCCGGCGCCCGCACCCAGCGCATCGAGGTCGGCACCGGCGTCATCGACATGCGCTACGAGAACCCGCTCTACCTGGCCGAGGAGGTTGCCGCCCTCGACCTGCTCACCGACCAGCGCATCGCCATCGGCATCTCCCGAGGCTCACCGGAGCAGGCCCGCCGCGGCTGGGAGACCTTCGGCTACGCCGGCGGCGCCGACCCGCGTGGAGCCGACGTCGCCCGTGCCCACACCGCCCAGTTCCTCGACGCCGTCCGGGGTGTCCCGCAGGCGGACCTCGACACCAGCGGCGGTATGGCCCCCGGTGCGAGCTCCCGCCTGCGCATCGAGCCGCACGCACCCGGTGTGGATCGCCGCCTCTGGTGGGGTGCGGGCTCTCGGGAGACCGCCGAGTGGACCGCCCGCCAGGGCCTGAACCTCATGAGCTCGACCCTGCTGACCGAGGCCACCGGGGAGGGCTTCTCCCACCTCCAGGCCGAGCAGATCCGCCGCTACCGCGAGGCCTGGAAGGAGGCCGGCCACGACTGGACCCCGCGCGTGAGCGTCTCGCGCTCTATCTTCCCGATCGTCTCCGAGACCGACCGCAGGTTCTTCGCCCTGCGTGGCGAGGACTCCCACGATCAGATCGGCGTCATCGACGGCCTGCAGTCGACCTTCGGGCGCACCTACGCCGCCGAACCCGACGTCCTCATCGAGCAGCTGACTCAGGATGAGGCGCTCCATGCCGCCGACACCGTCATGCTCACCATCCCCAGCCAGCTCGGCGTCGACTTCAACCTCCACATCCTGCAGGCCTTCGCCGAGCACGTCGCCCCGGCGCTGGGCTGGCAGCCCAACACCGCCGGGCCGGTGACGGGCTACTCCCTGGAGGCGTGACGTCGGCAGTGGCCGCGGCCCCATCCGGCGGTCGGCCCGACTCTCGCCTCGGGCCGACCTGCTCTACGAGGGCGGGTCGAGGGGGAGAGGTCTGGCAGGTCGCTGGTGTCCACAGCGCTGACATCAACCCTGCATCGGCGCTGCACGCCGAGGAAGAACCGCAGTATTCCAACGATCCCCGCTGGGTGCTTCGACGGCAGGCTTGTTCATGTCAGCGCTGTGGACACCGGGCCGCGCAGGAGCGAGCCCGGGGTTCTTACGGCAGAGCCCGGCGCCTCCGTCACAGGTCCTCCTCCACCGCCCCCTGACCGCCGTGTGCGCTGGGGCCTGGAGGCCATGGTTCGACGCCAGCTCTGCCTTGAGTCTCGCCTCGAGTCGGTCTGCTCCACGAGGGTCGGGATCTACTGACCGAGGGTTGTGCGTACTGCACGAAGACCCCACCTACCCGCAGTACCCCCAGCCCTCCTCCAGGAGCACCCCGCCCTCGTGCAGTGCATCTAGACGACGCCGGGCAGCCACCACAGTGACCGGGCCGGCCCCCTCCGACAGGCCCAAGCAGCAGCCCTCCCCATTCGGCAGACCCACCCAACCGGTGTCTCAGAAGTCATGAGACAACACATCGTGGAGTAGGGCCGGTGAGTCGACCTCGCCGTCGTCGTGATCGGCGTCGGCCTTCTTCTGAGGATTCAGCAACAATCCGGGAGCGGCGCTTTATTGAGATGCCGACGTGATGGACGAGGGCGGGAAAAGGTTCTGCCTGGTGCTGGAGCCTCGTGGGAGGGCAATAATGACGTGGCCTGTGGGTCTCGGACTTCTCCGAGCCCCACAGGCCCCTGTCGTTGAGGGTGGCATCGCCTCTGGATCCCATATTCCAGAGGGGACTCAACCCTCCTTCGCCAGAGCGGCTAACGCCGAGCTCCCTATCAACTCGAGCGGCCTCGAAATCCGATCGGTCATTGGGCTCCCCAACCCTCGCGACCGGTTCCGTCCGGCGGCAGTCACTATGTAACCCACTGCTCCTGAGGGAGCACTTCAATGTACCTGAGAGTATTCTGAGAACCCATTCGCGGACTTTGTTCTGTATTCCCGAGGTTGGGTGTCTCCTTTTCTCAAGGGGCTAATGATGTTATTTTCGAGTACATTTTAAACGCATAGGCATTCCTTTTGCATTGATTTTCCTCAGGTGTTGTCCCGGTCATGGGGTGTACTGGTCAGCCGTCCAGCCGTCATCCACCACCCGGAGATGCCCGGGTGCTGAGGCGGGCTCGCCTTGACCGACCGGGATCAGTACTGGTCGGTCTCGGAGTGGGGAGTCTCCTGAGTCGTTGCCTCGGTGGGTGCTGTCCCCGAGGTGTCCACGCGTTGGTCCTGCACAGGGGGCGTTGTTGGGGCGTACCCGTAGGGGCCGGGCTGCTGCGGCCCGACGGAACCGGTCACGCCCGAGGGGGCTGCGAAGGCGTCCTGCCCGAGAGTCGCGGCTCCCACCGGAACGGGGACGGGAACGGGGGAGGCCCAGCGCAGCTCGTCGCGAGGGAGGTCGTAGGCCACGCCGGGGTAGCGGCCGAACTGCTCCTCACTGGGCACACTCGAGGAGGTGGAGTCCAGCGCCGCGAGCATCTGCTCCGGCGTCGGCCAGGAACCGGACCACCCGCTGCCGCTGGGAGCCGACGGCGGGAACCAGGCGGTGGACTCCGGCGGGCGGATCATGATCCGCCCCGGACAGCTGCGGTCGCGCAGGGCGTGGGCGCGCCAGGTGATGACCGGGTGCGTGGACCGCCAGACGGTCATGTGGAGCCACAGCCCCTTCTCCCGCGTGGCGCGATCCGCCAGGGCGTGGGTGTTGACCTCGGCCCCCAGGTACTTGCCTCCGGAGAGCACCCCCATGACACCGGGGACCCCCTGAGGAGCGTAGGCGTAGCCGTGGTTGTCCGCCGTGTACTCCTGGGCCCGAACCAGCGCTTTGCCCAGAAGCGGGACGTTGAGGCCGAGAGTGACGAACAGCAGGCGCAGCATGGAGATGTGACCCGCGGCGAGGTGCCCGACCTCGTGCCCGATCACGAAGCGCAGCGCCTCGGGGTCGCGGGCCCGACCGCCGATCTCGAACATGTCGGAGTAGACGACCACGAAACGCCGGTAGCCGTGGCCGGCTGCGAAGGCGTTGATCTGACCGTTGCCCATGGTCACGTAGGCGTCGGGCACCCGGCGCAGGCCGAACTGCCGGGCCGCCTCGACAACCATCCGGTAGCCCTCCGGGAACTGGGTGGGACTCATCTGGACCGCGGTCGCACGGAGCTTGGCATACGTCATCGCGCGCGCCACCCACAGGATGATCGGGATGATGGGCACCAGCAGGAGGAACTGCGCGCCGCTGCCCTTCTCGTTGAGGAAGAAGTCGCGAACCTGAGCCTCCGGGCCGGTCGGTTCAGGCACGGTGACCAGCCAGATCACCAGGGCGATCCACGCCAGGTAGGCCAGTGCAGTCGCCAGGCTGGTCGCGATCAGGAGCGGGATCTCGGCAGGGTGACGCAGCTGACGGATTCCCCTGAAGCCGTGAACGGTCGCGCCGTTGAACATCCGCGGGTGGGAGGGCGGCATGGCCGGCGGCGTCAGGCCAGAAGGGTCGAGGACGGTGGTTGGAACAGGTGGTCGCATGGCGGCAACCTAAACGACTCGCCGCTGGATTCGTCTCCTGCCTCAGGAGGATCTTCGCATCTCGATTATCCGCCGTTTGGTGGGAAAGGTAGTGGTCAATCGTTCTCCTCGAACGTCCCTGCGGCTCCAGCCGTCCCACAGGAGCCGGGGGCAGGCGGGACCTGACGCGGTCGATCGCGACCCCGTAGGCTCTTGCCCGTGCCGCACTCCGCATCGCCGTCCTCGCCGTCCCTGCCGTCATCGCCCCTGCCCTCTCTGTCCGGGAACCCGGACCACGCCGTGCCCTGGGGCATGCAGATCGCCGTGCGCTACGACAAGGTCCACCCTCCCCGGCGGATCGACGTCGCCGAGGCCGCCGCCCGCGCCGTCGTCTCTCTCCTGGCCTCACCCGCCGCCGCCCCCGGTGGGCCGTGGAACCCGGCCGTCGACTACTGGCGCGACGGGCGCATCCGCAAGCTCGTGCGCCGAGCCCGCGGCAAGCGCTGGGAGGAGGTCCAGGACATCGACGGCGTCACCGTCACCCAGGACGGCCCCGCCGGCTGGGGGCAGGCGGCCGCCCGCGCCTTCGTCCCCGGTCCGGTGCGTCCCCTGCCCGGGGCCCTGGCCAAGACCCAGGTGGAGGGCACCCACTTCCCACCCGGCGACGAGCTGCCCCCGCCGCCCGCCGAGATCACCGCCCGCGCCGCCAAGGACCCGGCCGCCGCAGAGGAGATCGCGCTCACGGCGGCGTCGGCCTCCACCGGGGCCCTGGTGACGATCGAAGTCACGCCCCTGCACGAGATGACCTCGGGCAAGCTGGCCGCCCAGTGCGGCCACGCCGCCCAGCTGGCCTGGGAGAGCAGCGCCATGCCGCCCGCCCTGAGGCGGGCCTGGGCCGACGACGGCTACCGGGTGCGCGTCGTCGTGCCCAGCCGGGAGCAGTGGGAGACCACCACCCGGCCCGTGAGCGTCACCGACGCCGGGTTCACCGAGCTCGACGGCCCCACCGAGACGACCCGCGCCTCCTGGTGAGGGCGCGGCGTCGGAGTGCCACTCCGCACAGGGACACCGGCGACCCGCCAGGCCCCCTCCATCAGCCCGCCATTGTCGCCAGGACGCCCAGCCCTGGACTTTGGCCCGAGCGAGCGTCTCAGAAGCCATGACACGCTGAATCGGGGACTGTGTTTCCCGTCCAGAACGTACTTCTCCCGCAGGTGACTGAGGTCGGACCCCAGTCATCTGGGGGACAACGCAGTCCTCGTCGGAGAAGTACGTCCCCGATCGGGTACCTACCGGCGTTGCCTCTCGGGCTCCGGCACCCCGCGGAACACCCACAGCCGGATGAACACGTAGAGGTAGATGCCCTCGCAGCAGGCCGAGATGACGCGCGCCAGCTCGGCGTTGACCCCGAACCAGTGCAGCAGCGAGGACAGGCCCAGGATGAAGATGACGTACTGGCTGATGACCCCGGCCGTGTAGCCCGCCCCCTGCTCGACGACGTGCCCGTGGGCCTGGAAGTTCAGCCACCGGTTGAGCAGGAAGGAGTAGACGGCCGCGATGACGTAGCCGACCGTGACCGCCAGCGGGTAGAACCAGTGGAGGTGGTTGTAGAACACCCACAGGCAGGTGATGTCCAGGAAGAAGGCGGAGCCGTTGATGATCGCGTAGCCGATGAAGGTCACCGGCAGCCGGCTGCGCACGAAGCCCGGCAGGACGGAGTGGATCGCCGTGATGAGGCGCAGGAAGACCTCCGGAGCCCGGCGGGCCGCGGCGGCGGAGGCCGGTGACTGGGCGGAGGACGTCGCCGAGGCGGGGGGTGCAGTAGCGGTAGCTGTGGTCTCGGGGGCCTGGTCGTCCGTCGTCGTTCCTGCCATGAGCCGTCCTTTCCTGGTGACTGCTGTCAGCAGGAGTCTTCCCTGCGGGCGCCGGTCAGGCAAGTCTCGAGAGAATGAGGCCTACCGGGCTCATCCTTGCAGGGGGGACGCGGCCTGTACCAGGGCCTGGACGACCTCGCGGCGCAGCAGTTCGCCGCCGGCATCGGCCGGGTGGTGGATAGTGCGCAAGCCCACCTCACGGGCCGCGGCGATGTTGGTGGCGCTGTCATCGACGAACAGGGCCTGGTCCGCCTCCACCCCTGCGAGCTCCAGCAGCCGGCGGAAGTAGGCGGCATCCGGCTTGGCCACCCCCAGCGTGCAGGAGTAACCGTCGATGTCGCACAGGCCGTCATAGCCCAGCTGCTCGCGCATCCAGGCCCGACGCTCCCACTGCTGATTGGTGGCCAGGACCGTGGTGTAACCCGCCTCGCGCAGGTCCCTCACCAGCTGCCAGGCCACAGGGTCGGGCGTGGCCCGGTGCCACATCTCCAACAGGTCCGATGCGCGCAGCTCCAGCCCCAGGCTCTCCACCACCCGCTCCAGCAGCTCGGTCAGGGTCTCCCGGCCCGCCAGGGCGTCGGTCTCACCATCGATCATGGCCTGGGCGAAGGTGGGTCCGCCGCCGCGGGTCAGCGCCTCGCCCCACGGGGTGCCGATGAGCTGAAGAACGCCGTCGGCATCGAGCAGGACGGCGCGCACGGGCGTGGACGAGGCGGGCGGGATGACCGGCTGAGAGATGCTCACACCCCGATTCTGCCCTACCTCGCGGAGGGTCTCGGTCGGGAGATAGGCCGGGCGCGGGGCGCACCGGTGGAAGACTGGGGCCATGACTGATGCCGCCAGCGCCCCCACCCGTGACGCCGCCGCGATCCTGCGCGACGAGAACGCCTACACCGACTCGCTCATCGACTTCGTCACGGCCTCGCCCAGCTCCTACCACGCCGCCGCCGAGGTCGCCCGCCGCCTGGAGGGGGCCGGCTTCACCCGCGCCGACGAGACCGTCACCTGGGAGGAGGGCCTGGCGCGCCGCGGCTACGTCATCCGCGACGGCGCCATCGCCGCCTGGGCGCTGCCCGAGGCACTCACCCCCGGGGCGGGGCTGCGCATCGTCGGCGCCCACACCGACTCCCCGGCCCTCAAGCTCAAGCCCGCCGCCGCCCTCGTCCGCTCCGGCTGGCAGCTCATCAACGCCGAGGTCTACGGCGGACCCCTGCTCGCCTCCTTCCTCGACCGCGAGCTGGGCCTGGCCGGACGCCTGACCACCCGCGATGGCGCCGTCCACCTCGTGCGCACCGGCCCCATCGCCCGCGTGGCCCAGATCGCCCCGCACCTGGACCGCAGCGTCAACGACACCCTCCACCTGGACCGCCAGACCCACCTGCTGCCCCTGTGGTCACTGGCCGCACCCGACGCCGCCCCCGACGCCGTCGAGACCCACCTGTGCGAGATCGCCGGCATCGACCCGGCCGAGCTCGCCGGCCACGACGTCCTGACCTACCCCACCCAGGCGCCCGCCCGCTTCGGCCGCGACGGCGAGTTCCTGGCCTCCTCCCGCCTGGACAACCTCTCCTCCGTCCACGCCGGACTGGTCGCCCTCGAGGCGCTCGCGGCCGCTGGGACCGAGCTCGCCGAGCCCGCCGACCCCATCATCCTGGTGGCCTTCGACCACGAGGAGGTCGGTTCGGACACCCGCTCCGGGGCGGGCGGCCCCTTCCTCGAGACTCTCCTGCGGCGCCTGGCCCGGGCCCTGGGGGCCAGTGGTGACGGCCTCGATGCCCTCCTGGCCCGCTCGACCTGCGTGAGCGCCGACGCCGGGCACTCCGTCCACCCCTCCTACGCCCACCTGCACGACCCGGCCGTCCAGCCGCTCATCAACCACGGCCCCCTGCTCAAGATCAACGCCCAGCAGCGTTACGCCACCGACGCCGCGGGCGCCGCGATCTGGGCGCGTGCCTGCACGGCGGCGGGCGTCCCCAGCCAGGACTTCGTCTCCAACAATACTGTGCCCTGCGGCTCCACCATCGGCCCCATCACCGCCACCCGCCTCGGCATCACCACGGTCGACGTCGGCGTGCCCCTGCTGAGCATGCACTCGGCCCGCGAGATGTGCGGCGTCCAGGACGGCCCCTGGCTCGCCCAGGCCCTGCACGCCTACTGGCAGGGGGCCTGAGCGTGGCGGGGGAGCGGGCCGGCCGCAGAGACCGGCCGGACTCGCCGATCCGCGCCGCCGGAGTGCACGGCGCCAACCCCTGCCCCTGCGGCAGCGGGCGCACCTACGCCCAGTGCTGCGAGCCGCTCCACGACGGCGCCCCGGCGCCCACCGCCCAGGCCCTCATGCGCTCGCGCTACACGGCCTTCGTCGTCGGCGACGAGGACTACCTCTTCCGCACCTGGCACCCGCGCACCCGCCCCGAGGGGCCCTACTGCCACCCCGGGACCCGGTGGACGGGACTGACCATCCACGAGACCGTCGACGGCGGGCCGGACGACGAGACCGGCATCGTGGAGTTCACCGCCACCTACCGCAGCGGCGACGGGCGCGGGGGAGTGGTGGACGACGCCCTGCGCGAGCGCTCCCGCTTCACCCGCCGCGCCGGCCGCTGGCTCTACCTCGACGCCGTCGGATAGCCCGCCGCGTCCGGCGATCGGGGCCCGCTTCGGTCCCGATCCGGTCGACTCAGCCGGCGTCGGTCACGACGATCTTCCCCACTGCGCGCCCGCTCTCGATGAGGCGGTGAGCTGACCGTATCTGCGCAGCATTGCGAGGCGTGAGCGTCTGGGACGCAGTGCCACGGATTCTTCCGCTGTCGATGAGCTCGGCGATGGTGGAGAGGATGTGGTGCTGGGTGATCAGATCGTAGCCGTGCCTGGGGCGGGCGAACATGAACTCCCAGTGCCATGAGATGGCCTTGTCCTTGAGCGCGTACAGGTCCAGGTCTCGCTCGTCGTCGATGGCGACGATCTCCCCGAAAGGACGAACCACCGTGGTCAGCAGCGGCACGCGCCCTCGGCTCTGCGGGGTGAAGACGTAGTCGACGCCGTCCGGTGCGATGGCGAGAACCTGCTGTGCGAGGTCCTCGGCGAAGTGGTCCACCACGGCGTCGGCACCCAGTGACCGGACCCAGTCGCGGGACTCCTCACGTGAGGCAGTGGCGATGACGGAGACATCAGTGAGGGCCTTGGTCAGCTGGATCACCATGGATCCCACCCCTCCGGCGGCTCCCAGCACAAGGATCGTGCCTGCGGAGTCCCTGCTCAGGTGGAGCTTGTCGAAAAGCGCCTCCCACGCGGTGAGGGAGGTCAGGGGCAGTGCCGCTGCACTCGCGTAGTCCAACGAGCTCGGCTTCGGTCCAACGATGCGTTCGTCCACGAGCTGCAGCTGTCCGTAGGAGCCGGGACGCTCCAGTGCTCCGGCGTAGTAGACGTCGTCGCCGGGCTGGAAGAGAGTGGTCTGCTTGCCGACCGCGATGACCGTCCCCGCTGCATCCCATCCCAGGATGCGTTCCTCACCGCCGGCGTGGTTGAGGGCGGCGCGCACTTTGACGTCAACGGGGTTGACGGACAGTGCCTTAACCTCCACGAGGATGTCGTGGCCAGTGGGAGCCGCCGGGGCGGGGACGGTGGCATCGACCAGGACATCCGGGATGTCCACTGAGCCACCGGATCGAGTGACGACAGCGGTCATGGTGCGTTGGGTGTCGGGGCTGCTTGAGGGCATCGATAGCTCCTTACTCTCCTTGTTCATCGGCTTGTGTCAGGTTCGACGGAAGTGCACCGTCAACGAGCACAGACCGTAGTCGGAAGAAAGTGGTTACCCGCAATGACCCCTACTATCAAAAAGATAGTGGGGTGCTGGTGCGTCAGCCGTGACGACGTCCGAATGCCCAGGGACTCGTGGGCGTGCCGTAGGCCCGCAGCACCATCGGAGTCCGATGTCGACGGCTCAGGTGCGTTCCCGACGAACTGTGCGCAGTGGCGATTCCCCGGGGCATTGCTCTGGGCGTCGTCTTCACGTCGACACGCGACCTACGGCGTCGACCTCGCGTGAGTCAGCGCATGCGCGTATCGGGACTCGGCCCATTCCCGAAGCGCGAATACCGGTTCGACGGCGCTCCGGCCGATCTCCGTCAGGGAGTACTCCACGTGAAGAGGAACCTCCGGGATCATCTCTCGGTGCACGAGCCCATGGTCCTCCAACCGGCGCAGCGTAGCGGTCAGTACCTTCGGCGAGATTCCTTGAAGGCGCCGTTGCAGCTCCCCGAAGCGCAACGGTCCCTCGGCCAGTGCGCCGATGGCCAGCGCGGACCACTTGTTGGCCACGACCTCCAGAAGATCGCGGCACGGGCACTGCGAGGAGTACACGTCCCCGCGGTGCCTCTGCGTGCTGGGAACCGTCGAATCGCTGCTGCCCAAGGATCTACCTCCAGAAGATGGATACGTCGCATGCGACTGAGGACTTCCCAAGAGATAGTACTAGTGTCGGGCGGTCCGAGGACTCGCTCAGCTCCAGGTGCCGCGCCAGTACTGGATGGGCCAGGGGGCCTCGTCCCAGGAGCGCGCCCCCAGGTCCGCCGCCCAGCGCAGCGGCAGGTACGGATCGCGCATGGCCGCCCGCCCCACGGCGATCGCGTCGGCCTGCCCGGCGATGAGCGCCTGCTCGGCCTGGGCCGCCGCCTCGATGAGACCCACACCCACCACCGGGACCCCGCTTCCGGCCACGGCCTGCTTGACCTGCTCGGCCAGCGGCAGCTGGTAGCCGGGCCCCACCGGCACCGCGGCCGGGACGTTCCCGCCGCTGGAGACGTGCAGGACATCAACACCGGCCTCCACCAGCTCACGGCTGAAAGCGGCGGTCTCCTCACCGGTGACACCGCCCTCGGCCCAGTCCGAGGCCGACAGGCGGATATCGAGCACCGTCTCCGAGCCGATGGCCTCGCGCACGGCCCGCACCACCTCAAGCGGGAAGCGCTGCCGGTTCTCGACGCTGCCGCCGTAGGAATCGGTGCGCTGGTTGGACAGAGCAGAGCGGAACTCGTGGATGAGGTAGCCGTGGGCGCCATGGATCTCGACGACGTCGTACCCTGCCTCGACGGCGCGCCGCGCGGCCGCCGCGAAGGCCTCCACGATCCGACCGATCCCGGCCTCGTCCAGCTCACTGGGAACCGCGTGCTTGGGGAAGGGGATCGCGCTGGGGGCCAGCAGCTCCCAGCCCTCCAGGGTGCCGGTGCGCGCGCCCTCCACCTTGGGGCGCCACGGGGGAGTCCCCGACTTGCGCCCGCCGTGCCCGATCTGGATGCCGGCCAGGGCCCCGCCGGCGTGGATCGCCTCCACCAGGCGGCGCTGGCCGGCGACCTGCTCATCCGACCACAGCCCCAGGTCGTAGGGGGACAGGCGCCCCTCCGGGGTGACCGCCGTGGCCTCCACGATGACCGTGCCAAAGCCCCCCACCGCGCGACTGGCGTAGTGAACCAGGTGCCAGTCGGTGACGACACCGTCCTGCGCCTCGACCGAGTACATGCACATCGGCGGCAGCCACAGGCGATTGCGGGCGGTCAGCCCACGCATGGTCATCGGCTCAAGAATGCGCAGCGCGCTGGAGGAAGTCATGGCCTCACGCTACCCTCCCGGCCGCTCGGCCGACATAGGGCGGGAATCACCCGTGTGATCGCGCCATGGAACTCAATGGAACCCATAGGCTCCCAGGCGTGAGCTCGCGTCCCGTCCCCGTCTCCGGCCCTGTCCAACGTCCCGTCCCCGTCTCCGACCCTCGCCACCGGCCCGCTCCCGTCACCCACGGCCCCGACGACGTCGCCCTCATCTTCGAGAGCGGCGGCATGCGCGGGGCCTACACGGCCGGCCTCGTGCGCGTCATGCTGGAGGCCGGGCTCTCCTTCCCCTGGGTCGGGGGCATCTCCGCGGGCTGCACCAACACCTGCAACTTCGTCTCCCGGGACATCTGGCGCACCCGCGAGGCCTACCTGGGGCTGACCACCGACCCCAAGGCCGGCGGCTGGGGCAGCTTCGTGGCCGGCAAGGGCTACTTCAACTCCGAGCACATCTACCTGCACACCTCCGCACCCGACGAGTCCATCCCCTTCGACTGGGAGACCTTCGCCGCCTCACCGGCCACGGTGCGCCTGGGCGCCTTCCGCTGCGACACCAGCGAGGAGGTCTACTGGGGCCTGGAGGACATGCCCACCATGGAGGACCTGCTGGTAAGGGCCCGGGCGTCGTCGTCGATGCCGGTGCTCATGCCGATGGTCGAGGTCGACGGCGCCCCCTACGTGGACGGCGCCGTCGGGCCCACCGGCGGCTTCGCCATCGACGCCGCCCGCGCCGACGGCTACGACAAGCTGCTCGTGGTCATGACCCGCCCCGAGGGCTACCGCAAACCGCCCATGCGACGCCACGAGATCGAGGTCCTCCAGCGGCTCTACGCCCGCTACCCGGCCCTGGTCCAGGCCGTCGTCGACCGCCCCGAGAACTACAACCGCACCGTCGAGGAGCTGGAGCACCTGCGCAGCCGGGGGCGCGTCTACCTCTTCCGGCCCGAGCGCATGCCGATTGCCAACGGCGAGCTGCGCTACGACCGCGTCGTCACCGCCTTCGAGGCCGGCCTGGCCCAGGCCCGCCGCGAGCTGCCCGCCATCGAGGCCTTCCTGGCGGGCTGAGCTCAGTGCGGCAGGGCGACGCCGTAGCGGGCGATGTCCTGGCCCTCATCGAAGCCGAAGGTGATGATCGGGGGCACCGGCCTCCCCCCATCGAGGGAGGCGGCCAGCAGCTCCAGGACGTGGCGCTCGTGAGGCGGAACCGCCTCGGGCAGGCCGGCCAGTGAGAACCAGCGCAGCCCCGCGTTCTTGGCCGGTTCGCGCACGCTCGGCGTGCCCGCCCAGGTCCGCAGCGTGAAGAACAGGTCGATGCGCTGCTCCAGAGCCGCCCCGCCCAGGTCGTTGGTGCGGTGCATCGCCGTCAGCGCCGTCAAATCCTCCGCATCGACGCCGATCCCCAGCTCCTCATCGGCCTCACGCAGAGCCGTCTCCAGGACGCTCTCGGCGGCCTCGACGTGCCCCGAGGCGCCGCAGGCCCAGTGCCCGTCCATGTAGCCGGTGCCCCGCCGCAGCTGGAGGAGCACCTGGGTCTCGCTGCTCGCCGCCCCGGCGTCCCGGTCCGCGGCGCTCGGATCGGGGCGCAGGAGGTAGACGTAGGCGGCGGGGACAAGAGTGAAGGAGTGGGCGGCCATGGCGACCACCGTAGCCCAGGTGCCGCACCGCAGGAGGAGGGCGGGCTGCGTGGGGAGAACTGTCGGGATACGGGCGACAGGAACTCATGAAACCATCAGGAATGTAGGCGATGCTCCGGTGCTGTCAGTCATCAGTGGCCGTCTGTGGCAGCTCGCCACGTGCCCGCCGGGGGCATCTGAGAATCACCTCGGTGGTAACGCTGCCGGCTCGACGTCGGACAACTAGGCTTCACCCTGGGGTGACGGGAGATCTCGGACCCAGCCCGCCAACCCGACGTCACCGCCGTCAGCCGTCGACACGATCAATGATGACCGATGCCGACCCGAGCACGGCCGACGCCCGTTGACGCCGATTGACGACGCTGCCTGAGGAGGACTTGATGCAGACCAGCCTTACTCGGCTCACGGCTGACGACGGAACGCGCTTGGTCGTGCACATCTGGCTCCCCGAGTGGCTCATTGACGGCTCCCTCCTGGTGGCCGACGCTCCCGAGGCCGGTACCCCAGCGCGCACCCCGGCCGCGCTACGCCCGCAGGTACCCGGCGCCGCCCGCCCCCGGGGCATCATCGTCATCGCCCACGGCATGGCCGAGCACGCCTCGCGCTACGCCCGCTTCGCCGCCTCCGCTGTGGAGGAGGGCTATGCGGTCCTGGCCGAGGACCACCGCGGCCACGGGGCCACCGCCGCCCCCGGCGGCTTCGGTTTTATCGCCGAGCGAGACGGCTGGGACAGGGTCGTGGCCGACATGGACACCGTCCTGGATGCGGCCCGGCGGGCCTGGCCCGATGTTCCGGTCTTCCTCATGGGCCACTCCTGGGGCTCCTTCCTGGCCCGCGACCTGGCCGCGCGCCGCGGCGGCGAGCTGACCGGCCTCATCCTGCTGGGGACCGGTGCGGGAATCGGCGCGCTAGCCGGCCCCGCTGTAGCGATCTGCGCCGGTGAGTCCCGGCTGCGCGGCCCGCGCCGCCCCTCCCGGCTGCTCAACGCGCTCGCCTTCGGCCCCTACCAGCGCCACTTCGCCCCCAACCGCACTAAGGCCGACTGGATCAGCCGGGACGTTCACGAGGTTGACCGCTACGTCGCCGACCCCTGGTGCGGATTCGCCTACCCCCCGAGCTTCTACCGCGACATCATTTCAGGGCAGGAGGCCGTCAACACCGCCTCCCACGCCGCGGCGGTCCCCGCGGGGCTGCCCATGCTCCTGGCCTCCGGTGACCGGGACCCGGTCGGGGCCATGGGGCGGGGCGTCCAGCGGGCCGCCACCCTCTACCGCCGCGCCGGCGTGCGGGAGGTCTGCGTCATCCTCTACCCGGGCGGGCGCCACGAGCTGCTCAACGAGACCAACCGGGACCAGGTCACCGGCGACATCCTCACCTGGATCGACGGACACCTGCCCGAACTGTGAGAATCAACGGGTCATTGCGGATTCTCAGGCGATTATCCGCGTCATCCTTGTAGGAGACCTACAAGTCGCGCGGTGGCTCTTCGGTGGGAACCGGTCGTTCGTCATGCCGGCGATCCCCGTAGGGTGGAGTCATGGTCACCAAACCCTCCTCCACGTCAGCTGCCGGCAGCCTCGCCCACAGTCCCGCACTGGCCCACGTCCGTGAGGCCGGGCTGATCCTGGCCGGAACGCTCGCCCTGACCCTCATCGGCCAGATCTCGATCCCCCTGCCCTTCACTCCCGTGCCGATCACCCTGGGCACCTTCGCCGCTCTGGGGGTCGGTGCCGTGCTCGGCTCACGCCGCGGCGCCCTGTCCGCGCTGCTCCTGGGCGCCCTGGCCGCTGTCGGGGCCCCGGTCCTGGCCGGCTGGAGCGGCGGCACCATCGTGACCTTCGGCTACGTCGTCGGCTACGTCCTCATCGCCGTCATCGCCGGACGCGCCGCCGCCGTGTGGTCGCGCCACTCCGGCTCCGCGACCACCCGGGTCGCCACCGGTGTTGCCCTCATGCTGCTCGCCTCGGCCTCGGTCTACGTTCCGGGTCTCATCTGGCTGAAGGTCGCCACAGGCGCCAGCTGGAGCACTGCCCTGGACCTGGGGCTGGTGCCCTTCATCGTGGGAGACGTCCTCAAGTCCGTGGTCGCCACCGGCCTGCTGCCCGTGCGCAACCGAATTCGCTGACCGCCCTGACTGCAGGGGGCCGACCCTCCCCGTGCCCCGCCGAGCTCCGCGCTCGGTGGGGCACACGGGTCTCAAGGCCCGCTTCGGGGTGGTCGGAGCGGGTTAGAGTGCCCGTATGAGTCAGCCCGAAAGGCGGACTGTACCCGTCCTGTCCGTCATGGACATGGTCCCTGTCAGCGCCGGGCGCAGCCGTATCGACGCCCTCACCGACATGATCGCCCTCGCTCGAGCCGCCGACGCCGCCGGCTACGAGCGCTACTGGCTGGCTGAGCACCACGGCTCCACCACCTACTTGTCCTCGGCGACCATCGTCCTCATGGGGCAGGTCCTGGCGTCCACCGAGCGCCTGGGCGTCGCCTCCGGCGGGATCATGCTGCCCAACCACGCCCCGCTCGTCGTCGCCGAGCAGATCGGCACCCTGGCCATCCTCTACCCCGGACGGGTCGGCCTGGGGCTGGGGCGGGCCCCGGGCACCGACCAGCGCACGGCCGCCGCACTGCGCCGAGGAGCCTCCGACCCGGGCCGCTTCGCCGAGGAGATCCTGGAGATCCTCACCTACCTCGGTGACGAGCCCGTGCCGGAACGGCTCCCCGGGTCCCTCCTCCTGGGCGCATCCAGTGCTTCCGACGACGCCCTCCACGCCCCCGAGCCCGGTGGCCCCCGGGTGCGGGCCATCCCGGGGGAGGGCACCCACCCGACCGTGTGGGTGCTCGGCTCCTCCGTCAACGGGGCGCGCGTGGCCGGCAGGCTCGGGCTGCCCTTCGCCGTCGCCTCGCACTTCGCCCCGGTCCAGGCCGAGGCGGCGATCGCCACCTACCGTTCCGTCCTGGAGTCCCGCGCGGAAGGCGCCCCCGGCCCCCAGGGTGCGCCGGACGTTCCGCGGGTCGCGGCCGCCGTCAACGTCATGGTGGCCCCCAGCCAGGAGGAGGCCCGCCTGCTGTTCAGCACCGCCATGGCCGCCGCCGCCCGCATCGTCGGCAACCGGCCCGGGCCGCTGGACCCGCCCAGCCAGGACCCCCGGGCCTGGCGCGCCTACGCGCCCGGCAGGGAGAACGCCGTCGAGGCGGCCATGTCCCTGTCCTTCGTCGGGACGGCCGACGACGTCGCCGCCCGCCTGCGTGAGCAGGCCGCCCGCTGGGACCTCGACGAGATCCTCGTGGTCACCTACGCCCACGACCCGGCCCTGCGACGCCGCTCCTACGAGCTGCTTGCCCAGGCCTGGAACGCCTGAGACCACCGGGTTCTCACGGTTTGACGCGGGTTCCACGTGTCGGTCCTGTTTCCATGGCGGGCGTAATATGCCCGCCTATGGGTGGCGCCTGAGCCCCTCAGTGCGCCGGTAACCCTCTGTCCCAGTGACGAATCCCAGTCGGTTCCATGCCCCATGGAGGTTGCATGAACAACGCCCTGACAGTGTCGCGCCGTGGCTTCGGGCTCGGCGCGGCCGCCTTCGGCCTGCTCCTGGTCTCAGGATGCTCGCGCGGATCGGGTTCGGAAGGAGGCGGGCTGGGCAGCGGCAGCGGCAAGCTGACCCTGGCCTACAACTCCGACGGCCCCCACAAGACCTGGGTCGAGGCCGTGTGCCACTCGGTGTCCAACGTCCTGGGCATCACCATGGAGCCCCTGCCGGTGGCCCAGTTCTCCGAGATGCGCTCGGCCATCACCAAGCACACCCTCCTGGGCGCCTTTCGCTCCGGATGGTCGGCGGACTACCCCTCGCTGGAGAACTTCCTCAACGCCACCTTCCAGACCGGCGCCAGCGCCAACGACGCCCAGTACTCCTCGAAGACCTTCGACGACCTCCTGACTCAGGCCGCGGCCGCCACCGACCCCCAGACCGCCTACGGCTATTTCCGCCAGGCCCAGTCCCAGCTCCTCACCGACCTGCCCGGCATCCCGCTGTGGTACCAGAACGGCTTCGGCGGCTACTCCCGCAACGCGTCCAACGTCGACTTCGACTGGAGGGCCGTCCCGGTCTACGAGGAGGCCTGCTCCAGCGCCAACGACGGAGTCATCCTGGCCAACAACACCGAGCCCCAGAACTCGCTGCTGCCCACCAACACCAACGAGTTCGGCGGCGGGCGGGTCCTCGACCTGATCTATGCCGGTCTGATCCGCTACGACAAGGACGGTAACGTCATCAACGAAGTGGCCTCTTCCATTGAGACCACGGACAACCAGCACTTCACGATCACTCTCAAACCGGGCTGGACCTTCTCCGACGGCAGCCCGGTGACCGCCGACTCCTTCATCAAGGCCTGGAAGTTCGGCGCTCTGCTGTCCAACGCCCAGCTCGGCTCCTCCTTCTTCGAGCGGATCAAGGGCTTCTCCTACGACGAGGACTCCGAGCTGACCGGGCTGACCAAGGTCAATGACCTCACCTTCACCGTCGAGCTGAACGCCCCGGCGTCGGACTTCAAGATCAGCCTGGGCCACTACGCCTACTACCCGATGCCGGAATCCGCCTTCAAGGACATCAAGGCCTACGGCAACAAGCCCGTGGGCAACGGCCCCTACCGGCTCGTCTCCTGGGACCACGACAGCCGGATGGTCCTGGAGCCCAACCCCGCCTACGCCGGCGGGCGCACCGTGGCGAACAAGGGCGTCACCTTCAAGCTGTACACGAGCTACGACTCGGTCTACAACGACCTGCTCGCCGATGCCATCGACATCGCCGACTCCGTCCCCGACTCCTTCCTGCCCATCTTCCAGAAGCAGCTGGGCGAGCGCGCCATCAACAAGCCCGCTGCCTACTTCCAGGGGATCGCCATCGACGTCACCCACGAGCACTGGAAGATGGACGAGGAGGGGCGCGCCCGCCGCGCCGCCATCTGCCGGGCCATCGACCGCAAGCTCATCTGCGACAAGCTCTACTACGGCACCCGCACGCCCGCCAAGGACTTCACCGCCCCCACCGTCGTGGGCTGGACCGCCGATGTCCCGGGCAACGAGGTCCTCACCTACGACCCGGACGAGGCCAGACGCCTGTGGGCGCGGGCCGAGGCCATCTCCAAGTTCTGAGGGAGGAAGACGACATGCTTGACTACGTCGGACGCAGACTGCTGCAGATGATCCCGGTGTTCTTCGGGGCCACGCTGCTCATCTACGCCATGGTCTTCGCCCTGCCGGGCGACCCGATCGCCGCGCTCGGGGGCCAGCGCTCGCTCAGCCCCGAGGTGATCGCCCAGATCAAGGCCAGCTACCACCTCGACAAGCCCTTCATCGTCCAGTACCTGCTCTACCTCAAGGGACTGTTCACCCTGGACCTGGGCCAGTCGCTGCGGGGGACCGAGTCCGTCCTCGACGTGCTGGTGCGGGCCTACCCGATCACCATCAAGCTCTCCCTCATGGCCCTGGCCTTCGAGGCCATCGCGGGCATCGGCTTCGGCCTCATCGCCGGGGTGAGGAAGGGCGGCTGGTTCGACGCCACCGTCCTGGTGCTCTCCCTGGTGGTCATCGCCGTGCCCACCTTCGTCATCGGCTTCGTCCTGCAGTTCATCGTTGGGGTCCGCCTGGGCTGGCTGCCGGTCACCGCCGGTGAGAGCCCCGGTTTCACCGAGCTCCTCATGCCCGCGGTCGTGCTGGGCGCCGTCTCCTTCGCCTACGTGCTGCGCCTGACCCGCACCGAGGTGGCCGAGAACCTCACCGCCGACCACGTGCGCACCGCCCGGGCCAAGGGCCTGAGCGGGGCCCGCGTCATGATCGTCCACGTCCTGCGCAACTCCCTGGTCCCGGTCGTCACCTTCCTGGGCGCGGACCTGGGGGCCCTCATGGGAGGCGCCATCGTCACCGAGGGCATCTTCAACATCAAGGGCGTGGGAGGCACCCTCTACTCCGCCATCATCCGCGGCGACGGCCCCATGGTCGTGTCCTTCACCACCGTGCTCGTGCTCGTCTTCATCATCTCCAACCTCCTGGTGGACCTGCTCTACGCCGCCCTGGACCCGAGGATCCGCTATGCCTGAGAACACCACGTCCCCCACTACCCGTCCGGGCCAGGAGCGCTTCGTCATCGCCGACGACGAGATCGGCCTGGGCGCCGTCGACGCCGTCGCCGACGAGTCCGCTCCGGCCTCCGTCTGGGTCGACGCCTGGAGGCAGCTGCGCCGTCGGCCCATCTTCTGGGCGGCCTCGATGCTCATCGCCGTGGCCGTGGCCTTCTCCCTCGTCCCCGGGCTCATCGCCCCGCGCGACCCCGGCTACTGCACGCTGGTCAACTCCTACCAGGGGCCCTCCTGGGGCCACCCCTTCGGATTCGACATCCAGGGCTGCGACATCTTCACCCGCACCGTCCACGGGGCCCGGGCCTCGGTGAGCGTGGGCATCTTCACCACCCTCATCGTGGTCCTCGTCGGCTCGGCCGTCGGGGCCCTGGCCGGGTTCTTCGGCGGGTTCTTCGACGCGCTGCTCTCGCGGGTCACCGACATCTTCTTCGCCGTGCCCTTCGTCCTGGCGGCCATCGTCGTCATGCAGATGTTCCGCAACGACCGCTCGATCCTCACCGTCATCCTGGTTCTGGCCCTGTTCGGCTGGCCCCAGATCGCCCGCATCACGCGGGGCTCGGTGATGAGCGTCAAGAACGAGGACTACGTGACGGCCTCGCGGGCGCTGGGCTCAGGACGCATGGCCATGCTGCTGCGCCACGTCATGCCCAACGCGGCCGCCCCCATCATCGTGACCGCCACCGTCGAGCTCGGCGTCTTCATCGTCTCGGAGGCCACCTTGAGCTTTCTGGGTATCGGACTGCCCTCCTCGGTCGTCTCCTGGGGCGCGGACATCGCGGCCGCCAAGGACGCCCTCAACAGCCACCCCAGCGTCCTGCTCTTCCCCGCCGGCGCACTGGCCCTGACCGTGCTCGGCTTCATCATGCTCGGCGACGTCGTCCGCGACGCCCTGGACCCGAAGGCCCGCAAGTGACACCCTCCAACGCATCCACCGCCTCAGGCGCCTCCGACAAGACCTTCGCCCCCGCGGCCTCCTGGAAGGCCGAGCGCGACCCCCTCCTGGAGATCACCGACCTGGAGGTCGCCTTCCGCTCCTCGACCGGGCTCGTCCCGGCCGTGCGCAAGGCGAACCTGACCCTCTACCCCGGCCAGTCCGTGGCCATCGTGGGGGAGTCGGGCTCGGGCAAGTCCACCCTGGCCCACGCCGTCATCGGGCTGCTGCCCGGAACCGGTCGGGTCACCGGCGGTACGATCCGCTTCCAGGGCCGCGACATCACCCACCTGGGCACCCAGGAGCTCACCGCCCTGCGCGGCTCCTCCATCGGCCTGGTGCCCCAGGACCCCATGTCCAACCTCAACCCCGTGTGGTCCATCGGCTTCCAGGTCAAGGAGGCGCTGCGGGCCAACGGGCTGGCCGGCGTCGCCGACGACCGCCTCGCCCACCTCATGGCCAAGCGCACCGGGCATGCCGGTGGTACCGACCAGTCCGCCCCCGGTGGGCACATCGACGTCAATGAGCAGGTGGCCCTCCTGCTGGAGCAGGCCGGCCTGCCCGAGGCCTCCCGGAGGGCCAAGCAGTACCCCCACGAGTTCTCCGGCGGCATGCGCCAGCGCGCCCTCATCGCCATCGGACTGGCCGCCCGCCCCGACCTGCTCATCGCCGATGAACCCACCAGCGCCCTGGACGTCACCGTCCAGCGACGCATCCTCGACCACCTTCAGACCCTCGTGCGTGAGCTGGGCACCGCGATGCTCTTCATCACCCACGACCTGGGGCTGGCCGCTGAGAGGGCCGAGCACATCGTGGTCATGCACCGCGGCCGGGTCGTCGAGTCCGGCCCCAGCCTCGAGGTGCTCCAGGACCCCCGCCACCCCTACACCCAGCGCCTGGTCAAGGCGGCCCCCTCCCTGGCCTCCCGGCGCATCGAGTCCGCCCACGCCCGCGGCATCCAAGTCGCCGAGGACGAGCTCCTGGGCGCCAGCCTGGGATCGAGCTCCACCGAGGAGATCCTGCGCGTGGAGCACCTCACCAAGGTCTTCAAGGTGCGCGGCCCCATCGGTGAGGACAACACCCTCACCGCCGTCGACGACGTCAGCTTCGGCATCCGCAAGGGCACGACGACCGCGCTCGTGGGTGAGTCGGGCTCAGGCAAGTCCACGGTCGCCAACATCATCTTGAACCTCATCGACCCCACCTCCGGCAAGGTGTTCCACGACGGGGTGGACCTGTCCACCCTGGGCCCCAAGGAGCTCTTCGCCCTGCGGCGCATCATGCAGCCGGTCTTCCAGAACCCCTACGGCTCCCTGGACCCGATGTACTCGATCTTCCGCGTCGTCGAGGAACCGCTGCGGGTCCACGGGATCGGCACCGCCAAGGAGCGCGAGGCTCGCGTCGCCGAGCTGCTCGACATGGTCTCCCTGCCGCGCTCGGTCATGCGCCGCTACCCCCACGAGCTCTCCGGCGGCCAGCGTCAGCGCGTCGCCATCGCCCGGGCCCTGGCCCTCAAGCCGCAGATCGTCATCCTCGACGAGGCGGTCTCCGCCCTGGACGTGCTGGTCCAGGCCCAGATCCTGCGCCTGCTGTCCGACCTGCAGGCCGAGCTGGAGCTGACCTACCTGTTCATCACCCACGACCTGGCCGTCGTGCGCCAGATCGCCGACGACGTCGTCGTCATGGAGCACGGGCGGATCGTGGAGTCCGGGGCGGCCGACGAGCTTTTCGCCAACCCGCGCCAGGACTACACCCGCGAGCTCATCCGGGCCGTCCCCGGGGCGGGCATCGACCTCTACGGAGATGAGAAGCATGAGGCTCAAATGACGTCCGACGACTGAGGGCGGTCCCTTGGCGACGCGGCGGTGGGCTTCAGGCCACCGCCGCGTCTCATTTCCCCTCCACTATTAATAACCATGTGGGCATTTCCTGAATGCTGGAAATGTATCGGCCGAGTTTCACGCGCCGGGTATTGTGACCCCATTCATTTGTTCGTACGCGGCGTCACCTCCAAGGCTGTCAGGTGCTCGTGCCACGGACCGGTGACTCAAGCACCGGTGGGTTGTCCGGAGGAGGAGAACGCATGCTCCCGTACCTGGCGCGCCGGATCGCGAACTACGCGGTCCTGCTGTTCATCGCCACGTCATTGGCCTATCTGCTGGCCTCGGCCTCCCTGGATCCCTCGGCCCTGTGGAACCATCAGGATCCCTCCCTCAACTGGGACGCCATTCACGCCAACCTCGTGAAGTACAACATCAGCCACGACCTGCCCGTGTGGGACCGCTACGTCACCTGGCTGCGCAACGTGGTTCTCCACTGGGACTGGGGGCGCACCCCCAAGGGCGAGTTCATCAACACCCTCATCGGCACCAAGATCCTCGTCTCGGTGCGCCTGGTCTTCCTGGGCGCCGCCATCGGCATGGTGGGGGGAGTGGCCCTGGGGGCCTGGACCGCCACGCGCCAGTACCGCTTCTCCGACCGCGCGATCTCCCTGATCTCCATGATCATCATCTCCACCCCCGCCATGGTCATCGCGATCCTCCTGCAGGTCCTGGCCGTCCAGATCAACCGCAGCTCCGGCTTCCAGATCTTCGAGTTCACCGGTGAGGGGGAGGGTGCCCTCGGTCGCCTCCAGCACCTGCTGCTTCCCACCCTGTCGATGTCGCTGGGCGGAATCGCCTCCTACTCCCGCTTCCAGCGCAACCTCATGCTCGACACCCTGGGCGCCGACTACGTGCGCACCGCCCGCGCCAAGGGCCTCATCAAGCGCAAGGCGCTGACCCGCCACGCGCTGCGCACCGCGCTCATCCCCATGGCCACCTACTTCGCCTTCGCCCTGGCCACCCTGTTCACCGGTGCCGCCATCACCGAGCGGGTCTACGGCTGGCACGGCATGGGCGAGTACTCCATCAGCGCGATCTCCGGCATGGACATCAACGGGGTGACGGCCGTGGTCGCCTTCTCCGGGCTGTGCACCCTCACCGGTGCGCTCCTGTCCGACGTCTTCGTGGCGATCGTCGACCCGAGAGTGAGGGTGAGCTGACCCATGGCGCGCAATGCTGAACCCAACGGGATGGCCTCCATCGGCAAGCAGATGACGGTGGGCGGCTACGCCGCCGTCGAGCAGGGCGGGGAGGCGCCGCTGAGCCCCGAGGACCTGGGCGACATCACCAAGGAGACCCCCAGGGACTCCCGGCGTCTGACCCGCAGGCAGATCATCACCCGGCGCTTCTGGCGCAACAAGGGGGCCGTCGTCGGCGCGATCGGCTTCCTGCTCATGGTGCTCTTCGCGCTTCTCGGCGACGCCGCGACCCACTGGACCTTCACCGACGTCGACTCCTCCGCCTTCCTGCAGGCCCCCAGCGCCGACCACTGGTTCGGCACCACCCAGGGCGGCCGCGACGTCTACGCGATGGTCGTGGAGGGCACCCGAAAGTCCATGATGATCGGCGTCTTCGTCGCCCTGCTCCAGACGGGCATCGCCGCCGTCATCGGCTCCTCGGCCGCCTACTTCGGCGGCTGGTGGGAGAAGATCGCCCTGTGGGCCACCGACCTGCTCCTGGTGGTGCCCTCCTTCCTCATCATCGCGATCCTCTCCCAGCGGGCCGGAGCCGCCAAGGGCTCCATCGCGCTGTTCATCATCCTCCTGGCCGGATTCGGGTGGATGCTCACGGCCCGTGTGGTGCGCTCACTGACCCTGAGCGTGAAGAACCTGGAGTACGTCAGCGCGGCCCGCTTCATGAACGTGCCCAGCCCCGTCATCATCGCCCGGCACATCCTGCCCAACATCGCCTCCCTGCTCATCGTGGACGCCACCATCAACGTGGCCTACGCCGTCATCAGCGAGACGACGCTGTCCTACTTCGGTTTCGGGGTCCAGCCGCCCAACACCTCCCTGGGCACCCTCATCGCCGAGGGGCAGCGCTCCGCGACCACCTACCCCTGGATCTTCCTGGCCCCGGCAGCCGTGCTTGTCCTCATGCTCCTGTGCGTCAACGTCATGGGTGACGGCCTGCGCGACGCCATCGACCCCTCATCCAAGTCAGGAGGCAAGGCATGAGTCCCACGAGCAGCTCCCGCACGTCCGCAGAGGCCGCGAAGAGCGCCGCGGCCGTGCCCGCCGTCGACGCCCGCAGAGGCGACGACGCGCTGCCGGACCCCTCCAGCGCCGCCCCGCTGCTGGAGGTCACCGACCTGCACGTCTCCTTCCCCTCCGAGGACGGGCGCGTCAACGCCGTGCGCGGAGTCAACCTGTCGGTCGCCCGCGGTGAGGTGCTGGCCCTGGTTGGCGAGTCCGGATCGGGCAAGTCCGTCACCTCCACGGCGGTCATGGGGCTGCTCGACGAGTCCGCCGAGGTCACCGGCTCGGTGCGCCTCCACGGCACCGAGCTGCTGGGGCGGCCCGACGGCTACATGTCCCGCATCCGCGGCTCCCAGGTCGCCATGGTCTTCCAGGACCCGCTCAGCGCCCTGACCCCCGTGTACACGGTGGGCGCCCAGATCGTCGAGGCCCTGCGCATCCACCATCCCGGCATGAGCGAGGCGGCGGCCCGTAAGCGCGCCGTCGAGCTGCTCGACCTGGTGGGCATCCCCAACCCGCAGGTGCGTGCCAAGGCCTACCCCCACGAGTTCTCCGGCGGCATGCGCCAGCGGGCCGTCATCGCCATCGCGATCGCCAACGACCCCGACCTCATCATCGCCGACGAGCCCACCACGGCCCTCGACGTCACCATCCAGGCCCAGATCCTCGACGTGCTGCGCACCGCCCAGAAGGAGACCGGTGCCGGCGTCATCATGATCACCCACGACCTGGGGGTCGTGGCCGGCATGGCCGACCGGGTGGCCGTCATGTACGCCGGGCGCATCGTGGAGACCGGCGACGTCGACGACATCTTCTACCGCTCGCGCATGCCCTACACGATCGGCCTGCTCGGCTCCCTGCCCCGTCTGGACGCGCGCAAGGACTCGGCCCTGGCCACCCTGGAGGGCAACCCGCCCTCCCTGCTGGAGCTGCCCCGAGGGTGCCCCTTCATCCCCCGCTGCCCCATGGCCCAGGCCGAGTGCGCCCAGGGGGAGCCGCAGCTCGCCCTCGTGGAGCGCGGCGGGGCCGACGGCGAGGATGCCGGCTCCGGCGCCCAGTACTCGGCCTGCCGCCGCCGCGACGAGATCGAGCGGGACCAGCTCGACTACTCCCACATCTACCCCGTCCCGGCTCTCAAGACTCCCGAGACCATGAGCCTGCCGCACGCCGAGCGCCCCGAGGTCCTGCGCGTCACCGACCTCGTCAAGGAGTTCCCCCTCATGAAGGGCGCCGTCTTCAAAAGACGCGTGGGTACCGTCCACGCCGTCGACGGCGTCTCCTTCGACGTCCGCCGGGGCGAGACCCTGGCCCTGGTCGGCGAGTCCGGATGCGGCAAGACCACCACCCTCATGGAGGTCCTCTCCCTCCAGGCGCCCCAGGAGGGCCGGATCGTGGTCCTGGGCAAGGACACGGCCGACCTGGGGCGGGCCCAGCGCCGCCAGGTGCGCCGCGACCTGCAGATCGTCTTCCAGGACCCCATGGCCTCCCTGGACCCGCGCCTGCCGATCTTCGACATCATCGCCGAGCCGTTGCGGGCCAACGGGTGGAAGAAGGCGGACATCGGGCCGCGCATCGAGGAGCTCATGGAGCTCGTCGGGCTCGAGCCCAGCCACGCCAACCGCTACCCGCGCAACTTCTCCGGTGGGCAGCGCCAGCGCATTGGCATCGCCCGGGCCCTGGCCCTCGAACCCAGCCTCCTGGTCCTCGACGAGCCGGTCTCCGCCCTGGACGTGTCCATCCAGGCCGGCGTCATCAACCTGCTTGACGAGCTGCGCGCCACCATGGGGCTCAGCTACCTCTTCGTGGCCCACGACCTGTCGGTGGTGCGCCACATCGCCGACCGCGTCGCCGTCATGTACCTGGGGCGGATCGTGGAGATCGGCGACGTCGACACCATCTTCGAGGCCCCGGCCCACCCCTACACTCAGGCCCTGCTCTCGGCGATCCCCATCCCGGACCCGGCCAAGGAGCGCGGCCGCAGCCGCATCGTCCTGGAGGGCGACCTGCCCAGCCCCGCCAACCCGCCCTCGGGTTGCCGCTTCCGCACCCGCTGCCCGAAGTTCGCCTCAGGACTCACCGACGACGAGCGCTCGGCCTGCCTGGGAGCCATGCCGGAGTTCCGCTCCCAGGGCGAGGACCACGACGTCGCCTGCTACTACCCCGAGCGCACCGCGGTCTTCTGACGTCCCTCGCCCCCGAGTCCTCCCATCGCACTGTCCACCGATCCTGCCCACCACCGCGCGCCGACGACGGCGCCCTCAGTGAACGGAGATTCCCATGAAGCTCAACCGTCGCACGTTCCTCGCCACGACGGCCTCCGCGGCCGTCCTGACCTCCCTGGCCGCCTGCGCCAAGAACGGCTCCGGCTCCTCGGGCTCCACCGCCGGCGTACCCACGGCCGCCCCCGACGAGCTCCAGGACGGGGGTACGCTGCGCTTCGGCATCGGCTCGGCGCCGACGAACTGGAACGCCGTGACCGTGGACGGCAACATCGTCGACGTGTGGCTGGTCATGAAGTTCGTCTCCCCCTTCACCGTCGACTGGGCCGCGGACGGCAAGGCGACGCCGAACCCCGACTTCCTCACCAAGCTCGAGGCCGCGGAGGTCGGCGGCAAGACCGTGGTCACCGTGGCCGTCAACGAGAAGGCCACCTGGGGCAATGGGCGTAAGTGGGACTCCGAGGACATCAAGGTGTTCTTCGACCACGTCAAGGACCCCAGCTACTCCTGGGCCACCGTCGAGGGGCTCGACAAGGTCGAGAAGGTCGAGATCGTGGACAAGCAGACCGCCAAGGTCACCTTCAACTCGATCTACCCCGACTGGTCCTACCCCCTGGCCGGCATCAGCCCCAGGGAGCTCATGGCCGACGCCAAGACCTTCAACGAGTCGATGGCCGGCGCCACCAAGTTCAACAACGACTACTTCGCCGGCCCCTTCAAGATCAAGGGCTACGACGAGTCCAAGCAGGTCATCACCCTGGAGCGCAACGACAAGTGGTGGGGCGCCACCCCCAAGCTTGAGACCGTCACCCTGCACGTCCTGGACGACTCGGCCTTGGGGCAGGCCTTCGCCAACAAGGAGATCGACGTCCTGGACTACATCTTCTCCGCCGACGTCTACCAGCAGGCCAGTGGCCGCGACGACGCCGAGGTCCGCCAGAACACCGGCCTGCAGTGGCGTCACATCATGTTCAACGCCTCCTCTGGCCCCTTGGCGGACAAGGCCGTGCGCCAGGCCATCACCCGGGCCTGCGACCGCGAGGCCGTCGCTGCCTCCGACCTGGCGGGCCTGCCGGTGGACGCCAAGAAGACACTCCTGGGCAACCGCTTCTTCCTGCCCGTCCAGGAGGGCTACCAGGACAACTCCACCAGCTGGGGCCACGACGTCGAGGCCGCCAAGAAGCTGCTCGACGACGCCGGCTGGGTGGCCGGATCCGATGGAGTCCGCGCCAAGGACGGCACGAAGCTCGAGCTGGTGATGACCATTCCCTCCAACGCCCCCGTGGCCACCAACGAGGCCAACCTCCTCCAGAAGCAGCTGGGCGAGGTCGGCATCAAGCTCAGTGTCTCCACCGTCGAGATCGACAAGTACTTCCCGGAGTACATCAACAAGAAGAACTACGCACTGACGGCCTTCACCAGCGAGAAGACCCAGTACCCCCTGTCCACCGTGGGTCAGTACTACGCCTCGACCAGCCAGTCCAACTACACCGGACTGTCCGTCCCCGAGGTCGACCAGTACGTCGCCAAGATCGGCTCGACCCCCGACGGCGCCGAGCGCAACAAGCTCGCCAACGACCTCGACAAGATCCTGTGGGAGAACGTCTTCAACATCCCGATCTACCAGCGTATGCAACTGACCGCCGTGCCCAAGACGCTGCGCAACTTCGGCGCCCAGGGGCTGGCCTCCTTCCGGCCCGAGCGCATCGGCTACGTCAAGAGCTGAGCCGGTGCCCTCAACCGGAGCGGATGACGACGGACGAGAGCCGGTGCGGCATGATGCGCCCGTGCAAGAAGACGTGTCCACCACTGTGCCCCCGGTCATGCCGACCGTCGTCATCCGCTCCCTGCCGGCCCGCCTGGGCACCGCCCTCATCGGCCTGGCCGCAGTGGGGATGTCCCTGACGATCGGCCTGGCCGACGGCGCCGGCCACGGCCTGCGCACCCTGGCCTGGGCGGGGCTGCTCACCTTCCTCACCTGGCTGCTGTGGTGGGCCCCGCAGATCACCCTGACCTCGCAGGCCCTCACCATCCGCAACGCCTGGCGCACTCATGTGCTGGGTTGGGGCGAGGTCGAGATGTGCCGTACCCGCTGGGGGCTGTCGGTCATCACCCGCGACGACGTCGAGGTGCGGGCCTCGGCCGCTCCCCGCCGCGGCGGCATGGCCGAGTCCTTCCGACGCCGCCAGGAGCTGCGCGAGCAGCAGGAGCGGCGCGACGGCCTGCGAGACGCCGAGCCGGCCCCGGCGGTGCGCCCGGAGTACCTGGCGGGGGAGGGGCGCTACCACACCAACCTCGACACCGGTGACGCCGGGGCCCTCATCGAGGCCTATGCCGAGCAGGTGCGCAGCCGTCCCGCTCGGGCCGCCGACGATACGGCGCCCGGTGCGGCCGTCGGCGTGACCAGCAGCCTCAACCGCCCGGTCGTCGTCACCGCAGGGCTGCTCGCCGTCGCGCTCGCGGCCGTGACCGTGCTCCTGTGACGTGACCTACCACTGCTCCGATGGACGGCGAGACGGACGAGCGCGCATTGAGAGCGCGGCGGGAGGGGTAGTCGAATGAAGCTGATGGCGCAGGACTATGTTGTTGAGTTTCTTGTGTCGCGAGGCCTGTATGTCCTGGCGAATTCGGCGGTTCCCGTATTGCTGGCGATGGCTGTGGCGTCGGAAGGTTACAGTGCCTCCGGCGTCGGGCTGGTTCTCGGTGTGGGCGCGCTGCCGGGCATCCTGGGCGCGTTGTTGGCTCCGCAGATGCTGGTCCACGTCAGCCCCAAGACCATGTTCGGCGGTGCGGCAGCCGCATGGATCGTCATCTGTGGCGGGATCGCGATGCTGAGTCGTGCCGGCTCGGTTGGCCTCGGCGTGTACGTCACTGTGTCGTTCGCCTTGGAGTTTGTCGCATCGATCATGTATCCAACGATGGGGTCCTATGTCGCAGACCTGGTGCGGTCGGATCTGCTGGATCGGATGAATTCTGCCAGGGCTGTCGTCGCCGGCCTGTGCGCGGTCGCCGGCCCTGGAGCTATTGCGCTGGTGCAGTCATGGCGAGGTGTTTCGGATGCTTGGTGGCTGATATCCCTGCTGATGCTCGTGTGTCTGCTCTCCCAGAGTCGCCTGCCAAAGGGGCGCAGAACAGGTGCTGCGGATCGCGTGACCGCGCTGAAGCGGGGACTGCAGGCCGCTTCACGTTCCCGAGGTGTTCTCGTTGTGCTGGTCGGCTCCGGGGTGTGGCACTTTACTGTGTGGGGAAGCTACATGACGCTATGCCCCGTCGTGCTGCGCGATGAGTATCAGGCGTTATGGTTCATCGGTGTCAGCGAGTCCCTGTTTGCGGTCGGTGGAATCGTGGGGTCCTTGGTTCGTCTGCCATCCCACCTGTCGCGCCCAGTGCTGTGCCTGATTGCGCTTCTCAGCTTCGTCCCGGTTCCGGTCAGCGTGGTGCTCGGTGCGCCTCTATGGCTGGTCGCGGTGTCCCTCTTTGCATCAAGTGCCGTGATTGCGGCGACGAGTGTGGCTTGGGAGACCTTTCTTCAGTCTCGAGTCGAGCGTGATGCACTGCCTTCTGTGTTCGCCTTGGACTACCTCGCCGGGGATGGCGTCGCGCCGCTTGGCTATGTGGCTGTTCCTGCCCTTGCGGTGTGGCTGGGGCAAGATGCGGGTGTACTGATGACCGCTGGGGTATGCGTCGTGGTGCTGCTCGGGTGCCTGTGGGCGTATGCCGCTTCTCCGGAGGTGAAGGACGTCGAATCGGCTGCGGAGTGACCGGCAGCTCGTGGTTCGCAGTTCCGCAAGGCGGTTGATGCTGCCGGTGCCTGAATGGTCGAGGTGAGGGGCGGCACAGGCCGGGTGTTGGCCTTGCCATGGCAGGTCGCGACCGGCGTCCTCTAGTCTTTCCATGTTTCGTGCCCTGTGGTCGGTGCCTGAGCGGTGTCTGGCCCGCGGCGTCCTCCCACCGGAAGAAGTGCCCCCTATGAGCGTGCGCCAGGATCTGCGCAACGTCGCCATTGTCGCCCACGTCGACCACGGCAAGACCACTCTTGTCGACGCCATGCTCTGGGAGGCGGGCGCCTTCGGGGCCCGGGCCACCGAGGAGACCACCGGCGAGCGCGTCATGGACTCCGGCGAACTGGAGCGTGAGAAGGGCATCACGATCCTCGCCAAGAACACGGCGGTCCACTACTCGGGCCCCTCCGCCGCGGACGCCGGCTGCCCCGAGGGCATCATCATCAACGTCATCGACACCCCCGGCCACGCCGACTTCGGCGGTGAGGTCGAGCGGGGGCTGTCCATGGTCGACGGCGTCGTCCTCCTCGTCGACGCCTCCGAGGGGCCCCTGCCCCAGACCCGCTTCGTGCTGCGCAAGGCCCTGGCCGCGAACCTGCCGGTCATCCTCGTGGTCAACAAGGTGGACCGCCCCGACTCCCGGCTCGACGAGGTCGTCTCCGAGTCCACCGACCTGCTGCTGTCCCTGGCCAGCGACCTGGCCGACGAGCACCCCGACATCGACCTCGACGCCGTCCTGGACGTGCCCGTCATCTACGCCTCCGCCAAGGCCCGCCGCGCCGACACCGAGGCCCCGGCCGACGGCGAGCTGCCGGCCAACGAGAACCTCGAGCCACTCTTCCGCACCATCATCGAGCGGATCCCCGGCCCCTCCTACGAGGAGGGCGCCCCCCTGCAGGCCCACGTCACCAACCTGGACGCCTCCCCCTTCCTGGGGCGCCTGGCGCTGCTGCGCATCCACAACGGCACCCTGCGCAAGGGGCAGACGGTGGCCTGGGCCCGCCACGACGGCTCCCTGGCCTCCGCCCGCGTCTCCGAGCTCCTCGTCACCGAGGGGCTGGACCGCAAGCCCGCCGAGGAGGCGCACGCCGGTGACATCGTCGCTGTCGCCGGGATCGAGGACATCACCATCGGCGAGTCCCTCGTGGACCCCGAGGACCCGCGCCCCCTGCCGCTCATCACCGTGGACGACCCGGCCATCGCCATGACCATCGGCATCAACACCTCCCCGATGGCCGGGCGCACCAAGGGCGCCAAGGTCACCGCCCGTCAGGTCAAGGACCGCCTGGACCGCGAGCTCATCGGCAACGTGTCCCTGCGAGTCCTGCCCACCACGCGGCCCGACGCCTGGGAGGTGCAGGGGCGCGGCGAGCTGGCGCTGGCGATCCTCGTGGAGCAGATGCGTCGCGAGGGATTCGAGCTGACCGTCGGCAAGCCCCAGGTGGTCACCCGCACCATCGACGGCAAGCGCCACGAGCCCATCGAGCGCATGACTATTGACGTCCCCGAGGAGTACCTGGGCGCCGTCACCCAGCTCATGGCCGCCCGCAAAGGCCAGATGGAGACCATGACCAACCACGGCACCGGCTGGATCCGCATGGAGTTCCTTGTGCCGGCCCGCGGCCTCATCGGCTTCCGCACCCAGTTCCTCACCGAGACCCGCGGCACCGGCATCGCCTCCTCCATCGCCGAGGGCTACGCCCCCTGGGCCGGGAAGATCGTCTCGCGCACCACCGGCTCCCTCGTCTCCGACCGCGCCGGAGCCGTGACCGCCTACGCGCTCATCCGCCTCCAGGACCGCGGCAGCTTCTTCGTCGAGCCCACCCAGGAGACCTACGAGGGACAGGTCGTGGGGGAGAACCCCCGCGGCGAGGACATGGACGTCAACGTGGTCCGCGAGAAGCAGCAGACCAACATGCGCTCCTCGACCGCGGACACCTTCGAGGCCCTCGTGCCGCCGCGCCGCCTCACCCTGGAGGAGGCCCTCGAGTTCGCCGCCGACGACGAGTGCGTCGAGGTCACCCCGGAGGCCGTGCGCATCCGCAAGGTCATCCTCAACTCCCAGGAGCGCTTCCGCGAGAACGCCCGCCGTCGTCGTGCCGAGGCCTGAGAGGAACCGCCGCCCATGAGCCAGTCCGTCAACCGCGGGGAGAAGCCCGCCGCCTCCGAGGCCGCAGCCGACGCCCTCGAGCCCGTTGAGGTTACTGAGCCGGTCGGTCAGGCCGAGGAGTCCGAGGCGGCTCCGGCCACCGAGCAGCCTGAGAAGTCCGAGGGACCTGAGGAGCCCGAGAAGGCTCCCGTCGCCGAGGACACCGGCGAGGTCGCCGACCAGGGTGCGGGTGAGCCCACCTCCTGTACTCAGGGCGGGGACGCTGACGACACCCCGACCCTCAACCTCGAGGATGAGTCTCAGGACGAGCCTGCGGAGCCTGCCGAGCCGGCCCAGGCCGCTGCGCCGGCTGAGCCGGTCGGTCAGAGCGAGGAGTCCGAGGCGGCTCCGGCCACCGAGCAGCCTGAGAAGTCCGAGGGACCTGAGGAGCCCGAGCAGGCTCCCGTCGTCGAGCAGCCGGAGGAGAAGGCTCCCGCCGCCGAGGACACCGGCGAGGTCGCCGACCAGGGTGCCGACAAGACCTCCGCCCCTGGCGACGAGCCCGTTGAGTCAGCCGCTGTAGAAGCCGCTGAACCGGTGGCGACGCCGGCATCGATGCGCGTCGTCGACGAGGCCGCCACCCCTGCCGAGGTCCTCTCGCCCTATGAGTCGGCCGGCGCCGACGCGGCCGACGAGACCCGGCGGGGCACCGTATGGAGCCCCGGCTCCGGCGACATGCCGCCATCGATCGCACCGAAGAGCCTGTCCGGGGCGTCGCCCTCAGCGCCCGCGCAGGCCACGCCCGCCGTCGCCGGGACCCTGGCCGCGGCCAAGAAGGCGCGCAAGCCCTCCAAGGCCCAGGACGTTGCGAAGAAGACCAACGGTACGGCCGCCGGGTCGGGCGCCTCACGCCGTCGGCGCCTCATCCCCGCCGCCTGCGCCGCCGGGGCCGCGGCCCTGCTGCTGGCCTGGGGTGGCATCGCCTGGTGGACCACCCAGCACATCGCCTCGGGCACCATCGTCTCCGGTGTCGATGTCTCCGGTCTGAGCCCCAAGGAGGCCCGCGACCGCGTCGGCAAGGGCATCGGCGACCAGCTCGCCCAGCCCGTCACCCTCACTGTCGGGCAGGGCAGCTCCGAGCTCGTGCCCGCCAAGTCAGGTGTCTCGGTCGACACCGACGCCTCGGTCAAGAAGCTCACCGGCTTCACCCTCAACCCCCTCACCCTGGCTCAGCGCCTCGGCGGCCAGCGCACCGAGGCCGTCATCCGGGTCGATTCCACCGCGCTGCGCGGCGCCCTGGAGGACCGGGTCGACACGATGGCCAATGGCGCGGTCTCGGCGACCGTGACCCTGGAGGGCACCAAGCCGGTCACCACGCCCGCGAGCAACGGCATCGGGCTCGACGTCGACGCCTCTCTCAAACAGCTCTCCGGTAGCTGGCCCCTGGGCAAGAAGACCCTCGCCATGGCCGAGGGCACCGCGATCCCCGCCATCACCGACGAGGAGGCCGCCAAGTTCGTCGACGGCACGCTCACGCCGCTGCTGTCCAGCGGACTGACCGTGAACACGGCGGGCACCGGCGCGCAGAGCAAGAGCCCCGGCGCGGCCGCGGCCTTCTCACCGCAGGACACAGCCGAGATGCTGAAGATCTCCTCCGAGGGCGGCACCTTGAGCGCCACCTTCGACCCGACCGCACTGCGTGACGGCGTCGTCGCCAGGATCGGTCAGGTCGAGACCCCCGCCCAGAACGCGACCTGGAAGATCGACGGCTCCGCCACCGGCGCACCCGGGGCACGCCCCCAGTACGTCCCCGCCGCCCAGGGCAAGGTCATCGACACCGCCGCTCTGTCCGCAAGCCTGCTCAAGGCCGGCACCACCGCCACCGACGCCGCCGGCCGGACCGTGACCCTGCCGATGGTCGTGGCCGAGCCGACGGTGAAGACGCCGCAGAACGAGTGGGGCATCAGCGAGGCGATCGGCGAGTTCGCCACCCCGTACAACAGTGGGGACGCGCCGCGCACCCAGAACCTCACCCGCGGGGCCGAGCTCGTCAACGGCACCGTCGTCAAGCCCGGTGAGGTCTTCTCCCTGGAGAAGACCCTCGGCGAGGTCGACTACGAGCACGGGTTCGCCGACGCCGGAGTCATCTCCAACGGGCAGCACGTCGACTCCATGGGCGGCGGGCTGAGCCAGGTGGCCACCACCGTCTTCAACGCCGGTTTCGAGGCCGGCATGGACGACACCGAGCACCACGCCCACCAGTACTACTTCGACCGCTACCCGGCCGGGCGCGAGGCCACCCTGTGGACCGGCAAGCTCGACGTGAAGTTCACCAACTCCACGTCCCACGCGGTACTGGTCCAGGCCTGGCTGGACGGCGAGCAGATTCACGTGCGCATGTGGTCCACGAAGTACTACGACGTGTCGATCACCTCCTCGGACCGGTTCAACTTCCGCCCGGTGTCCACTGAGCGCAAGTCCGGCCCCGGCTGCGAGCCCTACTCGGGCGGCAACCCCGGCTTCGACATCACCGTCACCCGCACCCGCAAGCACGACGGCAAGGCCCTGCCCGACGACGTGCTCACCACCCAGTACGCCGCCGACAACGACATCGTCTGCTCCTGACGGCGCCGCCGTCTGCGCCCCCGGCTCAGAGGACTGCCGACGCAGCAGTGTCGGAGGAGACTTTTGTCCAAACGGGACGACTTTGATGACACCGTAGAACGCTTCTGCGTGACCGCGGTTCTCTGACCTGCGCAAACGCGAGTGGATCGCGTGGCGTCGCGCGTCAAAGTCGTCCCTGCTGGACACTTTTCAGTCGGATCGTCGCAGATCGCGCTCTGAGGCGTGCGGTGCCCGAGATTGGTGTTACCTGTGACATTCGCGCTGCGGCAGTGACGTAATCGCGGTGTGGCAACCCTGAGTTTTCGGCGTGCTGACGGCCACTCTCTCACCTCTTGGGCCGACGGGCACCGGGGGACCATACTTGGCCCGACCCCGCTCACCTGCGTGGGCAGATCCCCAGAGAAGAAAGGACACTGCTGCCATGACGTATGTCATTGCCCAGCCCTGCGTCGACGTCAAGGACCGTGCCTGCGTCGACGAGTGTCCCGTCGACTGCATCTACGAGGGTGAACGCAGCCTCTACATCAACGCCGACGAGTGCGTCGACTGCGGTGCCTGCGAGCCCGTCTGCCCCACCGAGGCGATCTTCTACGAGGACGATGTTCCCGAGGAGTGGGAGGACTACACCCGCGCCAACATCGACTTCTTCGAGCTCAAGGGACTCGGCTCGCCCGGAGGGGCCCAGAGGACCGGTGCGCTGGACTACGACGACCCCATGATCGCCGCCCTGCCCCCGCAGAACGAGGAGTGGAAAGAGGCCAACGGCTACTGAGCCGGCGGGCGGGGACTGGGGGTGGAGACGTCCCCGGCTCGTGAGGAAGAATCAGGACCCGTGACCACCAGCGCGACTCCTGAGACCTCCCCCAGCCCCCACCTGCCCCGCCGCCTCGCCCTGCCCGACTTCCCCTGGGACTCGCTGAGCCCCTACCGGGAGCGGGCCGCCCAGCACTCGGACGGCGTCGTCGACCTGGCGGTGGGGACACCCGTCGACCCCACCCCCGAGATCGCCCGCAACGCCCTGTTCGCGGCCGCCAACGCCCCCGGCTACCCGACGGCGGTCGGCGCCCCCGTGGTGCGAGCCGCCATCGCCGAGTGGATGGAACGACGTCGGGGCGTGGCCGGCCTGGGTGACGGCGAGGTCATCCCCACCATCGGCTCCAAGGAGTCCGTGGCTCTCCTGCCGCTGCACCTGGGGGTGCGCCCCGGCGACCTCGTCCTGCACCCGAGAGCCGCCTACCCCACCTACGACGTTGGCGCTCGCCTCGTGGGGGCCACCCCGGTCCCCGTGGACACCGACGCCGACCCCGTCACCTGGGGCATCGCCGAGGACGCGCCCGTGGCCGTCGTCTGGCTCAACAGCCCCGGCAACCCCGACGGGCACGTCCTGAGCGTTGAGCAGATGGCCCGGATCGTCGCCTGGGCCAGGGCACGGGGCGCCGTCGTCATCTCCGACGAGTGCTACGCCGAGCTCGGCTGGGAGTCGCCGTGGGACACCCAGCCGATCCCGAGTCTCCTGGACCCCCGGGTCGGAGGAGAGGCGGGCCGAAGCGGCCTGCTCGCCCTGTACTCCCTGTCCAAGCAGTCCAACCTGGCCGGCTACCGGGCGGCCTTCCTCGCCGGTGACGCGCGGCTCGTGGGCGCCGTCACCGAGGTGCGCAAGCACACCGGCATGCTCATGCCGACTCCGGTGCAGGCCGCCCTCGTGGCCGCCCTCGGCGACGAGGCACACATGGAGGTGCAGAAGGAGGTCTACCGGGAGCGCCGCGAGGTGCTCGTCGAGGCGACCGCTGCCGCCGGTCTCGTCAACGACCCGGCCTCCGTGGCCGGCCTGTACCTGTGGCTCCGGGGACCCGAGTCGATGAGCGCCTACGAGCTCGTGGGGGCCTTCGCCGAGCTCGGGATCGTCGTGGCCCCCGGCGACTTCTACGGCGAGGCCGGGGCCGGGCGGGTGCGCATGAGCCTGACCGACACCGACGAGCGAGTGGCCGCCGCCGCCGCGCGCCTGCGCTCGCCTGAGGCCGCCGCCCTCTTCGCCGGCTGAGGCTGGAACAGCCAGTCGGATCAGCCGCTGCTGGGCTTGATAAGTTTATCAAGCGCGGGTGGGTGCTCGGCTGGTGCCCACCGCGGGCTCATCCGGGCTGATCAGGCTGATCCGGTGGCCCACGGTGAGCCCATGAGACGACGTCGTGACGGCGCACCCCGTACAGTGGACGCTGGGCCCGCCGGAACCCCCGTGGGCCCAGGTCTCGCCGTCGCGATGCGTGCGGCCCCGAGCCCCAGGAGGCATGATGACGAGCACCCCCACCCCCACCGCGGCTGAGCAGCCCGAGCAGAGCCGGCTCAGCGCCGTCGGCGGTCCCGGTCTGCTGGCTGTTGACGGCACCAACCTTGAGCTGCCGCGCACCCGGGCGACCGACGGCGCCGACGGCCTAGGCGTGTCCAAGCTGCTGGGCTCCACCGGCGTGGTGACACTCGACCCGGGCTTCACCAACACGGCGTCGTGCACCTCGCAGATCACCTACATCGACGGTGCGGCCGGGATCCTGCGCTACCGCGGCTACCCGATCGAGGAGCTGGCCAAGTCCTCGACCTTCCTGGAGGTCGCCTACCTCCTCATCAACGGCGAGCTGCCCGACCGCGAGTCCTTCGCGCGCATGGAGCGGCGCATCTCGCGTCACCGGCTGCTGCACGAGGATTTCCGCAGCTTCTTCACCTCCTTCCCCTCCTCGGGTCACCCGATGGCGATCCTCCAGGCGGGGATCGCGGGCCTGGCTACCTACTACGAGGACACCCTCGACCCGCACGACCCCTACGAGCGCGAGCTCGCCACCGTGCTGCTGCTGGCCAAGATGCCCACGATGATCAGCTACATCGCCCGGCGCGCCATCGGCCTGCCGCTGCTCTACCCCGACCCGCAGCGCTCCTACGTCGAGGACTTCATCCGCCTGACCTTCGGCATGCCCTACCAGTCCTACGACATCGACCCGGCCGTCGTGCGGGCCCTGGACATGCTGCTCATCCTGCACGCCGACCACGAGCAGAACTGCTCGACCTCCACCGTGCGCCTCGTGGGCTCGGCCGACGCCAACATGTACGCCTCCGTGGCCGCGGGCGTGGGTGCCCTGTCCGGGCCGCTGCACGGCGGTGCCAACGAGGCGGTCCTGCGGATGCTGGACACGATCCAGAGCTCGGGGATGAGTACGGCCGAGTTCGTCCGCAAGGTCAAGGACAAGGAGGACGGCGTGCGGCTCATGGGCTTCGGCCACCGGGTCTACAAGAACTACGACCCGCGCGCCGCCATCGTTAAGGAGACCGCCCACGACGTCCTGACCCGCCTGGGCTCCGACGACGGCGACCGCAAGCTCGAGATCGCCATGGAGCTGGAGGAGACGGCGCTTCGCGACGAGTACTTCGTCTCCCGTAGCCTCTACCCGAACGTCGACTTCTACACCGGCCTCATCTACCAGGCGATGGGCTTCCCCACGAAGATGTTCACGCCCCTGTTCGCCCTGGGGCGCCTGCCGGGCTGGATCGCCCAGTACCGCGAGATGATCGCCGACCCGGCCAAGCGCATCGGGCGGCCCCGCCAGGTCTACAACGGCTCCACCGAGCGCCACTACGTGGCCATGCACCGGCGCAAGCACGACGACGGCCAGTACCCGGACACCCGCGCCGGCGTGCCCAGCCTCGACCGCATCGCCAGGGTCTGAATCGCGAGGGTCTGAGGCTCACGGGCTCACGCCGGTCGCCCAGGGTCGGTTGTCTGTGGCTGGTTGTTTGTGGCCGGTTTCTGTGGCCGGGCGGTGCGGGTCGGGGACGTACTTTCCCGACGAGGACTGCGTTCTCCCCCAAACCACTGAGGTCCGCCCGCAGTGGTTTGGGGGAGAAGTACGTCCCCGACGCAGAAGTACGTCGTCGATCATCCGCTTGTGGGGTGCCGCCAGTTGCTCGTAGATCGGGCGGCTGTAACCGAGTGAACAGGGATCCCGGTCGGCACGAAGGCCACCACCGGGCAGTACTCGACCGCATCACGAGGGGCTGCCTGGCCCTCCATCGAATCAGGATGTCTCGTTGCAGAGTCGAGGTGGGCCTCTGGTCTGCTGGGCATCAGTCGATCAGATCCAGGAGATGGCGACGCGCCTTCATCGCATGGATGGGCAGCTGGTGACCACTGTCGAAGGTGAGAATGACGAGTTCCAGAAGCCGTCCTTGGCTGTCGAAACCCATGACGAACTGCTTGGCTGGTACATCGTCGTCCGGCCAGCTCTCGTAGATCCGGTGGTTGGCGGCGTAGAGGGCATCCGCAGCGCTGATGCCATGCTTGAGCGCTGAGTTGTGGACTTTCACGCGACGAAGGCTCGTACGGCTGAGCGAATGATCTCGGAGCGGCTGGTGCCGTCCTTCTCAGCACGCTGGTCGACCGCGGCCACCAGACTGTCGTCCATGCGGACTGGGACGACTCGCGCCGCACCATCCCCGATGGGGCGGCGTCCTCGCTTCTTCAGCACTTCGACGTCGTATCCACGTTCCGCTTCGTCAGCCCACTCCTGGATGGTCTCGTCGGTGACTGGCACGCCATCAATGGTCTCCATACGACAAGTGTAATACGAAATACCTGCCTGAACGTCGCCGAGACCGTCGTGGTGAGCTCGGTGGCCTACAGGCCGGCCAGGTCGATCTTGCCCATGTGCAGGAGCTTCTCGCGCGTGGCGGCGTCGGCCATGAGGTCTGCGATGTTGTGGGGGACGACCTGCCAGGAGACGCCCCAGCGGTCGACGCACCAGCCGCAGCGCTCGGCCTCGGGCATGGCCGACAGCCCCGCCCAGTAGCGGTCGATCTCCTCCTGGTCCCGGCAGGAGACGATCATGGAGACTCCGGGTGTGAAGGTGAAGTCGTGGAAGGCCCCCGAGTCCATGGCCGCCACCCAGGTGCCGCGCAGCGTGAAGTCGGTGAACATGACGGTCCCCGCCTCCATCGGCCCGCCCTCCTCGTAGCGGCGCAGGGCCCCGCGGCGGGCGTCGTCGAACAGGGTGATCCAGGCCTCGGTGGCCTCCTCGGCGTTGGCGTGGTTGGGGCCGCCGAACATGAAGGAGGGCAGGATGAAGGGGCGCGGCTCGCCGGCCGGGTCGGTGAGCATGAGCTGCCAGGTCATGCCGAAGCGGTCGCGAACCCAGGCGTAGCGCGGAGAGAAGGGGTACTCGCCCAGCTCCATGAGCACACCGCCGGTGGACAGACGCTCGTAGAGCTCATCGAGGTAGGCCCGGGCCTGCTCCTCGCCACCGAACAGGAGCGGATCGAAGCTCAGGATGCAGCTGATTGACGGGTTCGGGGCGTCCTGGTCGCCGCCGTTGATGAGCGAGAGCTGGAATCCGTGAATGCTGACCGTGGCCGCGTACCCGGGCACCTGCTCGACGACGGAGCCCTCGCGGAAGACGTCGGCGTAGAACCGGGCCGCCTCGTCGGCGTTGCCGTTGCACCGGATGGCGGGAGTGATGAGCTGGTCCATGTGGCCACCGTAGCGTGACATGCGTTGGGGCCGCTCCAGGAGAGGAACGGCCCCAACACTGTGATCGGCGAGCCTGGTCGTGTCCGGGTATCACCGGCTACGAGGTGACCCTGCGGCGGTGGTGGAGAACTGCCGCGCCGGTGAGCAGTCCGAGGATCGCCAGGGCCGTCAACCTGCTCGCGTTGATCCCTGTGTTGGGGAGGGGCCGCTTTGAAGCGGTACTGGTCGGGGCGGCCGTGGGTACCTTGGTGGGCTCAGTGGCGACGGCAGGAGTAGGGTCGAGCCTCCACTGGGTGCAGGGGTCCGATGAAGACGTGCCGGGAGACCACTGCGTTACGGAGCTCCGAACCGTACCGGATCCACGTACTGTCGCCGATTTTTGTATCCTGGTCGGCTAGAACTTTATCTTCCATGAACGGGGCGAATCCGGCACGGGTTTCGCTGACATATGTTGGCGATTGTTGTCCACCTTCGATGACAGATGGTGACTGCTTCAGTGTGTTTTCCATTTTACTGATTGATCTCTTCTCCGAGGCTGCTTGGACGGATCATCAGTGCGCTGACGGTGCTCAGTATGAATGCGGTGATGCCGATAGCGGCGAAGTTGTTGGTGAGAGTGAGCAGTGGGCCGCCGATTAACCCTGCCACTGTTGTGCCGAGGTACATCACCGCGCTAGTGAGGGTGGAGATGGTACCGCGTGCTGTGCTGTCAAGTTGCTGCAGGTGGAGCATGCGGACGCTGAGCATCGCGCCTCCGCAGGCGAAGAGAGGCAGGAATACCAGTCCGACAACGATCGGAGGCGGAGATACGGCGAGCGCCAGATAAGCAATGCCCATCACTGTGGCGCTCAAGTATATGGCTCGCACGGGGGTCATGCGGCCGGTTAGTCGGACACCGAAAAGGCTGCCGATCGTGTTACCGATCCCGCCAGCCAGGACGATGAGCGCCACTGTGACTTTCGAGGTGCCCAGACCGTCTTCCAACCAGGTCGGTGCGTAGGTGAACACGGTGAAGAATGCCAGGGTGTACAGGAGGTAGGACAGGAATCGTGTGAATGCTTGTGGCACGTGGAGTAGGGTCAGGTACGGCACTTTTTTAGTTGTCGTGGCGGGATGGATATCAGGGATTTGGTACCAGAGTGTGACTGTTAGCGCCAACGAGCATATCCCGATAATGGGGAAGATGATGCGCCAGTCTATGATCGCGAGGAGACTTCCGAGAGGGACTCCGACAACCTGAGCGATTGATAGTCCGGCAGTTGTATATCCCATGACGCGCAAAATGTGCTTCTGATCCGGGCCGACTAGGGAGGGAATCATAGCCCATACTTGTGGTGCAGCTACGGCTGCAGCGCCGCCAGTGATAAAACGGAAGGTGAACATTGTCCAGAATCCCGGGGAAACTGCGCAGCCTGCTGTTGCCAATGCGAAGACCACCATCCCAAGCGTAAGGATGATCCGGCGATTACCTCGGTCTGAGATCGGCCCGGACACCAGGCCGGTGAGTGCGTATCCGATTGCATAGATGCTGACCAGCCAGCCACTTTGCGTCGTCGACACGTCGTATGCCTTGGCCAGCGATGGCAGCAGTGGTGCGACGACGAAGGTGTCGGAGCCGATTAGGAACATGACCGCGAACCCGAGTAGTGAAAGTTTTCGGTCCATAGCGTCCTCCAGTCTGTTGAGAGCGCCTCAACGCTAAGCCTTGACATTGCTGTCAATGTCAAGAGATGCTGACGTGGTCCAGTAAATTGATCGAGGAGGGGCGTATGCGCATCACCGAAGCTGCCCGACGCGCTGGCACTAGCCCGCGGATGCTGCGCTACTACGAGGCTGAGGGGCTGCTGGCGCCCGCGCGCCGTGACAATGGCTATCGTGACTACGACGCTGGAGAGGTTCTAGTCGCCCGCCAGATCGTTGCGCTGTCCCATGCCGGATTTCCGCTCTCACTTGTCAGGACGGTGCTGCCCTGCGCCACGGAAAGCGGTGCGCTGAGAGCCTGCCCCTCCGTTGCACCCGAGCTGCGCCGTCGGCTCCGCGACGTCGAGGAACAGATTGACGCGCTCGCGAGCGGTGCCGAGGTCATCAGGAGCTTCCTCGACAACCTTCAAGACGTCGCATCTGCATAGTCCGCCTTATAGCTGTGGTGCTGGTGTCCTACTCGTCGGCGGGCGCGAGCCGAACTTGGCTGCCACGCTGGCGTTTGTCTTCTGAGGCCGGAGCCGTCCGGGAGCCCTGCTCGCGTCGTAGAGTCATCGATGTCAGGCTCTGTCCGTGGCAGATCCGCTACGGTTAGGCTTGCCTTATGAGCAAGAAGCCTGCCGCCTCGACCGACCTGCCTCTGCCTCACGCCGACCGCCCCATCGCCTCCGCACCCGGCCACTGGGTCCTGGCCCGCGCCGGCAAACGCGTCCTGCGACCTGGCGGCGCCGCCCTGTCCGCCGCCATGCTCAACCATGCCGGCCTCGCGGGTGCCGACGTCGTCGAGCTCGCCCCGGGCCTGGGGCGCACCGCCGCCGAGATCATCAAGGCCCACCCCGCCTCCTACACGGCCATCGACCGCGACCCCGACGCCGCCCGGCGTGTGGCCGTCGTCGTCGGGGACCTCGGCACCGTCCGCCAGGGCGAGGCCGCCGACACCGGCCTGGACGAGGGCAGCGCCGACGTCGTCGTCGGCGAGGCCATGCTCACCATGCAGGGGGACAAGGGCAAGGCCGCCATCGTCGCCGAGGCCGCCCGCGTCCTGCGCCCCGGCGGGCGCTACGCCATCCACGAGCTCGGCGTCACCCCCGACGACATCGACAAGGACTACTACACCCGGTTGCGCCGCGATCTGGCCCGCTCCATCCACGTCAACGCCCGCCCCATGACCGCCGCCGCCTGGAAGGAGCTCATGGAGGACGCCGGACTCGTCGTCGACTGGGCCGACACCGCCCCCATGGCCCTGCTCAAGGTCGGGCGCAACATTCACGACGAGGGGCTGGGCGGCTTCCTGCGGATCGCGCGCAACGTCGCCGCCGACAAGGCGCTGCGCCAGCGCGTCCAGGAGATGGCCGCCATCTTCAAGCGCTACGAGAAGGACATGGTCGGCATCGCCCTCGTCGCCCACAAGCCCGCTGCCTGAGCTCGATTCTCGCCGGTCGTCGACGTCGCGGTCGTACCTTATGCCTCGCGTTCGGGGGTTCAGGGTACGAACCGGCGACCTACCCTACGAACTCGCGGATGCGTCCCTACTTGTGCAACGGTCCCTAGTCGTCGTGGGTCGCCCCGCGCAGGCCGGCGCGCAGCACCTCCCGGTTGAGCAGCGCGATCGCCTCGATCGGGATCCCCGCCGGGCACGCCGGCACGCACTCGCCGTACACCGAGCACGGCCCGAAGAGCTCATCGAGCTCCCGCGTCATCGCCCGGGCCCGGCGCCCCCGTTCGATGCGCCCCTGCGGCATGAGCGACAGGTGCGCCAGCTTCGCCCCCGCGAAGAGCGCCGCCGCCCCGTTCGGGCAGGCCGCCACGCAGGCCCCGCAGCCGATGCAGGCCGCGAAATCCAGCGCCCGCTCCGCCTGCAGGTGCCCCTGGGCGACGTCGTCGGCGTCCGGCGCGGTCCCCGCGGCCACGTCCACGGTCCCGCCCGCCCGGATGAGCTCGTCGAGTGCCGTGCGGTCCACCACCAGGTCCCTGATGACCGGGAAGGCCGCAGACCTCCACGGCTCCAGCCGGAAGCGCGTCACCCCCGGGAAGGCCCGCAGGTGCTGACGGCAGGCCGGGGTCGTATCCAGCGGCCCGTGCGGCACCCCGTTGACGAGGAAGCCACAGGCCCCGCACACCCCCTCCCGGCAGTCCGACTCGAAGACCACCGGCTCGCCACCGGCCTCGATGATCTGGTCGTTGAGACGGTCGAGCAGCTCGAGCAGACTCATCTGCGGCTCGGCGTCCTCTACCACGTGACTCTCGAAGAAGCCCCGTGCCCGCGGCCCGTCCTGCCGCCAGATCTCCAGCTCGATCCTCATCGGTAGTCCCTCACCTGCATGGGCACCAGCGAGAAGCTCAGCGGCTCCGTGCGGCGCGTGTGCCCGCCATCGTCCCCCGTCTGCCAGGCCGACACCGAGCACCACGTCTCGTCATTGCGCCGGGCCTCGCCGCCCTGGGTCGCATACTCCTCACGGAAGTGGGCGCCGGCGGACTCGCGCCGGTCCAGGGCGTCGAGGACCATGACCTCCGCCAGCTCCAGGAAGTCGGCGACCCGCAGCGCCTTCTCCAGCTCCTGGTTGAGTCGCGCCTGGCCGCCGACCACGGTGACGTCGGCCCAGAACTCCTCACGCAGGGCGCGCACCTCCTCCAGGGCGCGCAGCAGTCCCGCCTCGGAGCGGCTGACCCCGCAGCCGGCGTAGAGGACCTCGCCCAGCCGGCGGTGGAACCACACCGGACGGTGGGTCCCGCCCACCGCCATGAGCGCCTCAATGCGCTCGCGGGTATCGGCCACGGCCTGGAGCGCCTCCGGCGCGTCGGGGCTCAGGGGCCTACTGCCCACCAGCCCGGCCAGGTAGTTCGGCACGGCCAGCGGCAGCACGAACCAGCCGTCCACGCTGGCGCTCAGCAGCGAGTTCGCCCCCAGGCGGTTGGCGCCGTGGTAGTTGTTCGAGGCCTCCCCGCCCACGAACAGCCCCGGGATGGTGGACATCTGGTCGAAGTCCACCCACAGGCCGCCCATCGTGAAGTGGGCCCCCGGGGCGATGCGCATGGGCACCTCGTAGGGGTCCTCCCCGGTGGCGTCGAGGTACATCTCGAACAGGTTGCCGTAGCGCGAGGCGATGGTCTGCCTGCCCAGCCGCTCCAGCGCGTCGCGGAAGTCGAGGTAGACCGAGTTGCGCAGTGGCCCGACGCCGCGGCCGGACTCGATCTGCTCGCGGGCGTTGCGCGAGGCCACGTCACGCGGAGTGAGGTTGCCGAAGGCCGGGTACTTGCGCTCCAGGTAGTAGTCGCGCTCGTCCTCGGGGATCTCGTTCGGGGCCCGCTCGTCCCCGGGGCTCGCGGGCACCCAGATGCGCCCGTCGTTGCGCAGGGACTCGCTCATGAGCGTCGTCTTGGACTGCCAGTGGGAGCTCACCGGCAGCGCCGTGGGGTGGAACTGCACCATGCAGGCCGAGGCGAAGGCCGCCCCGCGCCGGTGGGCGCGCCAGGTGGCGGTGGCGTTGGAGGCTATGGCCAGGGTCGAGTAGTGGTAGACGCTGCCGTAGCCGCCGGTGGCCAGCACGACGGCGTGCGCGGTGTGGGCGCGCACCTCGCCGGAGAGCAGGTCCCGGGTGACGATGCCCTGCGCGCGGGAGTCGGCCACGATGAGGTCGAGCATCTCGGTGCGGGTGTGCATGCGGACGCTCCCGGCGGCGACCTGCTCCTGGAGGGCCTGGGCGCAGGCGATCTCCAGCTGCTGGCCGGTCTGTCCGCGCGTGTAGTAGGTGCGCGAGACCTGCACCCCGCCGAAGGAGCGGGTGGCGAGCTGGCCGCCGTACTCGCGGGCGAAGGGCGCCCCGATCGCCTCCATGTGGTCGATGACCCGGCCGGACTCCAGCCCCAGGCGCACGACGTCGGCCTCCCGTCCCCGGTAGTCCCCGCCCTTGACGGTGTCCTTGACGAAGCGCGCCAGGGAGTCGCCGTCGACCTTGCGGGCCCGGGCGGCGTTGACCCCACCCTGTGCGGCCACCGAGTGGGCGCGGCGCGGGGCGTCGTGCAGGCTGAAGCACTCCACCCGGTAACCCAGGCGCCCCAGGGTCGCGGCCGCGCCGGCGCCGGCCAGTCCGGTGCCCACCACGATGACGGTCAGCTTGCGGCGGTTGGCGGGATTGACCAGGCGGTACTCGTCGCGCCGGCGTTCCCAGGCCTGCTCGGGCGGACAGTCCGGCAGATGCGCATCAAGGTCCTCGCCGACGTCGTACAGGCCGCCGACGGCCCCCGGCGTACTCGCGCTCATCCGATCACCCCCGTGCAGATGAGGACGGGCAGCAGGCCGTTGACGACGGCGATGGACAGGGCCACGGCCAGGGCGAGGGCGCGGCAGGCCTTGCGCAGCCTGGGGCCGGTGCCGCCCAGGTCGATGACCACGTTCCACAGGCCCTGCGCCAGGTGGAGGGAGAGCGCCAGCATGACCAGGCTGTAGAAGACCGCCATGCCGGGACGCGACAGGCTCGCCACGAGGTTGTGGTAGGCGCTGACCTGCAGCTCGCCGTTCGACGTCGTCGGCGCCTGAAAGCCCTCAGGGGCGATGAGGCGGCCGACGGTCAGGTCGAGAAGGTGGATGAGGACGAAGACCCCGATGAGGGCGCCGGTCACCAGCATGGAGCGGGCACCGATGGTGCGGGCGGGCAGGGCCCGGCGCCGGAAGGCCCCGCGAGCGCTCCTCGCCCGTCGCCACAGCGTGATCCCCGCCGCCACGTGCGCCGCGACGCAGGTCCCCAGGGCCAGGCGCATCGCCCACAGGAGCCCCTCGTGCGGCAGGAGCGGGTAGGCGACCCGCCGCAGCCAGGCGGCGTAGCCGTTGAAGGCCTGCGGGCCCGCGAGAACCTTGAGGTTGCCGACCATGTGGACCACGACGAACAGGGCCATGATTGTGCCGGTGACCGCCATCGTCACCTTGAGGACGCGCTGCGAGGCCCACACGGGGGTGCGGCGCCTGCGCCGGGGAGGAAGCGCGTCACCAACGGGCTGAGCAGCCTCAGGGGCGCGGGCGATCGTGGACGTCGCAGCCATCTGACCCACCCTCCTTTGCGCAGAACAACCCATCACTATGATAACGAACACAGTGATACTGGCATAGAGTGTGAACCCTGTGTTTCGGCGGGTCGTCCAACGCGACCGGCCGCCTCCCGCGGCTGAGGCGGAAGACGGCCGGAACGAGAAACGCGGCGGCGGGGGAGTCGGAGGAGGAGAGCCCTACTGGCCGGCGTGCTGGGGCGGGCCCAGCTCGATGCTCTTGCCGCCGCGGGCCAGGGCCTCGACGGCGCCGGACTGGGAGTTGCGGCGGAACAGGACGTTGGAGGCGCCGGCCAGCTCGCGGGCCGGGACCACGCGCGGCTCCTTGAACAGGCCGTGGTTGCCGGGCACCACGCCGCCCTGCGGCATGAGGGAGACCTTCGTGCCGGCCGTCAGGTACAGGCCGGCCTCGACGACGCAGTCGTCACCCAGCGGGATCCCGAGCCCCGAGTTCGCCCCCAGCAGGCAGCGCTCGCCCAGGGCCACGCGCTGGCGCCGGCCGCCCGAGAGCATGCCCATCGTGGAGGCGCCGCCGCCGACGTCGGAGCCGTCACCGATGACGACCCCCTGGGAGATGCGGCCCTCGACCATGGAGCGCCCCAGCGTCCCGGCGTTGTAGTTGACGAAGCCGGCGTGCATGACCGTGGTGCCCTCGGACAGGTAGGCGCCCAGGCGCACGTTCGCGCCGTTGCCGATGCGCACCCCCGAGGGCAGCACGTAGTCGGTCATGCGGGGGAACTTGTCCACCGAGTGCACCTGGACGGGGCGTCCCACGGCGGCGCGCAGCCGCATGCGGGTGGTCTCGAAGTCCTCGGCGCGGCAGGGGCCGGCGGAGGTCCACACCACGTTGGGCAGGCGGGAGAAGATCCCGTCCAGGTTGACGGTGTTGGGCCGGACCAGGCGGTGGGACAGCGTGTGCAGGCGCAGGTAGGCGCCGGCCACGGTCTGGGGGGCGTCGTCGAGGTCGGCCCAGGTGCGCACCACGGTGGTGTGGACGCCACGGGCCTCATCACGGCGCTCCATGGCGCTCAGGGAGGCCAGGAGGTCGGCGTGCCCGTCCTCGGGCTCGTCACCGAGAACCGGGCGGGGGTACCACACGTCGAGGGTGTTGCCGTCGTCAGTCACGGTCGCCAGACCGAGACCCCATGCGCTGCGAGTCGTCATGGGAACACCCTACGGTCCCCGGTGGCTGACCGTTGCCGGTGGGCGTGCGAGAATCACCGCATGGCGCGCACGACGATCCACCTCATGCGGCACGGCGAGGTGCACAACCCAGGCGGCATCCTCTACGGCCGCCTGCCCGGGTACCACCTGTCGGCCCTGGGCCACCAGATGGCCCAGCAGGTCGCCGACGTCCTGTCCGCATCCGGGCACGACATCACCCGGGTCATCACCTCACCCCTGGAACGGGCCCGGGAGACCGGCGCCCCCACCGCCGCCGCCTTCGGCCTGGTGCCGACGACGGATCCCCGACTCATCGAGGCCGGCAACTCCTTCGAGGGCGTGGCCGTCAACCGCAACCGCTGGATCCTGGCCCACCCCACCTACTGGTCCAGCTACATCAACCCGCTGCGCCCCTCCTGGGGCGAGCCCTACCGGGAGATCGTCGAGCGCATGCGCGGCGCCGTCGTCTCCGCGCTCGACCTCGCCGAGGGCCACGAGGCGCTCCTCGTCTCCCACCAGCTGCCCGTCTGGTCGCTGCGCCTCTTCCTGGAGGGCCGCCCCCTGGCCCACGACCCGCGCCGCCGCCAGTGCGCCCTGGCCTCCCTGACCTCCCTGACCTTCGAGGACCGCACCCTGGTGGGGCTGGCCTACTGGGAGCCGGCCGGCGACTTGCTGCGCCAGGCCCGCGACATGGTGCCCGGCACCTCCTCCGCCCAGACCGCGGGCAGTGCCAGCCCCGGCAGCCCTGTCGTCCCTGCCAGCCCCGTCAGCCCCGACGGGCACGCCGAGGCGGCCCGGTGACCCAGCAGCCGCCCTCGCGCCCGGTCGGCGGCGAGGTCGTGCGCACCGGCCCGCCCGGTGAGGTCATCCGTCCCGGCCGTGCGCGCCCCACCCCGCGCCGCCCCTGGACCGGGCAGGACTTCGTGTGGTGGCACACGGCCGCCGTCCTGACCGCCACCCGCCAGGGCCGCCGCCCCAACCCGGTCTCACCGACCATCGACCCCGTGCGCCCCGCCCTGGGATCCGGGGAGGTCATGTTGGCCACCTGCGACGCCGAGCTGCTCCTGTGGCGGCGCGGGGACGCCACCTACAACCCCTCCCGGGGCTTCTTCCTGGCAGGCGGCCCCGTCGGCCTGGCCCTGACGGCCGCCTTCTTCGGCGGCCAGGCCTACCTCAACCACCGGCGCCGCCGCGCCGCCGAGGCCGACGCCGTCGAGAAGTGGCGCCACCTGGCCGGCGCCCGCCTGAGCGTGTCCACCCACGGCATCTACCTGGGCACGGGGGAGGGCGTCATGCCCATCTCCTACGCCGACATCCAGGAGGTCCAGCTCACCGCCACCGGCGAGATCGTCATCGCCGCCGCCAACGCCTCCGGCTCGGTGCGCCTCAAGATCCGGGCCCAGTGGGCCGAGCTCGTCCTCATCCTGTGGGCGGTGCGCTACATGCCCGAGCACCCCCAGCTCGTCGGGCGCACCTGGATCCCCGGCGACTGGCTCATCCACGCCGCCGCCCACGGCTACGACGTCGACACCACCACCTGGCCCCAGGCCCGCCCCGCCCTGCCCTGAGTCCGGGGCGCCGAGGCCGGGCCGGCGCGCTTCCGGTCAGCGTGGGTCAGTGCTGGTTGGTGCTGATCAGTGCGAGTCGGTTCCGGAGCGGTCGGTCCCGCCCGTCTCGCCGGCGTCAGTGTCCTTGTTGGCCCGGTTGGTCCGGTCGGCCCCGCCGGCCCCGCCCGCGTCCGCGCCCTCATCGTTGTCGCTGGCGTCGTGACCGCCGGTGGGCTCTTGAGGGTGGTGCTTGCGACGGCGGATGTCCTGCTCCAGATCCCTGAGGAACTCCGGGTCGTCGTCGGGCGCCATGGGGCGGGCGCGCTGCGGGCGACGGAAGGTCGTGCCCTCCCGGGAGGACCACACGGTGGGCTCGACGTAGCCACCGCGCTCCTCAGCGGCCTTGACCCGCGAGACGATGATCCAGGCGATCGGGCCGATGGTCGGGAACAGGACGACCAGGGTGATCCACAGGTACTTCGGCATCCGCGCCGGCATGCTCTCATCCGGCGTGCGTGCGCAGTCCAACAGGGCGTACAGCGTCAGAGCGAACACCAGGACGATGAGGACGATACGCATGCGCCAACCCTAACCGAGCCGCACGGTCCCGCAGGCCCCGCACCTGCCCGGGACCTGCCACCCAGCCGTCTGCCCATCCCCATTGGGCCCGGGCCGTGGCACGATCATGGGGTGCCCGACCCGCCCTCCCTCCGCCTCATGACCGGTGGAACCGCCCCCGACGACGTCGCCGCCCTGCGCGCAGCCCTCGCCGAGCGCCTGGCCCTGCGCGGCCTGCTCACCAGTCCCGACGGCCGGCCCGCCCCCGCAGCCGTGGGAGAAGCAGACCGGACCGACGCGCCTCCTCCGCTGCTCGTCCCCATCGGCCCTGGGGAGGACGAGGGCCGGGTCCGCGCCGACCTGGCCCGCCGCATCACCCGCGTCCCCGCACGCACCGACCTCATCCTGCGCACCTCCGGCTCCACCACCGGCACCGGACGGCTCATCGCCATGAGCGCTGCCGCCCTCATGGCCTCCGCCCGTGCCACCCATGCGCGCCTCGGCGGCCCGGGAACCTGGCTCCTGACCCTGCCCACCCACCACGTCGCCGGCCTGCAGATCCTCACCCGCTCCCTGGAGGCCGGAACCGAGCCCGTCGTGGTCGACACGAGCGCAGGCTTCAGCCCGACGGCGCTCGCGGAGGCCCTCAGCTCGGCGCGCCCGTCCACCGGGGCGGCCGCCTCCCGGCTCTACGTCTCCCTGGTCCCCACCCAGCTGGTGCGCGTCCTACAGGATCCGCAGGCCCGCCGGGCCCTGGCAGAAGCCGACGCCGTCCTCCTGGGCGGCGCCGCCGCAGACCCCGCGCTGCTGGACCGGGCCCGCGGGGTGGGCATCACCGTGGTCACCACCTACGGCATGAGCGAGACCGGCGGGGGCTGCGTCTACAACGGCCGCCCCCTGGAGGGGGTCGAGGTCACCATCCAGGCCCCCGACGCCGAGGGCTCCGGCCGCATCCTCATCTCCGGTCCGGTCCTGGCCGAGGACTACCTCCAGCCCCCCAGCCACAGTCCCGCAGACAGTCCCGCAGACAGCCCCGGCGGCAGATCCGGTGACGGCGGGGGCTTTCACCGCAGCGGCGCCAGGCGCGTCCTGGCCACCTCCGACCGCGGCCGGCTGCACCCCGACGGGCGTCTGGAGGTCCTGGGCCGCCTGGACGACGTCATCATCACCGGGGGCGTCAAGGTTGAGCCCCGCCACGTGGAGGAGGCCCTCACCGGTATCGACGGCGTTGCCGAGGCCTGCGTCGTCGGCCTGCCCGACGAGCAGTGGGGAAGCCGCGTCGTCGCCGCCGTCGTGCTCGAACCGGTTGGGCAGCCGGGCCGCTTGAAGCGTTGGGACGGCACCGCCCTGCGTGAGGCGGTCCGCGCCCGGCTGGATGGCGCCCACGCCCCCAAACGGGTCGTCGTCCTGGAGGCCCTGCCGCTGCGCCCCAGCGGGAAGGTCGACCGGCGCGAGGTCGCCCGGCTCCTGGCCGCGACCGCGACAGATGTGACCTCGGAGCTCCTTACGCCAGAGCTCTGATCTCCGCCTCACTCGGGCAGGTGGCCGGGCCGAAGCGCGTCGTGGTCAAGGCGCCGGCCACATTCGCCCAGCGCAGCGCCGTCGTCAGGTCGACGCCCCGGGCCAGGGCCGCCGCCAGGACACCGGAGTGCGCGTCACCGGCCCCGTTGGTGTCCACCGGCGTCACCGGGATGCTTGGGGTATGGCACGCCTCGCCGCCGTCGGAGAACCAGGAGCCCTGCTCCCCGGCCCGCACCAGTACCGTGCCGAGCCGACCCGATAGCGCCTCGCAGACTCCGGCGTGGTCACCGGCCTCCACCCGCAGCTCCAGGCGGTCGGCGAGAAGCCCGGCCTCACGCTCATTGAGCGACCAGACAGGCCCCAGCGCACCAAGGTGCTCCAGCGAGCTCATGGGGACCGAACCAACCATGGGGGAGACGTCGAACAGTGCCGTGCACCCCGCCCGGGCCTTGGTCAGTCTCCCGGCCAACCGCTCCAGCGCCACCCTGGAGGCAGGATCGGCCAGGGAGTAGCCGGAGAGGTAGACGACGTCGTCGCCGCTCACCTCCAGATGGTCGAAGGCATCCACCGGGCCACGAGTCTCGGCCCCGCAGGTGGAGATGAAGGTGCGCTCGGCCCTCGCATCGGTCATGGCCACGCAGTAGCCCTGGTCGCCGGGTGCGACCGGGCCGACATGGTCCACCCCGATCTCCTCCAGGGCCCGCCGGGCCGCCTCAGCGAAGGGCCCCTCGCCCAGCGGCCCGGCGTACAGGGTCTCGACCCCCATCCGGCGGGCGGCGGCCAGCACGTTGAATCCACCGCCGACGGCCATGGAGGACTCGTCGGCGAACACGTCACCGCCGGGCTCGGGAATCGCCTCGATGCGCAAGGTCAGGTCAATGACGACCTGGCCGGTGTGAATGACCCGTCCCGTCATGGTCGCCTCTGCTCCGGAGCGTCTTGCTGACAGTGCCCGCTGCCGCCGCGCAGCGCCAGCAGCGCCTCACAGACCGGCTCGAGCCTCAGGCCGGAGCGCTCCAGCACCCGATCGACCAGCTCGACTGGAAGAAGACGGGGCGCGCTCGCACCCAGGACCGCACCGGCCATCGCGGCAATGGTGTCAGTATCTCCCCCGAGCTCGGCGGCGAAGCACAGCCCGTCCAGGGGCCGCTGCGCGAACTCCCGCATGATCACCAGCGCGCAGGGGACCGACTCGGCCGACTCCACCGAGGTTCCGACGTAGGTGCGCAGATGCTCGGCCAGGGCCTCCCCGTGCAGGTCGCGACTCGTCTCCAGGGCCAGGCGGGTGCGGGCGGCAACGGAGGCCTTCTCCGTCCAGTGGCCCGCCTCGGGGTGGGCGGCCACGAAGTCCAGCGCCGCCCCCAACGCACCCGCCGCGTCGACGCCGTCGATGGCAGCGCTGACCGCTGCGGCGAGGAGACCTGCGGCCTCGAAGCCCTGCCGGGTGTCGTGGGTGACCAGGCAGGAGGCCTGAACGGCCCGGGCCAGCGCGTCGCCGTCGGCGCTCACGGAGAAAGCGATGCCGACTGGAGCCACCCGCATCGCGGCGCCGTTGGTGGTGCCCTGTCTGCCGGTGCAGTGCGGGTCCGCCCCGGCGCGCACCTGCTCCAGGGCGAGCTTGGTGGAAGGTCCCAGCAGGTCCAGGGACCCGCGGGCGCGCATATCGTCCTCCCAGCGCAGGAGGGCTTCGGCGAGCTGGTGGGGGTCGATGCGGCCGCCACCGTCGATGAGGAGACCGGCCAGGATGAGAGCCTGCTCAGTGTCGTCCGTGATGCTGCCGGCAGGCACTGAGGGGGCGATGGGCTGCTCGGCGACGGCGTCGCGCAGCCCAGTGATCTCGCCGTAGTACCGGCGGATCTGTGTTGGGCTCATCGACTGGGTGGGCATCCCCAGCGCGTCGCCAAGGGCCAGCCCGGTCAGCGCTCCGAGGGCGCGTTCGCGTGCCGGGGGCTCAGCCGCCGCGGGCCCAGACATGGATGAAGGAGTGCGAGGGCGGGGATCGGGGTGTCTCACGGAGGTCCTTCTGGCGATCACGATGCCGGCTGCCTCACCGGCCGAGGTGTGGCTCAGGCGCCCGACGCGGGTCGGCCACGGCGCTGGTAGGGTCACTGCCGCCTACCCTAGAGGACTGCGAGAGGATCGGAGGAAGCCGTGAGCGGCGAGAACGGCGAGCACGCGCAGGACAGCGGTCCCCGCGCCACCAGCTGGGGGGAGGTGGTGCGTCTGCGCACCCTGCCGGCCGCCGTCGCCCCCGTCATCCTGGGCGCCGGGGCGGCCGCCGCGATGGGGGAGCTCTCAGTGGTGCGGAGCCTGCTGGCCGCGGGCGTGGCCTTGGCGCTGCAGATCGGCTGCAACCTGGCCAATGACTACTCCGACGGCGTGCGCGGCACCGACGACGATCGCACCGGGCCGCCGCGCCTGACCGCCTCCGGGCAGGTCGCCCCCCGTGCCGTCAAGCTCGCCGCCTTCGGCTGCTTCGGGCTCGGAGCCCTCCTGGGGCTGGCCCTCGTGGTCCTCAGCGGCCAGTGGTGGCTGCTGGTCGTCGGAGCCGCAGCGATCGCGGCCGCATGGTTCTACACCGGAGGCTCCCACCCCTACGGCTACGCCGGCCTGGGGGAGGTCTTCGTCTTCATCTTCTTCGGCCTGGTGGCCACGGTGGGCACCACCTACGTCCAGACCGGCTCGCTGCCGGGGTGGCTGTGGCCCTCGGCCTGCGGGATCGGCCTGCTCGCCTGCTCCCTGCTCATGGTCAACAACCTGCGCGACATCGACACCGACCCCGCCCACGGCAAGATGACCCTGGCGGTCCGCCTGGGGGAGGGGGGCGCCCGACGCGCCTTCTCCCTCATGCTTCACGTGCCCCTGCTGCTGGGGGCCGTCGCCCTGGTGTGGGCGCGCGAGACCGGATCAGCCAGCCCCGTCGACGGCGGGGGACACATCAGCCCGCTGCTGACCCTGGTCATCGCGTTGGCGGCGCCGCTCCTGCTCCTGCCGCTGGTGCGGCGGGCCACCGCGCCAGTGCGCTCCGGCGCCCGGGGGCGTGATCTCATCGCCTCCCTGCGTGATGCGGGCCTGCTGGAGCTGGCCTACGGTGTCGTCTTCGCTGCAGCCACCATCATCATCACCCTGTGAGCCCGGGCTCGGGAGAGCGTCAATCTCATGCGGGGAGCTCTCAGGGCGTCAACGAAGTACATCGACTGGGCGATGGTTCCATCCCGCTGGATCGAGCGGCGCTTCCTTGTCTTCACGGGCGCTGCGCAACCCGGGATACATCCTCCTTCATCTCGTCATGTTCCCGCTCCTGGCTGCCACCGCAGGAATCGCCGCTGGAGTCCTTCTGGTACTGACAGGGGCCTCCAGTGAGACCATGACGGGTGCCTATGTCCTCGGTGGCCTGGTTGTGGCCTCTCTCATGGCCTACCGACTGCTGAGCTTCACCGTGTTCAACGCCTCGGGCGTGCACAGCTTCCGGTTCATCGGATGCTGGTGGTGGCGCAAGGACATCCCTGGGTGGCCTTTCGCGAGACGGCGCGTGTGGACCTCCAGGAGGCGCCCTATGACATCCACGGCTTCACACCTCCCGACACCCACAACTTGGCGCTGCATCTGACGGCCATGGAGGAGTGGGCCGGATTCGTCGAGGCCGGGGTGGTTCAGGGCGATCGCTCTGTTCCGGTGGCGGGCCTCCCACTCGCGGACCGTCTGGCGCTGGCCGAGGCCTTCGAGGAGCAGCACGACTCCTGGCCGCGCCTTCTCGCCTCGCGTTCGTAGGGTAGGCCTCCGGTTCGTACCCTTAACCCCCGAACGCGAGACCTAAGGTACGAACGCGACGGCGGCCTACGCACCCGGCCCCGCCTCCAGGACCGCAGCCTGCCCAGGGTTCCCGCCCGAACGAGCGCCTCAGAAGCCATGTCAGTCACATGTCTCAGAAGTGAGGAGACAGCACAGAGCCCCCGACCCTCGTGGAGTACTGGCGGATGCCGACCGCCGCACCTATGAGAGAACCACCAAGCCCTGCGGGCTCAGCGGGCCGGTTCGGCGTCGAGCGGAACCCACGGGTCGGGCTGGTGGGTGATGCGGTTGCGCACGTCCCGGCGCACGAGCTCAATCGACCACAACCAGATGACGTGCCCCAGCGCCTCGGAGAAGTGCTCCGCCCAGGTCTGCCCACCGTCGACCCACGGGAAGGGCGAGGGGACCGTGCCCGTCAGCGGCATGAGCACCAGGTGCGCCCCCACCCACACGAGCAGACCGAAGGCGGCCCCCTGCCACAGCGTGATCGACTTGTAGTACTCCGCCATGACGCAGTAGAAGACGGCGAAGACGATCGCGAAGCTGAAGTGGATGATGAAGGAGTAGATCGGCAGCCCCTCGTTGCCGTTGAAGGTGACGCCGGTGTGGGACTGCTCCGGGCTCATCCCCAGCTGCTCCAGGAGCTGCTGGGGCGGGTTGGTGGCGTTGCGCTCCGGGGTGCGGGGCGGGAAGGGGACCTCCCAGCCGAACTTGACGATGGCGGAGAAGAGGCCTCCGATGATGCCGACGACGATCGCGGTTCCGACTCGACGCCGCGTTGGGTCGGTCCTCCTCAGCAGGGTGGACAGCATGGGTGTCTCCAGAGGTTGGGAACATGCACGGGAACCGGGTCGGTGGACGGCTTGCAGATCGAACGGTGTCTTAGTCGTCCGTTGTCCACCGACCCGGCCTCCCGGAAGCCTGGCATGGGAGGCAGCCGGGCCGCAACGTTGCCATCATCCCCTCCGGTCCCCTCCGCTGCGCCGAGGCGCGGCCGAGGCGCCGAACCGTGGAGAAAAGCCGGCGAGGGCCTCGCCGCAGTCGGTGCTGCCGCGAGGCCCTCGCCAGACGGGTCGTGCAGGTCTGCCGGCTCAGTTGCCGCCGCCCTGCTGGCCACCCTGCTGGGTGCCGGCGCTGCTGTCCGCACCGCCCTGCTGCTGGCCACCCTGCTGTCCGGGCTGCTGTCCTTCCTGGTGCTGGCCGCCGGGCTGGTTGTCGCCCTGAATGGAGCCACCCTGCTGCTGGCCGCCCTGCTGGCCACCGGGCTGGTTGTCGCCGCCAGGCTGCTGGCCACCCTGCTGGGTGCCGGCGCTGCTGTCCGCACCACCCTGCTGGTGGTCGCCGCCGGGCTGCTGGCCCTGAGAGACGGTGGGGTGAGCGCTTCCGCCGTTGGTGCCACCGGTCGTCTTGCTGTCAGCGCTGGGCGTGGCGGCCCCACCGTCGCTGGTCTTGCCCGCGGTCTGGTTGGTGGCGGGAGTGGTCGAGTCGCTCGAACCGGAGCCCGAGCAGGCCGCCAGACCGAGTCCGGCGGTGACGATGAGGAGCGAGGTGGCGAGGGTCTTGGCACGTGTAGCGGTGAATCGCATGAGATCTCCTATGCGCTTGCTGGTGCAGTATCAGTGCGGGATGGCCCGCTCTTGCGGGTCCGGAGACGACGTCGTCCATGGAGCTCGAGGAAGAGCTTGACGACGCCCGTCACGAGTGATGATCGTCATAGACGGCTATGCGGTTGTTCGACAATCCCCGTTGCCGGTGGCTCCGAACCTCTTTCGAGACTAGCAACAAGAAACTGACCGAATGGGTGAAGTATCGTGACAACCGTCTCGAGTCTCGTGGCCATCGGGCTACTGGAGAGCTCATCGCGGGTATCTCCCGCGCGTTCCTCCCGTGCTCCCCGTCATCCTCCTCTCCGCAGAAGCGCGGGGCGCACGCGGTGGTGACAAGGGGGCCGACGGCGGCTTCGCCTCCCGCTTCCACCCCCGCCTCGCGGTCACCTACTTTGTGGTCGGTTTCACGCTCTTGGCGCTCCTGGGGTCTATCCTGCTGAGCCTGCTCCACCTGCCGCAGGACCTCATCCGCTGGATCGGCATCGTCATGCTCGGGCTGGGCGTGGAGCTGATCCTGGACGTCCCGGCCGCGCTCCAGTGCCATCTGCCCGACTACACCGCCTCCGGCCTGCAGGTGATCGGCGCCCGCCCCGGAGTGCGCCTTCGCGACGAGACTCACGAGGGTGCCGGCCAGGCCGGCACCATGACCGGCTCGCCGAGCCCCACACCCTCGGCCGACCTCACCGGGGACTCCACCTGGCGGCGAACCGAGGGGCGGGGTGTGGTGGCGCGGGGTGACATGAGCACCCAAATCGTGATGTAGATAACAGTAAAGTCGCTTCGAAGAGGCCGGCCTCGATGCTGATGGATGTCAGTGCCTCTGAGGCGTTTTCCTGTCATTCCGCGGTTTTCTGAGGCTGGGCGGACGTGGCGGGTGACGAGGGCGGTCATCGTCGCGATGAGCGGGCAACAATGTGCACTTCTATTTCCGACTCCGGCGGGAATCGGAGGGGAATGTCGAGGGTGCGAGTTCCTTTCGGAATATTCTCTTCATTCCGGTCCTCGCCACAATTCTGAATGCTCTTGGGATATCGCCCCGGAGTCCTCATAGGCGGTCGCGCTGACGGCTCATAGTCAGAAATGGTCAGAAGTAGTACGGGAAGGATGACCAGTCGGGGGTACGGCGCTGAAGGAATGCATCGCGCCCCTCCACGGCCTCGTCAGTCATGTAGGCCAGGCGCGTGGCCTCGCCGGCGAAGACCTGCTGGCCGGCCAAGCCGTCGTCGGCCAGGTTGAAGGCGAGCTTGAGCATGCGGATGGCCTGCGGGGACTTGCCCGCCACCGTGGCCGCGTACTCCAGGGCCCGTTCCTCGAGCTCGGCGTGGGGGACCGCCTCATTGACGACGCCCCAGCGCTCGGCGGTGACGGCGTCGTAGGTGCGGGCCAGGAAGAAGATCTCGCGGGCCCGCTTGTCCCCGACCTGCCGGGCCAGGAGCGCGGAGCCGTAGCCGGCGTCGAAGCTGCCGACATCGGCGTCGGTCTGCTTGAAGCGCGCGTGCTCGATCGAGGCCAGCGACAGGTCGCACACGACGTTGAGACTGTGACCGCCACCGGCGGCCCAGCCCGGGACGGCGGCGATGACCGCCTTGGGCATGGTGCGGATGAGGCGCTGAACCTCCAGGATGTGGAGCCGGCCGGCCCGTGCGGTGTCGAGGCGGGCCTGGGCGGCGGCGACGTCGGCCTCGTGGCTGTAGGCGCGGTCCTCAGACTCGCCTGCGGCCGTCGGGGACTGTGGCGAGTCCTCCTGCTCGTAGCGGTAGCCGTCCCGACCGCGGATGCGCTGGTCGCCGCCGGAGGAGAAGGCCCAGCCGCCGTCGCGCGGGGAGGGGCCGTTGCCGGTGAGGATGACGGCGCCGACGTCGCCGCTCATGCGCGCGTGGTCCAGGACCCGGTAGAGCTCGTCGACGGTGCGGGGGCGGAAGGCGTTACGCACCTCGGGCCGGTTGAAAGCCACCCGGACTACCGGCAGGTCCCGGAGCCAAGCGCCGTTCTCGCCCCGGACGCAGCCCCTGTGGTAGGTGATATCCGTGAGAGCCTGCGCCCGCTGCTGGGAGGGGTCCGTGCCGGCCTCGGCATGGGGGAAACCGGACACCTCCCGCCAGCGGGCGGGGGAGAAGATCTCTGAGACTCGGCGCGGCAACGGGTGAACGGAGGTGGTGTTCATGGCCTCAGCGTAGGGCCACCGGGGCTCGACCCCACCCCTGGGTGCCGGTGCGGTGGCCGTGGCCCCTAGTTCCCCAGGGCCGCGGCGATGAGCTCGGTGCGCGAGGTGTGGCCGAGGCGGTGGAGGACCTCGGAGACGTAGATGCGCACGGTGTTCTCAGAGATGCCGAGCTTGCGGGCGATGCGCCGGTTGGTCAGCCCCTCCAGGAGGCAGGTGTAGATGTCTCGGAGGCGGGGCGGCAGCTCGTTGACCAGCTCCTGGATGCGGGCCTCCGCGGTGGCGCGCTTCTGCTCGGACTGGTAGGCGTTGACGAGCATCTTCGTGGGGCGTGAGGACATGACGGGCTCGCCACGGCTGGCGCGCAGCAGCGCCGCAGCGACGTTCTCGGTGCTCTCGTCCTTGGTGATGAAGCCGTTGACGCCCTCGGCCAGGGCCTCGGCGAGCATCTCGTCACGGCTGAAGACGGTGAACATGACAATGGGCATCCTGGGGAAGCGCTCATAGATCGCTCTGGCGGTCTGGGCACCATCCATCTCCGGCATGTCGCTGTCCAGCAGGACGACGTCGATCGGCTGCTGCCCGGTCATGAGCAGACTGATGGCCTGCCGTCCGCCGGAGGCGGCGGCGACGACGGTAATGGCCCGCTGCGAATCGAGCTGTTCGGCGAAGGTGGTGCGAATGAGCGGGTCGTCATCAACGATGAGGACTCGCAGGGAACGCAGGGTGTGACTAGGCATAAGCGGCTCCGTCCGGTGGCGACATGAGGGATCTCGCATTAGTGGTTGGTGTGGCGATCTCGTTCCAGGGAAGACTGGCGAGAACGGTCCAGGAGGCTCCGATCCGGTTCGAGCTCAAGGAACCCCCGGCATTCTCGAACCGGTCTTGGAGGGCCCATAAACCGTACCCCCCGTGCATCTCCTCGGGCACCTTCTGATCATGCCAGGGTGAGCTGAAGCTGATGAAAAGGGTGTCCTGCTCCTGCTCCACGAAGAGGGAGACAAGGTCGCGGGGGAAGTTGTACTTGAGGGCGTTGAGGGTGTTCTCGCGGATGAAGGCGACCAGGAGCCGGCCGAGCTCGGAGCGGTGCAGCGCCGGAATCCTCTCGATGCCGTCGAGGTCGGCGTCCAGAACGATCTCGCGCTGGGCCAGCGTGGAGACGCTGGAGTCGACGATCTCCTGAAGGGTGGGCTCCTCCTTGGGCGGCCCCTGGGAGACGGCGAGGTTGTGGATGAGCAGGCGCAGGTGGGCGAGGGCCTGCTGGGTCCGGTCCTGCAGGTCGAGGACGCGGTCGCGGTCATCGCCGAGGGGGAGCCTGATGGAGCGGGAGATGATGAGCATGCGGGTGAGGTCGGCTGCCAGGTCGTCATGGAGGCTGTCGGCGATATCGCGGCGCAGCTGCTGAATGAGCTCGGCAGCAATCTCCTTGGAACGCTCCGCCTCCCGCTGCATCTCCTCCAAACGGTCTTTGGTATTGCGGATCAGGAGCCCGAGGGAGGCGAACAGGGTTCCCCAGAATACTGTCCAGACTGTCACGGGAAGGAAAGGGATCCCTGCAATGAGCTGCGCCAGAAAGAACACGGAGAGCTGGATAAGGGCGAGTTTGGATTTCTTTGCTGCCGTGAGGTCGGCGACTATAATGTATACAAGAACCCATGCCCACGCCAGGCGTGATCCTGCAACGGAAAAGATGATGAGGAGTGCGATGGAAAAGGTGGCCATCCCGACTCGTCGATCTTTTGTGTAGACATACGGGAGGAACGAGAGTATCTGAAATATTTCTCCAATAACTATTGCATTATTTATGTTATCTTTGAGAGTGAGGTAGGTGAAGGCATCCAAAAGGATGAGGGGGATGATGAATGAAATGAGAGTGGCTCGCCTCAGGCGTGGCAAAAACCTCTGGTGTCGCATCCAGAGTCGTGATAGGAAACTATCGTTCTGCATGGTCCTTGAGGTGGGTGCCGATGTTGTGATTGAGGCTTATCTTGGGTATTTGGTGGCGGAAAAATGCCGCCATCCCTAAGGGGCGGGCTTAGGGATGGCGGCGACATTTCTCAGGAGTACCAGCGGTTCTTCGACCAGTCGCACAACATGGAGGGCGGGAAGACGCAGAAGTCGTAGTAGGGCTTCCCGAAGAAGCTTGCTGAGTCGTCGTGTCGTGCGGGGGCGGTGGCCGGCGCGGCGCTGGCCGGCGCGGCGAAGCCCGCCAGGAGCAGGGCGACAAGGGAGATGCGGACGACAGATTTCATGGAGGGAACTCCTGTCTCGGGGGTGTTATGAACAATTTATCTTACCATTCCTGTGGTTTGCGACAACTGCGTTCTTCGCCGTCCCGGTTGATTCTTCGCTCAACAAAACCTGTCGATGGCGGGCGACGGCGGTGGTGCGGACCATTCCTGCCGGCGACCGGGCGGAGACACCCCTGACCTCCGACTACGCTGTGCCCATGACACAGACCGGTGCGACCGCCAGCCGTCCCTTCGTTCCCGTGGCCGAGGGCGGGGGGCGAATCGACTCCGAGACCGGTGCCCTGCGCGAGGTGATCGTCCACCGTCCCGGCGGGGAGATCGCCCGCCTGACCCCCATCAACGCCGACTCCCTGCTCTTCGACGACGCCCTCAACGTCCCCCGGGCCCAGGCCGAGCACGACGCCTTCACCGCGATCCTGCGCTCCGAGGGCGTCATCGTCCACGACTTCCGCGAGCTGTTCACCGAGGTCCTGGCCGTCCCCGAGGCCCGCCGGCTGGTCCTGGACGAGGCCATCGGTCCCGACGTCGTCGGCGTCTCCGCCTCCGAGCTGCTCATCGACTACTTCCAGTCCCTGCCCGACGCCGACCTCGCCGAGGTGCTCCTGGGCGGCATCACCCGCACCGAACTGCGCGAGCGCCTCAGCTCCTCCGAGGGGTGCGACCTGTTCTCCTCCACCTACCTGTCCACCCTGGAGGGGCCGTTCGTCGTCACCCCGCTGCCCAACCTGCTCTTCACCCGCGACGCGTCGGCCTGGCTCTACGGCGGGGTCTCGGTCAACTCCATGGCCCTGGAGCCGCGCCGTCGTGAGGCCATCGGCTACGAGGCCGTCTACCGCCACCACCCGGCCTTCGGCCCGCGCCTGGCCGAGCTCGCCGGCTCCGACGGCCCGGACGCCCGCCTGTGGCGCGAGGTGGGGCGGGTCTCGGCCGCCTCGACCATCGAGGGCGGCGACTTCCAGATCCTGGGTAACCGGACCCTCGTCATGGGCCTGACCCACCGCTCCACCGCCGCGGGCGTGGAGCGCCTGGCCTCCCAGCTCTTCGCCTCCGGCGTGGCCGACCGGGTCATCGGCGTCCACATGCCCGACGCCGCCTTCTACACCCAGCTCGAGGCCGTCATGCACCTGGACACCCTCATGACGATGGTCAGCCCCGACACCTACCTGCGCTTCCCCGGCTTCACCGAGGTCACCACCGTGGAGATCGAGCCCGCAGCCACCGGGCGGTCCCTCCAGGTGACGGTCCACGACGGCTCTCAGATGGACGCGGTCCTCGCCCGCGCCGCCGGCATCGACTCCTTCCGCGTCATCAGCCCCGGCGCCTCCGACGAGGCCGAGGCCCTGCGCGAGCTCGCCCGGGACTCCTGCAACGTCGTGGCCCTGGCCCCCGGGCGTGTCATCGGCTACGCCCACAACCAGCGCGCCAACGACGCCCTGCGCAAGGCCGGCATCGAGGTCGTCGAGACCCCCGGCGTCGAGCTCGTGCGCGGCCGCGGCGGCTCGCACTGCATGACCTGCCCCGTCACCCGCGACGCGGTGTGAACCCGGCCGGTCGGGGCGCTCAGAGCAGCCGGCAGGCCCCCGGCCCCGGCCTGGTGACGATCACCGCGGCCTGCTCGGCGCCCGGCTCACGGTCCCGGTAGGCCCCGATCCACTGCTCGGCGAAGGCCTCAGCGTCGTCGGCCCGCACCAGGGCGTACACCGACCCGCCCCACCCGGCGCCGAAGGAGGAGGCACCGATGGCGCCCGCCTGACGGGCCAGCGACACCATGAGCCGAGTCTGCGGCACCTGGTTGCACAGGCCGCGGTCGGCCAGCTCCTGGGAGCGGTGGAGGACCTCACCCACCCCCGGGTCGGCCGCGGCGATCATCCGGGCACCGGTGGGAACCAGGACGAGGGACTCGATGAGGAACTGCTCGATCCGCTGCCTCTCGTAGCCGGGCTCGCACAGCCCCAGCAGGTCCTTCAGGGCCGGGTCACCGGCCGCCTGCTCGCCGGTGGCCTCCCCGACCAGGTGCCTGACCGCACCGGCCAGGGAGGCGTCAGTGCGTCCGGTGGACTCATTCCACCTGGCCAGCACCGCCTGGACGGTACTCGGCCCGCGGTTGTAGTCCTCCAGGGCCGCACCGGTCTTGTGGGCCAGCACCCCGCTCACGCCGACGACGAGCGCCCACTGGGCGGGGAAGGAGATGGTCTGATCGATGCGTATCGGGTCGAACCCGGCCAGGAGCAGCCGGTCCTGGGCACCGCACAGCATGCCGGTGTGGTCCTCGCTCCCGCCGCGAGTGCCCACCCCGCTGGTCCCCGGCAGGTCCCGCCACGCCCGTCCACCCTCCACGGCGGCGAGGTAGCCGGCCAGGGACAGTCGGTCGGGCATCGAATCGATCCACCGGGGATCCTCGTCCCAGCCGTTGAGGGAGGCCAGGGCCAGGGCCGTGGCGCACACCAGCGCGGAGGACGAGCTCATCCCGGAGGCCGGCGGCAGGTCCGAGGAGACGGACAGGTGGGCCGCGGCTCCCGCCCCGAAGTTGAGGGTGAGGCGGTCCAGCACCGTCTGAAGGTAGCGGCCCCAGTGGCCCGGCTCCAGACCCGGGTCCACCCCGGCGCGCAGGGTGACCGGATCACCGCCGTCCGTGGTGGCGGTCAGGGACCCCGGCGGCCCCGCCACGCGACGCGCCCGCGCCGTGATCGCCCGGTCGACGGCGCCGACCAGGACCGAGCCGCCGGCGTAGTCGGTGTGCTTGCCCAGCACCTCGACGCGCCCGGGCACCCGCCAGGCGGTCTCCTCGGGCGCCTCACTCAACGCCCCGTGCGTCTCCCGGCTCACAGCGACACCTCCGTCCTGGACAGGCGGGCCTCGACCTCGGCGATGTCCTCACGCCGCGACAGGTCCAGGACCCCGCCGGTCGCAGAGAGGACCGAGACCGGGCCGGGCAGGGCGCGCACGGCGTCGACGATCTCCAGCTCGCCGCGCGGCGAGGGGGTGATGCGGCGGCAGGCGGCGAAGATCTCCGGGGTGAACCGGAAGGCGTTCATCGACACCGGGGCGTGGGGACCGGCGGCCCGAACCACCTCCGCTGAGGGCTTCTCCACGATCTCCTCCAGCGCCCCGTCGCGGGCGCGCACGAGGGCGAAGGCGGCGATCCGCTCGGCGGGGATGTTGGACTCGGCCACCAGGGCGGCACGGTCGAAACCGGCCAGGGCGTTGCCCCGGTGGCGGGCCAGGTCGCGCAGCACCTGACGGGGGTAGTAGTTGTCCCCGTTGACCATGAGGAAGGGCTCCCCGCCCACGGCGGCCTCGGCGGACAGGACGGCGTCGGCCGTCCCCAAGGGGTTGACCTGGACGGCCAGGTCGATCGTGAGCCGGCTGAGCTCCAGGGAGTCGACGTGGCGGCGGAAGTCCTCGTGCTCGGGCCCCACGACCAGGACGGCCCGCTCGATCCCGGCGTCGACCAGGGCCGAGAGGCTGTAGTCGATGAGCCGGTGCTCGCCGATGGGCATGAGGGCCTTGTAGCCGCTGGCCGCGGCCGTGGCCTGCTGGGAGGTCAGGCCGGAGCCGGCCGCGCTGCTCGCCCGCATGCGTGTGCCCAGGCCCCGGGCCAGGACGACGGCGACACGGGTGCGCTCCGCCGCGCCGCTCACCGTCTCAGTGATCGCGTCTGTCATGGGTTCCTTCCTCCTGCCCGTCTCAGGCGTCCAGGCCGTAGTGGCTCGCGACGGCGGCCGCGGTGGCCCGGGCCTCGTCACCGGTGGGCATCTCGGCGAAGACCCGCAGGAGCGGCTCGGTGCCCGAGAAGCGGATCGTCACCCAGCCGCCGCAGGTGAAGTAGACCTTGCAGCCGTCCTGCCAGGAGACGCGCTCGATGTCGTGGGTGAAGGCGGGCAGGTCGTGGGCGCTGAAGATGCGCTCCTCAAGCTCGGCGCGCCGTTCGGAGGTGAAGCCGTAGGCGTTCTCCACCATGACGAGCTCACCGTACCGGGCCACGATGTCGGCGTAGAGCTCGGAGAGCCGCTTGCCCGAGGCCGCCACCGCCTCGACCAGCAGGGAGCCGGCGTAGATCCCGTCCTTGCCGGGGATGTGGCCGCGCACGGTCAGGCCCCCGGAGGACTCGCCCCCGATGACGGCCCCGGTCTCGGCCATCTTGGCGCTGATCCACTTGAAGCCGACGGGCACCTCGTAGCAGACCTGCCCGTGGGCGGCCGCGACCCGGTCCAGCAGGTGGGTGGTGGACATGTTGCGCACGGCCGGCCCCGACCAGCCCTTGCGGGTCAGCAGGTAGTCGTAGAGCAGGACCAGGACCTGGTTGGGGGTGAGGTAGGCGCCGGTGTCGTCAATGATGCCCAGGCGGTCCGCGTCCCCGTCGGTGGCGATGCCCAGGTCCGCGCCGGACTCGACGACGGCGTTGCGCAGGGTGGTGACCGTCCCCTCGGTGGGTGAGGGCATGCGGCCCCCGAACAGGGGGTCGTGGCGGTCGTGGATGACGTCGACCTGGCAGCGGGCGGTCAGCAGGATCGTCTGCAGGCTCGTCTCGGAGACCCCGAACATGGGGTCCAGCACGATGTGCATGTGGGCGTGGCGGATGGTCTCGGTGTCGAGCTTGTCGATGATGGCGTCCAGGTACCAGTTGATGGAGCGCTGGACGGTGACCAGCTCGCTGGATCGGGCCTCATGGGGCTCGACGCTGCGCACGTCCGCATCCGTCAGGCCCTGCAGGGAGGCGGTGAGCTCGTCGGTGACCTTCAGGTCGGCGTCGCGGCCGCCGGGCAGGAAGATCTTGATGCCGTTGTACAGGGCCGGGTTGTGGGAGGCGGTCACGGCCATCCCGTACGCGGCCCCCAGGCGGCGCACCGTCCACATGGTGGTGGGGGTCGGGGAGGGGCGGTCGATGAGGGTGACCCGGATGCCGTTGCCGACGAGCACCTCGATGGCCCACCAGGCGGCGGTGTCGGACAGGAAGCGGCGGTCGTAGCCGATGACGACGCCCTGCTCGGACGTGCCCTCCTTCAGGATGCGGTGGGCCAGCCCCTGGGTCAGGAGCCTGACGTTGGCGCGGGTGAACTCGTCGCCGATCACGGCTCTCCAGCCGCCGGTGCCGAAGTGGATCATGGTGGTTCCTCTGCTGAGGTGCCGTTGCCCGGGACGGGGCGGCGAGGTGGATAGGGGGTGGTGAGGGAGGGTGCTGGGTGGGAGGGGCTCAGCCCTTGACGGCGCCGGCGGCCAGGCCGGACTGCCAGAAGCGCTGCAGGCCCAGGAACAGCCCGATCAGGGGGATGACGCCCAGGAGAGCGCCCTGGAGGAGCGCCCCGTACTGGGGGTTGAAGTAGGTCGACATGCCGTAGAGCCCCAGGGTGACGGGCTTGAGCTCGGCGGAGTTGATGGTCATCAGCGGCAGGAAGAAGTTGTTCCAGGTGGCCACGAAGATGAACAGGAAGATGGTCACCATCGCCGGTGCGAGCAGCCGCAGCACGATGGTGAAGAAGATGCGGATCTCGCTGGCCCCGTCGATGCGGGCGGAGTCGATGATCTCGTTGGGCACCGAGGAGTCGGCGTAGACGCGGCCCAGGAAGACCCCGAAGGGGCTCACCGAGCACGGCAGGATGATCGACCAGACGGTGTTGGTCAGGTGTACGGCGTCGAGGACCAGGTACAGCGGGATGGTCAGCAGCGCGATGGGCATGAGCAGGCCGGAGAGGATGATGACCTGGACGGCGCCCCGGCCCGCGAACTCGAACTTCGCCAGGCCGTAGCCGGCGGACACCGACAGGAGCGTGCCCAGCACCCCGGCGACGCTCGAGTAGAGCAGGGAGTTGAGGATCCAGCGCCAGAAGAGCCCCTGGGTCCAGCTCATGAGCGCGCTGTAGTTGGTGGAGAAGCTGTTGCGTCCGGAGAACCACCACCCGGAGGTGGTCAGCAGGTCGGAGTTGGACTTGGTGGAGGAGACGATGAGCCAGTAGACCGGGCCGAGCATGTAGGCCAGGACGATGACCAGGACCGCGATGGTCAGGGTCCGTGCGGGGATTGACGGGCGCAGCGAACGAGGAGTGTCGGTGGGCTTCACTTGTCGATCCTGTTCTGCACGAGGGCGTAGAGGGCGGCCAGGACGCCGGCCACCAGGGCGATGAGGACGGAGATCGCCGAGGCCGGGCCCGAGCCGGAGGGTGAGAGCGCACCGGTCATCGAGTTGTAGGCCATCATCATCGGCGTGTAGTCCAGCCCCATCCACTGGTTCTGGCTGTACAGGACGGTGGGCTCGTTGAACAGCTGCACCGTCCCGATGATGGAGAGCAGGACCGCCAGCAGCGAGGCGGAGCGGACCATGGGGATCTTGATGCGCCGGACGATCTGCCACCCGCTGGCCCCGTCGATGCGGGCGGCCTCGTAGAGCTCACGGGGCACGGACTGCAGCGCCGCCAGGAAGATGAGCATGTTGTAGCCGGTGAAGGTCCACGTCGTGATGTTGGCCATGGACCACAAGATGATGTTGCGGCCGAAGAAGTCCACCTTGAGGCCCACCAGTCCCAGCAGCTCATTGATGGGGGAGAAGCTGGGGTTGTACATGTAGAGCCACATGATCGCGGCCACGATCCCGGGGATCGCGTAGGGCAGGAAGAAGCCCAGGCGGAAGACCGTCACCCGCTTGACCAGGAGGGAGTCGAGCACCAGCGCCAGGGCGAGGGCCGCCAGGATCATGACCGGGACCTGGACCACTCCGAACAGCAGGACCCGGCCCAGCCCCTTCCAGAAGGCGGGCTGACCCGCCGCCTGGACGTAGTTGTCCAGGCCCACGAAGGTGCTCACCTTCTCCCCGCCGCCGTAGAGGTCCGTTCCGGAGGCGACGTCGCGGAAGAAGGAGCGGTAGACCGACACCACGATCGGAATGAGGAAGACGACGGCGAACATGGCCAGGAACGGGGCCACGAACCCGATGCCCGCCCGGGCCTCCCTGCGCCTTCGCAGCGAGGTGGTGCGGATGGCGGATGCGCCCGGAGTCGTTGTCGTCGTGCTCATGATGCTCTCACTTCGATCGTGGTGCCGGTGGCTGCCTGTGTCTGCCGGTGGGCTGTGCGATCGCCTACTCGGCGACGGGCAGGTTGGCGTCCTTCAGGGAGCTGACGGAGGTCTTCTGGGCCGCCTGGAAGATGTCATCGACCTTGCCGGTCCCCTTCCCGGCCGCCTCAGCGGCCTTGGTCATGGGGTCGGCCAGGGAGGGCCAGGTCGGCATGAAGCCGAACGTGGAGTTCACGGCCGCGTTGGCCTTGGTGAACTCGGCGTAGACGTCCTGGCCTCCGAAGAAGGTGGAGATGGTCTGCGGGGTCTTCACCGGGGCCTTCGCGGTCAGGACCAGTCCCTGGGTGGCCAGGTCATCGACCTGGGTGTTGAACCAGTCGTTGAAGGCCATGGCCCCCTCGGGGTTGGAGCAGCCCTTGAGGACGGCCACGCCGGAGCCCCCGTCGGGACCGGACATGGCCTTGTCACCGAAGGCGGGCAGCTGGGCGACCGCCCAGGACCCGGCATTGGGGGAGTCCTTCATGGTGTCGGCCAGGAGCGCGCCCTCCCAGGCGGCCCCGATGGTGCCGATGAGCTGCTGGTCGACCAGTGCCTTGCCGAAGGAGTCGTCCCAGCGGTTGGCCACGAGGGCCGTCTTGGAGTCCAGGACCCCCTGCCAGAAGGAGGAGACCTTGGCGGTCTCGGGGCTGGAGACGTTGACCTTCCACTTGTCGTTCTCAGCGCTGTACCACTGGGCGCCGGCCGCGGCCGCCTGTCCCGCCAGGGTGTTGGGGGCCTCGTCGGGCTCGAAGGCCAGGGCGTACTTGCCCTGCTCGGCCGCCTTCTTGGCGACCTCGGCCAGCTCGGCGCTCGTCGTGGGCACCTTCAGCCCGAGCTGGTCGAAGGCGGCCTTGTTGTAGAAGTAGACCAGCGGGCCGGAGTCCTGCGGCAGGCCGACGACGGTCTTGCCCACGGTCATCAGCGACATCGACCCCTCGGAGAAGTGGTCCTTGTACTTCTCGGCCTGGGCGGAGACGTCGGTGAGCATGCCGGAGGTGTAGAGCTTGGGGATCTCGGCGTAGCCGACCTGGGCCAGGCAGGGGCCGGTTCCGGCCTTGACGTCGTTCTCCAGCTTGACGTTCATGTCCGCGGCCTTGCCGTCGAACTTGGTGGCCTCGACCTTCATGTCGGGGTGCGCGGCGTTCCAGCGGGCCACGATGTCGTTGACCTTCGTCATCCCCTCGCCGTCGGGCAGGCGGTGCAGGTAGCGGATGACGCCGCCGGAGGAGGCCGAGCCGGATGAGCCGGTCGTGGCCGAGCAGCCGGCGGTGAGCATCGCGAAGGCGAGCAGCGAGGCGGCCAGTGCATGTTTCTTCATGGGAGTTTCCTTCTTCGTCATTGAAAAGGCCCGGCGTCTGCCGGAAGGAGCGGGGGCGCGGCGGGGCGGTGACAGGGAGCTGTCGGTGCTGTCGGTGTTGTGGGTGCGCGCCCGTGAGCGGAGCGTGGATATGGAACGGGGGTGCTCACTGCGAGGCAGCGGTGAGCCACTGGTGGCCTCCTTCCTCCAGACGGACCGTCCGGGGGCCCTGGGGAGTCGGCACCGTCGTGGTGACGGGCTCCAGGGAGTTGTTGATGACGAGGGTGGTGCGCCCGTCGGGGTAGGCGGCCACCTCCACCCTGGGGTCGAGGGCCGCCCAGGCGGAGAACTCCTCCTGGCACCCCGCGGCCCAGAAGATGGCCCGGTGCAGCAACCGGGAGTTCTGGGCGCTGTAGGGCAGTCCCGTGGCGTACACCGCCCGGCCCCGACCCAGCTCGTGGACCGCGAGGCGGACCTGGCCGTGCGCGGCGTCGAGCACCCGGGTGGCGGGACTGGTGACGACGATGTCGGGGGTGCCCTCGCCGTCGTCGAGGCCGCCGGTCAGGTCCCGGGTGATGAAGTGCTCCTCTGCCTCGGGCGGACGACGGCGCGTGCTCAGGCCCCAGCCGATCTCCCGGTCCACGCCCAGGACGTCGGCGAGCTGGAAGGTGACTCCGTGGGCGGGGTGGGCGCTGGGAGCCCCCACCCCGATGAGGCCGCCGCCGGCGGCCACGAAGGAGCTGACCTGGGCCACCAGCTCTGAGTCCGCCCACTGCTCGCCCCCGGAGAAGGCGGTGCCCTCGGCGCCGGCGCAGATGAGGACCTTCACCTCCGGGGCCAGGCCGGCGCGCACGTCGTCGAAGGACAGGAACTCCACGTCCACCGGCAGGCCCGACAGCGCCTCGAGGACCCCCAGGTAGGTGTAGGTCTGGCGGTACCACAGCGCGTGCGCGACCATATGCGTCATCCAGGAGCGCAGGCGGCCCCAGGAGTTGACGACCGCGACCTTGAAGCCGGGGGTCAGCGGACGCAGCCCCGCGGAGCGCTCGTGGATGGCACGGAACTCCGCGACGATCTGCTCGACGCGGTCGATGAAGTCAGGGTGCTCCACGGCCAGGGACAGGTAGCCTCCGTAGCCGATCCGGTCCAGGGGGGAGCGCACGATGGCGCGCCGGGCCTCCAGCCAGCTGCGGTTGGCCTCGGTGACGGGATCGCCCCCCGGGTGGAAGACATCGGGGAAGAAGTACGGCAGGAAGCGGCCCTCGGTGTAGCGCACGTGCGGGATGTCGGCGATCATCCGGCAGGTCGCCCCCGATCCGACCGAGCCGACGACGGCGTCCAGGCCGGTGGTGGCGAAGTGCTCGCCGTAGGGCTCGGTGCCGATCCAGTTGTCGCCCAGGAACATCATCGCCTCCTTGCCCTGGGCGTGAACGGCGTCGGTCAGCTCGCGCACCCGGGAGCACACGAAGCGCTGCTGGAAGTCGATCCAGTCGCGGAAGGCGCGGGTGGGAACCCTGAAGGGGGAGTTGTAGTAGCCGGCGTCGATGAAGTCCTCGGCGGTCAGGCGGTAGCCGTACTCCTCCTCGAAGGCCTCCAGGGCCGGGACGCTCACCGAGGCGGAGTAGCCGAACCAGTCGACGAAGCGCTCGGTGGCGTCGGCGCCATAGACGAGGGTGAAGTGGTAGAAGAAGGTGGTGAAGCGGACCACGTCCACCTCGGGGTGCTCCGTGAGCCAGGCGCTCAGGTGGGCGCGCACGTGGGACCACGTGGCCTCGTGGCGCACGTCGAAGGGTTTCTCCTTGACGCGCGTGGGGTCCTCGTCCCAGCCGTTGGTGAGGTAGTTGTACATCTGGGTGGGGTCCCAGGTCTGGTTCGCCAGGAAGCTGACGGTGTAGACGTGCCCGGCGAGGGCCTCGTGCACGGTGACGGTGCGCCCGTCGGCCTCGATGCTCCACGCGGTGGCGGGCAGCTCCTGACCGGTGGTGCGGTCGTGGGCCTGCCACCAGCGCGTCACGTCGCAGCCGGTGTCGGGGCGGACCTGGTCGGCGAACCAGGAGGCCAGCAGGTCGATGCTCACGGAGCCGTCGGCGGTGGCGGCGACCCGGTCGGACATGAGGAAGATCCGGGTGGCCTCCTGCGGATGGGCATCGGCCCAGACGTTGTCGCCGCGGCCCACGAAGTAGGTGGAGTAGACCTTGGTGGCCAGCTCCGAGACGATGCTGGGCAGCTCGGTGCCGTCGGAGTTCCGCACGGCGTCGGCGCCCAGACGGGCGATGAGGCGGCGGACCTCCTCATCCATGCCGGTCTGGATCGGCAGGGTGAGGCGTCCCCCCGCCTGAGAGGGAAGCGGCGCCGTGGGCTGGGTCTGGAGAGACATCAGCACTCCTTCGGGCTGAATAGTCTGAACTCCGAACAAACTACAGCATGTGGTGCCCCTTGGCTACTGGCGAGGCGGTCGATAAGCCGGGTGGCGCCTAGTAGGTGGGCCTGATGTCCACCAGGGTGGGGTTGTCGAGCACGGACTCCAGCGCGACCAGGGCCGCCCCGTGTGACGAGGCCCACTGGCCCAGGTGGGAGGTCTCCAGCCTCACGGCGGCGCGCTGGTCCAGCAGCCGGTCCTTCAGGATGGAAGCGGTGGGGGAGATGAACACGTCGGCGAAGGCGGCCAGGTATCCCGACAGCACGATCACCTGAGGGTTGAGGACGTCCGCCAGGATCGCCAGGGCGCGTGCCAGTGCCTGCTGGGAGAGCCTCAGCCTGCGCGCGAGCTCGGTATCCCCGGCGTCGAAGCGCCGGCGCAGGATCTCGATGCGCTCATCCAAGGAGGTGGTCTCGTCGCGCACCGCGTCGCCAGGCGGGTACGCCGAGGTCAGGGCCTGCAGGCCCGAGCGGGTCTCCCAACAGCCGCGCCGCCCGCAGCGGCACGCCAGGCCCTCGGGCTCCACGGGCATGTGGCCGACCTCGCCGGTCAGGCCCAGCCAGCCGCGCAGGAGGTGGCCGTCGGCGATGATGCCGGCGCCGATCCCCTCGCCGCCCGACAGGTAGAGCAGGTTGTGCACCCCGTCCTGCGCGTAGCGCTCATAGGTGGCCAGTGCGGCGAGCTTGGCGTCGTTCTCCAGCGTGATGGCGGGGACGCTCCTGCCGGGGTCGATACGGCGGGCGACGGCGTCGCGGACCCTGTCCGCCACGGCGACGTCGTGCCACTCCAGGGTGGAGGAGTAGTGCACGGTATTGTCGGTGTAGTCGATGATCCCGGGCTGGGCCAGGACGATTCCCGGAACCGTCGTCCCCTGCTGCGTCAGCTGCTCCAGGGCCTGGGACAGCATGGCCGCCACATGCTCGATCATCGTGTCGGGGTGGTGCGCGGCGTCGTCGACGAGCTCGCAGCGGCGCGCGATGACGTCTCCGGTCAGGTCCGCGATGGACAGGAGCAGCGAGGCGCCACTGATCTCCAGGCCGATGCCGGCCGCTGTGCGCGGAGCCGTGCGCAGGCCCGTGCTCGGCCTGCCGACGCTGCCCGACAGGTCCGGTTCCTCCTCGATGAGCAGCCCCCGGGAGCACAGCTCGGCCACGAGGGTCGAGACCGTTGCCTTGGACAGCCCCGTCTCGCGGGCCAGGCGCGTGCGCGACAGTGCGGGACTCGTCTGGAGGTGGCGCAGGATGAGCGACATGTTCGAGATGCGCACGTCGGCATGAGCCTTGGGTCTGTGCGCGCCCGGGCCTCCGAGGGATCCCCAGGGGTCCGGACCGCCCGCCGGGATCCATCCTGCAGCCGGCACGACAGTCTCCTCCTCCATCAGCGCCCCGGTTGGTCCCGCGGACCGCGGGCGTGTCCCTCAGCGTAGTGATTCCACGTGAGAGGGGAGGGGGTTCGGGTGCGCGCCATGTCGTTCCGATACGGAGCGGAGGGCATCAACGAAGCAAATGTGATTATCAACACATCCTGAGGTGCTAGGGAACTCCGGTTGCGGGTGTGAGCGTTGTTAGTTATGCGCCGCGCTCATGCGCGTGCGGCGCGAGACCGCGGGGGAGCCGCGATGATCGTGGTCATTTCAAGCATTCTCGGTGCTGATGGATGGTCGTGCCTGACCGTGCGCGCCAGGCGAGCCCCGCCCCGTCCTACGGGCGTGGCGCCGGACACGCTCGCAGGCGTGTCAAGGCCTGAAGTCCCCTGAATTCGCGGGATTCTGCGCCTACTCAAATTGACCGCGTGAACACTCCGCAGCACCATAAAATGGGTCTGCAGCCGTCATGGGGTCCGGACGCGACTCTCACAACTCGTTTTCCGGACCCTCGCGGCCAGGCCAGGAGCTAGATCGCGAGGAGTGCAGTGAAAGTCATTGAGGCCAACCATGTCTACAAGGTCTTCGGGCGTCGACCGTCCGACGGCGTCAAGAAGCTCAAGGCCGGCAGGACGCGGGACCAGCTGAGGAAGTCGGGACAGACCGCGGCCGTCATCGACACCTCCTTCGACGTCGACAAGGGCGAGATCTTTGTGGTCATGGGCCTGTCGGGCTCCGGGAAGTCCACCCTCATCCGCATGGTCAACGGCCTGCTGCCCATCACGGCCGGCAGCATGACCCTCTACGGTGAGGACCTGGCGCACGTCTCGAAGTCAAAGCTGCGCGAGCTGCGCCGCAAGCGCGTCTCCATGGTCTTCCAGAACTTCGCCCTCCTGCCGCACCGGACGGTGGGGGAGAACGCCGCCTACGGCCTGGAGATCCAGGGTGTGAATCGCTCCGAGCGCGAGCGCCGGGCCACCGAGGCCCTGGCCCTGGTCGGCCTGAAGGGGTGGGGCGGCTACAAGCCCGGGGAGCTCTCGGGCGGTATGCGTCAGCGGGTCGGCCTGGCCCGCGCCCTGGCGGCCGAGACCGACATCCTTCTCATGGACGAGGCCTTCTCCGCGCTCGACCCGCTCATCCGTCGGGAGATGCAGGACCAGCTCATCGACCTGCAGGGCAAGCTCGGCAAGACGATCCTGTTCATCACCCACGACCTCAACGAGGCCATGCGCCTGGGGGACCGCATCGCCATGATGCGCGACGGACGCGTCGAGCAGGTCGGCACCGCCGAGGAGATCCTGCGCGACCCGGCCTCCGACTACGTCTCACGGTTCGTGGCCGACGTCGACCGCACCCGGGTCCTGACGGCCGGCTCCATCGCGGAACCCCCGTACGCGGTCCTGGGCTCGGACCGCAGCCCCCACGCCGCCCACAAGCTCCTGCGCGAGAACCAGCCGCCGTGGCTGCTCGTCCAGAACCGCGACCGCACCCCCTTCGGCTACGTCTGGGAGGACGACGTCGCCCGGGCGGTCAAGGAGGGCTCCGACGCGCTGCCGTTGTCCACGATCCACGAGATGCCGGTCGTGCCGCACTCGACCCCGGTCAACGAGCTGTTCGCCTACGCCGCGCAGCACGCGGCCCCCATCGTCGTCGTCGACGATGACGGACGGATCTCCGGCGTCATTCCGCGCGTCACCCTGTTGGCCGCCATCAGTGAGCAGAACCAGGAGGCCAGCGCCTCCAGCGCCGAGCCGGCCGTGGAGCGGACCGATGCACAGGCCGGCAAGGCCAGTGAGACCACCGAGGCCGAAGGAGCCGACGCCTGATGATTCCCGTACAGACTCCTCTTCCCAAGATTCCCCTGGGCACGGCGGTCGAGGTCCTCATTGAGTGGATCCAGGTCCACCTCCACGGCTTCCTCAGCGCGATCTCACGGGTCGGCACCCTGGTCAACGACAACCTCGTGGACCTGCTCCTGGCCGTGCCCCCGTTGCTCATGGTGGTGGTCTTCGTCCTTATCGCCTGGATGGCGAAGTCGTGGAGGCTGGCGGTGGGTACCGCCATCACCTTCCTCATCATCATCTCCCTGGGGCAGTGGGTCAATGCGATGGAGACGCTGGTCCTGGTCACCCTGGCGACCCTGACCGCCCTCGTCTTCGCCATCCCCCTGGGGATATGGGCCGCCCGCAACAAGTACGTCAGTATCCTCGTCCGCCCGGTCCTCGATCTCATGCAGACGATGCCGGCCTTCGTCTACCTCATCCCCTCGGTGCTGTTCTTCTCCATCGGGGTGGTGCCCGGGATGTTCGCCACGCTCATCTTCGCGATGCCCCCCGGGGTGCGCATGACCGAGCTGGGCATCAAGCAGGTGGACAAGGAGACCGTCGAGGCGGGGCGTTCCTTCGGCGCCACCGACTGGCAGATCCTGCGGGGCATCCAGCTGCCCCTGGCCGTCCCCACCATCATGGCGGGCGTCAACCAGGTCATCATGCTGGCCCTGTCGATGGCCGTCATCGCGGGCATGGTCGGTGCGGACGGCCTGGGGAAGGAGGTCGTCAAGGCACTCGCGACGATCGACATCGCCAAGGGCACCGAGGCGGGGCTGTCCATCGTGTTCCTGGCGATCTACCTGGACCGGGTGACCGCGGCCCTCGGGGCGCCGCGGGAGAAGGGCTCGCTGCTCTCACTCATCAAGAAGCGGTGACCCATGACTCGACGACGCTTTTCCACTTCGCCCTCACCGGCGTCGGGCACGTATCGAAGGAACACCATGCAGACCTCCCGCCGCACCTTCACCGCTGCTCTGGCCTCCTTGGCGGCGGCGGGCGCCCTGTCCGCCTGCGGTAAGGGTTCCGGCGGCGGGGGCAAGCGACTCCGCCTGGGCTTCATCCCCTCCTGGAGCGACGGCCTGTCCATGACCCACCTGCTCAAGACCCAGCTGGAGAAGGCCGGGTACCGGATCAAGCTGACCGACCTGAGTGAAGCGGGGCCTCTCTACGCCGGGCTCAGCCAGGGGGCGGTCGACCTGTATCCCTCGGCGTGGCCGGACGTCACTCACAAGGAGTACATGGACAAGTACCGCACCTTCATCGAGGACCTGGGGACCTACTACGACGCGGCCAAGCTGTGCTGGTCCGTCCCGGACTACTCCTCAATGACATCGATCGAGGATATCAAGCCCCACGCCTCGCAGATCGGCAACAAGATCATTGGTATTGAGCCGGGTGCAGGACTGACCAAGGTGTCGCAGGAGGACGTGATCCCCGCCTACGGTTTGGGGGACATGAAGTTCCTGACCTCCTCCACCACCGGGATGCTGGCCGAGCTCAAGAAAGCGGTCGATGCCAAGCAGGAGATCGTCGTGACCCTGTGGCACCCCTTCTGGGCGAACACCACCTATGGCATGCGGGACCTGAAGGATCCCAAGGGGGCGCTCGGTAAGGGAGAAGGGCTTCACTTCCTGGGGCGAGAGGGCTTCGCGCAGGACTACCCGGAGATCGCGACGTGGCTCGGCTCCATCAAGATGGATGAAGCCACCTACGGCAGCCTCGAGGACCTCGTCGTCAACACCTACGGTGAGGGCCGGGAGGATGAGGCCGCCATCGCCTGGGCCAAGAAGTACCCGCAGTACGATTTCAAGAAGTCCTGACGCCGGACGGCCACGGCTTGGGTGGGACCCGCGCCGGGCGCACATGGCGACGGGGCCTGTCAGTCCTCGATGCGGTTGCCGTCCTCGTCGAGGTAGTAGCCCTCGTCGTCGATGGGGCGGAAGGTCATCCGGCCGTCGGCGATCTCCTCGGCGAAGTGCTCCCGGGTCATCAGCCGGGTCTGGCGCCCGCGTTCCTTCATCTCCTCGTAGGACATCGGTGTCTTCCACGGCCGATCCACTGCGCAGAAGATGACCAGGAAGGTTGCCCACGTGAGAAGCGTCAGGTGAGTGAGGCGGTGCGGTGCGAAGACCATGGCCGCCAGTGCTCCGCCAATGGCCGGGCAGATGAGGGCGGACAGGATCCGCTGCGCGGTACTCATGTCGTTGGTGCGTTGGATGCGCATGGTCAGGCGCATGGATGCCGCATCCAGGGTCTCGTGCACGGCGGTCGCCAGGATGGCGAATCCTGTGATCTGGTCGTAGGTGAGCCCGGCGCGCGTGAGGGCGGACCAGAGGGCCAGCACGACTCCGACCGCGAGTGCGTCGAAGACTCCCAGGAAGACCCTTCCCGCAGCCACCGCTGACAGGGGAACGTCCGGCTTCCAGTGCCGACCTGGTGTGTGGGTGACGTCGCGTGTGCTCATATGCCCTTCCCCTGACGCTCCAAGCTCACAGATGACGCCCTCTCATCCTAGCAAGACTGTGACCGTCATCGCAGTTGAGGTCTGTCGAGGTGGAGGGTGCTTGTCGTCTTGACGGCCGGCGGGAGAGTCGCTACCTTTATCAGAGGTAGCTAGGGATGAGACAGTTCCCCGAGCGCCGATTCGAAGAACCCCGCCACGGGCGGGGTTTTTTCGTGGACAAGGAGTGGCGTAGTGATTTTAGCGTATATCGATGAAACTGGAGAACCGGGAGCTTATGTTGGGCCTAATCACCCGCGGTATAAGACCAGTGCTGCATTTGGTTACGCGGGATTCGTGGTCCCTGAGGCGGTGGTCAGGGATGTTGGAGCCCGCTTTCAGTGTGAAAAATTAACTCTCTTCAGTACGGAAATCGGTGACCTGGAGCATCCTGGGAGGTGGGAGCGGAAGGGAGCCAGTATATTTCGTCCGAAAACACTGGAGTCGTTTCCGCAGCAGCTTCGCGTATTCAACGGGCTTGTTGGCTATCTAAGAAGAAGAGGTGGGAGGCTCTTCTATTATGCGGATGAAAAACCTGTTGGTACTCCGAAGCAAACAAGGCTCGACCCTGCTGTCCGAGAGTCTCAGGCGATGGCTGAGACTCTCAATCGTTTGGCGCGCTATGCAGACGGGAGAGATGAACATCTTCTTGTTATGATCGATCAGATCAACGAGAAGACTCGTATTGAACGACTTTCGAGCATGTACGGTCACATCTTCAGTCGTGCGGCCGATCATCCCGAGATGCGTAGGATTGTGGAACCGCCCATGCATATCGATTCCAAACTCAGTGCAAATATTCAGTTTGCGGACTGGATTGCTGCGTGTGTGACTCGCGCTATCGATTATCAGTTAGTGAGGACGTCCCGTCATCAATGGGTTACTGATGGTAGGCTCTTTCCTAACCTGGGTGGAGCCTTTACCTTCGAGTCAAAACTGCGTCTCCACAACCGCTCTCTGAATGATATTCACCACTCTCGCCTTTTTGATCGGAGCAGGCCGCTCCATCCTCAGCCCGATGGGCAACTCTTGGGAAGTAGTATTGATCCTGATGTCGCGCGCAAAATGAGGGGGATTGCGGAATCTCGGCAGCGTCGATCATCCGATCGCTGACCTCGTCCGCGACTGAAACTCGCCGGCTACAGCGCCGCGTGGGTCAGTGCGATGCGGTGGAGCTCGGGCAGGTACTTGCGGGCGTCGCGGAAGTCGGCGGTGACGTACTCCGGTGGGATCGGTTGGGGCTGATGGACGCGTTTGTGGAGGGCGTCGTATCCGAGTGAGGTGTCCCACGGCCTCTCAATGAGGGCGACGAAGGCCATGAACGGCAGCCACGTGAGAACCGTCAGCGCCGTCGTCGAGGCCGGGGCGATGAGGCGGGCGGCCAGGAATCCCGCGACCGCGGGGCAGGTCACGGCGATGAACGTCAGCAGCAGGCCGTGAGGATCCCCCGAGCGCCAGGCCCGCATGATGAGTCGGTGGGCCGAGGCGTCAATGAGCTCGCGAATCGCCACCGCCACCAGGGAGAACAAGCACGCCCTGCCGAGTCCCAGCCCGGCACGGGTCAGCGCCGACCAGGCCAGCACGATGACCGTCAGACCGAATACGCCGGGCAGTCCGAGGACCAGGCGGCCCACGACCATCGCGGAGACGGGCGTGACGGGCCTCCAATGATGACGCCCTGAGCCTCCCGACCTTGTGCTGCCCTCGTTCATGACGTCCCCTCGGTGTGATCGCGAATTCAACCGCGTAGGCCATTCTACAAAGGTCCGCGGACAGTGGCCTGCGCTCACGGCCGCGCTCGGTGCTGGAGCCGGGGCGGACGACGGTGCCGGACAGCCCGCTGCGCAGCCCCGTGGGTGTTTGCCGAGGTGGGCCCCGCCACCCTTGTCCCGGTTTCGTCGTCGTGATTGAAGATCGTGCGTATTCTGTGCCCGTGAGTCCGGACCATCAGCATGCCAGCGGCGAGATCGACATCGCCTCTCTTCATGCTCAGGACTCCACCGGTCTGCTGGATCGCATCGACCGCGCCGTCGTCTGGGACATTCCCCTGACGACGCCGTTTCGCGGCATCACCCGTCGCGACGGCGTCCTGCTCCACGGCCCCGGGGGCTGGGGCGAGGTCGCGCCCTTCTGGGACTACGGGTTGGAGGCCAGCGCCCCCTGGCTCGCCTCCGGGCTGAGCCAGGCCCTGGGGAACTCTTTCCTTCCCCGCTACCGGGAGACCATCTCCGTCAACGTGACCGTCCCCGAGGTCGGCACCCAGGAGGCCGCCGAGCTGGTGCGGGCCTCCGGAGCCAGGACCGCCAAGGTCAAGGTCAGCGGCAGCAGCTCCAAGCGCTCGGCGGACCTGGAGCGCCTCGAGGCGGTCCGCTCGGCCCTGGGGCGCTCCGGGAAGGTGCGCATCGACGTCAACGGCGCCTGGGACCTCGATACCGCCCGTGAGAACCTGCCCCTCATGGACCGGGCCGCCGGAGGACTGGAGTATGCCGAACAGCCCTGCGCCACCGTCTACGACCTGGCTGACCTGCGCCGCGCCGTCGACGTGCCCATCGCCGCCGACGAGTCGATCCGGCTGTCGGCCAACCCCCTGGAGATCGTCCACCGGCGCGCCGCCGACGTCGCCATCCTCAAGGTGGCCCCGCTGGGCGGGGTGCACCGGGCCATGGACATGGCCGAGCGCCTCGGACTGCCCACGGTCGTCTCCTCCGCCCTGGACACCTCCGTGGGCATCATGGCCGGCGCCACCCTCGCCTTCAGCCTGCCCTCCCTCAACCACGCCTGCGGCCTGGGGACCACGTACCTGCTGACCCAGGACGTCGCCGACCCCAGCGTTCGTCCCAGCAACGGGACCCTGCGTCTGGACGCCGCCGCCCCCGTCTCCGAACGTCTCCTGGATGAGGTCAAGGCGGGCCCCTACCTCACCAAGCACTGGCAGACGCGGCTGCTGCACCTGGCCGGCGCCCTGCACGCCCGCCGCCAGCGCGAGGCCCGCGACCCGAGCCGGGCCGTGGCCGGGCTGCCGCTGTAGCCCGCCCCAACCGCGCGGTGGGCTCACTGGGCTGTCCCTACTGTGATCAATCGCAGCCCGGCGCAGGCGGGCCGCTCTCGTATCCTCGCTCTTGTGACCGACTCCCCGGAGCCCCCGCAGCTCCCGCCCGCCATGGCCGACGCGCGCAGCCTCGTGGCGGCCCTCCTGGCCGAGGGCGTGCGCGAGGTGGTCCTGTGCCCGGGATCGCGCAGCGCCCCGCTGGCGGACGCCCTGGCTGATGCCGCCGACGCCGGACGCATGCGTCTGCGTGTCGTCCTGGATGAGCGCAGCGCCGGTTTCGTCGCCCTGGGGGCCGCCCGCGCCCACGCCCTGAGCGGGCACAGCCGCTGCGCCGCCGTCGTGACCACCTCGGGCACGGCAGTCTCCAACCTTCACCCGGCCGTCAGTGAGGCCGACGCCGCCGGCATCCCCCTGCTCGTCATCAGCGCCGACCGGCCCCACGAGCTGGTTAGCACCGGCGCCAGCCAGACCACCGAGCAGACCGGGCTCTTCGCCCCGGCCCTGCGCCTGGGCGTGGACCTGCCCGCCGACCTGGCCGCCGACCTCGGAGGCAGCGCGGCCGATGCCGCCATCGCCGGGCAGGTGCGCCGCGCCGTCGTCGCGGCCACCGGGACCCTCAGCCGGGATCCCGGGCCGGTCCAGATCAACGCCCGCTTCCGTCCGCCCCTGACGGTGGAAGGCACAGTGGAGGGCGCAGTACCCTCCGCCCCGGCGCCGCCCGCCCCGCCGTCGGCCACCGTTGCCCGGGCAGCGGTGCCGGCCGGAGCCCAGGCGGCCGGTGCTGGCCAGCAGGTCGGCTGCGGTTCCTCCACGCAGGGGCGGGGGCTCGTCGTCGCCGGAGACACCGCTCACCCGGCCGCCGGCGCCCTGGCCAGGTCTCTGGCCGAGCACCTCAACTGGCCACTCCTGGCCGAACCCACTTCCCATGCCCGCAGCGGCCCCCAGGCCCTGACCCGCTACGCCGAGCTGCTGGGCACCCCGGTGGGCCGCGCGCTCGCGGAGCAGGCCGAGCACCTCCTCGTCCTGGGCCACCCCAGCCTCAGCCGCTCCGTCACCGCGCTCCTGGGACGCGAGAACCTCGACATCACCGTCCTGACCGAGCGCGCCCGGTGGACCGATGTCTCCGGGCGAGCTCGACGGGCCGTCCCCATTGACGGCCCCGATCGCGAGTCCGACGACGACGCCCTCCGCTCGGCCCGGCTCGCAACCCGGCTCGGCCTGGAGAGGGCCGACGCCTCCTGGGTCGACTCCTGGCGCCGGGCGGCGTCGGATCTTCCCGAACCGGACTGTTCCAGCAGCGCCGACGCCGTGGCCCGGGCCGTGTGGGAGGCGAGCCAGGCCCCCGGCGCCCCCACCCTCCTGCTGGGCTCGTCCATGACGGTGCGGCGCCTGGACCGACTCGCCCAGCCCGGCGCCACAGCCCCGAAGGCGGTTGCGAACCGCGGCCTGGCGGGAATCGACGGCACCATTGCCACCGGAGTCGGACTGTGGATGGCCTCGGGCGGACCGGTTCGCGCCGTGATGGGTGACCTCGCCTTCCTCCACGACGCCATGTCCTTGAACCGAGGCGTGCATGAGGAGGAGGCCGACCTGCAGGTGATCGTCGTCGACGACGGTGGGGGCGCGATTTTCTCCCACCTCGAGTACGCCCACACCACCCCACCTGCCCGGTTCGAACGGATCTTCACCACCCCCCAGCATGCGGATATCGCCGCACTGGCGGCAGCCCTGGGGGCCCGGGTCCATGTCCCCGATAACGTCGCGGCCCTCCGCAGGATCCTGGCCGAGCCGGTCGACGGTATGAGTGTCGTCATCTGGGAGACCACGAGGCACGATCCTCACACCGTGACAACATGAACGACGATAGAGATAGACGGCAGCCGGCGGGAGAGGACCCGCGCCAGTGGACCCGGCTCACCCTGAAGCCCACTGCAGGACTCTCAGCCCGCTGCGATACAACGGTTACACGATCCACAGCGCAGCCTCAGGGAACCATCGGAAACGGTACAGAGCCCTGGTGTTGTCTACCCGTGGATCTGAGAGGGCGAGATGCCCGAGGAGGAGCACACATGAGCGGATACGACGAGACGAACCCGGAGGCATACCGGCCCACTGAGCCCGGAGCGGTGACAGACGGCGGTCACTCCGGTGTCGACTCCTGGTCCGCCAGCGGCCAGGCCGACCCGGCAACGGCGGTCTCCAGCGGCGAGGGCCCGACTGCGGCCGACAACCGCGGGGGCTACGAGGATCTCTCCCAGGCCTATGCCGCCGACGCCTCCGACTCCGAGCCGGTCCTGCCTCAGGGGGCAGGCGCGCAGCGCTGGGATGAGACCCGGCAGCTGCCCGCCGAGCCGCCGACCTCGCAGCTGCCCACCGAGCAGTCCACGTCGCTCTACGCGCAGTCCGCTCAGGAGCAGTACCAGCAGTCTCAGCAGCAGTCCTACCAGCAGCCGCAGGGTCAGTACTCCGCCCCTCAGACGCAGCAGGCGGCGCCGTCCAGCTACTCATCCCCCCAGCAGCCCTACCAGGGGCAGCAGTCGCACTTCGGCTCGCCCTACACGAGCGTCCCGACGACGCCCGGTGGTTACGCGCCGGCCGGCGCCCCCACCGGGGAGTCCTTCTACGCGGCCTCGAAGTCCGCAGGCACTGAGAACGGCGCCACAAGGCGCCGGGGGCCGGGCTGGTTCGCCCTGGTCGCCTCCGTGGTGGTCGCCTCCCTGCTGGGTGCCGGTGGGGCTGTGGGCGCGGTCAGGTACATGGATGTTCACGGTGGGGACACCTCATCGCGCCCCTCGACGGCGCCCACTGCCATCGCCACCGGAAGCACGACCCAGACCGTCAACAGCACTGGCCAGGCCCCCGACTGGGAGGCCGTCTCGGCCGCCGTGTCCAACGCCGTCGTCTCCATCGGCGTCGTCACGGACAAGGGCACCGCGCTGGGCTCCGGAGTCATCTTCGACAAGGAGGGGCACATCATCACGAACAACCACGTGGTGGCGGGGGCCTCCAAGATCCAGGTGACGCTGGCCGACGGCCGTGTCTATGACGCTGAGGCCACCGGTACCGACCCCGCCACTGACCTGGCGGTCATCCAGCTCAAGGACGCCCCCGACAACCTCACCGTCGCCCAGCTCGGTGACTCCGACCAGCTTGCTACCGGTCAGGACGTCATGGCGATCGGTAACCCGCTGGGCCTGTCCTCGACCGTCACCACCGGCATCATCTCCGCCCTCAACCGGCCCGTCGTCAACTCCCAGAGTGAGGACGGCTCGGGCGGTTCCGCCTCTTCGGCGGTCTACACCAACGCCATCCAGATCGACGCCGCCATCAACCCCGGTAACTCCGGTGGGCCGCTCTTCGACGAAAAGGGGCGGGTGATCGGGATCACCAGCTCCATCGCCACCATGGGGCGCTCCAGTGATGGCGAGGGAGGCTCGGGAAGCATCGGCATCGGCTTCGCCATCCCCGTCAAGCTGGCGGACAAGGTTGCCAAGCAGCTCATCAAGTCCGGTACGGCCACTCACGCCTACCTGGGAGTCACCCTCGACACTGATGGCGCCACGGCCGACGGCGAGAAGCGCGCCGGCGCCAAGATCACCTCGGTCGAAGGCGGCTCGCCGGCTGACAAGGCCGGTCTGAAGAAGGATGACGTCGTCATCGCCATCGATGGGAAGACCACCGCCCAGGGCTCGGCGCTGACCGGTTACGTGCGCCAGTACTCCGCCAACGACAAGGTCAAGCTCACGGTCATCCGCGACTCCAAGAAGCAGGACATCGACGTAACCCTGGCCGAGCGCAAGGACTCCTGACCGGGGAGGCTCCTGCCTGTCCTACCGAGACCGACGGCTCCAGGTCCAGGAGCCGTCGGTCAGTTCTTCCTCGGTGGGTTCCAGGACGGCGAGGACGGTGTTGAGGGCCTCTGGTCCCGAGAGCCTGGCGCGCAGCCGGCCGTCGGTGGAGAAAGTGCTCAGGAGGCGTTCGAGCTGGCGCATGCTCAGGGGCAGGTAGCCGATGGGGTAGCGGGTCTCTAGATGATTCTTGAGAACGATGACGGCGTCGGCCTGGCGGACTCCGATGAGATGCGGATGCTCCTTCCATGGAATCTCGAGGCTGTGTCCGTTGGACTGAGTCAGCTCGATACCGCTCTTGCTGACCGTGATACGACGCCTCACGGGGTGGAAGCCATGAAGGACCTGTAAGAGATAGGGGAGGCTCAGTGCTCCCAGTGCCGCTAAGGCTGCTGATCCGATCCAGTCACCCTGGCGGTGCAGCAACCAAGCGACTGCAGCGAGCGGTACTCCCAGAACGCCCAGCAGTGGAACACTGACTTCAAACAGAAGCATGCCGGTTGGGGTCGTCATGACGACTTGATGGCTGTCATGACTCCAGTATTCTCGGCCGGCTGAAAGGAAGTACTTGAGGCGCCAGGCTGAAACTGCGTAGCTGACGATGAAGACAGCGAGGTAGATCATGGCTAGTGCTGTGGTGGTGCTTCCTGTGAGAAACATGGGGATGCTGAACATGGCTGCGGCCACAGCGATCGCTCCGAAGAACAGAGGTGCCCGATACCGGTTCTTATCGATGCGTTCCGGCGTGATGATGGGCTGGGCTGCCTTGCCCATCAGGAAACTCATGGTGGTCATCCTTGCGTTGGCGTTTGTGCTGTCTAGTGGCTCCAGGTCCAGGAGCCGTCGGTCCGTTCTTCCTCGGTGGGTTCCAGAATGGTGAGGACGGTGCTGAGGGCCTCGGGTCCCGAGAGCTTGGCACGCAGGCGGGTACTTCTGGAGAAAGTGCTCAGGAGACGCTCGAGCTGGCGCATGCTCAGGGGCAGGTAGCCGATGGGGTAGCGTAGCCCGCGGTGGTTCTCGAGGATGATGATTGCGTATCCTTGGCGGATTCCGATCAAAGTTGGGTGGGCCTTCCATGGGATAGAGTGAGTGTGTCCATCGATCCGGGTGAACTCAACGGAATCCTTACTCAAGGAAATTCTGCGTCGAGTGAGGCCGCCTGTTTTAAGGATTGGTATGAGGTGTAGGAGACCAAATGTGCCCACAACGATGAGGAGGACGGGTACCAGCCGTGCTGCTTGGTGTTCGAAAGTAAGCAGGATAATGCCAGCCACGAAGGGGAGACTAAGTAACAACACCAACCCGAATTCCCATCCGTTCAGCACGCTTGTAGTTAGCAAAACTACCCTGTTGCAGTCCTGTCTCCACACTTTGAGGCTTATTCATAGGGGTGTTTAGGGTGTTTAAAAGGGGGTGTGTCGTTAGATAGGGTGGCGGCTTGCTCTTGAGAGAGTTTTGGTGACTAAGCCAGCTCAACCAAGAAGCAAACCGCTATGGCGAATAGTAGCACGAGAATCTCTCTCAGTGAGGTCCTGGACCTGTGCGAGGCCATTCACGCTTCCGGCCCCCTGCCGGTGTTCGGGGCGAGGGTGTTGGGGCTGTTCCTGTGTGTGCGCCTGACCCTGACCTACCTGAGGCACAACCT
>NZ_MSKS01000049.1 GCF_001937445.1 Actinomyces oris | reverse complement strand
CAGGACCTACAACAAAACCGTCAACCAGATCCGCTACAAGATCGAGCGAGTCATCGCCAACATCAAGACCTGGAGAGTCCTGCACACCGGCTACAGAAGACCACTAGACACCTTCCCAGAAACCATCACAGCCACCCTCGGACTCATATTCACATACACCCCATGAATAAGCCTCTGGGAGTTCAGGGAATTCTATAACCGCATCACAGTGGAAGGATATTCAGGAGGTGGTGGTGTAGGTGTAGAGCATGAGGGTGGCTGTGATGGTTTGTGGGAATGTGTTCAGGAGGGGCGTCGGTAGTCCTCCTTGAGGATCTTCCAAGTCTTGATGTGGGCGTTGACTCGCTCGACTATGTACCTGATCCGGATGATGTTGCGGCTGACTTCCCTGGTGACGCCAGTGGGCGTACTTCCGGAGGGTTTCCTGGGCGGGGCGATCATTCCTCGTCCGATGTAGCGCCTGTCAGCGACCCACCGGCTGACATCGAGACCCTCGAGCAGGCCGAAGGCGTCCAATATAGTGACGTCACGGGTCAAGCATAGGCAGGACTCTGAGACCCGAGCCAGATGACCGGCAAGGTGACCAGGACCTGGAGGTTTAGCACGGTGCGCATGCGCTTGCCCAGCCGCAGCTCGGGGTGGGCCTTCCAACTCCAGTACGGCATCAGGGTTCCGTCCAGGACATCGTCGCAGCCGGGACGACCTCCTTGGCGGTGATGAGGTACCCCTTCGGGGCGCGGGTGGCCAGTTCAGTCAGCGCTTTGACGGCCCGGCAGACAGTGAGGTGGGACACGACGAGCAGATCATCGAAGGCGGCCTAGGGAATATCGCGCAGGTAGATCAGTGTCGCTCGTAGCGACCTGGCGACTTCGAGGATCGCTGGGATGATGTGAAGCGGTTTGCTCTGGGGCACCTCCTGGGCCAGTTCGGTGAACTGATGGACACTCAATCCGATGGTATGCTTCAAGGTGACGGTTCGTCTCCTTATAGGGCTTTTGTCTGGCGACAAGAATTCTCCTACAGGAACGACCTATCACCCACACCGAATGCGCCCTATTTATGCCTCAGCACCACCCCGAGTAACCTTCATAATATTCGTATCTAAATCGCGATGTCATTGAATTAAGTTTGACAAACGAGAGTAGATGAGTATGCAAAGGAATGAGTTTATTAGTAGGCGGGGATCGCGTGATATTACCGACTGGCTACTGGCTCTGATATGGCCATTGATGGGCGTTGGTTCTCTGCTTGTATTGTGGCGCCTCGACGATATAGCACATGGTTCTGTTGAGGAGAAGTTCGGCTACGTTTCTCTTGTTCTGGCCTCCTTTGGGATGTGCGCATACTACCTGTTCTCGTCCCGAGTATTTGGTTACTCTGTGTTGGTTCCGGAAATTGTGTGGGAGCAAACTGGGGTTCGGCTGGTTGCCGACAAGAACTTCGACCCTCTATTGTCGTTCATTATATTCTGGATGTCATGCCTGTTTGCTACTATCGGAATTATCCTGATAATAGTTGACCCAGAAGATGGAACGGATGGCATTCCTATCACGTATATGGCACTCGCACTACTAACTGCCGTGGCGCTAGTATCTCTCGCACGGTGTGTACATTATTCCTGGATGAGACACAGGCGTAGACGGTATCCTGGAGACATTGAGCTGACCCCTCAAGGAATTCGGCAACGTGTTGCTGATCGAGTTGTTGAGGTGTCGTGGCAGGACATTAACGTATGGGAGGCAGGGCGAAGAACTAACATGGGTGAGTATACGGACCTATGGAATGCAGTCAGTAGGAATCAGGTTCGTCGCTTTGGAAATCGAGAACCGAAACGATACTCGGGTGAGCGTCCACAGAACTTCGAAATACTCCTGACTCCGGTTGTCGCCACGGATGCAATGCATGCATTTATTTGGACTGCATGGACTGACCCAGCGTGGGCCAGTACCTTACTCTCGTCACAAGATCGCGTTGGTTCACTTACCGAGATTCTTTCCGCTCCGCGTGCTGAAGAGCCGTTGTTGTAGGAGAAGATGAACCAGCAGAGCGATTCCGTAGGCGTGGGGTGTGAGTAGGAAGGGTGATATAGGTGAGCGAATCTCATCAAAGTATTCTCTCCCTCGTTGAAAAGCAAAGGGTGATCACATTTGGAAAGGCGAAACCATATACGTGGTTCTTTGTGATCTTCTGGTTCGTCGCAGCGGCGATGTTCGTGTACTTCGTGTGCTTATTCGAGATGACAGGTAATCTCGTGGCGAGATACACCTCATGTGTTTTGATACTTGCCAGCGGTGTGTGCGCAAGCGCCAACGCGTATCTTTCAGACCGAATGTGTGGCTATCAGGTGCGGATTCCAGCAGTGATGTGGACTGAGCGGGGTGCGAGAATCCTTGCGGACAGAAACTTCGATCCTTTAATGTCGTCGATTCTGATAAGGGTGGCATGGACATTACTGACTTTTGGTATGGTCGCGTTATTCTTGGCCGAGCCGGAGGAGGGTACTCCGGCGGTGGTTTCTTTAACGATTTTCGTCATGATAGGTATCTGCCTGTTTGGTTCAGTGGTTTATTTTTGGTGGAAGCGTTGGAGGCGGATGCGGCATCCAGGTGATATTGATCTGTCTGCGGATGGAATGTATCAACGCCTAGGAGATCGGGTGCTTGAGGTGTCTTGGAAGGATATTCGCTCCTGGAAGGGGCTTGTATGCAGATTTCAAGGGGAGACATATAGTAAATGGAATGTCGTCTGTAACCGACAGGTGAGTAGGAGGGCATCTCAGGAAGCACAGTCTTATGGGAGTCCACGGCCGCAAATATTTTATCCGCTACTGAATGCGGCGGGCGATGTCGACAACTTCAGTATAATGATTGCATCGGCGCGGTTGTATCCAGAGTGGATTGAGAGTCTCCTCGCCGACCCAAATAGGGTGGAAAGACTGCGTAGTATCCTCACATTCAGGGAAGGCCCGAAGGACTTCATGCTCCATCTGGATTCATTGTCTGAAAGGCACCCGGGCTTGCCCCTGAGCTACAGTGACCTGGTGATGATTGACTTGAGTGGGCCATCCTGGCTGTCAGAGTGGCGCAGAGAGGAGATGTATGTGAATGGGTGCCTCTGATGCAAGCCTTCCGGTGTCGGCGAGCTTGGAAGAGGAGCGACCTGAAACGACTGAGGGGCGGGGTGTGAGCCAGGAACCATTGGACCTGAGTCAGGTGCGGGATGTGGCTTACGGCTCCATATATTTCGAAGGGAAGCGCCCAGTGGCTCTTTTCATCGGAGTTCTGTTCATTCTCATAGGTGCGCCTGCGGTGCGGATCCTGTGGGGCAGCTGGCGGCATGAGTGGATCACATTCTTTGTTGCACTGGCATGGGTCTTGTCCCTCTGTCGTTTGATCTCCATGTGGCGGCCCGTACTGAACCGATTCAGTCTTACCGTTACCGAGAGCGGCATCATCGACTGCAGCTCCTACGGATTCAAAAGATACATTCCCTGGACTGTCATTCGCGGATTTGCGGCCAGCCAGCAGTTCGTGTATTTCGCAGTTGATCGCCAGTCTCCGGAGTACCGATCGATTCCCTGGACCGTGCGGGCATCCCTCTTCAACAGGAAAGTGATCGTGGCGAAGCACCTCAATTATCCTTCTCCTTTCTTGGCGATGATTTTGAGCAGGGAGAAGGACTTCAGCGTGGTCAGGCAGCTGTGAGGTCACTGGATCATGACTCGTCTGGTGAAGAGAATCAGAACGGGAAAGATTCCATTCTCGACCTATCCGTGTATGGGAGCGGGAATGCTCACCGTGCGCAGCCGCAGGGCGCCCACGGCCCAGCTCGCCGCCGTCAGCAGGACGGCCATGGTGGCGCCATGCTCCAGTCCCCGGCGGAGGTAGTCGGCCGTGTCGGACCCCAGGTTCTCCACGACGACGCTCGCGAGCTCACGGGTCGACCACAGCGGCAGGACGCGGGTCCAGCCCTCGGAAGGATCCACCAGTACCTGCACCGCCATCACTGACAGCAGCAGGAGTGCGCCTTCGAGGTCACGTGGAACCAGGGCGGCGGTCAGGGAGCCCAGGGGAGTGGCGACGGTGGCGGTCAGCAGCAGCATGACCGGCACCGCACTCGGGTGGGTGAGCTCGTCGCCGATCGTGGCAAGGACGAGGCCGCTGTAGAGCAGGCCGAGAATCCACCCGAGCCCGAGCACCGCGAGGTAGCGGCCCAGCAGCAGGCTCGCGGGCCGAGCCCCACTGACAGCGAGGCGGCGGTCCACTGAGCGGGACGAGACCTGCGTGAACAGCGCCAGCGTCGCCGTCGCCCAGCCCAGGCCGATCGACAGGAGCCGGATCGCGGTCCAATGCGTCTCCAGGCGCACCAGGTAGAAGGTCAGCGGCAGAAGGGTCGCCAGCGCGAGGGCGCCGCGCCGTCGGGCAAGCTCACGCAGGGTGACGAGCGCGACCAGGCCCGTGGTTGCAGCCGTCGACCGGAACCGGGCGTCCTCGGCGCGATCCCACTCGGTCTGCGGCGTGAACTGGTCAGGCGGCGTGCTCATGCGGATTCCTTTCGCAGCGTCCGTCGGGGCGTTCGGTGGATTGTCCGGCCAGCGTCCTCCTGCGGGGCCGGCAGCTCGACGACGCGGTCAACCAGGTCGACGTCGCGCAGCAGGTGGGTGACCAGCAGGACGCCCGCGCCCGAGGCGCGCCAGGCCGCGATGAGGGCCCACAGATCCTCGTAGGCCAGAGCGTCAAGCCCCTGGTAGGGCTCATCCAGGAGAAGCAGATCGGGGGCGTTGAGCTGGGCGAGAGCGACGTTGAGCTTCTGCTGAGTCCCACCCGAGAGCGTCCCGGCGGTCTGGTCTCCGCGCGCGGTCCAACCCAGGCGGGTGAGGAGACGGTGACCGGTCGAGATGGAGCGGCCTTGCCGGATCCCACGCGCCGCCCCGAAGAGCCGGAGGTGCTCGTCCACCGTCAGCAGCGGCGCCAAGGAGTCGAGCTGAGGCGCGTAGCCGAAGTTCGGCGTCCTCTCGATGTGCCCACCGCTTGCGCGCAGCAGGCCCGCGCACAGCTGAAGCAGGGTCGACTTGCCGGCCCCGTTGGCCCCGACGACGGCGACGACCTCGCCTCGGTGGATGGTGAGGTTGATGCTGGACAGGACCGTGCGCCTGCCGCGGCGTGCGGAGACGTCTGTCAGGCGCAGGACCACGGGGGTTGCGGGCGAAGTCTTGGCAGATGCGGTGGTGGGACTGGTAGTGCCGAGGCCTGCAGTGGCGTGGGGTGACGAACTGAGTGGGGCTGAGGCGGGTGCGTCGGCCTGGTAGTCCCGCAGTGCAGAGGCGACCTCGCGGGCGTAGAGGACTGCCGGCCCGTACAGGTCGCCGGGCGGCACCCCGGCCGCCTCGGCCTCCGCCCGGGTTGAGGCGGCCGTGCGCTCGACCTCGGAGGCCGGCAGGCCGTGGGAGGCGAGCTCCACGGCGAAGCTTCGGTACCAGTCGGCCGTCGTGTCCACCGCCGGGTCCCTGGCCTCCTCGGGCCGGCTCATGAGGGGGCCTCCGTGTGCACCTTCCGGCCTTCGATGAGAGCGCCGACCGCCGTGGAGAAGGTTCGCCACTCGGCCCGTCGTGCAGCGAGCTCGGTGTGTCCGGCGTCCGTCAGTTCGTAGTACTTGCGGGCGGGCCCGGAGGTGGAGGGGCGCCAGGAGACCGCGACGAGACCGCGCTTCTCCAGGCGCATGAGAGCCGGGTAGAGCGTCCCGCCGGGTACCTCGTCCAGGCCGCCGGCGGCGAGGCGCTGTGCCAGGGACAGTCCATAGTCGGCGTGCTCGGCCAGCAGTGAGAGCAGGCAGGGTTCCAGGAATCCGCGCAGGAGGCGGGCTGCTGATGAGTCCATAGTCAGTAGTCTACCTAGTTACTAGGTTATCTATCTACTGGGCTGGTGTGTCGGCTCGTTCGGGCTGATCTGTCACGGATGGCGACTTTTAGGTGCGTCGGTGCTGCGTCGCGTCGGTGGGCCTGGGGCATCTGTGCAGGTCAGGGCGGTGCGGATGGGTTGGTGGCCGCGGCGGTCCGCCTGAAAAGTCGCCAGGAGTGACAGATCTGGGCGTAGATGACGTGCATCCGCCGCCGACGGGCTGAAAACCGTCGGCGGCGGTGAAACGGGAGGATCGGTGAGAAACCGAAGGGCGCCTCAGCGTCGCGGCTCAGCCCTGCCGGTACTCGCCCTGGTAGACGTAGAGGAAGGGCATATTGCCGCGCAGGCCGTGCCGGATGGAGGAGGAGACGACCTCCTTGGCGGTGACGGCGGCCTCAAGCGGGGAGGCGCCCTTGGCGAGCTCGGCGGTCACCGCGGCGGCCAGGGTGCAGCCGGCGCCGTGGACGCGCTCGGTGCCCACGGCCTCAACCTCGAGGACCTCCAGGGTGGTGCCGTCGTAGAAGACATCCAGGGCGGTGCCGGTGCCCAGCGAAGGGCCGGCCTTGGCCAGGACATTGGGGACTCCCTGGTCGTGGATGCGCTTGGCGGCGTCCTTGAGCTGCTCGACCGTGGTGATCTCCTCCATGCCCGCCAACGTGGCGGCCTCGAAGAGGTTCGGGGTGGTCATCGTGGCGTGCGGCAGGATCTTGGTGCGCAGGGCGTTGTCCACCTCGAGCGCGCCCCCGAACTCCTGACCCTTGCAGATGAGGACCGGGTCGAGCACCACGGCGGGGAAGTCGTAGGTCTCCAGGGCCTGCTCGACGACATCGATGGTGGGCGCCGTCCCCAGCATGCCGATCTTGACGGCGTCAACGCGGGAGTGGACGGCGGCGCAGGTCTCGATCTGGTCGGCGATGACACCGGGGTCCACTGGGACGAAGCGGTGGTTCCACCCGTCCTTGGGGTCCATGGACACGATGCAGGTCAGGGCCGTGCAACCGTAGACGCCGAGGGTGTGGAAGGTCTTGAGGTCGGTCTGGGCGCCGGCGCCGCCGGAGGCCTCGGAGCCGGCGATGGTCAGGGCGATGGCAGTCATGGGTCAAGCCTGCACCGGCCGGGGCGCACGAGCCAAGCCGGGCCGGATACGTGGAACCGGCCCACAGTCGGCTCGAAGCCCCGGTTCGTGTCGGAGGTGGCCGGTAGCCTGGATGCGCGTCCAACGTCGAGGGCCGAGTGGCGTGCCCTGAACGGAGTGTGACTATACCGGCGCGGGACGCCGAGAACGGCTGTGGATACGTCAGAGGAATCGGGAGGTGCGTAATGGCAGGGACCAGCGGAGTGGTTGCCAGCGCGCTGGAGCTTTCCCGTCTCGTATCCGGTGAGCGGGCCGATGCCGGACTGCATCTTCTGCGCCTGGACCTTGCACCAGTTGCCGCAGCGGTTCTGGCGGCGCACCTGGGCGGGCAGATGCGGCGTCGACCTGTGGCCGAGCTCCATGAGCTGATCGATGAGGACCTGGCTGCCCTGCGGGAGGCGGGCCTGAATCTGCCGCAACGGGCCCAGGCCTATTGTGATCAGTGGCGCCGGGCCGGGATCCTCCTGCGCGCCTCCGTTTCCGGCAGCCGGGAGGAGACCTACGAGCTCTCCGCCCCGGCGGAGGCGGCCCTGCGCTTCCTCGCTCAGGTGGAACGTCCTCGTGCGGCCGTCACCCAGTCGCGTCTGGCTACCATCTCCAACCAGTTGCGGCGCCTGGTGCGTGACTCCGATCCTTCGCCGGCGGGGCGGCTGGCAGCGTTGCATGCCGAACGAGACGCCCTGGATGAGGAGATCGCTCGTGTCGATTCCGGCGACTACACCCCGCTTGAGGACGATCAGGGAGCCGAGCGGCTTGAGGAGATCATCGCCCTGGCCGAGCAGGTTCCCGGAGACTTCGCCCGAGTCCGCGCCGAAATGACCGATCTCAACCGTTTGCTGCGGGAGCACATCGTGGCCATGAGCGGCTCGCGCGGCGAGGTGCTCGACGACGTCTTCCGCGGCGTGGACCGGATCGAGTCCTCCGAGGCGGGGCGTTCCTTCCTGGGGTTCTACGAGCTCCTGTCCGATGTGGAGTCCTCGGCGCGACTCGATGACGAGATCGACACGGTCCTGGATCGGGACTTCTCCTCGCGTCTGTCGCCTGAGGACAGGAGGTTCCTGCGTCACTGGCGCTCCACCCTCATGGAGGAGTCCAGCTCCGTGCGTCTGACCATGACCGGCTTCTCCCGGTCCCTGAGACGGTTCGTGCAGAGCCGGGCCTTCGAGGAGCACCGCCGTCTGGCCGTTGAGCTTGCCCAGGCTCAGCGCCTGGCCGCCCGGGTGGCGGCCGGCACCCAGCCGCAGCACCGGATGACGAAGCATCTGGATCTGACCGGTGTCTCCTTGGCCAGCGTCGGGTCCTGGCGGCTGCACAACCCGGCGGAGGGCACAGTCGATGAGGAGATCGTCCTCCATGACGTCTCGGGTCTGGACCTGGAGGCTGTGCGTGCGATCGTGCGTGCCAGCGAGATCGACATGGTTGAGCTCGAGGACGCTGTTGCCGCCTCGGTGGTGCGGCGTGGCGCGGCCACGGTGGCCCAGGTTCTTGAGGACTCGCCCGCTACCCAGGGTCTTGCCAGTGTTATCGGTCTCCTGTTGCTGGCGCGGCGTCGTGGGCAGGTGGTCGACGGCGTCGAGCGCGTGACCTGGATCTCTAAGGCTGGTCGGGAGCGTGCTGCCAGCGTTCCCCGGCTCCTGTTCACCTCCGAGGCCGGGGAACATCGTCAAGCAGAGGGAGCAGTGCATGCAGGCCAACCGACCTGAGAAGCAGGTGGCAGAGCAATCCGTGAACCGGGCCCTCGCCCAATCGGAGGGTCAGATCCAGTGCTCGGAACAGGGACTGGATGGACTCGCCCAGGGCTCCACCGGCCACGCCGCCCTGTGGGAGGGGGACGCCGGAGGGCTGGCCCGGGACACGCGCCGAGCCCTTGTCCGTCTCCTTCAGGGGCCCTACGTCAGCTCGGAGCTCCACCCGGACCTGTGGAACGCCGTTGTCTCCGATGAGCCCAGTGTGCGCCGCTACCTGGCGGACCTCTTCCTCACTTTGGTGATGGACCGTGACGTGGGCGTCGCCTTTGTGCGTAACGTTGAGGATCCCAGCGGGCAGGCGCCCTCCGTCGTGAGATCGCTACCCCTAACACTTGTGGACACGGTGCTCCTGCTGCATCTGCGCACCCTCGTGCTGCGGGGCGAGACCAGCGGGCAGCGCGCCTTCGTTGACCGCTCCGAGCTGCAGGACCACCTCGCGGTCTACCGTCCGCACGCCTCCACTGATCACGCCGGCTTCGCCAAGCGGGTCAATGCCTCGATCAATAAGATGAAGGACGCTTCGATACTGCGTACCACTCAGGTGCCTGACCGTTTCCAGATCTCCCCGGTGCTCAACCTGATCTTCGGCCCTGACGAGGTCGCGGCGATCGCCGCCGAGTACCGTCGCATGCTGGGGGAGGATGCCGGCGAGGCCGACGCCGCCGCCAGCACCGATAGCGCTGATCGTCATGGGCGCCGTAATGACAGTAATGGTGATGATGGCAGTGATGACGCTGCCGCATCGGCTGAGAACAAGGTGAAGTGATGAGCGCGGTGAGCTCTGCGAAGGGCGTGGGCGCAGGCACTGTCCAGAGCGCCACAGCGGGGCAGCACAGACTCGCCCGGATCCAGGTCTATAACTGGGGCACCTTCGGTGGCTATCACGACCTGCCCGTCCCCCGCTCGGGCCTGCTGCTGACCGGTCCCTCGGGCTCCGGCAAGTCCTCCCTCCTGGACGCCCTGTCCGCCGTCCTGGTGCCCGCCAAGCACCTGCGCTTCAACGCCGCCGCCCAGGACGCCGGCACCAATGACCGTTCCCGCACCGTCCTGTCCTATGTGCGTGGCGCCTACAGGCGGGTCACGCAGGAGACCACCGGCGAGGTCGTCACCGACTACTTGCGGCCCGGTGCCACTCGCAGCGGCATCGCCTTGACCTTCACCCGCCTGCACCCCGCAGATACTTTGACACTGCTCAAGCTCTACCACGTGCGCAGCGGAGCGGACTCGGCCAGCCAGGTCGAGATCCTCGTCGAGGGCCAGCAGGACCTCGTCGAGCTCATAGGCATGATCCGAGAAGGGGTAGACAAACGGAGGCTGCGTCAACATCTGGGAGATAGGGCTCGCTTCTTCCAAGGCTACAGTTCCTTCGCGGCAGCCTTCCGACGACGTCTGGGACTGTCCGGTGAGGTGGCCCAGCGCCTCCTCCACCGCACTCAAGCCGCCAAGAGCCTGACCAGCCTGGACACGCTCCTGCGTGACTTCATGCTCGATACCCCCAGCACCTTCTCCTTGGCTGATGATGCGGTGGAGCAGTTCGCCGAGTTGCGTGACGCGCATGCGGCCGTCGTTGATGCCCGCAGGCAGGAGGAGATCTTGGCTCCTCTGCTGCCTTTGAGCCATACCATCAGTCGGGCGCAACAGGATCAGGAACTTAGCGAGAAACTCTCCCAGAGTGTCGATGCCTACGTCCGCCGGCTGCGCCGGGACCGGCTTGAACAGACTCGGGACCGGGCCCGTGCCGCCGTCACCGCCCTGGACGGGGAGGTTCACAACGCTAAGCGTGCCGAGGACAGAGCCCGGGCCGAGGTCCAGGACCTCACCACCGCCAGGGCCGGGGTGGCAGGCAGTGAACTCCCGGTGGTACAGGCTCGCCTCGAGTCCGCCCGCAAGGACCTGGCGCGAGTGGAGGACCAGCTGCGCAACCTGGCCGGGCACCTTGGCGTCCTGGGAACCGAACCTCCGCAGACGGCCGCCGCCTTTGCCGAGCTCACCGATCAGCTGGATCGGGAGGCTCGTGAGCTTCGGGTCCAGCTGGAGTCTTTCGAGGTGGAGGCGCACGCTGTGATGCGGGACAAGCTCGAGCTCGTCGACCAGCTGAAGGCGCTGCGCGCCGAGGCTGAGCGCATCACCAGCACCCGCTCGGCCATGGCCCCGGACCTGCTCGACGCCCGCGAGATCATCTCGCGCGCCACCGGTCAGCCGGCTTCGGTCCTTCCTTTCGTCGGCGAGATCCTCACCATTGTGGAGGGGCAGGAGACCTGGCGCGTCGCGGTCGAGGCGGTGGCCTCCGGGTTCGCCCGCACCATGCTTGTTCCCGAGCGCCTCTATCGGCAGGTCGCTGACGCCGTCGACGTCCAACGGCTCGGCACCCGCTTGTCCTACCTTCGGGTCCTGCCCGGTGGTGAGGCTCGCAGTGTCAGTCCCGACGCCTTGGCCCGCAAGCTGCGGCCAGTGGAGGGCACCGACTACGCGCAGTGGCTCGACACTGAGATCCTGCGACGCTTCGACCACCGCTGTGTCGAGGACGCCGCCGCGCTCGCGGGCGTGGAACGGGGGGTCACCCGCGCCGGTCAGGTCAAGTCCTCGCGCACTGCCCACCTCAAGGACGACCGGCGGGACCTGACCAATCCCAGGTTCTGGACGATCGGCGTCGACGCCGCCCAGCGCCTCGACCAGGTCAGTCAGGAGGTGGACCGGCTCCGGCGGCGCGAGCGCGAGGTGAATGCTCAGCTGGAGGACCTGACTCGGCGGACCCGCCAGATGCAGGAGAGACATGACGCCTGTCTGCGGGCCGCGGAGTCGACCTGGGAGGAGGTCGATGTGACCACGGCCAGTGGCATCGTCGCTGACCTGGAGGCCCAGTGCGGCCGTCTGACCCAGGACCTGCCGGGACTGGTTGAGCTCGATACCCGCCTGGAGGCCGCCCGCGTGGCGGAGGAGCAGGCCCGCGAACGGCACATCAGCCTGCGGGCGAACCTGAAGCAGCAGCGTTCCCGCCTGGAGGAGACCACCAAGGAGCTCGAGCGCCTGGTGGTGGAGGACGAGCCCGACCTGGATGAGTCCCTGAGCGAGGAGCTCGACAAGCGCTTCAGGTCCCGCAAGCGACATCCCACCCTTGATGAGATCGGGCAGGTCGCCACAAGCGTCACCCGCGAGCTGAGCCAGGAACGTCAGCGGGCCCTGCGCCAAGAGAATGAGGCTCTGCGCGACGCCGTCAGCATTATGGTCAGATTCGGGGAGCAGTGGCCGGCGGCGGGAGCGGATGTGCGCCCCGAGCCCGCTTATCTGGATGACCACCTCAAGGTCCTCAAGGATCTACGCGCTGACGATCTGCCGCGTCATGAGCGGCGGTTCTCCGAGCTCCTCCAATCGCAGTCGAGCCAGAATATCGGCCAGCTCGCCAGCGAGATCCGCCGCGCCGTCAGCCAGGTCCGCACCAGGATCGGCCCGGTCAACGATGCGCTCCAGGACACCGAGTACTCACCCGGCCACCACCTGCGCATCGAGGTCTCCGAACGCAGGCTGCCCGTCGTCGCAGACTTCCTGGCAGATCTCGCCACGATCTCGACAGGCTCCCTGGACCTGGCCGATGAGACGCAGCAGGAGGCCGAGGCGCGCTTCGAGCTGCTCAACGCGGTGATGACACGGCTGGCCTCCTCCGAGCAGCGAGACCTGACCTGGCGCAACCAGTGCTTGGATACGCGGCTGCACGTGTCCTTCACCGCCGTCGAGCGCGATGAGCACGGTACCGCAGTGGACTACTACGAAGGGGCGGGCGGGCTCTCAGGAGGCCAGCGTCAGAAGCTGGTTGTCTTCTGCTTGGCCGCGGCTCTGCGCTACCAGCTCACCGAGGCCGGTGATCCCGTCCCCGGTTATGCGCTCGTCGTCCTGGATGAGGCCTTCGACAAGACCGACACCGAGTTCACCCGCGCCGGCCTCGACGTCTTCAGCGGATTCGGTTTCCAGCTCCTGCTGGCCACCCCCATGAAGATGCTCCAGACCCTGGAGGAGCACGTCGGCGGGGCCGCCATGGTCACCAATGACGCCGAGGGACGCTGCTCCCAGCTCTCCCTGGTCCTGTTCGAGAACACCGAGGATACCGAGAGCGTCGGGGACGCTGAGCACGTTGACGACGCCGAGAAGGAGAGGGTTGTGGCGGGGGCCAACGTCGTCGGGGCCACCGACCCGCGGGGGGCGGATAAGACGGCGGCCTCGGCATCCGGCACCCACGAGGACAACGAGGAGAACCTCTTCTCAGTCTTCACTGATGAGGAGGGTTCGTTGTGAGGGACCCTGACGACCTGAGCTCGCGAGCAGCTAAGCGCTACAGGCAGGCTTTGCCGACCTGGGCCGCCGATCCCAGTAACGCCCGCAATGAGAGGCTTGTTCTTCCGCTCGATGCGCCTACGGAGAAGCAGGCGTTGAACCATTCCGAGGAGGTCACGCGATGGATCGCCTCATGGCGCCAGTGGGAGAGGACGTGGGGTGATCACGGTGGTCGCCTTGAACGCGCCTCGCGGCGCTGGACCTCCATGGGTGTTCAGCAAGTTCCCGTGCGAGCCGTCCTTGACGGAGCGGCCGCCGTGGCCCGTGCATGCGGCCGGTTGCAGCACTGGAGGCGGGCCGAACGGCGAGCATCTCGAATGCGAGATGTTCTTACTGAGTTGCGTCAATCGCTCCGTGATCAGGATGAGGATCTCGGGGCAACAGGAGAGGGCGGGGCCAAGGCGGTGCCGGGGGATGAACAGGCCGATGCTGCTGCGATCTCAGCGGCCATCGCCTCCGTCATCACCACCGTGGCGGACTACTCGGACGACGACGTCGAGCGACTCCTCGGAGCCGTCACGTGGCTTACCACTCACCCGGTCTCCGGCCTCTATCTGCGTCAGCTTCCGCTGGCCGGCATGGATACCAAGTGGCTGGAAGCCCACCGGCGTGTAGTTCTGCGCCTGCTCGGGGCGCTCCGGGGGGAGGATGCTCGCGATGTGGATCTGGGACTACTCACCCCGCCTCGGCACACGGTGCGGTTGAGGGTCCTCGATGCCGGCCTCGCGCCGTCGGGGTTGCGCGATCTGGCGGCACCTGTTGCGGAGCTCAACCGGCTCTGGCCCGCCCCACGGAACGGTGACCTGCCCCAGCGGTCGGAGTCGATGCCCGCGACTGTCGTCATTGTGGAGAACCTGACGACCTTTCTCGCTCTGGAGGACTGTCCGGGAACTGTGGCCCTGTGGGGAGCCGGATACGCCGTCGACGCCGTCAGCGACCTGAGCTGGGTACTTCGAGCGCAGCGGGTCCTCTACTGGGGAGACGTCGATGTTGATGGGCTCGCCATCCTGGCCCGTCTGCGATCCCGTCTCCCGCAGGTTCGATCGATTCTCATGGGCCCCGAGGTCCTGGAACGCTACGCCACGCTGGTGGTCCCAGACCCGGCGGCTGACAAGCATGAGGGACGGTCGGTACCCGACGGGCTTACCGCCTCTGAACGGTGGGCGTGGGAGGTTGTGAGTACCCGAGGTATTCGGCTGGAGCAGGAACGCATCGCCTGGCCGCACGCGAGCAAGGAGGTACGGGAGGCCCTCCAGGACCGTTCCGGCCCGCCAGTGATTGAGTGAGCAGGATGTCCGTCCCCGACGGCGTCGAATGCCCCCGCCCCGAATGACACGCCCCCGGCCGCGCGCAATGTCCCTGTCGGTGGTGGGCCGGCGGGAGCGGGAGGCCGACGCCGCGGGCTCAGGAGGTGGGGCCGCGCCCGGCGGCGCCCGTTGGCGCTTGTCGGGGGCCGACTGAACGGCCGACTGCGTGACCGACCGCGCCGCCGCCCCGCCGATGGCCGCCCTGACCGACGGGACGATGAGGAAATCAGTACCGCGACGGCGCCGAATCGGGGACCATGGATTCATGAGCGCCGCCACTTCCCTCCCGCCCTCCCTCAACGACATCGTCTTCCACGTCCTGGACCCGCTTGAGGCGGTTGAGCGGGACATCTTCCTCACGCGCGCCGAGGCCTGGTACCCCGACCTCCTCGACGGGCTCACCACCCTCTACGGCGACGCCGCCGAGGAGGAGGCCCTCAACCTGCTGGCCCTGGCCGCCCGGGCCTACGCGGAGCGCGACTACGAGCTGCGCCGCCTGGACCTGGCCCGCACCCTCGACCCCGCCTGGGCCCAGCACCCGGGCCGCGTCGGCTACGCCGCCTACACCGAGCGCTTCGCTGGCACCCTGCGCGGCGTGGAGGACCGCATCGACTACCTGCGCGAGCTGGGTGTCACCTACCTCCACCTCATGCCCCTGCTCACCCCGCGCCCCGGCGACTCCGACGGCGGCTACGCGGTGGCCGACTACCGCACCGTGCGCCCGGACCTGGGCACCATGGAGGACCTCGAGCATCTGGCCGGCGAGCTGCGCGCTGAGGGCATCTCCCTGGTGGTGGACCTCGTCCTCAACCACGTGGCCGCCGAGCACGAGTGGGCGGTGCGGGCGCGCGCCGGCGAGCAGCGCTACCGCGACTACTTCCTCATCTTCCCCGACCGCACCGAGCCCGACGCCTACGAGCGCACCCTGCCGGAGGTCTTCCCCGACTTCGCCCCCGGAAACTTCACCTGGGACGACGGCGTGGGCGGCTGGGTGTGGACCACCTTCAACTCCTTCCAGTGGGACCTCAACTGGCGCAACCCCCGCGTCATGGCCGAGTTCGCCGGCATCGTCCTGGACCTGGCCAACCGCGGCGTCGAGGTGCTGCGCCTGGACGCCATCGCCTTCACCATCAAGCGCAAGGGCACCGACTGCCAGGGCCAGCCCGAGGTCCACGCCATCACCGAGGTCCTGCGCGCCCTGACCCGCATCGCCTGCCCCGCCGTCGACCTCAAGGCCGAGGCGATCGTCGCTCCCACCGAGCTCCTCCAGTACCTCGGCCAGGGCAAGTACACCGGCAAGGTCTCCGACCTGGCCTACCACAACTCCCTCATGGTCCAGATCTGGTCCATGCTCGCCGCACGCGACACGACGCTGGCCGTCGAGGCCCTCCAGAACCTGCCGGTCGAGCCCTCCACCGCCACCTGGATCACCTACCTGCGCTGCCACGACGACATCGGCTGGGCCATTGACGACGACGACGCGGCCGCCGTCGGCCTGTCCGGCTACGACCACCGCTCCTTCCTGGCCGACTGGTACAGCGGCGAGTACCCCACCTCCGACGCCGCGGGCCTGGTCTTCCAGCACAACCCGGCCACCGGGGACCGGCGCATCGCCGGGACGGCCGCCTCACTCATCGGGATCGAGGCCGCCGCCCAGGCCTGGGAGGGCGTCACCGACGAGACCCCCGAGCACGAGGCCGAGGCGCTGTGGACGTGGCGCGAGGAGCGGATCCATGCCCTACGCATGGCCCACGCCATCGTCTACGGCTGGGGCGGCATCCCCGTTCTGTGGAGCGGGGACGAGCTCGCCCAGCCCAACGACCCCAACTGGGACACCGAGCTGGGCCACGAGGCCGACTCGCGCTGGGCCGGGCGCCCCCGCCTCGACAGGGCCCGGCTGGCCAACCGCCACGACCGCTCCACCGTCGAGGGGCGCGTCTTCACCGACCTGGCGCGGATGGCGCAGGTGCGTGCCGGCCTGCCCCAGCTCGACGCCGCCGTGCGCACCCAGGTCCAGGACGTCGACGACCCCGGGGTGCTGGTGACCTACCGCGACCACCCGCGCGGCAGCTTCGTGGGCGTGTACAACGTGACGCCGCAGTGGCGCTCGGTGGCCGCCGACCAGCTCGCCCGGCTCGGCGTCATGGGGGCCACCGACGTCCTGACCGATACGGTCCCCTTCGGTTCCACCACGCTGGACGGGGCGGGGGACGGCCGTGTGCCCGTGCCGCCCTACGCCGCCTGGTGGCTGGTGCGCCCCACGGACTGACGGTCTGGGCTTTCATGTAACCACGCCCGGAGCGACGAGCGGGCTGTTGTGTCACAAATGGAGACTTTTCGGTCGGCGGCTGTGCTCACAGGGTCGATGCTGAACGCATATTCGCAGGTGAGAAGCCTGCCGGTAGAGACCAGACGAACGACTTGCGTATGAAAAGTCGCCAATCGTGACACCGAAGGCCTATTTGGGGCTGAGATCGCAAAGCTCGGGGGCCGAGGTGGGCTGCCAGGGGGAGGTCGGGTCGGCCTCCTCGATGGCGGCCGCCGGCCTGGCCGAGGCCCTGAGCGGGACGCCCGCTCAGGTGGAGAACGCCGCTGAGATCGCCATGGAGCACAACCTGGGGCTCACCTGCGATCCGGTGGGTGGACTCGTCCAGATCCCCTGCATCGAGCGCAACGCGGTGGCCGCGGTCAAGGCCATTAACGCCGCCCGCATGGCCCTGTGGGGCGAGGGCCGGCACGCCGTCAGCCTCGATACCGTCATTGAGACGATGCGCCAGACCGGCGAGGACATGCTCGCCAAGTACAAGGAGACCCCCCGCGGCGGCCTGGCCGTCAACGTCGTGGAGTGCTGAATAAGTCGCTCTGCAGGAGATAGAGGCGACCATAGGGGCGGTGGTGAGCGCCGAGTCGTCGAGGTCGTACCTTATGCCTCGCGTTCGTACCCTTAACCCCCGAACGCAAGGCCTACCCTACGAACGCGACGGCGGCCTACGCTGTGTTGTCTCATGACATCTGAGACACTGAGGCTTATTTACAGCGTCCGCCGAAGGTGCTGTGACCTGCGCAGATGTCGGCGCCGGCTAGTCCTGTGAATAAGCCTCCTCGACCTATCGTGAACCGACGCGCTTCGGGGGCCGCAGCGTTGCGCTGCGGCCCCCTTCAGTGTCCAGCCCGGGTCAGCTGCTCTGGGCGGTGCTGGACTGACTGCCGGACTGGCTGTTCTGGTTGCTCTGGCTGCCGGACTGCTGGCCGTTGGACTGCTGCCCGCTACCGGGCTGCTGGCCCTGGCCGCCGCCGGGCTGACCGCCCTGACCGCCCTGGCCTCCCTGACCACCGGCGCCACCACCCATGGGGCCGCCCGTCCCGGCCGACAGCGCCGAGGCCGTCCCCGTCGCCGAGCCGCCCGACGACGTCGCCACCGTGTACTGCTGGCCCTCGGTGAGCCCCAGCACCGTGATCGCCTCAGCCGTGAAGTCCACCTTGAGCGAGGCCACCTGCGAGCCGGAAGCATCCGTGACGGTGAGCGTGTCCCCCGCGCTCACCGACGGCGAGCCCGTCACCCCCACGAGCTGGCTCTCGCCGTTGGCGTCCACCGAGCCGTCCATCGCGCCGGCCTGACCCGAAATCACCACGATCCCGCCCTTGACGTAGGCCGAGCCGTTGGAGTCGATACCGTCGGAGGAGGCGTAGGAGACCTCCACCTCGCCGCCGCTGATCGTCAGCACCGAGCCGTCGTCGGACTCGGAGTCGGCATTCTCATGCCCCTCGATGACGTGGTCGCCGTTGGAGGCGTTGATTCCGTCGTCGCCGGCCGCGATGGACAGCTCCCCGCCGGCCACGTTGATGAACGCCGCCTGCAGCCCCTCATCGGCCGCGTTGACGGTGACCTTCCCGGAGTCCTGCGTGTAGCTCACCCCGGCGTTGATGCCCTTGGGCGAGGGCGTCGAGGAGTCCGTCGTCGACTCCTGCCCGGGCGGGGCCTGCTCCTCAACGGTGGCGTTGGCCTGGCCGCCGCCGGCCGTGATCGTCAGGGTCGTGTCCTTGACGGTGACGTCCGTGGTCGCCGAGATCGCGTCGTCGGTGGAGGTCAGCGTGATGCTCGCCTTGCCCAGGGAGACGAAGCCCTTCGTCTCATCATCGCCCTCACTGGACTTCAGGGCGTCGTCTCCGGCCTCCACCGTCAGAGTCCCGGACTCGACCACCAGGTAGTCCTTGCCGCGCAGGCCGTCGTCGGCGGCCTTGACCTTGATGGTGGTGCTGCCGGTGATGATGAGGCCGTTCTTGGAGGAGATGCCGTCCTTGTAGGAGCCGGTCACGTCCAGCTGGCCGGTCCCGGTGACGGTGAGGGTGTCGGAGGAGAACAGGGCCGCGGTGGCCTCCTGCCCCGAGGCGTAGCTCGCACCGTCGGTCAGCGTGTTCTTGGAGTCCTTGGCCAGGACCACGATCGCGTTGCCGGCGTCCTGGATGTCGATGGCCGGCCCGTCCGAGCTCGTGATGCTCGCGCCGCTGAGGACCAGGCGCACGTCCGCCTTGGGGGCGTTGACGACGATCCGCCCGTTGCTGAGCTCGCCGCTGATGACGTAGGTGCCACCGCCGCTGATGGTGACGGTGCCCCCATCGACCTTCACGTTGCTCGACGCCGACCCGCTGGCCGAGGCCGACGACCCCGACAGCGTGATCGTGGTGGCCGACGACGTGTCCGGGGTCCCGGCGTCGTCCGCGGAGCTCGAGGCGTCCTGCACCGAGGCGTTCGCCCCCAGGATGTCGGAGACGCTCGCGCCGGTCGACGCCTTGGCGACCGACGAGGAGATCGTCGTCCACGTCGTGCCCGACTCACTCGAGCTCGAGGCGCTGGCGTTGCTGGAGGCCGAGGAGGTCGAGCAGCCGGCCGCCAAGGCGATCGTGGCCAGGAACGCGACGGCTCCGGTCGCACGACGGCGGAGTCGGTGGAGGGGCGTGGTCGTCGTCTTGGTGGTCTTCATGGTGTCTGGGCCTCTTCTTCTCGGGTTCTTCTCGGGTCCGGTGTCGGATCGTGGATGGTCTGGGTGCGGCGCTCAGGCGGCGCTCGCGGTGGCGCGCGTGGCGCCGATGCTCTCCAGGCTGGAGCGGTCGGTGCCGAACAGGTCGGCGAGCTCGTGGGTCAGGGTCCGGTACCACCGGTTGGCGGGCAGCTCGGGGTGGAGCAGCGCCATGCCGGTGGCGTACTTCGAGATGCGGGTGGGGCGGTGGCCGGCGTCCCACAGGGCGCGGTCCGCAGGTGAGGGTGTGGCCGGGTTCTTCGTCTCGACGACGGCGACACCCGCTACCGCCACCGGCTCGCCGTCGTCGATGGCTGCGGTCAGGTGGGCCGGGCGCAGGGCCTGCGGGGCCCCGGCGCCGATGGCGGTCCTCGCGGGGACCTCTGGTGTCAGGCGCCGCCAGGTCAGGGCCGTGTCGATGGTGGCCCGGGCCTCGGCCTCAGGCAGGTGCAGGGTGGTGCGCTCATAGGTGGTGGCCAGCACCGGCCGCAGCGCGGCGGCGACCTGCTGGGCCGCGGCCGGGCCGGTGACCCCCGTGCTCGCCAGGCAGGCGGCCACGAAGGCGCGCCCCGGGCCGGTGAGGCGGGAGGCGTCGTCGGGGTGGTAGCCCATGCGCCGCTTGACGGTGGTGCCGCGTGCGCCACGGGTCTTGACCTCCAGGAAGCACAGGCCGGAGTCCAGGTAGGTGCGGGTGCGCACCTTGAAGCGCCGACGCCGCTTGCGAGCCGCGAGCATGAAGGCCTCCAGCCCCGGGGTGTCGAAGTAGGTTGAGGCGTAGGAGAAGCGGCGCCTCCCGTCGATGTCCAGGACCCGGGCGTCGGAGGTGAGGCCGTCCACGAGGCTCTGCGCGCGCTCCAGTGGCACCAGGTACTTGCGGTCCACCCGGGTCAGCAGGCCGGCGGCGCCGTTGAGCTCGGCGAGACTGGTGGAGGCCAGGTGGTCGGCGCTCAGGGGGGCCGACGTCGGAGCCTGAGGCGCCACGCAGGAGGCTGCCGGGGAGGGGCTCGCGGTCGTCATCGAGATCCTTGTCGAGATCGTCGTCGAAGTCATCATCGGGGGTCCTTGTCTGTCCTGGCCTGTCCTGTCGGGCTCGTTCGGGCCAGCGGTCAGCGCGAAGCCACGGCCGCGGGTGAGGCCGCCTGGCTGCTGGAGCGAGTGACGTATTGGGCGGCCGGCGCCATGGTGAGGGGCTGGGCCTGGACGGCCTGGGGGCGGGCGCCGGTCTGCGCGGCGTTCAGGCGCGTGCCGTTCCAGGCCTGGGCGGTCTGCGCCTCGCGGGCGACGGCGCCGACCGGCTCGGTGGCCGACTGCGCGGCGGGGACGGCGTCGTCGAAGGCCGTGGCGGTCTCGAGCTCGGCGGGGGTGTGGCGCGGCACCCGGAAGCGGACGTCGACGGTGGTGGTGTCGTTGACCAGGTCGAGACGCTGGACCTCCACCGAGCGGACCTGCCCGCCCAGGGTGTGCTCCAGGTGGGCGATGAGGGCGGTCTCGTTGGTGATGGCGTGGTCGAGGACGATCACCTGGTGACGGTTGCGGCGCATGAGCGCGGGGTGGTCGCCGATCCACAGGGCGGCGACGACGGTGCCCATGAGGGCCGCCACCATCCCGATGGGTGCGGTCTGGATCCCGCCGAGCAGGCCCAGGGCCAGGGCCGCGAAGAAGTAGGCGACCTCGTGCTGGGCCAGCTCGGTGGAGCGCAGGCGGATGATGGACAGGACCCCGAAGAGCCCCAGGCCCAGGCCGGCCGCGACGCTCGCCGTCGACAGCAGCAGGGTGACGGCCAGGACGCCCACGTTGACGCCGATATAGGCGGCCATGAGGTCCTTGCGGGAGTGGCGTGGGGCGTAGAGGGCCCCGACCAGGACGGTGAGGGCGGTCAGGTCGGCGGCGATGTAGGTCAGGGTGGTCAGGCTCATCGGGAGGCTCCTGTCGGGTCATTTTCGGACCGGTGACGGGGCCTGACCGCGGGGTGGGCAGCAGGGGTGCGCCCTCAGCGCGCCGCGGCGTTGTGCGGCTCCGTCCGTTGAGAAACAGTCAACGGGCGCATTCCATGAGCGCGCTGTGAACAGGGCATGGGGGAGGCATGACTTACCGCGCCGCGGCATGAGGCGGCCAGCAGCGCCTCCGCAGGTGGGGTGGGGCCCGTGTCCTTCGGAGGCGCTGGTAAGAGGTGAGGTGGAGGCGTGACGGCGCTGCTCAGGCCGCGAGCTGGCGCGACTGGACCTGACGCCAGTAGCGCCCCAGATCCCGCTTAATGGTGCGGTTCCACCGGTTAGTGGGCAGTTTCCCGTGCAACAGGGCCATGCCGGTGGCGTACTTCGAGATGCGGGCCGGCCGGTGCCCCTGGTGCCACAGGAGGCGGTCCGTGGGGGAGGCCGTGGAGGGGTTCTTCGTCTCGACGACGTTGAGGTGGCCCACGGAGACGCCCCGTTCGAGGTGCTTGCCGTCAGGGCCGAACAGGTCCCAGGTGAGCTGGGTGTCGAAGGTGGCGCGGGCCTCGTCGTGAGGCAGGTGCAGGGTGGTGCGGCTGTAGGTGGAGTCCATGACCGGGACGAGGGCATCGGCGATCGTGCGCGCCTCGTCGGGGGTGCAGGTGCCGGACTCCACGAGGCGCTCGATGACGAACAGGTGACCGTCGGGCGTGATGCGGTCGGCGTCGTCGGGGTCGTACTTGAAGCGGTCCTTGACCGTGGCCTCGCGCGACCCGTTGGTCTTGACCTCCAGGAAGCACAGGCCGGAGTCCAGGTAGGTGCGGGTGCGGATCTTGTAACGCCGACGGCGCTTGCGGGCCGCCAGGAAGTAGGCATCCAGGCCCGGGGTGTCGAAGTAGGTCGAGGCGTAGCGGAAGTGGCGCAGGCCGTCGATCTGGAGGACCCGGGCCCGCGGGGCCAGGTGGCTGATGACGTGCTGGGTGTCGCCCGGGGGCACTAGGTACTTGCGGTCCATGCGAGTCAGGAGACTTGCCTCGGAGTTGAGCTCGGTGAGGGTGATCGTGTTGATGCCGTCGGTGTTCAGCACGGTGCAGTCCTTTCCGGGGTCGGCAGTGGCGAGGTGGGGCCGGTGCTGCCGGGCAGCAGCGGTGGCGGTGGTGTGGGGAGGAGGTGGCCGCGTGACGGGCGCACGGTGGGTGCACTGGATGTGCTGGGTGCGCGGCGTTGACGCGGTGGCGCCGCAGGTGAGGCGGGCCGGCTGGGTCAGTTGTAGCGGGGCTGCACTATGGACGGAGGGTTGCCCACCTGAGCGTGCTGCTGGGAGGCGTGCTGCCGGCGGTGGCCGGTGATCCAGTCGTACCGGGGTGGGGCGGTGGCTGCTCTCGCGGCGCTGTCGGCCACGGGGGCCTCGGGCCAGAGTTGCTGACTGGCGGGCTGAGCCTGAGTAGCGGCCTGAACGGGGGCCTGAGGCGGAGCCTCCCGGACCAGGTGGGGACCCTGCACCACCTTCTCCTGCTGCACCTGGGCGGCCGGTGGCTGAGCGGGCCTGGCTGTGCGGGAGCGAGGACGCAGCCGGTAGTGGACCTCGACGATGGTGGTGTCATTGACCAGGTCCAGGCTCTTGAGGTCAACGCTGCGCACCTGGGCGCCGAGCAGGTCCTCGAGCTCGGTGATGAGCTCGTTCTCGTCGCTGATGGCCCGGTCAAGGGTGACGACCTGGTTGCGGTTGTGGCGCATGAGCGCCGGGTGGTCCCCCACCCACAGCGAGGCGAGGAGGAGGGCCATGAGGATGGCGACGATGATGAGGTGGGTCTTGATGCCGCCGAGCAGGCCCAGGGCCAGGGCCGCGAAGAAGTAGGCCACCTCCCCCTGGGCCAGGGAGGAGGAGCGCAGACGGATGATGGACAGGACGCCGAAGAGCCCCAGGCCCAGGCCCGCTCCGACGTTATCGCTCGTTGACAGCAGCAGGGTGACGGCCAGGACACCCACATTGACGCCGATGTAGGCGGCCACGAGGTCTCGGCGCCCGTGGCGCGGAATGTAGAGGGCCCCGACCAGGATGGCGAGCGCCACCAGGTCGGCACCGATGTAGGCCAGTGTCAGTGGTAGATCGTTCAACACCTGCTGCATGAGGATGTCCTTGGGGAGAGGCGGGTCGGGAACCGTATTGTTACGATAACATAACAATATGTCCGCCTATATAAATCATGCTAGGGCGTCGGTCTCGTGCTCGGTGTGAGGCTGCATACCCTGAACGGCCTCCTTGCGTCCCGCGGCGTCTCCCGGCTTCGTGTTGTAGGTGTGAGGTGCTGGTCAGAACAATCGCCTTCAACTACTTTCGGTCTCGACTGCTTGCTGGGTGTTCGCTGGATGTGGCGACACGCCGAACGGGCGTGTCTGAGGGGGTGAATTCTGCGTCTCCGTCCCCAGGGCTGGGGGTAGAGCGCCGACGACGACCGGCCCTGCCTGTGGTTAAGGCTCGCGAATAGATGTCGTACCCGTGTAGGACCATCGTTGTGCGGATTGCGGGGATGGGGTCGAGGGCCTCTGGCGGGGTGCTCACGGACTGTCTCCACCAGCCGTCCACAGTGAGGTCAAGGTTTTCCACAGAGGGGAGGGGTGGTGTGCACAGGGCCACGTTAGACACAGCATCTTGGGGTGATGGACCCGGATCACCCCAAGGGGTAGTGTCTTGCTCTGCGGGGCCGTTCTGGCCTCCCGTGAATGACAAGCGTGTGGTGCCGCTGGCGCAGTCCCTGTCCGGGGACGGGCCGCAGTCACCGCCACCCGATCCTGAGGAAGAGACGGACATGGCGATCACCATCTACAGCAAGCCCAACTGCGTCCAGTGCACGGCCACCTACCGTGCCATGGACAAGGCTGGCCTGTCCTACGAGACGGTGGACATCTCCTTGGACGCCCAGGCTCTCGAGCAGGTCAAGTCCCTGGGGTACGCCCAGGCTCCCGTCGTCGTCGCCGGAGAGGACCACTGGTCCGGTTTCCGTCCGGACAAGATCAAGACCCTTGCCTTGGCCGTCGAGTCTGTCGCGGTCTGAGGCCGCGGGGGCGCGCCGTGAGTAGCGGGCCTCTGCTGGTCTACTTCTCCTCCACCTCGGAGAACACGCACCGATTCGTGGGCAAGCTCGGCTTCCCGTCGGCACGTATCCCCCTGAGGCGCACGGATCCGCCGTTGACCGTGCACGAGGAGTACGTCCTGGTCGTCCCCACCTACGGTGGCGGCTCCGTCAAGGGGGCGGTGCCCAAGCAGGTCATCGCCTTCCTCAACAACCCGGACAATCGGGCGCTGTGCCGGGGCGTCATCGCCTCGGGCAACACCAACTTCGGCCAGGCCTACTGCTTGGCGGGTGACATCATCGCCAGCAAGCTGGGGGTGCCGTTCCTGTACCGCTACGAGCTGCTCGGCACCCCCACGGACGTTGCACGCGTCAAAGAAGGATTGGAAGACTTTTGGCAGACACGCTGACGGACACCGGCTCAGAGACTGTGTCCTCCCCGGAGCTGGACTACCACGCGCTCAACGCGAAGCTGAACCTCTACGACGCGCAGGGCAGGATCCAGTTCGACGCCGACCATGAGGCGGCCCGGCAGTACTTCCTCCAGCACGTCAACCAGAACACGGTCTTCTTCCACGACTTGGAGGAGAAGCTCAAGTACCTGGTTGAGGAGGGCTACTACGAGGGCCACATCCTGGACAAGTACTCCCCGGAGTTCGTCAAGTCCGCCTTCAAGGCCGCCTACGCCCACAAGTTCCGCTTCGAGACCTTCCTGGGCGCCTTCAAGTACTACACGTCCTACACGCTCAAGACCTTCGACGGGAAGCGCTACCTGGAGCGCTTCGAGGACCGCGTCACCATGGTGGCCCTCACCCTGGCCGACGGCGATGAGCAGCTGGCCCTCGACCTCGTCGACGAGATGATGTCCGGCCGCTTCCAGCCGGCCACCCCCACCTTCCTCAACGAGGGCAAGGCCCAGCGCGGGGAGCCCGTGTCCTGTTTCCTGGTGCGCATCGAGGACAACATGGAGTCGATCGCCCGCGGTATCAACTCCGCCCTCCAGCTGTCCAAGCGCGGCGGGGGAGTGGCCCTCCTGCTGAGCAACCTGCGGGAGATGGGCGCCCCCATCAAGCGCATCGAGAACCAGTCCAGCGGCGTCATCCCCGTCATGAAGCTGCTGGAGGACTCCTTCTCCTACGCCAACCAGCTCGGGGCCCGTCAGGGTGCGGGGGCGGTCTACCTGCACGCCCACCACCCCGACATCATGCGCTTCCTGGACACCAAGCGTGAGAACGCCGATGAGAAGATCCGCATCAAGACCCTCTCGCTGGGCGTCGTCATCCCGGACATCACCTTCGAGCTGGCCCGCAACAACGAGGACATGTACCTCTTCAGCCCCTACGACGTCGAGCGCGTCTACGGCATGCCCTTCGCGGACATCAACGTCACCGAGAAGTACCGCGAGATGGTGGACGACGGGCGCATCAAGAAGAAGAAGATCAACGCCCGCACCTTCTTCCAGACCCTGGCCGAGATCCAGTTCGAGTCCGGCTACCCGTACGTCATGTTCGAGGACACGGTCAACAAGGCCAACCCCATCAAGGGCAAGGTGGTCATGTCCAACCTGTGCTCCGAGATCCTTCAGGTCTCCGAGCCCAGCGAGCTCAACGAGGACCTCACCTACGCCCACGTGGGCAAGGACATCTCCTGCAACCTGGGCAGCCTCAACATCGCCAAGACGATGGACTCCCCGGACTTCGCCCGCACAATCCGCACCGCCGTGCGCGGCCTGACCGCCGTCAGCGACCAGACCCACCTGCCCAGCGTGCCCTCGATCGACCGGGGCAACCACGAGTCGCACGCCATCGGCCTGGGGCAGATGAACCTCCACGGCTTCCTGGCGCGTGAGCGCATCCACTACGGCTCCGAGGAGGGCCTGGACTTCACCAACGTCTACTTCGCCAGCGTCCTGTTCGCCGCCCTGACGGCGTCGAACGAGATGGCCGTGGAGCGTGGGGAGAGCTTCGTGGGCTTCGAGGACTCGACCTATGCCAGCGGCGAGTTCTTCGAGAAGTACGTGACCCAGGACTTCGTGCCGGTCACCGAGCGCGTCAAGGAGATCTTCGCGGCCTCCAGCGTGCACGTGCCCACACGTGAGGACTGGGCCGAGCTGGCCGAGAAGGTCAAGAAGGGCGGCCTGTACAACCGCAACCTGCAGGCCGTGCCGCCCACCGGCTCGATCTCCTACATCAACAACTCCACCTCCTCGATCCACCCGATCGTGGCCAAGGTGGAGATCCGCAAGGAGGGCAAGATCGGCCGCGTCTACTACCCGGCGCCCTTCATGACGAATGACAACCTCGAGTACTACCGGGACGCCTACGAGATCGGCCCGGAGAAGATCATCGACACCTACGCCGTGGCCACCCAGCACGTGGACCAGGGGCTGAGCCTCACCCTGTTCTTCCCGGACACGGCCACCACCCGCGACGTCAATCGCGCCCAGATCTACGCCTGGCGCAAGGGCATCAAGACCCTCTACTACATCCGCCTGCGCCAGGCCGCCCTGACCGGCACCGAGGTCGAGGGCTGCGTCTCCTGCATGCTGTGAGCCGGCCGCCGTCGGCCGCCTGCCCATGACCGACGTCGGGGCCGAGAGGACATGACTCCTCTCGGCCCCGACGTCGTGCTGGATGAGCGAGCGCTTGTTGATACCCGCTCTTGCCATCATCTACTGTACGGTGTGTAGTGGCTGTACACATGAGTTGTTTAGCGAATATACTGCTGTAGTGAAGGTGCGAGAGCTCAACCGACGGATCGAGGCGCTGGGAGGCGTCATGACTCGTCAACGTGGTTCGCATCGACGGTACGAGGTGGTGTCGGCCGAGGGGGTTCGGGCTTTCACCGTTGTTCCTCAACATGCTGGAGAGGTGCCGGTGGGAACGCTGGCTGCAATCGATCGCGACCTTGCGCCGGTCCTCGGGAAAGGGTGGACAAGACGATGACGACGTATGACGTGACGGTGAGTCGCGAGGCGGACAACTGGCTGGCGCAGTGCGTTCAGGAACCCGCAGCGCATACCTGGGCCCCTACTCTTGCAGCGGTGCGCGCTGAGATTGTCGATGCCATCATCCTTGCGGCGGACCTGCCAGAGGGAGCCGTCATCGACGTCCGTCTTCTTCCGGACGATGGTCTGCCGGAGTACATCGTGCGGGCCCTCAAGGTCGGTAACGACCGGATGGCTCTCCGCTCCGCCGAGGCGGCCTTGCGAAGCGCGACGGAGGAGTCAGTGCACGCCATGCTGGCTCAAGGGCACAGCGTGCGCGACGTCGCCGGCGCCGTGGCGCTCACTCCGGGGCGGATCGCGCAGCTGTCCGCCTAACGGCAGCGGCTCACCTCGCAGCCGAGGACTCCTCGGCGCGACGGCGCAGCTCGCGCACGGTGGCATGCGGATCCTCTCCGGCCGGGAACCCGCGCAGGCGCCAGTACATGGCCAGCAGGGAACCGGTGATCGTGTGCCAGAAGGTCGCCACCGCGCAGGGTGCGGCCACCGCCGCGCTCAGGTACTGCAGGGCAAGCGTCGAACCGAGCCCCGCATTCTGCAGGCCCACCTCGATACCGATCGTGCGTCGGTCGGCCCGTGAGACGCCGAAGGCCCGCGCCACGGCGTAGCCCAGGGCGTAGCCGGTCGCATTCTCCAAGGCGATCGCGGCGAACATGAGCGGCCCCGCGGTGGCGATGAGCGGCTGGCTCTTGGAGGCCACGGCCGCCACGACCGCGGCGATCGCCACGACTGAGACCCAGGGCATCGCCGGCTGGATCCGCGCCACCTGCCGGTGGAAGAAGACGTTGCAGGCCAGGCCTGCGCCCACCGGCAGCAGCACGATCTGCACAATCGACAGCGCCATCGACCCGGCCGGTACCTGCATGTAGGTGCCGGCCAGCCACAGGGTCAGCAACGGGGTGACGATAGGGGCGAGCATCGTGGAGAAGGCCGTCATCGACACTGAAAGGGCCGTGTTGCCCTTGGCCAGGTAGCTGACCACGTTCGACGTCGTCCCCCCGGGCACGCAACCGATGAGGATGATGCCGACCTTGAGCTCGGGGGACAGCGGCAGCAGGTTCGCCACGCTCCAGCCCACCAGCGGCATGATCGCGTACTGGCTGAGCACGCCCAGAATGACCGGCTTCGGGTGACGGGCGATCATCGTGAAGTCCGGGACGGACAGGGTCATCCCCATCCCCAGCATCGTGACGGCCAGCAACGGCGTCATGTAACCGGCCAGCGGCACGAAGGTGGAGGGTGAGAAGAAGGCGGCGAGGAAGGCGCCGAACATGATGAGCGGGAAGACCGTCACTGCGATGCGGGCGCTGCGGTCCTGCCTCTTCTCGGAGGCCGCGTCGGCGGAAGCCTCGACGTCGGGGGCCGCGACCGTGGACTCCTTGGAGCGCGGTGCGGTGTCGGTGTCGGTGGGGGCTGTCATGGGATGCCTCGGATCATTGGTGGAGCATCAGCGGGGATACGCCCGGCGACAATAGTCCGAGGAGTGATACATCGCCGTCTCAGTCCACCGTACGGACACGCCTCAGGTTCCGAGGCCCGAGGCGTTATTCGAGCTCGTCGTCAGTGTCGACGTCGTCAGTGTCGACGTCGTCGGAGTCGGGTTCGTCCTCGGGCTCACGCCACACCTCGTCGCAGCGGTGGACGCTCGTGGCGATGAGGCGCGCGTTGGGCAGGTCCACGGTGCGCACCCAGTGGCCGGCTGCTAACGGGTTCTTGCCGAAGTCCTCGTGCCGGTTGATGAGTCGCAGCACGAGCACCTCCTCGGGCACGTCAATGTGGATGAGCAGGTCGATTCGCTCGCGCGCCGCGCCCCAACCGCGTGTCTCGAGCGCGAGATAGTTGCCCTCGGTGACGACGACGCCGGTCCCGCTCACGATGCTTCCGGCCGCCACGGACTCGTGGAGGTCCCGCCGGTACACCGGGACGAGGACCCGTGGGGCGCCGTCGGCCCGCACCCGGTCCAGGGTCGTCAGGTAGCCCTCGACGTCGAAGGTGTCGGGCGCGCCCTTGCGGTTGCCGCGCCCCAGCTCGTCCAGGACGGCGTTGGACAGGTGGAAGCCGTCCATGGCGACCAGCCCGGCGAAGATCCCCGCCGCTTTCAGCTCGGTCTCCAGCTGCGCAGCAATCGTTGATTTTCCCGAACCGGGAGCTCCCACAAGCCCGACGACGAGGCGCGCGGGTGCGTCGTCGGCCGCCAACCGCTGCCTGAGCTGGTCGACGAGGCTGCTGACAAGGGTGGGGGTTTCGCCCACCCGAACCGTTGGGCTCATGGAACTATTATCTCAGTCAACTAAGTGGCTGAGGCCTGGAGGCGGTATCTGTATCCATTGTGATGCTTTGCCGTTCCTCGTCTTCACGGGATCGGGCTCCGTCAGGAAAAAAACAGCAGCACCCCTCTCCTGACGATGTCGACGGCGGAAGTCGACGGGAGTTGAAGCCAGCTGAGGCAAGGCCGGGACCTCTGGTGGGCATCAACGTCTGCGGGGTCCAGGTCCTGCAGGACCCGGCGGATGGTCGTTTCCGACGGCAGGGCCTGGCCCGCCGCTAGTCCCAGGGACCGTAGGTTGGCGGCGGTCAGGTCGGTGACGTGCTCCCATATCGCCGTCGGGCTGCGACAGCCCGCGAGCACTCCGGTCACGGCCAGGGACAGGACTGGGACGAAACGGCTATTGTGATGGCGAACACGGTCGTAGTCTGAGGGAGTCCGCCATGCCGCGCGGCACGAAGTGGGTGCCGTACGCGACTCTTCCGACGTCAGGAAACACACCATGGCAGAGTCCTCTCAGTCGTCACCGTCCTCTTCCTCCCTGCCGCCGGCCACCTCCTCACCCGCCTCGACCTCGGAGGAGGCCGGCTCGACCGTCAGCCGCATCAACGCTCGCATCATCGGCATCTGCGTGGCCGCCGCCCTGGGCGGGTTCCTCTTCGGCTTCGACACGGCCGTCATCAATGGCGCCGTCGATGCCCTCTCTGACCAGTTCGCTCTCAGCGATGCGCTCAAGGGCTTTTCCGTCTCCTCGGCGCTCATCGGCTGCACGGTCGGCGCCTGGTTCGCCGGGCCGGTTTCCAACCGGATGGGGCGGGTGCCGGTCATGCTCATCGCCGCTGTCATGTTCCTGGCCTCCGCGCTCGGATCGGGACTGGCCTTCGGCGTCATCGACTTCATCGTGTGGCGTGTGGTGGGCGGCCTAGGAGTGGGGGCGGCCTCCGTCATCGCCCCTGCCTACATTGCCGAGGTCTCTCCGGCGAGCGTGCGCGGCCGTCTGGGCTCCCTCCAGCAGCTGGCGATCGTCGTCGGCATCTTCTCCTCCCTGCTGGCCGACGCCTGGTTCTCCGGTCAGGCCGGCGGGGCCGCCAAGGAGCTGTGGCTGGGGATGGAGGCCTGGCGGTGGATGTTCATTGCCGAGGGGGTGCCGGCCCTCGTCTATGGGCTTTTCGCCTTCCGGCTGCCGGAGTCCCCACGCTTCCTGGTGGCGCGCGGCGACTACGACAAGGCCTCCCAGGTGCTCTACGACTTCACCGGAATCATCAACGTCAACCTCAAGATCGAGGAGATCCGCTCCACCATTGACTCCGAGAAGCGCGAGTCCCTGTCCGACCTGCGCGGCTCAGCGCTGGGGCTCAAGCCGATCGTGTGGGTAGGTATTCTGCTGTCCGTCTTCCAGCAGTTCGTGGGGATCAACGTCATCTTTTACTACTCGACGACGCTGTGGCGCACTGTGGGCTTCCAGGAGTCCGACGCCCTGACCATCACGGTCATCACGTCGGTCACCAACATCGTGGTGACGATCCTGGCGATCCTCCTGGTGGACAAGGTGGGGCGCCGGCCCATGCTGCTGGCCGGCTCGTTCTTCATGACGATCTCGCTGGGGCTCATGGCGCTGGCCTTCTCCTTCGCCAACGTCAGTGGTGGTGAGGTGACCCTGGAGGCGCCGTGGTCACCGATCGCGCTGGTGGCGGCGAACCTGTTCGTCGTGGCTTTCGGGGCGACCTGGGGGCCGCTCGTGTGGGTGCTGCTGGGCGAGATGTTCCCCAACCGGATCCGTGCTGGGGCGCTGGCGGTGGCGGCTGCGGCCCAGTGGGTGGCGAACTTCTTCATCTCCACCACGTTCCCGACCTTCTCCAGCATCAGCCTGACCTTCGCCTACGGCTTCTACGCAGTCTTTGCGCTGCTGTCCCTCCTCTTCGTCTTCTTGCGGGTGCCCGAGACCAAGGGCAAGGAGCTCGAGGAGATGGAGGACCTGGCGGTCTGAGGCGAGCTGGAACCTACGCAGCCAGGCTCGTGATCGTCACCTTTCGCTTGAGGCTGTGCCCCCAGGCGTATTGGATCCAGCGGGCGGCACCATGGGTGCCGAGCCCCGGCACCGCTGGAACCAGTGTGAGTGCCACTCCGCAGTTGCGCAGAAGATCCTGGGCTCTCTGAATGGCCTGCACGGGATCCTCGACTGTGAGGGAGCGGAGCGCGGGAAGGGCTGCTTCCAGCTTGTCACGATCGTAGGCGGGGAAGTTTCTTAGGGTGCAGCTTCGCGTCCGCAGCCTGGCGGGCCAGAGTCGCCTGGTACCCGGTCTCATGGAGGTTCCAGATGCGGGCAGGGACACCGGTGGTGTTCTCCAGCCTGAGCGCCATGTCGTGGCTGAGGGGGGCTTTGCCTCGGAGCAGCTCGCTGATGTGCTTTCGGCTCACATCAAGTCGGCGGGCAAGCTCAGCGGCATTGATGCCCTCCTCTTCCATCCACTCCTCGATGAAGTCCCCGGTAGGCACGACGTAGTCGGGGTGTGCGGTGTACGTGGCCATGCCTGCCTTCCTTTCAGGTGCTTCGGTGGTCTAGTGGTAGTCGACGATCTCGATGACGCAGGCGACGACAGGAGTGCCGCCTTCATCGGTGACGATGAGTCGCCAGTTGGTAGTGATCCGGGCTTGGTTGATTGTCGGGGCTTGGACCTGCGTAAGCCTGTCATACCTCGATGGGTACGGCGGTGATGGGGACGCTGAGCTGTGTCGCGATCGGAGTGTAGAGATCGGCTCCCTGTGTGGAGGTGCTCAGCGAGACCAGGAGTGCGTACCGGACGGGTAAGTCACGGCGGTCGCGTCGATTGTTGTTCTTCCACCAGCCACCGACGGGGTAGACGGCGATATGGTCGCATGCTGCAAGCTCTGCGCCGGTGCCCTGCCACTCGTCCTGGTGGAGTGAACCGTAGTGTCGTGCCCGCGTGCCGAGTAGCCAGTGATTCGAGTGGCTATCTGTGGACGAGTAGTCCTCGTCCTCTTCTTCCTGAGCCTGTCGATTCACTCGCGCGAGGAAACGCTTCACGTTGATGTCGGTCGGGGCTTTGAGGTCGAAGCGGAGACCGTAAGAGGCATACGTGTACTTCCCCTTCCAGCCACGCCGCGTGGCGGAGGGCTCGATGAAGTAGGACAGCGTGATGCGTAGGCGCACGTCGGCTTCGCCAAGTGACTGAAGGACGTCGCGAGGCCAGGGCAGGGAGTGAAGCCGAAGCTCCCGCATTGCATATGTCTCATCGAAAGGGCAGAACTCGTCTTGAACCACCATGGTGACTGCACGGTGAGATGATGTGAGGACTGCTTCCTCCGTCGGTACTCCCCACCCGTAGCGACGCAAGAGCCGAGCTCGGCCGCTCTTGGTCTCGCATGCATCTAAGTGCGCGCGCATCCGCTCAGTCCACCTGGCCTCATGAACCAGAAGAGCCCGTACGGTCTCTGGCCAGTAGGAGGGGTAACGGCTCATGGCGAGCGCTGCTAGCCGTGCGGCCTGCGCAGTAGCGGCGCTCGTCGCATTGGCCGATGTCAGGTCCACATCGTTCCTGATACCGGTGGACCTGAGAGAAAGAAGAGGGTGCTTGGGTTCTGCAAAACCCTGCCTGTCCAAAAGAACATTGCCGCCCTCCAGGCATATCTCTGGCTTGATGGGCCATGGTTTGTCGTCAAATAGTAAAGAAGTTCGGCTGTGGGGGGAGAGTTCTCCGGCGGGTGCTACTAGAGAGTAACTATGAAAGCTCGGGTCGCTCGGAACCTGATCGAGTTGAGTAAAAGCACCAACCGTTAGTGCATTCCATGACTGTCCGGGATCTCGGATTGGGGACATGTCTGAGTTGTCTAGGTGATTGATCGTGTAGGAGTTCGCGTCCACGTTTGCCGCAGAGACGATAATGAGACGTTTTGCATCGGGTTCTAGTTTCGAGATGAGAGAAAATCCGTCACTGTGAACTTGAATGTCTGTGCCTACGGCGAGGGCGTCTACCGTTGCCGACCAGAGTGTCGGCCGGCCGGGGTTGGTGTCAGACTTTGTGCTGACAGGCATGCAGAAGGTGCGTCGACGAGAGGACCCAGCCTCCGGAATGGAAATCGCATGAATGGTGGCGCTGGCATAGTCACGCTGCTGAGCTCCTGCAGGAGTGGGGAAGATTTCTACAGACTCTAGGCGATGTTTTAATCTGATTGTTTGTGTTCCTAGAAGAAGATCATCCAGGTGCTCACCGTAGAGCGCAATTCCTGCCATTGATGTGCCATGGCCGTGACGATCATGACCGTTTGAAGCTGTGAAGATCGAGTGCTGGTCGCTGCTTGCTAAGGAGCCCTCGAGGAGGGTGTGCGCTCGGAAGACTCCGGAGTCGAGGTGGCACACAACTGGAGCCCCCACTTCCGCTGGAATAATCCTTGTGGAGAAATCAAGAACATATTCGAATCGCTCACTGTCGGAGAGGTCCTCGATAGTGTCAATGAACGAGGGTGTGCGAATCTCAGTGAAAGGCAGGTCTGTTACAATAAGTGTCTCAAGTTGTTGTCGTGTGGCTCGGATGTGTACGATCAGCGAGTCTCCAATTCGTAACTGTCGAGCAGAGATCTCGAGACTAAATGACTTTATAATGCGCTCGAGCAGGCCGGGGCGCTCTCGACGCTGGTCAAGCCACAGCTCCCACCAGATCGCTCCTCCGTAAGGAGGATTGCCTTCTGATGTCCACAGGTCATTGAGATACGTTTCCCGAATGTGAGAAATATTGAAGGTTATTCAGGGGGTGGTGGTGTAGGTGT
>NZ_MSKS01000048.1:58743-59037 GCF_001937445.1 Actinomyces oris | reverse complement strand
AGTGGGACCATTCCTGCCACCGCCAGCATGAGTACTGCAGCAGCAGTCATCGGTCTGCACAATCGAGCAGTTCTCTTCATTGGTTCGCTCCCGATGCGACGTAGTTATTTACCTTCGTCCAACGGAAGAAACCTACCACTATTATTACCGGTCGGTCTGCCGAAGGACCTGAACATCAGTCACGTCGATAACGGCGTCGGCCCTGGAACCTCATGGGTTTCGGGGCCGACGCCGTTGACACGAAGGAGCCGGGAGTGCCCTTCGTCAGAGGCAGTCCGCTCAGTCCAGGTAGTC
>NZ_MSKS01000048.1:0-58738 GCF_001937445.1 Actinomyces oris | reverse complement strand
TTCCGGGGCCGACGCCGTCGACACGCAGGAGCCGTCGGGGCTCCTTCGTCAGGGTCCGTCCGCTCAGTCCAGGTAGTCGCGCAGGACCTGGCTGCGCGAGGGGTGGCGCAGCTTGGACATGGTCTTGGACTCGATCTGGCGGATGCGCTCGCGGGTGACCCCGTAGACCTTGCCGATCTCATCGAGGGTCTTGGGCTGGCCGTCGGTCAGACCGAAGCGCATGGAGACCACGCCGGCCTCGCGCTCCGAGAGAGTGTCCAGCACGGCGTGGAGCTGCTCCTGCAGGAGGGTGAAGCTGACCGCGTCGGCCGGGACCACGGCCTCGGAGTCCTCAATGAGGTCACCGAACTCGGAGTCCCCGTCCTCACCCAGGGGGGTGTGCAGGGAGATCGGCTCGCGCCCGTACTTCTGGACCTCGACGACCTTCTCCGGGGTCATGTCCAGCTCGACGGCCAGCTCCTCCGGGGTGGGCTCACGTCCCAGGTCCTGGAGCATCTGGCGCTGCACGCGGGCGAGCTTGTTGATGACCTCGACCATGTGCACCGGGATACGGATGGTGCGGGCCTGGTCCGCCATCGCGCGGGTGATGGCCTGGCGGATCCACCAGGTGGCGTAGGTGGAGAACTTGAAGCCCTTGGTGTAGTCGAACTTCTCCACAGCTCGGATGAGGCCCAGGTTGCCCTCCTGGATGAGGTCCAGGAAGAGCATGCCGCGCCCCGTGTAGCGCTTGGCCAGCGAGACCACCAGTCGCAGGTTGGCCTCCAGCAGGTGGTTCTTGGCCCTCTGACCGTCCTGGGCCACCCAGTGCAGCTCGCGGCGCAGCTTGGCCGGTAGGTCGTTACCCTCCTCAGCCAGGCGGTGCTCGGCGTAGAGGCCGGCCTCGATGCGCTTGGCGAGCTCGACCTCCTGCTCGGCGTTCAGCAGCGCGACCTTACCGATCTGCTTGAGGTAGTCCTTGACCGGGTCCGCGGTGGCGCCGGCGGTGACGACCCGCTGGGCGGGCTCGTCACCCTCATCGGAGTCGGAGACGGTGAAGGAGCCGTCCTTGTCCTGGGACTTGCCGCGCTTACCGGACTTCTTGGAGGCGGCCTTCTCCGCCTCCTCCCGGCGCATGCGCTCGAGCTCGCCGGTCAGGGCCGCGATGGAGGGCTGCATCTTGATGCCCTTGATGACCCAGCCACGGAAGATGTAGCCGTTCTGAGCGAGGTAGTCACGCGCCACCATCGGGGCGGAGTCACCCACGACGAACCGGGGAACCGGGCCGTGTCCGTAGGGGGCCAGCGTGATGGGCTCCTCCAGGGTGCCGTGACCGGCGATCTCCAGGTTCTCCACGACCGTGCGCGAGCGCACGAAGAGAGTCGCCCCCGGGGCCAGGCGGACCCCCTTGAGAGAGGCGGGGTTGTTGAAGGGGCTGCGCTTGGAGCCGTCGCCGTTCTCCTCCAGGCTCACATCCAGGTAGTAGTCGCGCAGCTCGGGGGCCGGGCCGTCATCCTCCTGGGCGGTCTGCGCCTCGGAGTCGTCATCCTGGTCCTCGTCCTCGTCAGAGGAGTCCTCGTTGTCGTCCTCGTCAGAGCCGTCGTAGTCCTCGTCGTCATAGCCGGCGTCGTCGTCTCCTTCGTCGTCGAGGTCGAAGTCCTCGTCGTCGAGCGGGGTCTCGTCGACGTCGTCAGTGAGCTCGGTGCTGGAGCGCGTCACTGTGGAAGAAGCCACGGAGTTCCTTTCGCGTGGGCGGGCGGACAGCCGGTGACGGGGTATGGGAACCCGACCCGGCACAGCAGACAACCCCCGAATTGTAGCGTTTATTCCTCAGGATCTCCGCACAGACGACTTAGTATGACCTCACCTTGTTCGCACTCGCGTCGCGCCGCAGCAAACCCGCCACCGGGGGAGTCACCACCCCTCCTGACGTCTGAGCTGGGACTACTCTGGCGGTCATGAGTGCGCTGCCTGCGGCCCTGGGCCGTGTCCGTCCCGCCGTCGAGCACCGCTTGACTCAGGTCCTGGAGGACTGCCACCGGCGCTGGGAGGACCTGGGCCAGGCCACCCCGGAGCTGCTCGAGGCCGCCGGGAGCGTCCTGAGCGGAGGTAAACGCATGCGGGCCGTCCTGGGGGCCGTCGGCTGCGCGATCCTGAGCACCCCGGAGCAGCGAGCCGAGTGCCTGACCGGTTCCGACGCCGTCCACCTGGGTGCGGCCCTGGAGCTCTACCAGGCCAGTGCCCTGGTCCACGACGACCTCATGGACGGTGCCGACACTCGGCGGGGCCTGCCCGCGGCGCACCGCGTCTTCGCTCGAGACCACGAGGCCCGGGGCTGGCTGGGACGCCCGCAGACCTTCGGGGCCAATGGCGCCATCCTGCTCGGCGACCTCCTGCTGTCGCTGGCCGGCGAGCAGATGAGCGCGCTGGCGCCGTCGCGCGCCTCCAGCAAGGCCGGAAGCAGTGCGGTGCGGTACGCCAGGTCCGCTTTCGACGCCATGACCACCGAGGTGGCCCTGGGCCAGTTCCTCGACGTGCGCAGCGAGAACCTGCCCCTGCCCTGGGACCGGGAGCCGGGCGCTGCGGCCAGGCGCATGCAGGGCGACGCCCTGTCGGTCGTGCGGCATAAGTCGGCCCGCTACTCGGTGCGTCACCCGCTGCTCATTGGCGCCCTCCTGGCCGGCCTGGACCCGAGCGGGACCACCGCCGAGCACCTGGCCGCCTTCGGCGAGGACGTCGGTATCGCCTTCCAGCTGCGCGACGACGAGCTGGGGGTCTTCGGCTCACCGCAGACCACCGGCAAACCCGCCGGAGACGATCTGCGCGAGGGCAAGCGCACGGTGCTGCTGGCCCTGACCTGGGGGCGCTGCGACGAGGCCGGCCGGCACCTGCTTGGCAGCGTCCTGGCCAACCCCGAGGCCACGGAGGAGCAGATCAGCGAGGTCACCGCTCTCATCGAGGACTGCGGCGCGCGAGCCGCCCACGAGGAGATCATTGCCGCGCACCGCGACGCCGGGAACCAGGCGCTGGAACGACTCGGGAACGAGGGCGTGGTGAGCACCGCATCCCTGGAGGACCTGGCGGTGCTGGCGGACCTGCTGACACACCGAGTCTCCTGATCCGGTGCAGGAAACAGGGCACCCCGCCAGGCGGGCAGTACTACCCGCCTGATCCGGCCGGCGGCTGTCACCACCCGACCGGCATCGTAGAATCGCGGCGTGGTGACAGATCCCCTCATTGGTCGGTTGGTCGACTCTCGCTACGAGATCGTCGACCGCCTAGCGCGTGGCGGGATGGCCACCGTCTACCGCGCCTATGACCGTCGCCTGGACCGGACCGTGGCGCTCAAGCTCATGCACGCCCACCTGGCCGACTCCCCCGACTTCGTCTCACGCTTCCGCCGTGAGGCGAGGGCCGCGGCACGCCTGTCCAACCCGGGCGTGGTGGCCGTCTTCGACCAGGGCAGCCTCGACGGGGTCGCCTACCTCGTCATGGAGTACGTCGAGGGGCCCACGCTGCGTGACCTCATTGCGGCAGGGCCGTTGTCGGTCAAGGAGGCCCTGGGCCTGGTGGCCCAGCTGCTGCGTCCGCTCGGCGCGGCCCACCGGGCCGGCCTGGTCCACCGCGACATCAAGCCGGAGAACGTCCTGCTGCCCTCGGACGGCTCGGTGGCCAAGGTGGCCGACTTCGGCCTGGCCCGGGCGGTCACGGAGGTGACGCAGACGACGACGGGCAACGTGCTGGGCACGGTCGCCTACCTGGCGCCCGAGCTCATCACCTCCGGGGAGTCCACCTCTCGCGCCGACGTCTTCTCTGCCGGGGTGGTTCTCTACGAACTCCTCACCGGCCAGCAGCCCTTCACCGCAGACTCCCCCATTCAGATCGCCTTCCGCAACGTCCACGAGGACGTTTCCCTGCCCTCCAAGCTGGTGCCCGACATGCCGGCCGACGTCGACGAGCTCGTGGCCACCATGACGCGCCGTGAGCCGCAGGAGCGCCCGGCCGACGCCGACGAGGCGCTGGCGCTGCTGCGCAACGTCGTCGACGAGCTCACCGAGTCCGAGCTCTCCGTGCGCCGCGGGGGCGGGACCGGCTCCATCCGCACCCAGCAGGTCATGACAGCCAATGCTCAGGCCGCCCGCTCAGCCATCGACAACGAGCCCCAGGACGACGCCGACGACTCCTCCGTCGAGGACGCCTCGCCGCACGCCGGGATGCGCACCGTCTCCCTTCCCATCGGTTCCATCGGCCCGGACTCCAAGGGGAGAACACGTGCGCTCTCCCGCAAGGCCCTGGCGGCCGACGCCCAGAAGACCACTGCCGTCCCCGCCCCGAAGAAGGGCACCGGCAACTTCATCCGCCGTCGTGCGGTCATCATCGGACTGCTGGCCGTGGCCGGAACCGGGGCGAGCGCCACCTGGTACCTAACGGCCGGTCCCGGCAGAAGAGTTCCCGTCCCCAACATCGTCGGCATGTCTGAGGACCAGGCGCAGCTCACCCTGGAGAAGCAGGGGCTCGACTGGGGCACGCCCGAGCGCGCCTACTCCGACACGGTCCCGGCCGGCAGCATCGTCTCCTGCCAGCCGAAGACGGGCCAGAAGGTAGGGCTCGGCCAGGCCGTCACCGCCACCGTCTCCCGAGGCGTGGAGACCAAGACCGTTCCCGACGTCGTCGGGAAGACCAAGGACCAGGCCACAGCCGCGATCACAGCGGCCGGCCTGACCCTGGGGGACGTCACCGAGGAGTACTCCGCCAGCGTGGAGTCGGGCAAGGTCGTCTCCTGCGACCCCAAGGCCGGCAAGGTCATCAAGCACACCGAGAAGGTCTCGATCGTGGTCTCCAAGGGTAAGGAGCCGGCCACGATCCCCGACGTGACCGGCCTGAGCGAGGACGAGGCCAAGAAGGCCCTGGAGAACGCCGGCCTGAAGAAGGGCAAGGTCAGCAAGGGCTACTCCGACTCCGTGGCCAAGGGGAACGTCATCTCCTCCTCCCCCATCGCCGGGGCCTCGGGCTACTACAAGGGTGACTCGGTGGACCTGACCGTCTCCAAGGGACCGGAGAAGGTGACGGTCCCCGACGTGACCGGCAAGAGCCAGGACGAGGCCAAGAAGGCCCTGGAGGACGCCGGGCTCAAGGTGGAGGTCAACAAGCGCCTGGGTGGCCCCTTCGGGACGGTGCGCTCCACCGACCCCGCACCGGGCTCCAGCGTCAAGCCGGGCTCCAAAGTCACCATCAACATCTTCTGACGAACGTGGCCCGGTTCCGCTTCAGCGGACCGGGCCACGCTTCACCACCCCGCGGGGCGGGCTTCTTAGCGGGGTTCTCAACCCTTGAGCATCTCGGCGATCTCGAAGGCGACCTCGAGTGACTGCTGGTGGTTGAGGCGCGGGTCGACGAGGGTCTCGTAGTGCTCGGCCAGGCCTGCCTCGTCAATGTGCTCGCCGCCGCCGAGGACCTCGGTGACGTCGTCGCCGGTGAGCTCGACGTGGATGCCGCCCGGGGCAGTGCCCAGGGAGCGGTGCACCTCGAAGAAGCCACGGATCTCGTCGAGGATCGTCTCGAAGCGGCGGGTCTTGTAGCCGTTGTCGGAGGTGATGGTGTTGCCGTGCATGGGGTCGGTGATCCAGGTGACGGGGCGTCCGTCGGCGCGCACCGCCTCCACCAGCGGCGGCAGGGCCTCACGGATGCGGTCGGCGCCCATGCGGGTGATGAGGGACAGGCGTCCGGGCAGGCCCTCGGGGTTGAGACGGTCCATGAGCCGGGCAATGTCGTCGGGGGACGTGGTGGGGCCGACCTTGACGCCCACGGGGTTGTGGACGCCGGCGAGGATGGCGACGTGGGCGCCGTCGGCCTCGCGGGTGCGCTCCCCCACCCAGAGCATGTGGGCGGAGGTGTCGTAGAGGCGCCCGGTGCGGGAGTCCTCGCGGATCATGGCGTCCTCGTACTCCAGGAGGAGGGCCTCGTGGGCGGCGTAGAAATCGACCTGGCGCAGGGCCTCGAAGTCCACGCCGGCGGCCTCCATGAAGCGCATGGCCCGGTCGATCTCGTCGGCGAAGGACTCGAAGCGCTTGTAGGCGGGGTTGGCGGTGAAGCCGCGGTTCCAGGAGTGGACCTCGCGCAGGTCCGCGTAGCCGCCCATCGTGAAGGCGCGGATGAGGTTGAGGGTGGTGCCCGAGCGCAGGTAGGCGTCCAGCATGCGCGTGGGGTCGGGGATGCGGGCCTCGGGAGTGAACTCGTGGCCGTTGACGGAGTCGCCGCGGAAGGCGGGCAGGGTGACCTCGCCGCGGGTCTCGGTGTCCGAGCTGCGGGGCTTGGCGTACTGGCCGGCCATGCGGCCGATCTTGACCACGGGCGTGGAGGCGCCGTAGGTGAGGACCGCGGCCATCTGGAGGATGGTCTGGACCTTGAGGCGGATGTTGTCGGCCGTGTTGTGGGTGAAGGACTCGGCGCAGTCCCCACCCATGAGGACGAAGGCGTCCCCGGTGCTGGCCTGGGCGATGAGGCCTCGCAGGGAGTCGACCTCTCCGGCGAAGACGAGCGGGGGCCGGCGGCGCAGGTCCGCCACCACGTCGGCCAGCGCCGCCTCATCGGGGTAGGCGGGCTGCTGGAGGGCGGGCAGGTGGCGCCATGCGGGGGCCTGGACGCCCGTACGGGCGGCGGAGAGCTCGTTCATCACGCCCGTCAGCATAAGCCAGTCGGGAGATTGCCCGGGATCGGCGCCGCATCGCGAAACACGGGGGTTGGGAGACGAATTCTGTCACTACGGGCGACTTTTAGGGCTGCAACAGAGCGCGCACGGACTGGTTACAACGCCCTGACCTGCACGGATACGAAGGCCGCCGTTCCAGAAGTGCAGCGGGCGGGTTGAATAGTCGCCAAACGTGACACATGGGGCCTCCGGCATCATCTTCCAGGGCACAGACGGGCACAGAGGAGCGGCCGGCGCCGTCACGAGGACGGCACCGGCCGCGGCAAGGGTGCGGGCTCAGTCTCAGTGCTCGGGGGTGGCCTCGGCGGGCTCGACCTTCTGGCCCAGGTCGGCCATGAGGTCGGTGAACCAGGCCTGGGTGATGTCGAAGGGCTTGGCACCGGCGATGCGCGGGAAGGCGATCGCGGTGAGCTCGTCGTTGTTCTCCTCGTCCTGGCCGATGACGCCGGACTCGCCGCGCAGGGCGCAGTCGACGGCCAGGTCGCACATCTTCTTGATGAGGGCGAGGTCCTCGGCGTTGGCGTGGGCGGCGCGCGAGTAGTAGCCGGACTTCTGGACCATGACCTTCTCAGCGCCGATGAGCTCGGCGAACTGCTTGGCGAACCACTGGCCGGGGTTGATGGTGTCGAGCTTGACGTGGCCGAAGGGGTCGCGCTGGACCTCCTGGCCGGCGGCTTCCATCTCCGCGATGATCTCGGGGACGCCGGCGCCCTCGGACAGGAAGATGTTGACGTTGCCCTGCTCGTCCATGATGGCCTTGAGGCGCTCGGCCTCGGCGGCAATGTCGAGCTTCACCTCAGGGAGGAAGACGGCGTGGACGTCCCAGCGCTCCTTGGTCAGGCCGAGGGAGGGGGCCCACTGCTTGGTCTGGAGCAGGTCGTGGTAGCGGCGGGCGGTCTCGGCGGTGAGGTAGCCGCAGTTGCGGCCCATGCACTCGTGGACGATGAGCATGCGGGGGTTGGAGCGGTGCTCGCCGATGACGTTGAAGGCGAAGCCGGCGCCCTCGTCGGCCGCGGTCCAGGCGCCCAGGGACTGGCGGATCGGAACCACGTCGTTATCGATGGTCTTGGGCAGGCCGACGACCGTGAGCTCGTAGTCGTTCTCGTGGAGGTAGGCGGCCAGGTCAGCGGCGGTGGTGTTGGTGTCGTCGCCACCGATGGTGTGCAGGACGTCGACGCCGTCCTTGCGCAGCTGCTCGGCGGCGAACTCCAAGGGGTTGACGCCCTCCTTCACCAGGCCGCGCTCGACGAGGTTCTTGGCGTTGGTGAGCTTGACGCGGGAGTTACCGATCGGGGACCCGCCGAAGTCGCGCAGGATGCCTGCGTTCTTGCGGCCCTCGTCGTCAATGACGATGTAGTTGCCGGTGAGCAGGCCGTGGTAGCCGTACTGGTAGGCGATGATCTCGACCTCGGGAGCGACCTGCGTGTAGCGCTCGATGAGGTCGCCGACGGCGGCGGACAGACAGGGGGCGAAACCGCCAGCGGTGAGCAGGGCGACGCGACGAATCGACATCGGGAACCTTTCGGGTTGTGGGTACTCGGGGTCTGTGCCCCGGCCGGATCGGGCGGCTCGGGCCGCACCGGGCGTCAGTCTACGTGTCATCGGTAGCCGCTGACAGGGACCAACTGGACAGAATCAGGAGGCCGGGATAGTCGCCCAGTCCCCAAAGCCCTTACTCGGCACTGGGCTCGGGCTCGTCGTCGGAGGTCTTGTCCTTCTTCTTGTCCTTGCCGCTCTTGTCCTCGGGCGGCTCGGGCACGGAGACCTCGGGGGCGGGGCGACCGCCGGGCGCGGCCACGGGGGCCACCGAGGGGCGGGCCTGCGCCTGGACAGCGAGCATCTCGGTGACGACCTCGTCGGCGGTCTTCTTCTCCGAGTCCATGGCCTTCTTGACGTCGGCGGCGTAGAGGTCCACGTACTCCTGGCCGGAGAGGGCCATGAGGGCGTACATGATCTCGTCGGTGATAGAGCGCAGCACGAAGCGGTCGTTCTCCAGGCCCTTGTAGCGGGAGAAGTCCAGCGGCTCACCGATGACGATGCCCACACGGTGGCGGGTGGAGGGGATGGACTTGCCGATCGGCTGAGCCAGGTTGGAGCCGATCATCGCCACGGGCACCACGGGGGCGCCGGTGGCCAGAGCGATGCGGGCCACGCCGGTCTTGCCGCGGTAGAGGCGTCCGTCGGGGCTGCGCGTGCCCTCGGGGTAGATGCCGAAGAGGTGCCCCGAGCGCAGGCGGTCGATGCCGGCCTGGAGCGCCGCCTGGGAGGCCTTGCCGCCGGAGCGGTCCACGGGAATCGTGCCCACGGTCTTCATGAAGTTCTTCACCGCCCAGCCCTTGACGCCCTTGCCGGTGAAGTAGTCGGCCTTGCCGATGAAGGCGACCTCGCGGTCCACCAGCAGCGGCAGGAAGAAGGAGTCGATGACCGCCAGGTGGTTGGAGGCCAGGATCGCCGCGCCCTCGGCGGGAATGTTCTCCTCGCCACGGATCCAGGGCTGATAGAGCATCTCCAGGGCCGGGCCGACTGTTGCCTTGATGGGTCCGTATCCCACGCGGGGCCTCCTGTGAACTGCTGGCTGGGCGGCCACCACACGGTCCTGCACCATCGGAGACGGACGGCACCGGAGCCGGCGGTGCCGCTCGGGTATGAGGATGATTCTAGGGTGCTTCCCACCCTGCTCGCACCGACTTCCCGACTGCCGGCGAGGATGCATGTCACTGCCATCCTCTAGCCTGCGACCGTAAGCACCATCGGGACCCAGGTGTCCTTCGCCGACATGGGCACGCCCCTGGAGCGGGCGACCTTCGTCGTGGTGGACCTGGAGACCACCGGCGGGGCGCCGGGCGCTCGCTCTCTGACCGAGATCGGGGCCGTCAAGGTGCGTGGCGGGCAGGTGCTGGCGGAGTTCTCCACCCTGGTCAACCCCGGCGTCGCCATCCCTGCCCAGATCACCATGCTCACCGGCATCACGAACGCCATGGTGGCCGGCGCCCCCGGCGTGCGCACCTGCGTGGAGGCCTTCCTGTCCTGGGTGGATCTGCTGGCCGACGACGTCGTCCTCGTGGCTCACAACGCCCGCTTCGACGTCGGTCACCTGCGTGGCGCCGCGGCGGCCCTAGACCTGGAGTGGCCCGAGCCCCGCGTGCTGGACACGCTGGCGCTGGCCCGCAAGGCCTGGACCCGCAGCGAGGTGCCCAACCACAAGCTGGGGACGCTGGCCGCCTTCGTGGGCTCCCAGACCCGTCCCACGCACCGGGCACTGGACGACGCGCGCGCCACCGTGGACGTGCTGCACGCCGCCCTGGAGGTCATGGCACCGCTCGGCGTCACGCACCTGGAGGACCTGGCCACCGCCTCCGACCCGGTTCCGGCCAGGCGCCGGGCCAAGAGCCGCCTGGCCGACTCCCTGCCCAGCTGCCCCGGCGTCTACCAGTTCCGCTCGGCGGCCGACCAGGTGCTCTACGTGGGCAGCGCCGTGGACCTCAGACGCCGGGTGCGCTCCTACTTCACCGCCGCGGAGAAGCGCCGCCAGGTGGCCCAGATGCTGGACACCACCGTGAGCGTGCGGCACATCGCCACCCCCACGCTCATTGAGGCGCGGGTGCGCGAGCTGCGGATGATCGCCGAGCTCGACCCGCCGGTCAACCGCCGCTCCCGGGCCCCGCGCCGCCGCCCCTGGCTTCACCTGACCCAGGGCTCGGGCCCGGGGGCCGAGCCGCGGTTGGCGCTGACCACCGTGCTGCCCACGGAGGAGGTCGGCCATGCGGTGGGCCCCTTCGCCTCACGCGGCAGGGGCCAGGAGGCCCTGCGGGCCGCCGAGTCGGTGCTGCGTCTGGGCCGCTGGGACGGGCGCGAGCTGCGGCGGGTGCGCCACGACGACGTCCCGGCTGAGCCGGCCGAGGTGCTGGCCTGCCTGTCGGGCGAGGTCGACCTGGTGGCCTCTCCCCTGCTGGAGCGCATCGCGGCGCTGTCTCGGGCCGAGCGTTATGAGGAGGCCGGGACCTGGACGGGCCGCCTGCGCTGCCTGCTGCGCGCGGTGGATCGGGCCGAGCGGGTGCGGCCCCTGCTGGCCTGCCCGCATCTCATGGCGGCCCGCCGGCGCGAGGTCGGCGGCTGGGAGCTGGTGGTGGTGCGCTGGGGCGTGCTGGCCGGCTCCATGACGACCGCGCCGGGCGCAGACCCGCGCCCCGCCGTCGAGCTGCTGCGCGCCAGCGCCCGGGTTGTTGAGCGGCCCGGCCGCGTCGGTGAGGTGGCGAGCATTGAGGAGACGAGCCTGCTGGCCGACTGGGTCCTGGACGAGGGCGCCCGCATCGTGGAGGTCGACGGCGATCCCGCGGTGCTCACGTGGCCGATCGGTGCGGCTGCCCGCCACCGCAAGGTCCTGGCCTCGCAGGAGTGACGACGCCGCACGTGAGCAGGTCGCCTCCGCGCGGCCGGCGCCCGGCTCAGCCCGCGGGGGTGACGGTGCCGCGGCGGGCGGTGAGGGCCTTGGCGACGCCTTCCTGGAGGCTCAGCGGGTCCAGGGGGCGGGGCACGACGACCTCCGCCTTGGCCCAGGCGGCCAGCCAGTCGTCCTGAGGGCGGGCGGTCAGCAGGACGACGGCGGGGCGCTCGTCGAGCTCGATGAACAGCTCGTGGGCCAGCCCCATGCCGCCGAGCTTCTTGGCCTCGGCGTCCAGGACCAGTGCGTCGAAGGGCGGCTGGTCCTCCTTCTCGCGGTCCTTGATGGCCATGCGTACGCCCTCGGCGGTGGCCGCCTCGGTCCAGCTCACCAGTGGCAGGCCCTTGGCCGGTCGGCGTCCGACACCGTCGATGACCTCTTGGCGCACGGTGGCGTCGTTGGAGAAGACGAGAAGCTCGAGGCGGGCGGAAGCAGCCTGGTCGGTCATAGCGGATCCTTCGTGGACGGGTACGGACGGCAGTGTTTCCGCGGTCAGTGTAATCACACGCAGGCTCACTATCCCTCTTCCAGCGCCGCGTCTAGCATGAGCCATGTCCAGGACTTCAGTCCTAACGAGCCCTGTTGAGACGGGACTGAAGCCACCTCCACCCACCGAAAGGCAGTCCTTGATGGCCGTGTACACCCTTCCCGACCTCCCCTACGACTACGCCGCCCTGGAGCCCCACATCTCCGGCAAGATCATGGAGCTCCACCACGACAAGCACCACGCCGCCTACGTCGCCGGTGCGAACGCCGCCCTGGAGGCCCTGGCCGCCGCCCGCGAGGCCGGCGACCTGGCCGCCATCAACCTGTGGGAGAAGAACCTGGCCTTCAACCTGGGCGGCCACACCAACCACTCCATTTTCTGGAAGAACCTCTCCCCCAACGGCGGCGGCCAGCCCGAGGGCGAGCTCGCCGAGGCCATCAAGGACTCCTTCGGCTCCTTCGAGAAGTTCCAGGCGCAGTTCACCGCCACGGCCCTGGGCATTCAGGGCTCGGGCTGGGCCGTGCTCGCCTACGACTCCCTCTCCGGAAAGCTGGTCACCTTCCAGCTCTTCGACCAGCAGGGCAACGTGCCCGTGGGCACCATCCCGCTGTTCATGGTGGACATGTGGGAGCACGCCTTCTACCTCGACTACCTCAACGTCAAGGCCGACTACGTCAAGGCCGTCTGGAACATCGCCAACTGGCAGGACGTCTCCGAGCGCCTGGCCGACGCCGTCGCCAAGACCCAGGGCCTCATCGTTCGCTGACACTCAGCCCGGACACGCGCCGCACAGGCTTGTGGCCCGCGTCCCTTCACGGGGTGCGGGCCACAGCCATGTCCGGTAGGTGCCGAGCAGTCTTGCTAGAGGACCTTCTCAACGTCCATGACATAGGCCGACGCCGGGACACCCTGCTGCTGCCCCGTTGCCTGGATCGGAGGCATGAGCACCACGATCCGGGAGCCCTCCGGCACGCCGATCAGTCCCGGCAAGGACTGCTGTGCCTGAACCATGTTGATCGGCTCGGCGGCGTGCTGCTCCCAGGTGTTGGAGGGGTGGGAGCCGTCCCAGTAGTTTCCGGCAATGTTCATCACGGCCGTGGAGCTCTCCTTGATGGCCGGACCGGAGCCGCGGGCCAGTACGATGACCTCGGCCTTGGTCGGCTGGGTGGCGTCGGCCCCGATGGAGAGCTTCGCCGGTTGGCCGAGCTCCCCACTGACTGTGATGCCGCGCTGACTGACGGCCTCCTCGCCCTCCATCGTGGCCGAGGCCGAGCCGCCGGAGATCTTGCCGCTGACGCCGTCGACGATCTCGACGACGAACACGAGCGTCCCGGCCGGCTTCTGCTGCCCCTGCTGGGCGCCGCCGGCCTGGGCGGCCTGAGCGTCCTGGGCCGCCTTGTTGCCGTAGGCCAGCTCCGGGGGGATCGACATGACGACCCGGTCACCCACGTGGTGGCCGGCCAGGCCGCACTTCCACCCCTGGATCACGTTGCCCAGCGGGAAGGTCACCGGAGCACCGCTCTTGAAGGAGGTGTCGAAGGGATCGGTGCCGTCCCACTGCCAGCCCGTGTAGTTGGCCTTGACCACGCCGGCGGCGTCGATCTCGGCCCCGTTGCCCTTCGTCAGCGTCTTGACAGTGAGGTTCTTAGGCGCCTGCGCGCCCTCCTTCCAGGTCGCAGTGGGTTGCTTGCCTGCGTCACCACCGATGGCCGGCAGCGACTCGGAGTCGGAGTCGATCGTCACAGTGGAGCAGTCCACGGGCGCTGTGGCCGCCGGCACCGGTGTCTCGGAAGCCGCGGCCCTGGAGGCCGACGACGTGGCAGAGGTGTTCTTGGACGCCCCCGAGCAGCCGGCCAGCGCGAGGCAGGCGGCCGCAGCCAAGGCGGTCAGGGTCAGGGATGTGCGGCGCACATGAGCTCCTTGCGTGAGGGAGGGCCTGCGCGGGAGGGATCAGTGGAAGGACTCGCCGCAGGCGCAGCTTCCGGCGGCGTTGGGGTTGTCGATAGTGAAGCCCTGCTTCTCGATGGTGTCGGCGAAGTCGATGGTGGCGCCCGACAGGTAGGGCACGCTCATGCGGTCGACAACCACCTCAACGCTGGACATCTCGTCACTGCCGGTGGGGAAGGCACGCACGGCGTCACCGTCCAGGAGACGCTCATCGAAGTAGAGCTGGTAGACCAAACCGGAGCAGCCGCCGGGCTGGACGGCCACGCGCAGGCGCAGGTCGTCGCGCCCCTCCTGGGCCAGGAGGCTGGCGACCTTCGCGGCGGCGGTCTCGGTGAGGATGACCTCGTGCTCGGGGGTCTGGGTGTCAGTGGTGTCGGTCAGGGCGGTCTCTGCCATGGTCATCTCCTGGTCTGGTATGCCTACGTTCGTCTGCGGCGCTCCGGGTGGCACCGCTGAAGGTCCTGCCGCGGCCCTCATGACGGGAGCCCTCAGGATCCACTGGAGCCAACACTCCATCCGGACGCCTTGTTCCTGGTGACAACCCTACGCGGTCCCCGCCGCGGAGCCGGGGTGAGGGGACTCACTGTGTCCGACGGCATCGCCCAGGGCCGTGAGGGAGGGTGACGGTCTCACCCTCAGGCCAGGGCCACCAGCTCGAGGTACTCCGGCCCCCACAGGTCCTCGTCGCCGTCGGGCAGCAGGAGGACCCGGTCCGGGTTGAGGGCCTCGACGGCGCCCTCGTCGTGAGTGACCAGGACGACGGCACCGGCGAAGGTGCCCAGCGCCCCGAGGATCTCCTCGCGGCTGGCGGGGTCGAGGTTGTTCGTCGGCTCGTCGAGCAGGAGGACGTTGGCGCTGGAGACCACGAGCATGGCCAGGGCCAGGCGGGTCTTCTCCCCGCCGGACAGGACCCGGGCGGGCTTGTCGGCGTCCGCGCCCGAGAAGAGGAAGGAGCCCAGGACGCTGCGCACCTGGGTGTCGTCCATGCCGGGGGCGGCGCGGCGCAGGTTCTCCACGACGCTCGCCGCGGTGTCGATGGTCTCGTGCTCCTGGGCGTAGTAGCCGATCTTGAGGCCGTGGCCGGCGATGACCTCACCGGAGTCGGGCTCCTCCACCCCGCCGAGCAGGCGCAGGAGCGTGGTCTTGCCGGCGCCGTTGAGGCCCAGGACCACGACCCGGCTGCCACGGTCGATGGCCAGGTCCACGCCGGCGAAGACCTCCAGTGAACCGTAGGCCTTGGACAGCCCGGCGGCGCGCAGCGGGGTCTTGCCGCAGGGGGCGGGGTCGGGGAAGCGCAGGTGGGCGACCTTCTCCACAGCGGTCTCGTCCTCCAAGTCGGCCATGAGGCGCTCGGCCCGTTTGAGCATCTGCTGGGCGGCCACGGCCTTGGTGGCCTTGGCCCGCATCTTCTCCCCCTGGGCGCGCAGGGCGGCGGCCTTCTTCTCGGCGTTGGCGCGCTCCCGACGGCGTCGGTGCTCGTCGTCGGCGCGCTGCTTGAGGTAGGCGTCCCAGCCCAGGTGGTAGACGTCGAGGACCCCGCGGCCGGCGTCGAGGTACATGACCTGGTTGACGGTGTCGCGCAGGAGCTCGACGTCGTGGCTGATGACGATGAAGCCCCCGGAGTAGGTGCGCAGGTGGTCGCGCAGCCACAGGATCGAGTCGTGGTCGAGGTGGTTGGTGGGCTCGTCGAGCAGGAGCGTGTCGGGCTGCTGGAACAGGACCCGGGAGAGCTCGACCCGACGGCGCTGACCACCGGAGAGGGTGCCGATGGGCTGGTCCAGGATGCGGTCGGGCAGGCCCAGGGCGGCGCTGATGCGGGCGGCCTCGGAGGCGGCGGCATAGCCGCCGGCCATGGTGAACTCGTGGTCCAGGCGCGTATAGCGGTCCAGGGCCTTGGCCTGGGCCTCCCCCTCGGTGACGGCGATGCGCTCCTCGGCCTTGCGGAGGCGGGCCAGGAGCGCGTCGATGCCGCGGGCGGAGAGGATCCGGTCCCGGGCGATCTCGCTGAGGTCCCCGACCTTGGTGTCCTGGGGCAGGTAGCCCACCGAGCTCGTGCAGGTGATCGTGCCCTCGTGCTCGACGGCCTCCAGCCCGTGGCGCTCATCGGCGTCGTTGACGGCGCGGCCGGCGCCCTGGGCCACGGAGGCGGCAGCAAGCAGCTTGGTCATGGTGGTCTTGCCGGCGCCGTTACGGCCCACGAGGCCGATGCGCATCCCCTTGTCGACCCGGAAGCCAGCGTGAGCGACGAGCTGGCGGGCACCGATACGCATGGTGAGGTCCTGGACATTGATCACGCGCGCCATGGTACGGGCCCGCCGGTGCTGCCCGCCGCAACGGACCTATCAGTCCCACCACATCCACCAGCCGACGGCGCCGCCGGCCCACTCTGGGCGGGTGCGCACGATGTCGTCGGGCACGCACCCGGTGTCGAGCTCGTAGCGCTCCTTGACCCGCTCCCACAGCGCGGAGCACTGGCAGTCCCGGCTGTGCTCGGAGAGGACCTCGTAGCCCTGCAGGTCGGCGTCGGCGACCCACAGGGCCTCGACGCTCAGACGCTCGTCCTCCCGCTGGGGACCAATGCCGTATCCGCACAAGCGCACCTGCCCGTCCGCCCCAGCGCAGGCGGTCAGCAACGTCTTGAGGCTCGGGGCGAGGTTCTGACGGTCGCTCAGTGCCGCACCCGGCAGCCGGCACAGCAGGTCGGCCGCCGTGGCGGCGTCCATCCCGCGGAAGGGCACGTAGTCGCTCACCGGGGCGCCCAGGGCATCCAGTCGCAGTGGACTCTCCCCCGGCAGGCAGCGCGGAGCATCGAGCCACGGCTCAAGCAGGCGCCACAGGCCGATACGCACCGTCCACCCGGGTGGACCGTAGAGGCGCGGCGAATCGGGCACGGCGGTCGGGGACGGGGCGGGAGGCGGAGTCGTGGTGGGCGGGCGAACCGGGATGTTCGGTAGGACCGGCAATGCGGGCTGTGCGGCCAGGGAGGCCTGCGCACTCATGTCGAGCTCCTTCGCTTGAGGCGGGGTCGGTGCTCCTCGAGCGTGCAGAACCCGCTCCGCCGATGCACCCACTGGCCTGAGCGCCTGTGCGCACAACCCTCCTCAACTGCGCAAACACCTGGCGGTGGATACCGGGGTCGCGCAGATTCGCGGCCACTGGCCGTCTTGAGAAGGGCAGCGGCGCCATCCAGACGGGCTGTTCCCTTTTAGTTCTGAGCCATAAGACAGTACCCTCGTCCTCAACCACCTTCTTCGCGCCCACGTGGCGCAGGAGGTGTCAGATCCCACCACCGAGAGCGAGCTCGTCGGGGACTCGGAGCGCACTGGGGTGCGTCCACCGTCCGCGTCACCCTCGCTCAGTAGGAAAGGGCCCGAATGGCAACCACGACCTCAACCCCTGAGGCAATCCTCGACGCCGTGGGCGGCGCCGACAACATCATCCATTTCACCCACTGCGCCACCCGACTGCGCTTCGAGCTCAAGGACGCGTCCGGCATCGACAAGGCGGCCGTCGAGGCCATCCCGGGCGTCATGGGCGCCGTCCCCCAGTCCGGGGACCGCTACCAGATCGTCATCGGTGGTGCCGTGCAGAGCGTGTACGACGAGATCAACAACCTGCCGGCCATGAAGAGCCAGGGCGGCTCCTCCGGCCCAGGCCAGTCCGACGCCGACGTCAAGGCCGCTGTCCGGGCCAAGGCCCGCGGCAAGAACGCCTACGTCGACGCCTTCTTCGAGTACCTGTCCGACTCCTTCCGCCCCCTGCTGCCGGTGCTGCTGGGCGCCTCCCTCATTATCGCGGGTGAGGCGATCTTTGAGGCCTTCGGCCTCATCAACACCCACGCGGAGAACGCGGACAAGCCGGTCACGCTGCTGTTCGTCGATGCCATGTTCCGCAGCGTCTTCTACTTCCTGCCGATCATGGTGGCCTACAACGCCTCCAAGAAGCTCAAGATCGACCCCTGGGTCGGCACAGCAATCATGGCAGCGCTGCTCACGCCGGAGTACATTTTCCTGAGCGACAAGGTGCTCCAGAAGAAGGGCGTGATTGACTGCGTCCACAACGCCACGTTGGACAAGGACCTGTGTGTCGCGCATGTCGCGGGCATTCCTATGCAGCTCAACGACTACGGCGGTCAGGTCTTCGTCCCCCTCATGATGGTGGCCATCCTGGCCCTGGTCTACAAGGGACTGGTCAAGATCGTTCCGTCCAACGTGCAGATGGTCTTCGTGCCCTTCCTGTCCTTCGTCATCATGATGCCGGTGACGGCCTTCCTCATCGGCCCCCTGGGCGTGTGGATCGGTACCGGCCTGGGCACGGCCCTGTTCTGGCTGAACTCTCACGCCCCGATCATCTTCGCGATCCTCATCCCCATGGTCTACCCCTTCCTGGTGCCGCTGGGCCTGCACTGGCCGCTCAACGCCCTCATGCTGGCCAATATCGCCTCCGAGGCCACGCACCACACCGACTTCATCCAGGGTCCCATGGGCGCCTGGAACTTCGCCTGCTTCGGCGCCACCGCCGCCGTCCTCGTGTGGTCCATCCGCGACAAGGACAACGAGATGCGCCAGACCGCCACCGGTGCTCTTTTCGCCGGCCTGCTCGGTGGTATCTCCGAGCCGAGCCTCTACGGTATCCACCTGCGCTTCAAGCGCATCTACCCGTTCATGCTCGTCGGCTGTGCCGTCGGCGGCCTCGTCGAGGGCATCGGCAGCATGCTGGGAGGCATCAACGGTGTCACGACCACGACCTTCGCCTTCACCTCGCTGCTGACCATCCCGGTCTTCAACCCCATGTGGCTCTACGGCATCGCCGTCGCCGCGGCCTTCGCCACCTCCTTCTTCCTCATCGTCACCTTCGGCTACCGCACCAAGGAGGAGCGGGCCGAGGCGCTCGCCGCAGCGGGCACCGCCAAGACCGGCAGCGCCACTGCCTCCGCTCCGACCGAGGCCTCTGAGGCACCCAAGGCCGCCGCTGCGGCGGCTGCGCCCGTGGAGGAGGGTGACCGGACTGCGAAGGCCCCCACTCCCAAGCCGGCTCTCGTTCCCGGCGCGGTCACTGAGATCGCCTCACCGCTCAAGGCCACGACCATGGACCTGGACAAGGTCCCCGACCCGGTGTTCTCCTCGGGCGCCGTCGGTCAGGGCGTGGGTCTGGAGCCCCAGGGCGACATCGTCGTCACGGCTCCGGCCGACGGCACCGTCGTCGTGGCCCCGTCCTCGGGGCACGCCTTCGGCATCACCCTGGACAGCGGCGTGGAGATCCTCATCCACGTGGGTCTGGACACCGTCAACCTGGAGGGCAAGGGCTTCGACGTCAAGGTCTCCCAGGGCGACCGCGTCAGCGCGGGCCAGGAGCTCGTCCGCGTGGACCGCTCCGTCATCGAGCAGGCCGGCTACCCGCTGACCACGCCAGTGCTCGTCACCAACACCGCCTCCTTCGCCTCGGTCGAGGTCGTCGGCGGCGACTCGGTGGAGCCCGGCGAGGCCCTCATCAAGGTCACCGCACCTGAGGCCTGAGCCTTGACCTGACGCCGCCGACCTGATCGGCTGCAGACATAACGGTGGGGGCCGGATCCGTCGACGGACGGATCCGGCCCCCACCGTGTTGCTCACCTGCTGTTCGTCCGGTGTTCACCGGCGGCCCCGGACGTTGCGGGTTCAGGTCAGGGCAGACGCAGCGCCCAGAAGGCCACGGCGGCCGCTGCCGCCACGTTGAGGGAGTCCACTCCCCCGGCCATGGGGATGCGCACCACCTCGTCGGCTGCGGTGATGGTCCGGTGGGACAGCCCGTCGCCCTCCGTGCCCAGGATGACGGCGACCCGCGAGTCCGGGGCCGTACAGGCCGGTGAGGCCGCGAACTCGTCCAGGGTCACGGAGGTGTCCGACAGTGCCAGGGCGGCCACGGTGAAGCCCTGCTCGTGGAGCTCGTCCATGGCGGGCCAGTGCTCGATCCGGGTCCAGGGGACCTGGAAGACGGTGCCCATGGAGACGCGCACGCTGCGCCGGTAGAGGGGGTCCGCGCAGCGCGGAGTGACCAGGACGGCGTCGATCCCCAGGGCGGCCGCACTGCGGAAGGCCGCCCCCACGTTCGTGTGGTCCACCAGGTCCTCCAGGATCGCGACTCTCCTGGCCCCCGCTCCCCCGCGGGCGGCCGACAGCAGCTCGGGAACACCGGCGAGCTCGGGCCGGTTCATGGCGGCCAGCGCACCGCGGTGCAGGTGGAAGCCCGTGATGGACTCCAGGACCTCCTCGGGGGCGACGAATACGGGGACCTCACCGCCGTCGTCGCTGCCCCCGCAGCCGGCCGCGGAGGCGATGACCGGCCGCATCTCATCGAGGTGGCGCGGGGCCATGAGGAAGGAGCGCGGGGCGTGCCCGGCGGCCACGGCGCGTGTGATGACCTTGGAGGACTCGGCCATGTACAGGCCCCGCTGGGTCTCCAGCCGACGGCGCAGCGCCACGTCCGTCAGCCTGGTGTAGTCCGCCAGGCGCTCATCGGCGCCGTCGGACAGCTCAATGATCATCGCTTCGTCACCTTCTGGGGCTTAACCCGTTCAGTACAGCAGTACGGCGGGAAGAATAGGCCGATCATCGTGGATCGCCCACTCCTCCCGCCGCAGCGAGTGCCCTGGGGCCCTGTGGTTCCCAACGGGCGTCAAGGAAGCCGGCTCAGGCTCCGTAGGGACCCTGGGGCGCGCCGGGAGGCGTGCCGTAGCCGGGTTGGGCCTGGATGCCGTAACCACCGCGCGGGGGCACGGAACCGGGCTGGACCTCCTCGGGGTCGGCCACGTGGTTTCCGTGCGCGGTGTGAGTCCCCTCGACGCCGTCGGAGGTCGGGACACTCACCGTGGCCCCGCCGTCGGCCTTATCCGCGGGAGCCTTCGGGGAGACGCCTGCCTTGGATGCGGGCTCCTCACTGGCCTCCTGGGAGGCCGACTCGACCTCGCCACGGGCCTGGGCGAGGGCCTCCTCGGGGGCCTGGAGACTGGTGCTGGCCAGGTCCGAGGCGATGCCCAGGTCGAGCTCGCTGCCCGAAAGGTCGACACCGGGACGAGCGGCGTCGTCGTCGGAGTCGTTCACACCGCCGCCGGGGCCGCCGTCCTTGCCACCGCCCAGGGCGCCGGCGATGCCGTCGAGCGCCGCCGTGAACTCGGTAGGCACGATCCACATCTTGGAGGAGGAGCCGTTGGCGATCTTGGGCAGGGTCTGGAGGTACTGGTAGGCCAGCAGCTTGGAGTCGGCGTTACCGCGGTGGATGGCGTCGAAGACCTGGAGGATGGCGCGCGACTCACCCTGAGCCTTGAGGATCGCGGACTGCGCCTGGCCCTCGGCGCGCAGGATCGCGGACTGCTTGTCACCCTCGGCCGTGAGGATCTGGGACTGCTTGACACCCTCAGCCGTCAGGATCGCGGCACGGCGGTCACGCTCGGCGCGCATCTGCTGCTCCATGGAGCCCTGAATGGAGGCCGGCGGGTCAATGGACTTCAGCTCCACGCTGTTGACGCGGATGCCCCAACGGCCGGTGGCCTGGTCCAGGACGCCACGCAGCTGGCCGTTGATCTGGTCACGGCTGGTCAGCGTCTGCTCCAGGTCCATCGAGCCGACGACGTTGCGCAGCGTGGTGACCGTCAGCTGCTCAATGGCCTGCAGATAGTTGGAGATCTCGTAGGTGGCGCGCATGGGGTCGGTGATCTGGTAGTAGACCACCGAGTCGATGCTCACGACGAGGTTGTCGGAGGTGATGACCGGCTGAGGCGGGAAGGAGACGACCTGCTCACGCAGGTCCATGATGTTGCGCACCCGGTCGATGAAGGGCACCAGGAAGTGCATTCCAGCGCCGTAAGCCGCCTGGAAGCGCCCCAGGCGCTCAACGATGATCGCAGTGCTCTGCTTGACGATCCGCACCGCCCGGAAGATGACGATGATGACCAGCACGGCCACGAGAAGCAAGATGATGGAGACGAAGGGCACGAGGTTCCTCCTGCAGGGTTGAACGGATGGTCAGAATGGTTGGGGCCGACGCCGGGAACGTCAGGATGCGGGCGCAGCGGCGGAGGCCGTCACCGGGGCGACCACGGCCACGGCCCCGTCGATCTGAGTCACGGTCACACCCACCCCGGCCTCCAGGCGAGGCTCACCCCCTTGGGCGGAGGGAGCCAGACGGGCGCTCCACTCCTCACCGCCCAGGCGCACCCGCCCGCCTTCACGGTCAACAGGAGTAATGGTGACGGCAGACCGACCGATGAGGGCGTCGACGTTGGTCTTCATCTGCGGGGTGGCGGCCGCCAGGCGGCGCTTGGCCCAGGGACGCACGGCGAACAGAAGCAGGGTGGAGACGCAGGCGAAGACCACGACCTGCGCCCACACGGGCCCGCCGAGGAAGGATGTCAGGCCTCCTCCCAGCGCGCCGCCGGCGATCATGAGGAAGGTGAGGTCGGCTGTCATCGTCTCGATGACGATGAGGAGCAACGCCCCTCCGACCCAGAGCAGCCATTCCATGAGAACCTCCTGATGAACGCGGTTGGTGAGGATGTGATCGTATACCGGGCAGGGCCGATCAGGGATCGATACAGTCCAAGGCGGCCTTCTCGCCCGGAACCGGTGGTCAGCCCCTGGCCTCGGCGACGCGCCTGCCATGGCCGGCCGGGCGCCCCCTGGCGGAGTAGCGGCCGCGGTCATGGGTGACCTCCAGCTCCATGCCGAAGGTCGTGCTGATCGTGTCCGCGGTGAGGACTTCATTGAGCGGGCCGGCGCCCACGACCTTGCCCTCGCGCAGCGTGAGCGCGTGGGTGAAGCCCTCCGGGATCTCCTCCAGGTGGTGAGTCACCAGGACCATGGAGGGCGAGTCGGGCGAGGAGATGATCTCGGTGAGCGCCGCCAGGAGCTGTTCACGGCCGGCCAGGTCCAGACCCGAGGCCGGCTCGTCCAGGAAGAGCATCTCCGGGTCCGGCATGAGAGCGCGAGCCAGCTCGACGCGCTTGCGCTCCCCCGACGACAGTGTTCCCCACGGCCGGTCGACCAGGTGAGCGCCCCCCAGGGCGCCCAGCAGGGCGTGAGCGCGCTCGACGTCGACGTCGTCGTACTCCTCGCGCCAGCGTCCGATGCGCCCGTAGGAGGCCGACAGGACCACACCGAGCACCTTCTCGCCGCTCTGGACATCGGCGGCCAGGGCCGACGACAACAGGCCGATACGGGGGTGGAGCTCGGAGACGTCCACGCGCCCCAGCCGCTCGGAAAGGATGTCCACCGTGCCGGAGGAGGGGAAGAGTCTGGCCGAGGCGATCCTGGCGATCGTGGTCTTGCCCGCGCCGTTGGACCCCAGCAGCACCCAGTGCTGACCCTCTTCCACGCTCCAGCTGACGTGGCTGAGAATCTGGTGACTGCCGCGGTGCAGCGAGACGTCGTCGAGGTGCAGGACACTGGTCATGGGGTGATCCTATCGTGGCGCCGAGTTCACGCCGGGCAGATGCGCAGCAAGAGCCGCGACCCGTCTGCGGCCCGCTCTCCTCCGGGGCCCATCTCGCTGCCATTCACTATGGTTGGCCCCCATGGATCCCCTCAACCCGCCTGTCAGCATCGTACTGGCCCTGTGGGCACCATCGCCCTCCTCCCACGGCCTGTCACTCGTGGAAGGCCCCGACGGCGCCCATGACGTCATCGACAGCGTCGTCACCGGAGGCTCGGACACGCCGAGCGCCGCCGACGATCCAGGACGCGTCAGCCTGGCGCAGTGGCTCACCGCCGCCCGCCCGCTGAGCCGGGTGAGCGCGGTCCTGCCCTCACCGGCCGGCGGCACCGGCACCTGGGGGCTCCTGCCCGACATCGAGGAGGGCGTCGTGCTGGAGGGGACAGCCGGCCGGGTGCTGCTGGTTCCTGAGGACTCCGGAACCTCGGTGACCTGGCGCGCCGAGCCCATGGGCGGCACGCTGCCCCCGCTGGATGCGGCGCACGCCCGCCGGCAGGTGCACACCGCCACCGAGGAGGCCATCGAGGCGCTCATCGAGCTCGACCTGGCCCGTGAGCGCCCGGAGCTGGCCGACGCCCTCAATGACCTGCTCACCGCGGTGGTGGATCCGCGGCTCATGCCGCCGTGGCTGAAGCGCCGTGATCGGGAGCTGTTGGAGCGCTCCTTGCGGCTGGCGGGGATGTGCGAGCTGGCCCTGGACGACGACGGCGCGGCCACGACCGCCCTGCAGGCGCGGCGGCGGGCCGACGTCCTGCGTCCACTGCTGGCGGTGGCGCGTCACGGCGCCGCTGCGGCCACCGAGTGGTGGGCCCGGTAGAGGGGGCGCGCCACTCGGTGGCGTATCGGTGGGGTCACCGAGCGGGAGCCGTCCGGCTCAGCCCTGGGCCAGGACCCAGTTGTAGACGTCCATGGTGCGCTGGGCGATGGCCTCCCAGGCGAAGTGCTCCTCGACGCGGCGTCGAGCGGCCTGCCCCATGGTCCTGGCGGCCTCGGTGTCGGTGACCAGGGTGGTGAGGCGCTCGGCCAGGTCGGCCTCGAAGCGGGCCGGGTCGATGGGGGTGCCGGTGCCGTCCTGGACCTGCTCGATGGGCACCAGGAGGCCGGTCTCGCCGTCGACGATGACGTCGGGGATGCCGCCGGTGGCTGATCCGACAACCGGCAGTCCCACGGCCATGGCCTCGAGGTTGACGATGCCCAGGGGCTCGTATACCGAGGGGCACACGAAGACGTCGGAGGCGGCCAGCACGGCGATGAGCTCGGGGCGCGGCAGCATCTCCTCGATCCAGACCACTCCGGTGCGCTTCTCGCGCAGGCGGGCCACGAGGCCCTCGACCTCGGCCTTGATCTCGGGGGTGTCGGGGGCGCCGGCGCACAGGATGACCTGGACGTCGGCGGGCAGCTGCTCGCAGGCGCGCAGCAGGTGGGGAAGGCCCTTCTGACGGGTGATGCGTCCGACGAAGACGACGGTGGGGCGGTCGGGGTCAATGCCGAGGCGCTTGAGGGTGGCGGAGGCCGCGGCGTCGGCCTCCTGGCCCTGCGGGCGCTTCCAGGCCTCGAGGTCGATGCCGTTGTGGACGACCTTGACTCGCTCGGGGTCAACGGCCGGGTAGCAGCGCAGGATGTCCTCACGCATGCCGTTGGAGACCGCGATGATCCCGGAGGCGGCCTCGTAGGCGGTCTTCTCCGCCCAGGAGGACAGGGCGTAGCCGCCGCCGAGCTGCTCGGCCTTCCAGGGGCGCAGGGGCTCCAGGGAGTGGGCACTGACGACGTGGGGGACGCCGTGGAGCAGGCCGGCCAGGTGTCCGGCGAGGTTGGCGTACCAGGTGTGGGAGTGGACGAGGTCGGTTCCCTCGGTGCCCTGGGCCATCTCCAGGTCGACTCCGAAGGTGCGCAGGGCGGCGTTGGCGCCGTCGAGCTCGGCGATCTCGGGGTAGCCGGTGACGCCGTCGTCGGCGCCCTCGGTGCCGGGCTCGCGGGGGCCGCCGAAGGCGTGGACGCGGACGTCGGCCAGGGGGCGCAGGACCTTGGCGAGCTCGTTGACGTGGACTCCGGCGCCGCCGTAGATAAAGGGTGGGTACTCCTTGGTCAGCAGGTCGACCCTCATGGGTGTGCCTCTCCTCTGTCTGATGGATGGACTGACCGCGCCTTCCTCGGCGCAGGACGGGCGCCTGCGGTGCGGCGGGCGCCACACCCGACGTTATACGCACACGGGCCCCGGTGGGACCGTTCAGCGCCGGTGGTTTCCACCGATTCGCATGTACGGTCCCGTCGGTCCCCTGAGCGGGGGCATGTGTAGATCAAAGGTCCGGGTTGACTCGGGAGCCGACACGGGAGCGACCCGAATTGTGATCTGTTTGGCCCCATAAGCCTCTCAAGCAACGTAAGGTGGGCCACATGGCTCAACCTCGTGTTCTCGCAATCGTCCTCGCCGGTGGCGAGGGCAAGCGCCTCATGCCCCTGACCGTCGACCGCGCCAAGCCGGCCGTGCCCTTCGGCGGTATCTACCGCCTCATCGACTTCTCCCTGTCCAACATGATCAACTCCGGCTTCCTCAAGGTCGTGGTGCTCACCCAGTACAAGTCCCACTCGCTGGACCGTCACATCTCCAAGACGTGGCGCATGTCCGACATGCTGGGCAACTACATCGCGCCGGTGCCGGCCCAGCAGCGCGTGGGCAAGCACTGGTTCCTGGGGAGCGCCGACGCGATCTACCAGTCCCTCAACCTGCTCGACGACGAGCGCCCGGACTATGTGGTCATCACCGGTGCGGACAACATCTACCGCATGGACTTCTCCCAGATGCTGGAGCACCACATCGCCTCCGGTCTGCCCTGCACCGTCGCGGGCATCCGTCAGCCGCGGTCCCTGGCGGACCAGTTCGGCGTCATCGAGACCGATCCGTCCGACCGCGGCAGGATCAAGGCCTTCGTCGAGAAGCCCAAGGAGACCCCCGGTCTGCCGGACTCCCCCGATGAGGTCCTGGCCTCGATGGGCAACTACATCATGAACGCCGACGCACTCCTGGAGGCCGTGACGGTCGACGCCGCCGATGAGACCTCCAAGCACGACATGGGTGGCAGCATCGTGCCCTGGTTCGTCAACCAGGGGGCGGCCGGCGTCTACGACTTCAAGGACAACGACGTCCCGGGCTCCTCCGAGCGCGACCGCGACTACTGGCGCGACGTGGGTACCGTGGACGCCTTCTTCGAGGCGCACCAGGACCTCATCTCGGTGACCCCCGTGTTCAACCTGTACAACGACCGCTGGCCGCTGTTCGCCGGCTACCAGGCCGCGATGCCACCGGCCAAGTTCGTCTACGGCCACCACGAGCGCCTGGGGCACGCGGTCGACTCGATCGTCTCACCGGGGGTCATCGTCTCCGGTGGTGAGGTGATCTCCTCGGTCCTGTCCCCCGGTGTGCGCGTCAACTCCTGGTCCTCGGTGCGCGAGTCCGTCCTCATGGACGGGGCCGAGGTGGGCCGCAACACCGTGGTCAACCGCGCGATCCTGGACAAGTACGTGAAGGTCGAGGAGGGCGCCATGGTGGGGATCGATCCCGAGCACGACCGCGAGCGGGGCTTCACCGTGACCGAGTCCGGCATCACGGTGGTGGCCAAGGGTCAGCTCGTCACCCGCTGACCGTAGGCTCACCGCCTTTGCAGTGCGCGCCGTCGCCCGAGCTTCCGGGCGACGGTGCAGCCGTACTCGCATGCCGGCTCGCCCACTAGCATGGCGCCATGAGCGACACCTCCCGACACCGTGCCGGCCACTCCGCGGACCTCAGCGGGGCGCTGAGCGAGGGCCCTTTAGTGACTGAGGGCCCCGGCCTGCTGGTCATGGACGTGGACTCCACCCTCATCGAGCAGGAGGTCATCGAGCTCATCGCCGAGCGCGCCGGGACCCGTGAGCGGGTCGCCGAGGTCACGGCCCGGGCGATGCGCGGGGAGCTGGACTTCGCGGCCTCCCTGCGCGAGCGGGTGGCGACGCTGGCCGGAGTCCCCCAGGGGGTCTTCGCACAGGTCCTCGCCGAGGTGCGTCCCACCATGGGGGCGGCCGAGCTCATTGAGGCGCTGCACGCACGCGGCTGCCGGGTGGGGGTCGTCTCGGGCGGTTTCGAGGAGGTCGTGGTGCCTCTGGCCAAGCGGCTGGGCATTGATCACGTGGCGGCCAACCGCCTGGAGGTGGTCGAGGGCCGTCTCACCGGTCGGGTGCTGGGGCGGATCGTGGACCGTCAGGAGAAGGTCCGCTGCCTGCTCGCCTGGGCCCGGCAGGACGGTGTGCCCATGGAGCGCACCATCGCGGTGGGTGACGGGGCCAACGACCTGGGCATGCTGGAGGCCGCGGGGCTGGGGGTGGCGTTCTGCGCCAAGCCGGTGGTCGTCGAGCAGGCCGATGCGGCCATCCACGTGCGTGACCTGCGTGCCGTCCTACAGCTGATCGGGGGCTGACCGGCTGCGGTTGTTCGCAGGGCCGGCCTCAGTCGCGCTTGCGGGCGGTGAAGATCTCCCGGATGCGGGCACTCCTGGGCTCCAGGTCCGCCCAGGTGCCGGGGACGTCGATGATGACGGCGGTGGCCGTGGGCACCCCGAAGGAGATCTGGGAGGCCAGGTCGTCGTCGGTGTCGTGGAGGATGTGGGCCAGTACGGAGATCGTGGGCTCGTGGCCGACGACGACGACCGTCCTGGCCTGCGCACCCTCCTCGGCCAGAACCCTGAGGATGCCGTTGGGGCCCAGGTTGTAGATCTCCTCGCGCACGAGGGTGTCGGTGGGCTCGAGGCGGTCGCGGATGGGGCGGGCGGTCTCGCGGGCCCGAGCCGCCGGGGAGACCAGCAGCAGGTCGGTGGTCTCCAGGCGCTTGCGCAGCTCCTTGGCCAGCAGGTCGGCCAGCGCGGTGCCCTTGGGGGTCAGAGGACGTTCCAGGTCGGTGACGGCGTCGTGAGAGGCCTTGGAGTGTCGGACGAGCACGAGCCGGCGCATGGGATCCGTTGTCACAGCTCTACCCTACGGCACCACGGCACCGCCCGGATACGGTCCCCGGCGACATCTCGCGACCCGCCGTGCGCCTAGCGCCCCATGCCCAGGCCGCCGTCGACGCCGAGGATCGCGCCGGTGACGTAGGCAGCCGCGGGTGAGGCCAGGAAGAGGACGGGGCCGGCGATGTCGGTGACGTCGGCGAAGCGCCCCAGGGGGATCTGCTCGAGGTAGGCGGTGCGGATGCGGTCGGGCAGGGAGGCGGTCATCGCCGTGGTGACGAAGCCGGGGGCGACGGCGTTGACGGTGATGCCGCGCGGTGCGAGCTCGCGGGCCAGGGAGCGGGTCAGTCCCTCCACACCGCCCTTGGCGGCGCCGTAGGCGGACAGACCCACGCCTCCGCGTGCGGCGATGGCCGAGGAGACCAGGACGATGCGCCCCTTGCGGGCCCGCATCATGGCCGGTGTCACGGCGCGCACGGTGTTGAAGGTGCCGGTCAGGTCCGCGGAGATGACCTCGTCCCACATCTGGGAGGAGGTGCGGGCCGCCAGTGACTCCCGGTTGATGCCGGCCGAGGCCACGAGGACCTCGATGGGGCCGTGCGCCTCGGTGGCGGCGGTCAGGGCCTGGGCCAGGGCGTCGGGGTCGGTGACGTCGGCGGCCAGGGCCAGGGCGCCGTCGGGGGCCTCACCGGAGCGGGACAGGCCCGCCACCCGGTCGCCCTGTGCCAGGAACGCCTTCGCAACCGCCTCCCCGATCCCCCGGGAGGCTCCGGTCACGACGACGGAACGTGATATCGACGGCTCGGTCTCTTCGTTCATCAGCACAAGCACACAAGGTAACGCGCATCAGCACTCGCCATCAGCGATTCGACATACGCCGATACCGATCCGTCCCTGTTACTTCCTTCACAAGTGGTCTATACCTGTGTCTGTTCCGGGCCGCAGGGCGGGGCCGGTCACGGCCCTGGCACCCGCCGTGTGTCAGCATGTCGGGGTGACGACGAGTGAGACCTCCCCCCGCCTCCCCGACGCCTGCGCCTCGGGCCGCGCGCCCGCGCCACTGCGCATCGGACCGTTGGTGGTGCCCACACCCGTCGAGCTCGCCCCCATGGCCGGAGTCACCAACGCCTCCTTCCGCCGCCTGTGCCGGGAGATGGCCGAGGCGGCCCTGCCGGAGTCGCTGAGGCCCTCCTCCCCCGGCCCGCTGTCCGCGCCCGACGGCGGCATGCTGGCCCCGGCGGGCCTGTACGTCACGGAGATGGTCACCACCCGCGCCCTGGTGGAGCGCAATGAGCGCACCCTGGCGATGGTGCGCACCGACCCGGCCGAGAGGGTGCGTTCCATCCAGCTCTACGGGGTCGACCCGGCCACGGTGGGGGCCGCGGTGCGGATCCTGGTGGAGGAGGATCTGGCCGACCACATCGACTTGAACTTCGGCTGCCCGGTGCCCAAGGTGACCCGCAAGGGCGGTGGGGCGGCGCTGCCGTGGAAGCGCGACCTGCTGGCGGCGATCCTCACCGAGGCGGTGCGCGCCAGTGAGGCCGCCGCCCGCGCCGTCGGGCGGGCGAGGCAGGTGCCGGTGACCATGAAGATGCGTCTGGGCATTGACGAGGAGCACGAGACCTTCCTCGACGCCGCCCGGGCCGCCGACAACGCCGGGATCGCGGCCGTGGCCCTGCACGCCCGCAGCGCGCGCCAGCACTACTCGGGTCAGGCCCGTTGGGAGGAGATCGCCCGCCTCAAGGAGGCCACCGACCTGCCGGTGCTCGGCAACGGGGACATCTGGCTGGGCGACGACGCGGTGCGCATGCTGGAGGTCACCGGCTGCGACGGCGTCGTCGTGGGTCGCGGCTGCCAGGGGCGGCCCTGGCTGTTCGCCGACATCGTGTCGGCCATGCACGGCTCGCCGGCGCGCACCCGACCGGACCTGGACGCCGTCATCGAGGTGATCCGCCGCCACGGGCGCATGCTGGCTGAGGAGATGGGTGAGGACCGGGGGGTGCGTGATCTGCGCAAGCACGTGGGCTGGTACCTCAAGGGCTACCCGGTCGGCGGCGCGGCGCGCGCTGACCTCATGGGGATCCGGACCCTGGACGAGCTCGACGCCGGCCTGGAGCGGATGCGCTCGCGCCTGCCCGAGGTCGTGGACTACCCCGGTGACATCGTCGAGGGTCCCCGGGGGCGGGCCGGCAGCCCCAAGACTCCCCGTCTGCCTGACGGTTGGCTGGACTCCCCCGCCCTGGATGCGGCCCACCGCGAGATGCTCAGCCAGGCCGAGTCCGACGTCTCCGGCGGCTGAGACAGCGGCACCGCGGGTCCTTGAGGCCGGTCACCGGTTACCCGTCTACTCGTCGAGGACCGGGGTGACGCGGCACAGGGCCGCCGCGATCGCCGTGGTCGCCGGGATCGCCAGGACCAGGCCGATGGAGGAGATGAGGGTGCGCACGATCTCCTCGGCGATCTCGCCTGAGAGCATGGTGTCCAGCACGGCCCGGTCCATGAGGGCGGCGGCCAGGATGAGCGGCAGCGCCGTGCCGGCGTAGGCGAAGGCCAGGGTGTAGACGGTTGAGGCGATGTGGTCCCGGCCGATCCTCATCCCGCCGGTGAACAGGCGCGTACGCGACAGCAGCGGGTTGGCGGCGTGCAGCTCCCACACCGAGGAGGCCTGGGTGATGGTGACGTCGTTGAGGACGCCGAGCCCGGCGATGACCATGCCGCAGGTCAGCAGCGTCTGCAGATCGATGTGCGTGCGCGAGGCCAGCAGGCGGGCGGTCTCGTCGACGTCGCCGGTCAGGTGGGCCGCTCCGGTCCCCCACAGGGCGAGCAGCACGGTCAGCACGATGCCGGCCGTCGTTCCCAGCAGGGCGGTCGTGGTGCGGATGGACACGCCGTGGGCCACGTAGACGGCCGCCAGCATCATCGCCATCGATCCGACCAGGGTCACCGCCAGCGGGTGGGAGCCGGACAGGAGCGCCGGGATCATGAAGAAGGCGAGCACGCCGGTGGCCACCAGCAGGCCCAGGACGCTCAGGACACCCTTGCGCCCGGCCACGGCGACGACGAGCACCAGGTAGACGACCGCCAGGGCGCCGACCGGGAGCTGGCGCTGGTAGTCGATGAAGGAGTAGGGGGAGCCGGACAGGATGGCCTGGGGCGAGTAGAGGACGACGAGCCGGTCACCGGCGTGGGCGAGCCTGCGGGGCTCGCCCACCAGCTGGACCGGCATCACCAGGCCCTTGCCCTCCCCCTCAGTGATGCGGGCGCACACGTGACCCTTGGCGAACTCCTCGGGCTTGACGCCGTTGACCTCCGTCAGGGCGCTCACCGAGCTCTGACAGCCCGACAGGTCCGTGGAGGTGATGGTGGCCTTGCCCACCGAGCCGCCCTCGGCGGTGAAGGAGCGCGAGCCGATGAGTGAGCTCTTGCCCGGCCAGAGCACGAACAGTCCGACGACGGTGGCCAGCACCAGGGCACCGACGATGGCACCGAGCACGATCCGCACCCGGCGGGCCTCCCCCGCATCCAGGTCCAGGGGCCCGGAGTGGGAGTGACTGTGGCCGCTGCGGCTATGACGGTTGTGGCTCCTGCTGTCCCGCCCCTCCTCGACCGGCGGCTCGGGAAGGCTCTCGGAGGGGACGGACTCGTTGCTCGGGGAGGTCGAGTTGGTGCTCACCGTCCCATCATGCCCGCCCCGTGTCCCTGACGTGAGCCAGGGACACGGGGCGGGACCCGGATGGTGGCCGGGTCAGCGAGACTGCCGGACTGTCCGGCGCGGCTCAGCAGCCGATGAGGCGCTCAGCCAGGTAACGCTCGACACCCTCGAGCGGGATGCGCTCCTGGGTCATCGTGTCGCGCTCGCGCACGGTGACCGCCCCGTCCTCAGGCGAGTCGAAGTCGTAGGTCAGGCAGAAGGGCGTGCCGACCTCGTCCTGGCGGCGGTAGCGACGGCCGACCGCGCCGGCGTCGTCGTACTCCACGTTCCAGGAGCGGCGCAGGCGTGCGGCCAGCTCCTTGGCCGGGCCGGTCAGCTCCTCCTTACGGCTCAGCGGCAGGACGGCGGCCTTGACCGGGGCGATGCGCGCATCGAGCTTGAGCACGATGCGCTTGTCCACCCCTCCCTTGGTGTTGGGGGCCTCGTCCTCGGTGTAGGCCTCTACGAGGAAGGCCATGAGCGAGCGGGTCAGGCCGGCGGAGGGCTCGATGACGTAGGGGGTCCAGCGCTCGGAGCGGGTCTGGTCGAAGTAGGACAGGTCCTTGCCGGAGTGCTCGGCGTGGGTGGACAGGTCGAAGTCGGTGCGGTTGGCGATACCCTCGAGCTCGCCCCACTCCGAGCCGGCGAAGCCGAAGCGGTACTCCAGGTCCACGGTGCGCTTGGAGTAGTGGGAGAGCTTCTCGGCGGGGTGCTCGTAGAGGCGCAGGTTGTCCTCACTGATGCCCAGGTCGGTGTACCAGGCCTTGCGGTAGTCGATCCAGTACTGGTGCCACTCCTCGTCGGTGCCCGGCTCGCAGAAGAACTCCAGCTCCATCTGCTCGAACTCGCGGGTGCGGAAGATGAAGTTGCCCGGCGTGATCTCGTTGCGGAAGGACTTGCCCACCTGGCCGATGCCGAAGGGCGGCTTCTTGCGGGCCGCGCTCATGACGTTGGCGAAGTTGATGAAGATGCCCTGGGCGGTCTCGGGGCGCAGGTAGTGCAGGCCGGACTCGTCGTCGACCGGCCCCAGGTAGGTCTTGAGCAGGCCGGAGAACTCGCGCGGCTCGGTCCAGGAGCCCGGCTGGCCGGTGACGGGGTCGGGAACCATGTCGAGGGTGACGGTCTCGGGGTCGAGGCCCTTGCGGGCGGCGTATTCCTCGACGAGCTGGTCAGCGCGGTAGCGCTTGTGGGTGTGCAGGGACTCCACGAGCGGGTCGGTGAAGGCGCCGACGTGACCGGAGGCGACCCAGGTCTCACGCGGCAGGATGACGGAGGAGTCCAGCCCGACGACGTCGTCGCGCGAGCGGACCATGTACTGCCACCACTGGCGCTTGATGTTCTCCTTGAGCTCGACGCCCAGCGGCCCGTAGTCCCAGGCCGAGCGGGTTCCGCCGTAGATCTCGCCGCAGGGGAAGACGAACCCGCGCCGCTTGGCGAGGTTGATGACGGCGTCGAGGCGTGAAGGGGTGGATGCCAACGGATGCTCCTTCAGGAGTAGTCGTGGTCCCGCCTGGTTGGTGGGGACGAGTAGGAACAGTCTAGGCGGACAGGCGCCGAGCGTTGGTGAGGGGCCCGTCGCACCACGGATGCGCGCCCACGCGCCGGGCAGGCTCGCCGGACCTCCGTTCAAGCCGGCTCTCAGCAGCGCTCGCGCGGACTCGCCCCAAGTTTGACGCAGGACCGCCAGAGTATGAGAATGATTCGCATGAATGTTTCACAGGCTCGTTCCCGTCATCTCCACCGCGTCGTGGCGCTCGGAGCCACCCTGATGCTGGCTGCCGGCATGAGCGCGTGCAGCGCCCTGAAGAGCGAGAGCTCCTCGAGTGCCTCGGCACCGCACACGATCGCCCCGGGCAAGACCCTGACGGTCTCCACGTCCTTCTACCCGATCCAGTTCCTGGCCGAGGCCATCGGCGGCAAGCTCGTCAAGGTCTCCACCGTGACCCCCTCCAACGTCGAGCCGCACGACTTCGAGCTCTCCGGCAAGGAGACCGCCGAGCTGGGCAAGGCCGACCTCATCGCCTACGTCCCCGGCTTCCAGCCCTCCCTGGACAAGGCGGTCAAGGAGGTCGGCTCCGGACCCACCGTGGTGGACCTGAGCAAGCCGGCCAACCTCGTCCACCACGAGGGGGTTGAGGAGGAGCACGAGCACGGCGAGGAGGCCGCGGACGGTGCCTCCGCCACGGCCAGTGCCGCCGCCACCGCACAGGCCGGCGAGGCGGAGCACGACGAGCACGGCGAGCACAGTCACGATGAGCACGGCCACGCCGAGGGCGATCAGGGGCACGACGGCGACCTCGACCCGCACTTCTGGCTCGACCCGGACCGCATGATCAAGGTGGCCGAGGCCCTTGAGGCCTCCTTCGCCCAGATCGACCCGGCCAACGCCAACGACTACAAGGCGGGCCTGGACAAGCTCAAGACGGCGCTGACCAACCTGGACAACCAGTACAAGCAGGGCCTGACCAGCTGCCAGCACAAGACCTTCATCACCTCCCACGCCGCCTTCGGCTACATGGCCGAGCGCTACGGCCTGACCCAGGCCTCCATCTCCGGCATCGACCCGGAGGCCGAGCCCAGCCCCGCCGAGATGGCCAACATCAAGTCGGTGGTCGAGAAGACGGGGGTCAAGACGATCTTCACCGAGGAGCTGGTCTCCGACACCCCCGCCAAGGCGATCGCTGCGGAGACCGGGGCGGAGACCAGCGTCCTCAGTCCCCTGGAGTCCAAGCCCGAGCGAGGCGACTACACCGACGCCATGACCACCAACCTGGACCGGCTCAAGTCCGCCATGGTGTGCAAGTAGCCTCGAGCCCGAGCCGCCAAGCCCGGGATCCCGAGCAGGTGACGTCCACTCAGATTGGCATGATCACAACCGTATGACCTCATCATCTTCACCTTCACCAGCGTCTGCGACGACGCCGTCCGGCTCACCCCGGGCGGCGTCGTCCGCGCTCGCCATCAGGGTCCGCGAGCTCAGCGTCGTCCTGGGCTCCTCCCTCATCCTGGACGACGTGAGCCTGGCCGTGGGCGGCGGCGAGTCCGTGGCGATCCTGGGCTCCAACGGCTCGGGCAAGTCCACCCTCGTCAAGGCCGTTCTGGGCCTGGTGCCCCTGTCCGGCGGCAGCATCGAGGTACTGGGCACCCCCACCTCGCACCGCCGCAGGGTCCCCTGGGAGCGCGTCGGCTACGTTCCCCAGCGGATCGGTGCCGGCTCCGGCGTCCCGGCCACCGCCCTGGAGGTGGTGCGCTCCGGGCTTCTGGGGCCGCGCCGTCCCTGGGCCGATCGGGGGCGGAGCGCCAAGCGGAAGGCCATGGCCGCGCTCGACGCCGTCGGCCTGGCCCACCGGGCCGCGGACCACGTCCAGGTCTTCTCCGGTGGGCAGGCCCAGCGGGTCCTCATCGCCCGGGCCCTGGTCCGCTCCCCCGAGCTGCTCATCCTTGATGAGCCCCTGGCCGGCATCGACCGCGCCAGCCGCGAGTCCCTGGCCGAGATCCTCCAGGGGCTGCGCGCGCAGGGGCTGACCCTGGTGACGGTCCTGCACGAGATGAGCGAGCTCGCCGACGTCGTCCAGCGGGCGATCCTCCTGCAGGACGGCCGGCTCGTCGCCGACGGCCCGGCCGACGAGGTCGCTCATCTTCGCGACAGCGGGGCCAGCACGCCGCAGGGTGACCCGCACCGCGCTCACAGCGGCGACGGTGGCGATCACCACCACCCGGACGCCGGCGGCCCTCCGGCTCACCACGCCCCCGTCCTCGACCACCGTCTGCCTGAAACGCGCCCTCATCCCGGTAGGAGCACCCGCCCATGATCGAGTTCGTCTCCGACATGCTCGCCAGCCCCCTCATCCAGCGCGCCTTCATCGTGGCGGTCCTGGTGGGGCTGGCCGCCCCCGTGGTGGGCACCTACCTGGTTCAGCGGGGCCTGGCGCTGCTGGGCGACGGGATCGGGCACATCGCCCTGACCGGGATCGCCCTGGGGTGGCTGGCCGGGGCCGCCGCCAACGTCACTCCCCACGACGCCTGGGCCGTGCCCGGGGCGATCATCATCAGCGTGCTGGGAGCCGTGATGATCGAGGTCATTCGCGCCAACGGCCGTACCCGGGGAGACGTGGCCCTGGCGATCCTGTTCTACGGGGGCATCGCCGGGGGTGTCATCCTCATTCGCGTCGCCGGCGGGACGACGACGAATCTCAACTCCTACCTGTTCGGCTCGATCTCCACGGTCTCGGTCTCCGACGCCTGGTTCACCATCGCCCTGGCCACATTGGTGCTCCTGGTGGGGCTGGGGCTGCGCGGCCCGCTGTTCGCGCTGTGCCACGACGAGGAGTTCGCCCACGCCTGCGGGCTGCCCACCGGTGCCCTCAACGTGCTGGTGGCGGTGGTGGCGGCGCTGACGGTCTCCGTGTCCATGCGGGTGGTGGGCGCCCTGCTGGTCTCAGCGGTTATGATCGTGCCGGTGGCCATCGCCCAGCTCGTCTCGCACTCCTTCGCCCGCACCATGTACCTGGCAATGGGGCTGGGCGTGGTGGCCTGCGTGTCAGGTCTGACGATCACCTATCTGGTGGCGGCCTCTCCCGGCGCCATGATCGTGGTACTCCTAGTAGGGGGCTACGCCGTCGTCGCCCTCCTGTCCGGACTGCTGCAGCTCGTCAGCCGCTCCCGACGGCACCACATCACCTCAGGAGGCAGATCATGAGCGCAAGCAGCACGGCGCAGCGCCCCCGCGCCACACGCCAGCGCGCCGCCGTTGCCGACATCCTCGCCCGCACCGACGAGTTCCGCTCGGCCCAGCAGATCCACTCCGCCCTGGAGGCTGAGGGCACCAAGGTGGGGCTGGCCACCGTCTACCGCAACTTGCAGACCCTGGCGGAGTCCGGCGCGGTGGACCAGGTGCGCAGCGCCGAGGGCGAGGTCCTCTACCGGGCCTGTGAGAAGCAGGAGCACCACCACCACATCGTGTGCCGCCGCTGCGGCTACACCGTGGAGGTGTCCGGCGGCGAGCTGGAGGAGTGGATTGGGCGGGTCTCGACCCAGCAGGGCTTCACCCAGATGAAGCACACGGCGGAGTTCTTCGGCCTGTGCTCCACCTGCTCGGCCCAGGACGCCTCACAGGACTGAACAGGTCTGATCGGCCCGGTGCCCGAGCCGGCTTGTGCCAGGCGACTGGCTACTGAGCGTCGGGGCGCGGAGACTCGTCAGCCTCATCGCCCTCCGGGTCCTCGGCGCCGGTGGGCTCCTCGTGCAGCACCTTGTCCACGGCCCCGCCGTAGCGGCGCTCGCGCCCGGCGTAGGCCTCGCAGGCCTTCCACAGCTCGGTGCGATTGAAGTCCGGCCAGGCCAGGGGTGAGAAGTAGAGCTCGGCGTAGGAGGAGGACCACATAAGGAAGTTGGAGGTGCGCTGCTCGTCGCCGGTGCGGATGAACAGATCCACGTCCCGCATGGTGGGTGAGTAGAGGTAACGCTGGATGGTCTTCTCGTTGATGGAGGAGGCCTTGAGGCGGCCGGCGGCAACGTCCTCGGCGATGGCTCGGGTGGCGTCGGCGATCTCGGCCCGCCCGCCGTAGTTGATGCACAGGTTGAGGACCAGGCCCGTGTTGTCGGCGGTGACGCGCTCGGCCTCACGCAGCTCACGCAGAACGGACTTCCACAGGCGCGGGGTGCGTCCGACCCAGCGCAGCCTGACGTTCCAGGAGTTGAGGACATCGCGCTGGACGCGCAGGACCTTGCGGGCGAACCCCATGATGAAGCGGACCTCGCCGGGTGAGCGCCGCCAGTTCTCGGTGGAGAAGGCGTAGACGCTCAGCTCTTTCACTCCGATCTCGATGGCGCCGGCGGCGACGTCGAGCATATTGGCCTCCCCCACCCGGTGGCCCTCGGTGCGGGGCAGGCCGCGGGCGTTGGCCCAGCGCCCGTTGCCGTCCATGACGACGGCGACGTGCTGGGGCAGGGAGGCGGCCGGCAGCACGGGCGGGGTCAGGCCGGGTCGGTGCAGGGGTGGGGCGGCCTCAACCGTCATGTCTCTGGCGACGTCTGTCATGGTTATGCCCTTTCCACCAGTGCGAGGGAGCGCAGGCGCCGCTCCAGGTACCAGGTCGTGTAGGCCGAGACGAGTCCGGAGGCCTGGGACCGCTCGCGCTGGCCGGAGGCGTCGGCCACGGCCCAGTCGCCGGAGAGCAGGGCGCCCAGGAGCGCCATCGTGGCCGGCTCGACCTCGACGGCGCCGGCCGAGCGGCAGGACTCGCACACCGCGCCACCGGCCTGCACGTGGAAGGCCCGGTGCGGTCCGGGGACGCCGCACCGGGCGCAGTCGTAGCACGAGGGCGCCCAGCCCCCCAGGGCCAGAGCCCGCAGCAGGTAGGAGTCCAGGATGAGTCCGGGGGCGTGGCGCCGGTGGGACATGGCGGCCAGGGCCCCGGCCAGCAGCAGGTACTGCTGGGGGCTGGCCTCGGTGCCCAGGTCACCGTCGTCGGCGCTGAGCCGCTCGGCGGTCTCCACCATGGTCGAGGCGCAGGTGAACATGGCGTAGTCGGCACTCACGGCCCGCCCGAAGGGGTCGATGATCTCAGCCTGGGTGACGACGTCGAGGCTGCGTCCGGCGTGGAGCTGGACATCGGTCATGGAGAAGGGCTCCAGACGGGCACCGAAGCGGGAGGTGATGCGGCGCACCCCCTTGGCCACGGCGCGCACCTGGCCGTGGTGGCGGGTGAGCATCACGATGATGCGGTCGGCCTCGCCCAGCTTGTAGGTGCGCAGGATGATCGCCTCATCCCGGTACAGCCTGCTCGTCACGGGCGCAGTCTCTCACGCCCCTCAGCGCAGGGCGCGATTGAGGGCGGAGATGACGGCCTTGAAGGAGGAGGTGGTGATGGAGGGGTCGATGCCCACGCCCCACAGGACCTGGCCGTCAACCTCGCACTCGACGTAGCTGGCGGCCTTCGCGTCGCGCCCCTCACTCAGAGCGTGCTCGACGTAGTCGAGGATCCGCACGCTCAGGCCCGTGCTCTCCAGGGCGGTGACGAAGGCGTCCAGGGGGCCGTTGCCGGCGGCGGTCAGGTGCTTCTCCGCTCCGCCGTCGACCAGGGTGACGGTGAGGGTGGAGTCCTCGTCGTCACCGGCGGAGGTCAGGGTGGCGCCGCGCAGCTCGAAGCGGCCCCAGCGGCTGAGATCGGCCTCGGGGGCGGCCGCGGCGGGCAGGTACTCGTCGGCGAAGATCGACCACAGGCGGGCGCCGTCGACCTCGCCGCCGTAGGTGTCGGTGTGGCGCTGGACGATGCGGGAGAACTCGATCTGGAGGCGGCGCGGCAGCTCGAGCTTGCGGGTGGTGCCCAGCAGGTAGGCGACCCCGCCCTTGCCGGACTGGGAGTTGACGCGCACGACGGCCTCGTAGGAGCGGCCCACGTCGTGGGGGTCGATGGGCAGGTAGGGCATGGCCCAGGGGACGGCGATCTCCGCCTCGACGTCGGTCAGCCCCTCGGCCTTCTTGGCGTTGACCTGAGTGCTGCGCGCGGCGAAGCCCTTCTTGATGGCGTCCTGGTGGGAGCCGGAGAAGGAGGTGTAGACGAGCTCGCCGGCGTAAGGGGTGCGCGGGGGCACGTCCATGCCGGTGGCCCGCTCGACGGTGCGGCGGACCTCGCCGATGTCGGACAGGTCGAGCATGGGGTCCACGCCCTGGCTGAAGAGGTTGAGGGCCAGGGTCACCAGGTCCACGTTGCCGGTGCGCTCGCCGTGGCCGAACAGGCAGCCCTCAACACGGTCGGCACCGGCCATGAGGCCGAACTCGGCGGCGGCCACGCCCGAGCCGCGGTCGTTGTGGTTGTGCAGGGACAGGCACACGGACTCGCGCCGAGGCAGGTGGCGGCTCATCCACTCGATCTGGTCGGCGTAGACGTTGGGGGTGGCGCGCTCGACGGTGGCGGGCAGGTTGAGGATGATCTCGCGGTCCCCCTCGGGCTCCCACACGTCCATAACCGCCTGGCAGACCTCCAGGCTGTAGTCGAGCTCGGTGTCCACGAAGATCTCCGGGGAGTACTCGAAGCCGAAGATCGTGTCCTCGTCGAGGACCTTCTCGGCGCGGGCCATGATCTGGCGGGTGCCGTCGACGGCGAGCTCGCGGATCTGGTCGCGGTCCATGCGGAAGACGACGTTGCGGAACAGGGGCGACAGGGCGTTGTAGAGGTGGACTGTGGCCCGCGGGATGCCGACGCAGGCGTCCAGGGTGCGGTCGATGAGCTCACCGCGCGACTGGGTGAGCACCGAGATGGTGACGTCCTCGGGGATCGCGCCGTCGTCCACCAGGGAGCGCACGAAGTCGTAGTCGGTCTGGGAGGCAGCCGGGAAGCCGATCTCGATCTCCTTGAAGCCCATGGTCACGAGCAAATCGAAGATAGCGCGCTTGGCCTGGGGGCCCATGGGCTCGATGAGGGACTGGTTGCCGTCACGCAGGTCGGTGCTCAGCCACCGGGGGGCGGTGGTGATGCGCTTATCCGGCCAGGTGCGGTCGGGCAGGTCGATGGAGACGACGTCGAGGAAGGGCCGGTACTTGGCGAACGGCATACCGGAGGGCTGCTGGGGGGCGGGGCGGGCGTTGCGCATCGGGTTTCTCCTGGGATCAGATGCTTCGTGGTTCCGACGGCGATTCCTCCAGGAGCTGAGGGGCTCTGAGGGAATCCGGGGGCACGATCAAGGACGTGGCCGAGCAGGACGAGTCAGCCGCGGTCGGGGTGCCGGCCTGTCAGGCCCCGCCGCGGCGACTAAGCAGGAGGCTCACCTGGTGGCCTGGAGTCGCTCGCACGGCGTAGACCCTACCCCGATGAGGACCCATCGTCAGGTAAGGGGGTCGCATGGGACCGCAGAGTGAGACAGAGGATGAAGGGGCTCCCCCGCGGGCCATGTCTCGCACTCTGACGCACACCAACACCATGATGTAGTATACATACTACATATAGTTGCGGTTCTACTCAGGAGGGTTTGTGCGATGGCTCCAGTCATCACCACGGAGAACCTCGAGTTCTCCTACGCGGACACCCCGGTGCTGCACGGCATCGACCTGTCGGTGGAGGCCGGAGAGGTCGTCTGCCTGCTCGGCCCCAACGGCGTCGGCAAGACGACCCTCGTGGAGAACCTGCTGGGCTCTCTGACTCCGACCGCCGGCAGGGTGCGCGTGCTCGGCACCGATCCGCGCCGGGCGGGTGCCGACTTCTGGGCGAGGGTCGGGCTGGTCCAGCAGAGCTGGACCGACCATGCCAAGTGGAGGGTGCGGGACCAGCTGGAGTGGATCCGCTCAGTCCAGCTGACGGCGGCGAGCCGGGTGAGCAGCGTCAACGAGGTACTCGACGCCGTCGGCCTCAGCGAGAAGGCCGACTCCCGGTTGTCGAGGCTCTCCGGCGGGCAGCGACGCACCATTGACTTCGCGGCCGCCCTCATGGCCTCACCCGAGCTCCTCGTCCTGGATGAGCCGACGACCGGACTGGACCCGGTCTCCAAGGCGCGACTGCACGATCTCGTTCTGGCCCGGGTCGACGACGACGCCACCATCGTCATGACCACCCACGACCTGGCTGAGGCCGAGCATCTGGCCTCCCGCGTGCTCATCATGAACGAGGGACGGTTCCTCGCCGACGGCACGGTGACGGCGCTGCGCGAGCGCCTCGATCGCGGCGCCGAGATCACCTGGGTCCAGGACGGCACCCGCCACGTCCACACAACCCACTGCCCCGAGCGCTTCGTCAAGGAGCTCGACCTCGACGCCATCACCGGGCTCACCATTACCCGCCCCACTCTGGAGGAGACCTACCTCTCCCTCGTCAGCAGCAAGGAGCCCCAGTCATGAGCACTCACACTTTTCTGGCAGTTCTACGGGCGGCCCGTCGCCAGGCCGCCCTGGACCTGCGAGCAGGCGTCGTCGGGTCGGGCATCGCATTGCTGGTCTCCGTGAGCGCCATCGTGATCGTCGGCAAGAACAGCCAGGTCGCAACCGCGGCCCACGCGGCCTTCGGCTCCATGTTCCTGGCCAGCAGCATTGGCACGATCAGCTGCTTCATCACCTTCCAGATCGCCAGCGAGGCCTACGTCGACCGTATCGGTGGAGCCCTGCTGCGGGTGCGCGTCCTGCCCCACGGCCCGCTGACGTGGGCGATCGGTAAGACGATGTCCTCGATCACTCAGACCCTCGTCTTCCAGGGCGCGATTCTTCTCGGGGGAGCCTTGTTCGTTGAGGCGCTGCCCCTGAGTACGTCCCAGGTGCTGGCCTGCCTGCCGCTTATGGTGCTGTCGGCCGTTGCGACTGCCCCGCTGGGCTTCCTCGTGGGTGCCTTCGTCCGCGGCGTCTACAGCTTCATGGCCTCCTACCTGCCCATGTTCGCCCTTATCGGAACGAGCGGTTTCTTCATGCCCATGGACCGGCTCCCCTCCTGGCTGCAGGCGGTTCAGCTGACGCTGCCGACCTACTGGTCGGGGCACTTGACCCGCTGGGCACTGGTGGGCGACCCCTCGTGGGAGGTGGGCCGATCCTTCTCACCGGTGCTCGCCGTCGGGGTCCTGGCGGCATGGACGGTTCTCGGCTTCGCGGGGGCCTCGTTCATTGTGCGGCGCAGCTTCCGCAAGGAGACGATCGGTAGTCTGGCGCGCATGCAGTCCACCATTCGCTCCCAGGCCGGTCTGTGACGATGTCCGACGACGTCGTCCACAACCGGATCGCGGTCCTGCGTACCGACCGGCGGGTGAGTCGCCGAGAGCTGGCCGAGGCCCTCGGCGTCCACTACCAGACAGTGGGCTACCTCGAGCGCGGGGAGTACGCCCCCTCGCTGCACCTGGCCCTGCGCATCGCCCGCTACTTCGATGTGCCCGTGGAGTCGGTCTTCTCCCTGGAGGAGTTCCCCCGCCTGACGTGAGACACCATCACAAGGAGAGATGCAGAATCAGAGCCTCATTGACCAGCTTCATCAGGCCACTGGGTAACCAGCCGACAACCTCGCCAACTCTCTCCACGGCAACCGATCGAACTTGCTCCGCCTGAGCCTTTGAGTCCTTGGGCAAGCCAGTTGCCTCCAAGGGGAGGAAAACCTGAAAGGGAAGAACTCGCGAGGTTGAACTGGTCAATGGAACCACCGTCACAACACCGCGACCAAGGCGCGCGGCCGCCGCATTGGCATGGTCGTTACTTACTATGAGCGCAGGTCGACGCTTGTTTGCCTCACTGCCAACAGACGGCTCGAAATCGACAAGGCGGATTTCACCTCGTAGCATCCTCACCTCTATCGATCCCGTCAGCAACCACACTATCCCAGACGGTCGCATCCTCAGAGGCATCCCAGGAGGACCAGGCCTCAGCGTAAGCATCCTGAAGATCAGCTTTTCCGAGCAGGCGGATGGCATTCTGAATACCAGCAGACCTCGACGCCAAACCGTCACGCTCCACGCATCGGTCCAGCAGAATGAGGTCACTCTCCGACAAGCTCACGCTTAACTTCATACCTGTATGCTACTCAGGTAGCATCGTCAGGGGCAAGAGAGCAACGAGCCTCATCAGGCCGCTCGGAGGCGTTGCTCGAATCCGGGTGGTGCCCTTCCCCGGACAGGGAGGGCACCACCCGGTTACTCGGTTCGGCGAGGTGTCTGCGTTCCGGCGCCGACCGGCCTACAGGAGGCCCTCAGCCAGGTCCAGCGGGGTGCCGAAGCGGTGGCTGGTGATGGCCACCGCCTGCTCACGCAGGAAGGGCAGCAGCTCGGAGTGCGGGCAGGCCGTCACAGCCCCCGTGTACAGGGCGATGTCGGGGCTCCCGCCGGTCACCCGGCTGGCCTGGCTCCAGCGGGCGGCCGAGGTCTCCTCACGCGGGCCGAGGATGCGCACGCGCGTTCCCAGCCCACCGGAGACGGAGAGCTCAGCCAGGCGAGCGTCCCAGGCACCCTGGTCCTCGACCGCCACCTGGACGCCGGCGGCCAGCAGCGCGTTCTGCAACGGCTGAGGAAGACGGTTGGCCACGGACAGGCTGACGAACCCACCGGCTCGCACACCGGCCGCCATGACGCGCACGACGTCGGCCAGCTCGGTTCCCGCCCCAGCGCGCACGAGGACATCAGTGGGCCGGTAGCGCAGGACGTTGCGCTCGCAGGCCAGAGCCGTGACATCGCGGTTGGCGCCGTAGGCGCTCCTCCAGGCGGAGGCGTCGGCCACCAGGGCACGGCGCAGCCCGGCCAGATCGGCCTCACCCAGCTGGCCGCTGACGGCATCGCACAGGCTCGCCACGCGCGGATCCAGCGCCGCAGTGTCCTGGCCTACCGACTCCTTCGCGTCCTGGCCGTCTGCGGGCTCGACGTCCCCCAGCCCCAGCAGGTAGGAGGGGCCGCCGGCCTTCGTCGTCGAGCCAATGGCCGAGCGCTTCCAGCCGCCGAAAGGCTGGCGGCGCACGATGGCCCCGGTGATACCGCGGTTGACGTAGACGTTGCCGGCCTGGATCGAGTCGAGCCAGACGGCCAGCTCGGCCGCATCGAGGGTCTGGAGCCCGGAGGTGAGCCCATAGTCGACGGCGTTGACCGCCTCGATGGCCTCCTGAAGCGTGTCCACCCGCATAACACCGATGACCGGCGCGAAGTACTCGGTGAGGTGGAACTCGCTGCCGGGCACGACCCCGACGCGGATACCCGGGGTCCACAGGCCGTCACCGAGGTAGCGAGGCTTGAGGACCCAGTGCTCGCCGGCTCCCAGGGTGGTCAGGCCGCGCACGGCCTTCTCGTCGTCGGGCACGACGACCGGCCCCATCTGAGAGTCCAGCGACAGCGGCAGCTTGACCCTCAGGGAGGCGGTGGCGTCCACGAGCTGGCGGGCGATGCGCTCGGAGTTTCCGGCTGAGGAGACCAGGACCAGCAGGGAGGAGGCCGAGCACTTCTGGCCGGCGTGGGCGAAGGCCGAGTAGACGGCGTCGCGCACGGCGATGTCGGGATCGGCCGAGGGGGTGACGATGATGGCGTTCTTGCCGCTGGTCTCCCCCAGCAGGTGCATGTCCGGCTTCCAGGAGCGGAAGAGTCGGGCCGTGTCATAGGAGCCGGTGAGCACCACGCGGTCAACGTCCTTGTGGGTCACCAGGTGGCGTGAGACCTCCCCATCCTCCAATGGAGCGAGCACCACGAGGTCCTCGGGGATCCCGGCGTCGTGGAAAGCACGCACGAGCTCGGCCGCGCAGCGTCGAGCCGGCGGGGCTGGCTTGAGGATGACGGCGCTGCCGGCCGCCAGGGCCGCAGCCACTCCCCCGGTGGGGATGGCCACCGGGAAGTTCCAGGGCGAGGCGACCACGGTGACGCCCACCGGGGCGAAACGGGCCCCGACCATGTACTCCGGATCGTGCAGGAGCAGCGAGGACTCCGCGTAGTGGTGGCAGAAGTCGATGGCCTCACTGACCTCGGGGTCGGACTGGTCGATGGTCTTGCCGGCCTCGGAGCCGGCGACCTCGATGAGCTCGGCGCGCCGGGCGGCCAGGACGTCACCCACACGGTGCAGGGCGGCAGCCCGCTCCTCAGGCTCCAGGGACTGCCAGACGCCCGCTGCCTCAGCCGTCACGGCCACCAGCGAGTCCACATCGGCGTTGGTAGCCAGGCGGGCGATGCCCACCTCCACCTCGGCCACGCCCCGCGTGGAGCCCGGGATGGCGGCGGCGATGTCCCGGGCCCACTGGCGGTTGGCGGCCAGGGCCGGGTCGGAGTCGGGCTCGGAGACGAAGGGCCTCCTGGCCCGATCGGCCACCGTCCCGCTCTCCTCAGGAATACCCGCCTCCCGTTCGGCGAGCCGGTTCTGGGTGCGGTTGGGCACCGGCACCGGGGCGTCCGGGTCGAGGTCGGACAGGGCCGCCAGGAAGCGGTCGCGCTCGCGGGCGAAGATCTCCTCGTTGCTGGCCAGGTCGAAGACGCCGGACATGAAGTTCTCCGGAGCCGCGTTCTCCTCCAGTCGGCGCACCAGGTAGGAGATGGCGACGTCGAACTCGTGGGGGTCGACGACGGGCACGTACAGCAGGAGGTGACCGGTCTCGCGGCGCACGACCTCCTGGATACCGGTGGCCATGCCGGAGAGCATCTCGAACTCGACGTCATCCTCGACGCCGCGTGCGGCGCGCAGCTCGAAGGCGAAGGCGATGTCGAAGAGGTTCTGGCCGGCCACGCCCAGGCGGATGTTGCGGGTGCGCTCGGGCGTCATCGCCCAAGAGAGCATGCGCTTGTAGTTGGTGTCAGTGGCCTGCTTGGAGGGCCAGGTGGTCAGCTCCCAGCCGTGGATCTCGGCGTCGACCTTCTCCATGGACAGGTTGGCGCCCTTGACGATGCGGACCTTGATGCGCGAGCCGCCGGAGGCGACACGCTTGGCGGCCCACTCCTGGAGGCGCTGCATGGCGCCCAGGGAGTCGGGCAGGTAGGCCTGCAGGACGATGCCGGCCTCGTAGCCGCGCATGTCCTCCTGGTCGAGGATCGCGGTGAAGACCGCGATGGTCAGGTCGAGGTCCTTGTAGTCCTCCATGTCCAGGTTGAGGAAGGTGCCGTGGTCTCGGGCCAGGCGGTAGAGAGGCAGGAGGGCCTGGACGCCGTGGGCGACGACCTCCTCGAAGCCCCAGGGGTTGTGGGGGCCGGTGACGGCGGAGACCTTGACCGAGACGTAGTCGACGTCCTCACGGGTGACCAGGCGTGAGACCTCGGCCAGTCGGCGGGCTGCCTCCTTCTCCCCCAGGACGGCCTCCCCCAGAAGGTTGACGTTGAGGCGGTTGCCGCCCTTGCGCAGGCGGGCGAGGGCGGGCCCGAGTCCCTTGTCGGTGGCGTCGACGACGAGGTCGCCCACAATCTCCCGGAAGACCCTCCGGGCGACCGCGGTGACGGTACGCGGAGCGAGACGGGAGGCGGTCGAGCCCAGGCCCATGGCTCCGGCCAGGGCGGGCGGCAGGAAGTCAGTGCGCCCTGCCGACAGGCGCTTGAGGGCGCTGCTGGCGACGTCGAGGTCGGTGGGACGCACGACGTCGTCAACGAAGCGGGTGGTGAAGGTCAGGCCCTCGGGGTCGGAAAGGATGCGGGAAAGGAGCTTGGCCGAGCGCGGTACCGGCTCGGATGCCGACTCGTCAGCCCACCGGCGTGCTCGGGCGACGGCTTTCTCGCCCAGTGCCCACAGGTCGTCGGGGCAGCGGCGTCCTGCGTCGGTGCGGGGCTGACTGGGAACGGCGTTGTTCGTCATGCGTGTGGCCTCCAGGTCGATGTGACATCGGACCCTCCAAGTGTGCGTGACAACACCTCTTGTACGCGACCGATTCGGAGACCGAGTCGGCAGGTGTTGCAAGTTGCCTTGGTCCTAGATGCCGTCCGTAGCGCTGCGCTGACAGCGTGGAGCGGTTCAGAAGCCGAGGCGGGCCAGGGCCTTGGGGTCGGACTGCCAGTCCTTGGCGGTGCGCACGTGCAGGTCGAGATAGACCTTGCGCCCCAGCAGCTTCTCGATGCCCTTGCGGGCGGTGACGCCCACCTCCTTGAGTCGCCGTCCGCCCTTGCCGATGATGATGGCCTTCTGGGAGTCGCGCTCGACGACGAGGCTCACGCGCACCTGGAGGCGGCCTCCGGCGCCCTTGATGCGGCCGACCTCGCGCTCGTCGTCGGGGTCGGCGATCTCGTCGACGACGACGGCCAGGGAGTGGGGCAGCTCGTCGCGCACGCCCTCCAGGGCGGCCTCGCGCACGAGCTCGGCGATCATGACCTGCTGGGGCTCGTCGGTGATCTCACCGGTGGGGTACAGCGGCGGGGACAAGGGCATGTACTTGAGGAGGACCTCCTCGAGGACGTCGATCTGCTCGTTGCGCTGGGCTGAGACCGGGACGATGTCGGCCCACTCCCCCAGCTCGCTGACGGCCAGGAGCTGGGCGGCCAGAGCCTCGCGGGTGACGGTGTCGGCCTTGGTGACCACGGCCACCACGGGGGTGCGCAGCTCGGCGAGGTCGCGGGTGATGAAGCGGTCGCCGGGGCCGATCTTCTCGTTGGCGGGGATGCAGAAGACGACGACATCGACGTCGGTGAGGGTCTCACGCACCAGGTCGTTGAGGCGCTTGCCCAGCAGGGTGCGGGGGCGGTGGAGGCCGGGGGTGTCGACCAGGACGATCTGCGCGTTCTCCTTGTGGATGACGCCGCGCACGTTGTGGCGGGTGGTCTGGGGGCGCCCGGAGGTGATGGCGATCTTGGCGCCGACCATGGCGTTGGTGAGGGTGGACTTGCCGGCGTTGGGGCGGCCCACGATGCAGGCGAAGCCGGCGCGGAAGTCCTCGGGGACGTCGGGGACGACGATCTCGACACGGGCCGAATCCGCAGAGTCGGCGGTACCGGCGCTCTCGTCCGCGTCGTCCTCGTCCAGGATCGGGAAGCCGTCCGCGTCCAGCCGGATGGCGCCGGAGTCATCGGAGCCGTCGGTGTCGTCGGAGTCGTCGTCCTCGTCGCCGGGCTCGTCCTCGCCGTCGTCGTCGGGGTCGGTGAGCGGGTTGGGGCCGTCCATGAGCTCGGCGTCGGTGGGGAAGCGGAAGCCGGCCGGGGCGGGGCCGGGCGCGGGCATCTCGAGGGGCTCGGCCACCAGCTCCTCGGGGGCCTCCTCCGGGGCCTGGAACTGGTCGTCGCGGGCTTCGGGGGTGGTCTGGTCGGCGGTGTCAGTCATCGGTGTCCTCTTCGGGGGCGGGAGTGCGCGAGGCGAGAATAGTGGAGACCTGGCGGCGGCGGCCGGTGGCCTCCTCGGCCTGGAGGTGGACGCCCTGGATGTCTCCGGCGGCGCCGGGCAGGGGGACGCGGCCGATGGCCTTGGTGAGCAGGCCGCCGACGGTGTCGACGTCGTCGTCGTCGATCTCTAGGTCGAAGAGCTCGCCGAGCTCGTCCAGGGCGAGTCGGGCGGGGACGCGGTAGGTGCCGGGGGCGACTTCGACGACCTCGGGCAGCTCGGGGTCGTGCTCGTCGGTGAGCTCGCCGACGACCTCCTCCAGGAGGTCCTCCATGGTGACCAGGCCTGCGATACCGCCGTACTCGTCGACGGCCAGGGCCATGTGGAAGCGGCCGGTCTGCATCTCGCGCAGGAGGTCGTCGGCGGGCTTCATCTCGGGGACGTACTCGGCGTCCCGGACGAATCCGGCCACGGCGAGGCCCTCGTGCTCGGGGTGGGCGGCCAGGCGGCGCAGGACGTCCTTGAGGTAGAGGATGCCGCGCACGTCGTCGGCGTCCTCCCCGATGACGGGGACGCGCGAGTAGCCGGAGCGGATGAACAGGCGCATGGCGGCGGAGGCGGGCTTGTGGGCGTCAATGGTGACCATGTCGGTGCGTGGGACCATGACCTCGCGCACGAGGGTCTGGCCGAGCTCGACGACCGAGCGCATCATCTCGCGGTCCTCGTCCTCGATGGTGTCGGTCTCGCCGATCTCGTCGATCATCTCGCGCAGGTCCTCGTTGACGGCCTCGCGGGTCTCGGCGTCGGTGGGGGCGGACTCGGGGCGGCGGGTGCGGGAGACGAGGCGGCGCTGGGGAGCGGCCAGGACGTCGACCCAGGTGAGCAGGCCGCCCAGGGCCAGGAGGGTGCCGGCGGGGTTGCGCCGGCCGTAGGTGCGTGGGGAGAAGCCGACGACGACGCCCAGCAGGATGATGTTGGCCAGCAGGGCCAGGGCCAGGACCTGCCACCAGGCGCGCACGAGCCCGGATGCGGCCAGGGTGATGAGGACGGCGGCGAGCATGTCGACGGCGACGCGGGCGATGCTGAGGGCGCCTAGGACCCGGGTGCGGTGCTCGGCGAGGTGGCGGACCCGGGCGGCGCCGCGGCGGCCCTCCTCGATGAGGTCGTCGGCGGCGGCGCGGGTGAAGCGCAGCAGGGCGGACTCGCCGGCCGAGAGCAGGGCGCCCAGGGCCAGGACGATCACCGCGCAGGCGATGAGCGCGGCGGTGGGGATGCCGGTCACGCGGGCCTCACTTGCCGCGCTCGGCCAGGAAGGTCAGCAGGAGGCGGCGCTGGAGGTCGAACATCTCCTTCTTCTCCTCGGGCTCGGCGTGGTCGTAGCCCAGGAGGTGGAGGATGCCGTGAACGGTGAGCAGGAGCATCTCCTCGACCGCGGAGTGGCCGGCGGCCAGGGCCTGCTTGGCGGCGACCTGCGGGCACAGGACGATGTCGCCCAGGGTGCCGGCGGGGGTGGGTGAGTCGGCTGAGCCGGGGCGCAGCTCGTCCATGGGGAAGCTCATGACGTCGGTGGGGCCGGGCAGGTCGAGCCAGCGCACGTGGAGCTCTTCCATGGGCTCGGGGTCGATGAACATGATGTTGAGCTCGGCGGCGGGGCTGACGTGCATGGCGGTCAGGACGTGGTCGGCGAGGGCCGCGAACTCGGCGGCGTCGATGACGGTGGTGGTCTCGTTGATGACCTCAGTGGTCATGCGGGTTCCTCTCCGAGTAAGGCCGGGCGGGGCGGTTGCTGCTCCCCCGACGGTACTGGCTGTTGCGGCCGCTGCGGCCAGGCGGTCCGGCGGGTCGGGCGGCGGCGTCCTGGGCGGCGACCTCGGCGTCGTGGCGGGCGTAGGCCTCGATGATGCGGCCCACGAGGCGGTGACGCACGACGTCGGCCGATCCGAGCTCGCAGAAGCTGATGCCGTCGACGCCGCCGAGGATCTTGCGTACGACGATGAGGCCGGACTCGCGTCCGCCGGGCAGGTCGACCTGGGAGATGTCTCCGGTGACGACCATGCGCGAGCCGAAGCCGAGGCGGGTGAGGAACATCTTCATCTGCTCGGGGCTGGTGTTCTGGGCCTCGTCGAGGATGACGAAGGCGTCATTGAGGGTGCGCCCGCGCATGTAGGCCAGGGGCGCGACCTCGATGGTGCCGGCGGCCATGAGGCGGGGCAGGGCCTCGGGCTCGAGCATGTCGTGGAGGGCGTCGTAGAGGGGGCGCAGGTAGGGGTCGATCTTGTCGGTGAGGCTGCCGGGCAGGAAGCCGAGGTTCTCGCCGGCCTCGACGGCGGGGCGGGTGAGGATGATGCGCGAGACGCGCTTGCGGGCCAGGGCGTCGACGGCCTTGGCCATGGCCAGGTAGGTCTTGCCGGTTCCGGCCGGACCGATGCCGAAGGTGATCGTGGATTCCTCGATGGCGTCGGTGTAGGCCTTCTGGCCGAGCGACTTGGGGCGGATGGTGCGGCCGTGGGAGGTGAGGATGTCGTCGGTGAGAACCTCGGTGGGGCGGGCGGCGGTCTCCAACAGGCCGACGGCGCGCTCGACGGCGTCCGCGGTCAGGGGCGTGCCGGTGCGGGCGACGTCGATGAGCTCGGAGAGCAGGACGACGACGGTGTCGACGCGGGCAACGGGGCCCGAGACGGTGACGGCGGTGCCGCGCACGTGGATGTCGACGTCAGTGAAGCCCTTCTCGATGGCGCGCAGCACCTCGTCCCGGGCGCCCAGGAGGGTCACCGGGGCGACGTCCTCGGGCAGGGTGAGGGTGCGGACCACCGCGGTGTCGAGAGTTGTGGAAGCGGAGTGGGCGGCAGCCGAGTCGATTGTTGAGACGGCCGGGGATGCGGAACCTGCTGGACTCAAGGGGCTATCGGCTGAGGAGGTCATCGCCGGCGAACCGGCTGCTGCGGTGGGCGGTGTCGTCATCACTGTCGATCCTAGATGATCGGCCCCGGAGACGCCGAGGGCACGTTGCCCTGGGCCGCGCGCGCTCTGCAGCCACATCATGACGCCCTCATCGTCATCCGGACCTGCCGGCCCTCTCGACATTCTTCCGGTACGTTACATCCGATCCCGACTCTCCGTCTCGAATCGGCTAGTGTTGTTGCAGTCGGCCCAGGGCCCCGAATCGCGGGCGGCACCCGCACCAGTAATGTCTTTCGAGGATTCGTATGACTGACTACCTCACCCTTGGAAATGACGGCCGACTCGTAGACCGCGAAGGCAAGACTCTGGAGCTCAAGCGGGATCTCAGCTCACCCACTGGGCCACTGCGCACCATCACGGCCTTCGCGAACTCCGCGGGTGGTCGCCTCGTCATCGGTATCGCGGATGATGGCACCGTGGTCGGTGTTGAGGACCCGCTCGCTGAGGGGGAGCGCGTCGCCAGTCTCATCGATGACTGGATCTCGCCACAGTTGGTTCCCGCCATCGATCTTGTCCCGCTCGCCGACAAGACTGTTCTCGTCGTCGATGTTCCTCTGAGTACCCGACGCCCCCACTACATCACTCGACAGGGGCCAGAAGCGGGCGTCTACGTGCGTCTCGGTTGCTCCACTCGCCAGGCCGATCCGGCACTGGTCGCCGAGCTTGAACGCAACGCTCACGGCATCGCTTTTGAGAACCTGCCCGAGCCACGCGCCACCCTGACTGACCTGGATCTGAGCGCTCTGGCCGAGCTGCGCGGCCGCGCCACCGACACGGATAACCTGCTGGCGCTCGGCCTCGTAGTGAGGCAAGGAGATCAGATCGTTCCTACCTACGCCGGGATTCTCAGCGCCTGCCCCGACCCCACGCGCTTCCTGCCATCCGCCTGGGTTCAGTGCGGCCGGTTGCGCGGCCCCCACGGCACGGACATCTTCGACCAGGTTGAGATCCATGGACCGATGCCGTTGGCCGTTGACCAGGCCGTGGAGTTCCTGCTGAAGCACGCTTACAAGACCGCCGTCTTCGGAGAAGTGCGCCGCCGCGATGTCTACTCCATCCCCGTGGAGCCGATCCGCGAGGTCATCGTCAACGCCCTCGTTCACGCCTCATACGCCGAGAGCAGTACCCCGATCCGCATCGGTTTCTATGACGACCGGGTCCAGGTCGACAGCCCCGGGCTACTCCTCCCCGGCATGACCGTCGACACCATGCGGCGGGTGTCCCGACTGCGCAACCCCGCACTGGCGCGCATCTTCCGCGAAGCCGGGATCATGGAGCAGTGGGGTACGGGCATCCAGCGCATCTTCGAGCAGGTGGCCCAGGCCGGCTTGCCCGAGCCCACCATCGAGGAGGTCATCGACCGCGTGCGGGTCACGATCCGCGTGCTCAGCCACAACCCTGCCGATGCCAGGGAACACGGTGAGTCACTAGGTCGAGGCACTAAGTCACCAAGTCGGAGCAGCCAGTCACTAAGTCGAGTCACCAAGTCGGAGCAGTCTGTCACTAAGTCGAGTCACCAAGTCGAGTCACCAAGTCACGAGACTAGGAACGCGGATGACCATCGGACCGCGATCCTCTACCTGCTCAACGATGTCGAGATGACTCGCACCGACCTTCTGTCTCGGCTGGGACTGAGTAACGAGACACGCAATGTACGCCGCCACCTCGATCCCCTGATCGATGCAGGGCTCGTTGAACGAACGATCCCCGACAAGCCCACAAGCCGTCTCCAGCGTTACCGAATCACCGACGCTGGACGCACCTACCTCAGCCATCCCCTGGGAGATGCCGAGTGAACATCAACACCATCGACGTTATCTCACCAGAAGCCTTTGTGGAGGGTGAGGACGACTAGAAGAGTTATACATAGCCACAGCAATCACCTGTGTTGGATCGAACCTAAGGCCTGCTTGTCTCACCCAGCGAATAACCATCCTTCTCTCAATCTGATTCTATGCGCTTTTCCAAAACGGCAGCCGCAGATTCATTTGAACCCTTATCCTGAAATAAAGTAACAGCTAGAGACACCAAGACAAGAGCTCCCAACAACGACCAATAAGCGGAAGTAAGCCCTCCACCCCCTAAGATCCATCCGACAAAAAACGGAATAGACGCCACGACACTATTAACAAGAGAAGAGAGCAACCCGCGCTTCAATTTCAGTGAAGTTGCTACAGCTAGCGCCTTCTCATGATCATCAGAAAGCAAGGGAAACCCATAATCTTCTAAAACTTCATCGGTCTTTTTGGTAATTTTTTTATACTTAGCATTTTCGTTACAGTTAAAACCTTGAAGGGGCGTATTTTCTTCAAGCTCAACATCTTTGACTAAGTCAGGACCTTGAGGGGATGTAGTGTCACTCATACCAATAGATCATAGAACCGCAAGCGCAACCACAACAAGCTACGACAACGTGAAAACCATCACTCAACTACGATTGAATTATATTTAACTTTAAAGTGCCGCATCTAGAATCGATCGATTAACGTACTCCCCCACTTTCCGAGGTACCACAGGTTAAATCAATGGCTTAGCATCGCCAGAGTCCCACCGACGAGGAGCGCCAACCCGACGAGGTACCGCCTGCTGACGGCCTCGCGCAGGACGAGGGTGGAGAAGAGGACGGTGACCAGGACGCTCAGCTTGTCGATGGGGACGACCACGCTGGCGGGGCCGTCCTGGAGGGCTCGGTAGTAGCAGAGCCAGGAGGCACAGGTCGCAGCCCCGGAGGCCAGGACGAAACCGAGCTCACCACGCGGAACAGTACGGACCTCGCGAAGCTTGCCGGTGACGACCACCATCACCCAGGCCATCACCAGGACCACCCCGGTGCGGATCGCGGTACCGAGATTGGACTCCACCCCAGTGATGCCGGCCTTGCCCAGGATCGCGGTGAGTGCGGCGAAGAAGGCTGAGCCGAGCGCGTAGAGCAGCCAGCCCCCACCGTCGCGCACGGCCCGGGGCAGGCCGCGCAGGTCATCGGCGTCAAGCATCAACAATGTCCCGACCGCGATGAGCACAACCCCGAGCGCACCGATAAGGCTCACCCGCTCCCCCAGGAACATGAGGGCCAGCAGCACCGTCAGCACCGTGCTCAGCTTATCGATCGGCACGACCTTGCTGACGCTACCGAGCTGGAGCGCCTTGAAGTAGCACAGCCAGGAGGCCCCGGTCGCCAGCCCCGAGAGCACCAGCAGACCGGTGCTGCGGGCATCGAGGTGGGCCAGCTCGGCCTGCGAGCCAACGATAAACACCATGCCCCAGGCGCCCGCCAGCACCACGACAGTGCGCAGCGCCGTCGCCACAGTCGAGTCAGTGGTGCGGATCCCCTCCTTGGCCAGGACGGCGGTGATGCCGGCAAAAAGCGCTGAGCCGCAGGCAAAGACAATCCACATAAGGCAACCCTAACCCCGCCCGACGCCACGGCACGGCGGGCACGAAGGCCCTTACCCTCGCGCCCGCGGTTGCTGGCCCCTCCCGGTTCAGCGGGTCTTGCGCGGCACGGTGGAGGCCGCCACCCCCAGGACCACCAGGCCGAAGCAGACCAGGTAGGCCAGGTATCGGAAAAAATCACTGGAGGGCTCACTGGCTGTGGTGAGCTCGGTGACGGCGTCGACCGCCCAGCTCATGGGCAGGGCGTCACCGACCACCTCCAGGGCGCGCGGCAGCTGGTCGCGGCTGACCAGGAGTCCGCACAGGAACAGCTGGGGTGCGATGACCACCGGCATGAACTGGACGGCCTGGAACTCGGTGCGCGCGAAGGCCGAGACCAGCAGCCCCAGGGACACCCCGACGAAGGCATCGACCAGGGCGGTGAGCACCACCCACCCCCAGGAGGCGGAGATGTCCACGTCCAGGCCCCAGGCGGCTACGGCGCACAGGATGAGGGACTGGATGACGGCGGTCAGCGCGAAGGCGGTGGCGTAGCCGAACAGGAGGTCAGCCCGGTGGATCGGGGTGGTCCACAGCCGCTCCAGTGTGCCGCTCACGCGCTCGCGCAGCATGGCGACGCTGGTGACCAGGAACATGACCGTCATCGGCAGGATCGCCATCATGGAGACGGCGATGTGGTTAAACAGCAGGTCCGCACCGGGGTAGTCGCGGTAGACGAAGTACAGCAGCGTCAGCAGCGCGGCGGGCACGATCGAAATGAGGCCAACCGTGCGCCGGTCGGCACGCAGTTGAGCCAGGATGCGGCGGGTGGTAGCCAGGTAAGTGCGCAGGCGCATCAGCGCTGCCCTCCCTTCTGCTCGAGCCGGCTCTCGGAGTCGGCGATGACGGCCAGGAAAGCGGCGTCCACCGTGTCCGCTCCGGTGCTGGCCAGGAGGTCCTTGGCCGTGGTGGTGGCCAGGATGCGGCCCTGACGCATGAGGAGGACCTGGTCGCAGCGGAAGGCCTCGTCCATGACGTGACTGGAGACCAGGAGGGTGGCGCCACGCTCAGCCAGGGCGTGAAAGGTGGTCCACAGCTCCTCACGGGTAACCGGGTCCAGACCGACGGTCGGCTCATCCATGACAAGCAGGTCGGGGTCAGCCACAAGCGCGCAGGCCAGGCTCACTCGCCCGGCCTCACCACCGGAGTAGGTGGACACCGGCCGGTCCGCCAGGGCGGTCAGCCCGACAACGTCGAGGACCTCGTCCAAGTCGCGGGCCCGGCTACCGGCTAGGGAGGCGAAGTAGCGCAGGTTCTGGCGGGCAGTCAGGTCGGTATAGACGGCCTGGTCCTGGGTGACATAACCGACTCGGCCGCGCACGACGGCGGCACCGGGGGCGTGCCCGAGGACCTCGACCTGCCCGCGGTAGCGCTGAACCCCAACGACGGTGCGCATGAGGGTGGTCTTGCCGCAGCCCGAGGGACCGAGCAGACCGGTGATCGTGCCGGGCGCCAGGTTCAGGTCCAGGCCATGGAGGATCTCCTTGCGCCCGCGACTCACGCGCAGGTCCGTCGCGGTGACGGCCGGCTGCGCCGAGGAGGCGCAGGACGTGATGTCTCGACTGGAGTCGTGCGATCGGTTGCCGGCCCCCAACTCCCGGGGCGCCTCTCCTTCATCGCTTTTCATCATGTGATGAATATAGGTCGACGATGACCCGCTGTCCAGAGCCTGGGGCTGGAAACTGTCCACATGGGACGACTTTGAACAACCCTTCAGCCAGAGCGGTTCCCATCCGTGCAGGTCAGGGTGGCTTAGCTGGGCCCCAGGCCAGAAACGCAGCTTCAAAGCCGTCCCAAACGGACAAAACTCGGCTCGGAGACCGAGCCGATCTCAATGATCAGACGGGATCAGTGACGTCGGGCAGGTCGTCGAAGGCGTAGTGCTGAATGGTAGGGCCGACGAGCGCGGCGACCGCCTCGATGTCGAGGCCGGCGATGTGGTCCATGCGGGCGACCCAGCGGGCCAGGCCGAGTCCGATGATCTGGCTGGCGATGAGCTGGGCGCGCAGCTGGGGGCGGTCAGGACAGAAGTGGGTGACGATCGGCGAGAGAACCCCGGTGGCGATGAAATCACGGAAAGGTTCGACGTCACTGCCCTGGCCGAGCGCGGCATGGATGACTGCGGTGAAGCGGTCCGCGCCCGCGTCGTCCCACAGGCCGATGAAGGCGCGCACGATTCCCTCCCCCAGCCGTTCGGGCTCGAGCTCGGTGATGGAGGCCGCCCGGTGCATGAGGTTGGCGTCAACCCCGGCGGTCGACTCGATGACGGCCTTGGCGAAGAGCGTGGCGCGGTCCGGGAAGTAGTGGTGGACCAGGGCAGGGTCGACGCCGGCGTCGCGCGCGATGCCGCGCAGGGAGGTCTGGTAGCCGTCGCGGGCGAAGGCGGTGCGGGCCGCCGCCAGGATGGCCTCACGCGTGTCCGGGCTCCCCGCCGGCCGCCGCCCCCGCGGACTCATCGCTCACTCGTCTCACTCATAGACAGAGCATGCCTGCAAGCCGCCCCATTGGGAAGCAGCCGCGCTACGCCTCCCATCCGCCGCGCTGTCTGCAGCAATGCAGACAACGGTACTTAGGGACACCTACAAGATAGAGAGCGGAGCCACACCTGCTGACAACGAAATCGAGCATCTCGGTCAGACGACAGGACGAGAAGACTTCCCCAGAGGACTCGGTGGTCTCATCACCATTACGTCAATCGCTGTAGAGCGCACACGATACGCGCACACGCCTCCGCATCAGATTCAGCTCGATGGTGGATTAAGCGATAAGATGGATCACACTTCCTCAAAACAGTAGGTAACTTATAGTTCTCAAGTCCGGGAATGATCTTCTTTGAGGTCCGAAGAGAACAATAAAATCGAGTCGGGAGAGTGTGAGTTCCATAATATTCATCAAGTGCACGCCAAACTCTAGAATCAGATGAAGAGTTGTGCGCCCACACTGGAGAATCCCCGATAAACCGAGAAACGACTGCAGACACATCCAGCCAAGTCGGCGCATACAAAACCTCTTTCTTGCCAATCCCATGGATTCGAGTATTCTCAAAATAATCACAATCACTAGGAGGTTTAAGATAAGTACTATATCTATCAGTCACCTTACCTTCATTCATCAACACCATAGCGATTTTACAAGCAGAGATAGCATTTCGATTAGCGGTCTCAAAATCAACCGCAACAAACGAACTAATTTTAAGTTCTTTAGTTGTGGGAATCCACAGAGACGTCCGAGATCGTCCACTGTTAGACTGACGGCTCAAAGACTTGGAATAACCATCTCTCCCTGAATGAACCTTCGAATACCCTGTTGAAACATAGGAATCAGATGCGCTCTTAAGCCTACCAGCCCTACCTGCCTCGACTAGCTGCTTCCACTCCTCATGATACCCAGACGAATCCCTTCCTTCAGACTTAGCCACTAACTCCTGAGCCTTCGCCAACCGCTTCTGCAGATTTATACGGTAGTCTGCGCGCGGAGCCGGATAACCTAGAGAAAGCCAATCTTGAATAGTCAAGATTTCATCCTCATAGGCCTTCATCTTGTGTTGAATAATTGCCACCTGAATAACATAGTACTCCATTGCATTACTAGGGTTTCGTGCCGCAACGTCCGCCATCGCATTCATACAACCAACAGCGAGCGACAAGGCTCTATCCCACTCACTCTCTCGCTTTGCGCGCGATATTTCTGGAACCCAATCACAAATGTTGCGACCCCGATAACAAGGCATTTCCCACTCCTGACCCAGATCGCTCGCTTGACCTAATCTGCAATGAGGATTAACCCACCCCTTAAGAGAATAATTTGGTTGACTTTGAGGTTGGTCTTGAGACCTCAAAGCCGAACGTTTAAGGAATCTAAGCAACCCCATCGTTCAAAACTCCCACCACAACACAACAGACTCCACCCCTGGAAGTCCTGCATGATATGCAGTGTAGCACGATTCAAGAATGGAAAACGCACGAAAACTAGACTGATGCAACAAGGAGGCTTATTCATAGGGGT
>NZ_MSKS01000047.1 GCF_001937445.1 Actinomyces oris | reverse complement strand
CGGCGATCTCCTCACGGCGGGCGGAGACCGGCAGCTCCTCGGGGTAGACGATCGCCGGGACGGCGGCGGCGCGGGCGGCGAGCTGCTCGGAGGAGTAGCTCTTCCAGGCGTTGCGGCGCCTGCCCTCGGCCCTGCCCGGGCGCCGGCCCCGACGCCTGCCGCCATCGCCACGCGAGGCGCGCCGGCCGTGCTGGTCGTTGTGCCAGTCGGCCTGATCGCCGCTGTGTCCCTGGTTCCGGTTCTCGCCCTGTTCCATAGGTGACCTATTGTCCCCTATGCGCGCGTGGTCACCTCTCTCAGGTCGCTGACAGCGGAGGGGCAAGCGGCAACGGCTTCAGATTCTCAGCGCAGGCGGCGCTGCGCCCACTCCACGCTCAGGCGGGCGACCTCCTCCTGAGCCTGCTCCAGGGTCTCGGCGTGGACATGGACCATCTGGCTGGAGTCGGGCAGCAGCGGGAAGCCCTCGGCGGTCGCCTCGGCGGTGTCGGGCAGCTCGTTGGACAGCACCCCGTGCACCATGAGCACCGGCCAGGGCAGGTCCGCCAGGGTGCGCTGCGGATCCTGCATGGAGAAGTCGGCCAGCGTCTCCTTGGACAGGACGTTCCACTTCCGCGAGTTGGGGTTGTCATCCACCAGGCGCGTCAGCCCGTGCTGGGCGAGCTCATCGAGCTGCTCGGGGGAGAAGATCTCCTCCCACAGGATCGACTGCGGCCCCACGATGGCGCCCACGAGCACCGCCGTGCGCACATGCTCGGGCCTCGCCAGGAGCGCCGCCGTCGCCCCGAAACCGTTGGCGTGGATCATCTGCCGGGTGAAGCCCAAGCCGGCCAGCCAGCTGGAGGCCGCCCGCAGGTCCTCGGCCTCTCCCGCCAGCGTGATGACGTCGTCGTCTGACTCGCCCAGACCCGAGAAGTCCAGGTTGAGCGTGGCCAGACCCGCCTCGCGGTAGCGGGCACCGATCCAGTCCAGGCGCCCGCCCTGACCGTGACGGTCGGTGAGGAAGTCGTGCGCCAGCAGGACCACGCCCTCAGGTCGCGCCTGCGGGGGTGTGGCATTCTCCGACGTCGTGGAAACCTCCAGATCGATGGGGGAGGCTCCGGCGGGCAGCTGGAGGGTGCCGGCCAGGGTGATCCCGCGTGGGGTATCGATACGGACGTCGTTCATGGAGTCAACCTAAGACAGAAAATAGGGGTGAGCATGGGGGAAGGGTCGGTAGTTCTTCCGATTGCGCTTCGAGCGTGACGGGGGGGGCGTCGAAACCGCTGATCGCCGCCAGGACTGTGGATAACGACGAACCGTGAGGATTCTCCGGCAACGGTGGAACCCGGACCGGGGACCAAGGGCCGAGGAGGGTGACAAGAGCACCAGGCCGGGTGGGCGCCTCGAGTCGCACGGGGCGCCCACCCGGCCTCAGTCGCCCGTCGGGCGGGCAGGGCAGGGACGGGCGGCGCTGTCGAGCTACTCGGGAAGCGGCACCGCGCGGACCGTCTCGACGGCGCGGCGCACCAGGGCCTCATCGGTGCGCTGGGGCTCGTCGGGCGTCAGCCCCTCGCGGGGACAGCGCATGTGGACCTCGCGCACGCCGGTGGACTCCACCAGGTCGACCAGGCCGTCGGGGCGCACGGCCCCGGCCGCGACCACGGTCGGCCCGCCACTGGCCACCAGCCCGGCGATCACCGAGGCGCCGTCGGCCGCGGTCTGGGCCGCCCCACTGGTCAGGACGTAGCGCACGCCGAGCCCCTCCAGGTCCCCGTAGGCCTCCACGGTGTCACGGCACTGGTCGAAGGCCCGGTGGAAGGTGACTGGGGCGCCATTGGCCATGTCGACCAGCAGACGCACGAGTCCGCGGTCAATGGTGCCGTCCTCCGTCAGGGCGCCGACGACGAAGCCCAGGTCCACGGCCGGCGGCAGCGTGGTGCGCCCCCCGCCCGTGGCCTGGGGGCGGGTGAACTCGGCCATCTCCAGGGCCAGGGTGGCGATGCGCCGCACATCGGCGATCATGGCCCGGCCCTCATCGGCGTCGTAGACGAAGGACCCGCCCCGGGGTCGGATGAGGATCCGCAGGCCGAAGGGGGCGGCGGCCTCGGGCTTGTCCGCCCAGTGGGCACCGGCCTGGGCGCGGCGCTGCTCGACCTGCTCGGCGGCGGCGAAGATGGCTGCCTCAATGGTGCCGATCGAGGGGGTGGTGCCGGCGGCGGTGAGGTTGTCGCCCAGCTCGGCCCGGTCGGCCCCGGCCCGTGCGGAGATCCTCACGCCCTCGACGTCCTCGACGCAAGTCTCCAGGACGACGTGGTCGGGGTGGCGCCAGGCGGGGACGGGAGCGGTGATCGTGTGCTGGCGCAGCGACGGTGCTGATCCGGTGAGCCTCATTGCGTTCATGGGGCTGAGTCTGACATGTCCTCACGTTGATGGGAACCGAGTTGACGTCGGATGTCCTCAGATGTCCTCCAGATCCTCATAGGACTTGGGGTCCTCGATGGGCTCCAGGTGCGCCGAGATGCGCAGGCTGGTGTCGGCCTCGATGAGCTCGTCGATGACCTGCTCGGTGAAGTCGTGCCCCTTCTTGACGCTCCAGGCCGCCGGGACCAGCACGTGCAGCTCCATGAAGCGCCGGTTGCCGGCCTCGCGCACCCGCACCGCGTGGAAGTCGATCATGCCCGCCCGGCGGTGGCGCGCCAGAACCTCCTCCACGGTGCGCAGCACCTCGGTGGACGGGGCGATGTCCATGAGGCCGCCCACCGAGTCGCGGATGAGCGTGAAGCCGGCCCACATGATGTTGAGCCCGGCCCCCAGGGCGACGACGGCGTCGAGCACGGCCGAGCCGAAGACGGCCACCAGCGCCACCCCGACCAGGACCGCGGCGGAGGTGACGACGTCGGTGGCCAGGTGCTTGGCATCGGCCACCAGGGTCATGGAGCGCTCGCGGCGCCCGGCCCGGTAGAGCGCCCACGCCACCGCGCCGTTGAGGAGCGAGGCGATGACCGAGACCGCCAGACCCACCCCCAGCTGCTCGGGCATCTGCGGGTCGATGAGGCGCTCGATGGCGGAGATGATGATGAAGGCGGCGGCCACGAAGATCATGACGCCCTCGACGACGGCCGAGAAGTACTCGGCCTTGGAGTGCCCGAACTGGTGGTCGGCGTCGGCGGGCTTGGCCGCGATCTTCAGCACGATGAGGGCGACGACGGCGGCGACGAGGTTGACCACGGACTCGGCGGCGTCGGAGAGCAGACCCACGGAGCCAGTCAGCCAGGCCGCTGCCCCCTTGAGCACGATCGTGGCCAGTGCGGCACCGATGGACAGCCACGCGTAGCGGCTCAGGTCCTTGGGGGGCGAGTAGCGGGAGGACACGCCCCGATCATGGCGCGGACCTCAGCGCCCTGACCACCCGAGGTTTCGTGTCGCCGCAACGCGCGATCCGCGGCGGCCGGGTGCCCGTCCCGCGCTTCGCCGTGGGCTAAGGTGCCGGGTAGCGGCGGGCTGCCGGGCCGGCACCGGGGTCGACGGCGGGACGCCACCATGACAGGAGTGAAAGGCGGGCAACCGGGGTGCTGGACCTCTCTTCCCTCATGCTTCACATGCCGGCCTCCCTGACCGACACCTTCCGGCTGCTGGACCTGTGCGGGGTCCTGCTCAACGGGATCCTGGGTGGGCTCATCGCCCGACGCAAGAACTTCGACCTGGTGGGCTTCGTCGTCCTGGCCATGCTCACGGCCACCGCCGGCGGCATCCTGCGCGACGTCATGATCCAGGCCGGCCCGCCCTTCGCCCTGACCGACCCCTACTACCTCTACACGGCCTGCCTGGGGGCGACGGTCGCCTGGTTCGTGCCGCTGACCTCGCGGCCCACCCGGCGCCTGCTCGTGGCGGCCGACGCCGTCATCCTGGGGTGCTGGGCCGCCACCGGGGCCTCGAAGGCCCTCACCCACGGGCTCGGAGTCATGCCGGCGCTCCTGCTGGGCTGCCTCACGGCCATCGGCGGCTCCATGATCCGCGACGTCGCGGTGGGGGAGACCCCGGCCGTCTTCGGGGGCAACAAGCTCTACGCGATCCCGGCGCTCATCGCCGCCGGCACGCAGGTCGTGGCCGTCAAGGCGGGGGTGGCCGACGCGCACGCCATGCTCGTGTCCACCGTGGTCGGTGCGGGCCTGTGCGTGCTCGCCTACTGGCGCTCCTGGCAGCTGCCGGTCATCTCCGACCGGGAGCGGCGCCGGGCCGGGCGGCGCGAGGCGAGCGGCGCGCTGGTGGGCTGGCGCCGGGCACTCATGATGGGGCCGTTCAAGGCCCCCTCCTGGCGTGGCCGCGGCGGGCGGACGGCACAGCAGGACGCCCCCTCCCAGCGGCCCGAGCAGGGCTAAGGGCGGTCTGCGGCGTCAGCCGGCCTCAAACCGACCTCAGGAGCTCTCGCCGACCGGGCGCACACTGGCCTGTCCGGCGTCGACGGGCTGGGACTGGGCGCTGTCCTTGGATGACGGCGCCCCGAAGAGCCGCTCCTTGACGACGTCGGCGACCTTCTCGGTGACGGCCTCGCCCTGGGCGCGCACGGCCTGCTTGACGTGGCTGGAGGCGGCATCGACCCGGGTGCGCACGAAGGGCTGCTCGGCGACCTTGGAGGCCGCGGTCTTGATGCGCTCGTACTGGGCGCGCCCCGCGCGGGTCCCGAGCACGTATCCCGCGCCGAGTCCGAGGATGAAGGGGATCTTGCCGGCCATATCGTCTCCTGAGCTTGACGGAAGCACTGCTTGGTGCGCCATCACCATACCGGCCGTGGGCCGGGGCGACTGACGCGACAGGGTCTCGGGGGCCGCGTGATCGCCCACAGCGTCACGCGCGGGACCACTGCGGGGCTGCTACGGTCCTCGCCCCCGGAATCACACGGTTTCCTCCGAGGAGCCGCCGGTGGAGGGGATCGAGCCCGTCGCAGGGGCCTGGGTGCTGGTGCCGTGGGCGCTCGGCTGGGAGGCGATCAGGCCGTCCGGCGTGACGGTGGTGATGTAGGAGCGGCCGCCCAGGATGACGCCGAGCGTCACCAGCAGCCCGGTGCCCATGAGAGTGACGACCTGCAGCACGTTGAGGTCGGCCAGGATCGCGTGGCGGCGCAGCGAGGCCACGGTCGAGGTGGCGGAGCCGGTCGGGCCGGTCGGGCCGGTCGGTCCGGTGGGCTCTTCCGGGCCGGTGGAGTCTGTGGAGAAGCGGGTCATGTGGTTCCTCCTGTTCGCTGGGGATGGGAACGGGGGCGTTCGCCCCGATGAACCCAGGTAACCGCCGGGGCCTGTCGTCCTTGTAGGGCGGGCCTGTGCCGTCCCTGTGAACCGGGTGGGCCATGGACCGATCCGCATGCTGGCGGGGATCGTCGTCGGCGGAGGGGCCTGCGTGAGACATGCCGCATGGAGGGGGCGGCTGAGAATCGTGCCCGACGCCGGCGGTGGGTGCCGTGAGGCCGTCAGCGGCGCGGCGCGGCCTCCAGCAGCTCGCGGGGCAGGAGCCGGGCCAGCTCGTAGCCGTCGGCGCCCACGACGACGGGCACGTCGGCCTCGGCCAGGGTCCGGGCCTCGGGCCCGATACCCATGGGGTGGGCGGTCAGCCCTCCGGCGAGCACCTGCTGGGTGGCGGTCAGGTGGCGGATGGCGACGGCGGCGATCCGGTCGGCGTGGTGGCGGGCGGCCTCGCCGTAGATGTACGGGTCGTGCTGGCCGTCGTCGCCGAAGAGGATCCAGGTGATCTGGGGCAGGTCGATCATGAGCCGGCGCAGCTCGGTGCGCTTGTGCTCGATGCCCGAGCGGAACCAGCCGGTGTTGGTCGGCCCCCAGTCGGTCATGAGCGCGGGCCCCGAGGGGAAGCCGTGGCGGGAGAAGAAGGAGCGCAGGGTGGGGACCACGTTCCAGGCCCCGGTGGACAGGTACATCATCGGGGTGCCCGGGTGGGCGGCCTGGATGCGCGAGTAGAGCTCGGCCATCCCGGGGACGGGCTCGCGCGCCGAGGAGTACTTGACGAGCTGGTTCCAGGCGGCCACGAGCACGCGGGGGACGTGCGTGACCATGGCGGTGTCGTCGATGTCGGAGATGATGCCCAGGCGCGGCCCCTCGGGGATGATGAGGACCTTGGCGGCGACCGCCTGCGCCCCGGTCGCCTCGATCCTGGCCTCGTGCCAGCCCGGCTCCAGACCGTGATCGCGCACGACGACGTCGATGTAGCCGCCGCGGTCGGCCCGGGTGCGCACACTGGCCCGGCCCACGTGGACCGTCACCGGCAGGAAGGCCACCGGCACCTCAATGAACAGGCGCCAGCCCCGCTGGGCGTCGAGCAGACCGGTCATGGCGAAGCTGCGGGCCTGGGCAGCGCTGACGGGAAGGGCGTCGGGCAGGGAGCGGAACAGCGGCCCCTCGGCGGGGGCGTCCTGGGGGCGCATCACCATGCGGGCCAGGACCCGGGCCATAGAGGCGGGCCGGGTGGGCTGGGAGGAGCCGGAGGAGGCCCCGCGGGATGCTGAGGCGGAGGGCCGGTGGGCTCCGGCCGCGCTGCGCTGGGCCGCCGTGTCCCGGTGCTGCTCCTGGTGGCGCTGCGCCGTCGGGCCGGGCTGGGCCGGGGCACTGGTGCCGTAGCCGTCGTAGGGAATGACGCGGGGGCGCCAGCCCTGGCGCTTGAGGACGGGGACGGTGTCGCGATGGAACTGGTCCTCGACGGCGCGGGCGATGTCGGAGAGGGGCACCCCTGGATCCTAGACGACTCAGTGGTTCCGATCTTGTGCGTTCGTAGGGTAGATCGTGCGTTCGTAGGGTAGGTCGCCGGTTCGTACCCTTAACCCCCGAACGCGAGGCATAAGGTGCGAACGCGAGCGCTCCTCAGCGCCTCTCAGCGGCGCAGGGCCCTCAGGCGCCGGCCGCTCGCCCACCACAGGACGGCCCCGCAGCCCAGCGCCCACCAGGTGTAGCTCGAGCCGACGGCCTTGGCCCAGGTGGGCCAGTTCTGCTCCACGTGGTTCTGCTCGGGGAACCACCACTGCATCGCCAGGACGAAGACGAGGAACCCGGCGGCGCCGGCCACACCGAGCGCGGTCGAGCGCCAGCGCCAGGTCGCCGCCGCCACCGACATGAGCGCGGGCAGGCACCACACCCAGTGGTGCGACCAGGAGATGGGGGAGATGAGCAGGCCGAGCACCATGACCACGCTGATCTGAAGGGACAGGACCAGGCCGTCGTCCTGCCCGGGACCTTCGGCCGCGTCGCTGGCACCCCGCAACCGATCCAGCCGGCGGCACAGGAACCAGGCCGCCACCACGGCGAGCAGGGAGCAGACCGCCCAGGTGAGGTTCCAGGCGGACTCCGGCAGGCCCCGGGCGATCGCCCCCTTGAGGTTCTGGTTGCCCGAGTAGTCGGCGAAACCGGCGCGTCCCGGATCCCACATGGCCGAGGTGAAGAACTCCCAGGACTCGGCGGGGGCCGCCAGGGCGGCCAGGAGCGTCAGCCCGACGGCGCTGCCCGCCATGGTGGCCGCCGCCCGCCACTCCCGACGCGCCAGGAGCACCAGGATCGCGACCGCCGGCGTCAGCTTGATCGCGGCGGCCAGGCCGCTGAGGGCCCCGCGCCAGCGCGAGCGCTCGGGAACCAGGAACAGGTCCACGGCCACCAGCGCCATGAGAATGGCGTTGACCTGTGCGTACTCCATGGTCTTGGGGAAGGGCTCCAGAGCGATGACCCCGATGAGTGCCAGCCAGGGCGACAGGGTGTGGGCCATCCAGGACCCGACTCCCAAGCGCCTGAGAACCGCGTAGGTGGTCACGGCGGCGCACAGCGGCGTGGCCACGATCAGCAGCACGGTGGCCGACTGGTACGACATCCAGGTCAGTGGCGCGATCACCCAGGCCGCCAGAGGCGTGTAGGTGAAGGGCCACAGATGCTGGGCCGGGTTGGCGTACCAGCTGTAGAGGTCCCCGCCGTCGAGCCACTGACGGACGGCCTCGTAGTAGACGAAGGAGTCCAGCTTGAACAGCCACTGGCCGGTGTCATCCACCAGGGACCAGTAGGCGGGCACCAGCAGGGCCAGCCACCCCAGAACGGCGACGACGGGCGCTGAGACGACGGCGCGCGCAGCCGCCACCAGCCGCGCAGGCCGGGCGGCAGGCGTCCCGCTCCCAGGGGCCGGGTGGTCCGTGGGGCCGGTGCCCGACTGGGAGGGACGGGAGACGTGTTGTGGATTTCCTGCGATCGGCATCGTGCTGAGTGTAGAAGAGGCACCAAGAGCGCTGGGAATCGAGCCGCCCGCCGACGTCGCTCAGTGACCGCTCAGAGAGCCGCTGGTCCGTGCTCGCCTGAGCGCGGACAGTCCCAGGAGACCAACCACGACGGCGCCCCAGGCGAAGGCAGCCACCGCCAGGTACCCGGCGCGCGAGCCGCCGGCGTCCGTGGCCTGCCCCGCCAGAAGGGAGCCGATCGAGACCCCGATGTTGAGCGCCGTGCTCACCCAGGCCAGGCCCTCGGTCAGCTGGGAGGGGGCCACCGTTACCTGCACGATGTTGTTGCCGCTGGTCAGGGTGGGGGCGATGGCCAGCCCCGTCAAGAGGGCCAGGACGGACAGCACCACCAGGCTCGGCGCGAAACCGAAGGTTGAGGCCCCCACCGCGAGCCCCACCAGCCCGGCCATGAGCTGCTTCCACAGCGGCCACCCCCACGTGCGCGAGCCGTAGAGGAGGGCAGCGACGAAGGAGCCCACGCCCCACACCGCCAGGATGAGTCCCGAGGCGGACTTGTGCCCTGCCTCGGTGGCGAAGGCGACTGCGGCGACGTCGTTGGCCCCGAACAGGGCCCCCAGGATGAGGAAGACGACGGCGATGGACACCATGGCGCCGTAGCGCATCACCGCAGGGTGCTCCGCGGCCTGATCCGACTGCTCGGTGGCCTCAGCGGTGCGCCGCCGAGTCGGGTGCGGCGTGGGCTCGGTGGTGCGCTGGCTGAGGAACCACAGCCCCCCGAACAGCTGCATCACCACACAGCACACCCAGCCCGAGGTCACCGGCAGGAACGGCGTCGTGCACAGGGCCGTGGCCAGCACCGGCCCGAGAATGAAGGCCACCTCGTCCAGGGCCGCCTCCAGAGAGAAGGCCGCGTGAACCTCCTCGGGGCGGGTGAGCATCGCCGTCCAGCGCGCCCGCACCAGTGAGCCCATGGAACCGGCCAACCCTCCCGCCAGAGCCGACAGGGCGGCCAAGACTCCCAGGTGCGTGCGCATGGCGGCGGCGAGGACCAGCCCCACCAGGCTCAAGGACGACACGAGGACCGCGGGCAGCATGACCCGCGACTGGCCGTAGCGGTCGACGCAGCGGGCAAGGATCGGCGCCCCGATGGCCATGGCCACGAAGTTCGCGGCGCTGACCAGACCCGCGGCCGTGTAGGAGCCGTAGAGCTCCTCGACCGCGAGGATCGTGGAGATCCCCACCATGGACATGGGGAAACGGGCGATGAGCCCGGCACTGGTGAAGGAGCGGGCACCGGGGTGAATGAGGATCGTTCGGTAGGAGGTGGCCATGTCGGACGTCGTGTGCTGCTGGAAGGTGAGGCTGACAGAACGGGTCGGAGCCCCGACGGGCGGGGCTCCGACCTCGGGTAAGAGTGATCAGTTGCCGCTGTGGGTGGTGGAGGTGACGCTCTCTCGGCTGAGAGTGAAGCCCTGACCGTTGACCTGGTTCCAGCAGTGCATGCCCTGATCGGTCGACTCACAGGCGAAGGCGGAGTGCTTGGCGGCCGAGCCGTAGCTGAGGCTGACGCCCTTGGTGGAGAAGGTCGACCCGCAGCTCTGGCTGGACTTCCCATCGGCGTCGATCGTGACCGTCAGCGGCTTCGAGGAGTCGCAGGAATTGGTCTTGGCGTGCTCGTTGATGACGCAGGCGACGTTCTGGTCGTTCAGGGTGCAGGTGATGTTGCCGCTGGGGGCGTCGAAGGCGGACAGCTCCTGAGCGTTGGCGGGCGCCGGCGCCTTGAACGTGGGGGTCGCCGAGGCGCTCGGGGTGGCCGAGGCCTTGGGGGAGGCGGACGGGGAGGCCGGGGAGGGGCTGTCCTGAGCCGCGGCCTGGCCGGAGTCGGCCGGGGCCTCGGTGCCCGAGTCGGCGGCCGAGCCCTTGCCGCTGCCCCCGGAGAGGTACCAGGTCGCCAGGAAGACCAGGACGGTGGCCACCAGGAGCGCCAGGATGAGCAGGATGCGGTTGGAGGTCAGGAAGGAGGAGGGGGGCTGGGAGTCATCGTCCTCGGTGCCGACGCCGAAGACGCCGTCGTCGCCGGTCACTGCGGGGGCCTGCTGCACGGGAGCCGGAATGACCGGGCTCTGCGCCTGGGAGACGTTCGCGGACTGCTGGAAGGTTTGCTGCAGGGCGGGCTGAACCGGCCGGGCCGGCGACTGGGAGGCCATCGCCTGGGCGGGGCGGGACGTGGGGACGGAGACGGTCGGGTCGCCCGCGGCCTGGAAGCCGTCAACCTGTGTGTTCGCACCGGCTGCGTTGAAGGCGCTCGGTGCGCTCGCGGCGCTCCTCGAGCTGGTGGCGGAGATCGCAGAGGCGCCGGAGGCCGCGCTGCCGGGCTGGAGCGAACGGGGCAGGGTCACCTGAGTGGGGGCCTCGGAGGACCTGGCCGATGGTGCGCTCGGCTGGGCGCCGGGGGGCGAGACTACTGCCAGCTGAGGCGATGACTGCGCCGACGGCGCTGACTGGGGCTGGCTGCCGCGAGAGGCCAGGGCTGCGTCGACCGCGGGGTCCCCCAGGGTTCCCAGCCACTCCAGGAGAGCGGGATAGGTGCGTGGGTTGGCGGCGATGTAGGGGCGCAGGCCGGGGTAGTTCTGTGCCAGCTGGTGGAGGGTCTCCAACTCTGCATTGGGATCCTGCGCTCGCGCGACAAGCTCGTCCTTGGCCTGAGACATGCTGGGTCCTTCGAGGGTCGGGAAAACGACGTCGGTCCAGGTTGTGACCGGCACCTGGTGCCGTCGTGGGTCGGGTTCGGGCCACCCGTGATACCGAGTCAGGGAACGCAGTACCATCTCGGCGGCATGTGGGTCGGTCAGCCGGCCACGTTGGAAGACTACCTGAGGACACCGTGACTCCGACTGCCTGACGGGTCACGGCCGCAGCTCGTCAGTGTCTCACGACGGCGGATCGTCGCCGTTGGCGGCGGCGGAGGGGCCCGGTCGGCGGGCGCAGCGGGGGCCGGCGCCGCCGCCTGCGATTCGGTGCAGGCTCCCACATGATGGAATTGGGGCGGTGGTGCGGTGGTTCCGGACGGGGTGCTGGGGTTTACTAGGGGAGTGCATGCGACGCAAGGGAAAGGGAGCCGATGACCGAGCACGTTCGTGCTGATGCCGATGCCATCGTGATCCGCGGTGAGGACGGTATCAGGGCCTCAGAGGTCGTTGTCGGTGCGGCCACTGACGTGGGGCGCCTGCGGACGATCAACGAGGACGGCTACCTCGCCATCGCTCCGGCCTTCGTCGTCGTCGACGGGATGGGCGGGCACGCCGCCGGCCGTATGGCCACGCAGGTGGCCCTCGACTCCCTCTACTCGCTGGCCGGGACGATCGTCACCGACGTCGACACGGTGGTTCGCGCGGTGGTGGCCGCGCAGGAGGCGATCATCGCCATCCCGTCCCACGCCGCCTACCTGCCCGGAGCGACGATCGCCGGCGTCATCCTGGCCTGGATGGTGGACGAGCAGGGGGTGACGCGACCGACCTGGGTCATCTTCAACGTGGGGGACGCCCGGGTCTACCTGCTGCGCGACGACATGCTCTCCCAGGTCACCCGCGACCACTCCCGGGTCCAGATTCTCATCGAGACCGGTGAGCTCACCCACGAGCAGGCGCGCCGCGACCCCCGCCGCAACATCGTCACCCGGGCGCTGGGCGGAGGTATCGTCGACTCCGGCGTCCCGGACCTCTACACCGTTCCGGTGGTCGCCGGGGACCGGTTCCTGATCTGCTCCGACGGGCTCAGTGACGAGCTCGACGACGAAGCCATCGCCACCGTGCTGGCGGCAGGCTGCACGGCGCAGCGCACGGCCGAGCTCCTCGTGGCCGCCTCCCTGGAGGGCGGAGGGCATGACAACACCACCGCCATCGTCGTCGACTCCCTCCAGGTGCCGGCTCTTCCATCGACGGCGCACACGCCATCCCTCGGTGGCGCGAGCAGTCAGGGGGCGCGGTGACGGACTCCCCGGTTCCCTCCCCCTGCCCGCCACGTGAGCGCGTCCCGCTGCCCGAGGGGCTGACGCGCCTGTCGGACGGCGCTCTGCGGGTCGACGGCGTTGACGGGACCGCCGTCATCAACCCGGCTGTCGGCTGCGAGCCCGGTGGCGTCTCCGTGGAGACCGGCCTGCGGGTCCTGCAGGCCCTGGGCGGCACCTACCTGCCGACGGTGGGGCCGGCGGCCCCGGCGGCCTCGAGCGGGCCCTCCCCTCAGGACGCCGCGCCCTCGCAAACCGCAGCGCTGCGGCGCTCGGCCCCGCGCTCCATGGCATCGAAGCCCACCGGCATCATCCCGGCCGAGCCCAGTGACGAGACCACGCTGCTCAAGCCGATCACCCCGATCTCCCCGGCCTCGGGCTCGCCCCAGGAGACGGCCCCGGAGCCCTTGCAGGTGCCTTCTCCCGCCCCGGCCGATTCTTCCGCCGCGGCCTCTCCCGTCATGACCTCTCCTGCCGAGGCTGCTTCTCGTGCCGAATCCGACAGGTCCGCGGACTCGGCTCCCGAGCTGCTGGAGACGGGTGTCTGGGAGGACCCCGACGACCCCTTCGAGCCTCCGGAGCAGCAGCACCCGGAGAACACTGAGGCCACTGCGGAGGACCTGGACACCGGCGACGTGAGCCCGTTCCCGGACTACCCCGAGCCGGAGCCCGGCTCGGGGCGTCGGCGGCGCGGCGCCCACCGGGCCCCCACCGCCCCCTCGGCGAGCTCGGGCGGCAGTCCGACGGCCAACACCCCCACTGCACCGGACAACTCCAAGAGCAAGCAGCCCCAGCCCGTCCGGGAGCCCCAGCCCTTGGAGGCCCTGCCCGACACGGAGGTCGTCTCCGCCTCCGAGGCGGCGCTGATCGCGGCGCCCCCCGTGCGGGCCTCGATCTGCCCCCAGGGGCACGCCAGTCCTCCCGAGCTCCGGGAGTGCCTCATCTGCTCCCAGCCCCTGACGGGAGTGATCTCCTACGTGCGCCGGCCGGCTCTGGCCACGCTGACCCTGTCGACCGGCGCCGCCGTCGAGGTCGCCGGCGACGTCGTCATCGGACGCGCCCCTCAGGTGCAGGCCGGGGGCGATCCGCACATCGTGACCCTGGTCCCGGTGGCCAGCCCGCAGCACATGGTCTCGCGCTCCCACCTCATGCTCACGACCTCGGGGTGGAGCATCCTGGCCCAGGACCTGGGCTCGTCCAACGGCACGGTCCTGGCTCGCCCCGGTGCGACGCCGGTCCTGCTGGGACCGGGAATGCCGACGCCGGTCTTCATGGGGGATCTCATGGACGTCGGCGACGGGGTGACGCTCCGTATTGACCCGCCGTCGTGGCTGAGGTTCCGTAGTGGCTGAGGTCACTGTCCGAGTGGTCGTGCTTCGCCGGTGCGGCTCCGGCTTCTCAGTAAGACTGGACCCGGGTGCCGATCATGAGCCGGGACCGTGGAAGGAGAATTCATGAGCGACCTGACGTGGACAGAGATGCCGGAGGTCAATCCTGAGCAGCCCGACGAGCTCGTCCTGGACTTCTCCGGAGAGATCTACCGGGTCGCTCCGGCCGACGCCTTCGTCATCGGCCGAGGCGGAGACCTCGATATTGACGACAACCCCTACCTCCACCGCCGATTCCTGGTCTTCGCTCACTCCGAGAACCTCTGGTGGATCGCCAACGAGGGGTCGCGGTTGTCGGCCACCCTGACCGATGGTGAGGGACTGGTCCAGTCCCGACTGGCCCCGGGCGCCCGCATGCCGCTGGTCTTCCCCCGGGTCATCCTCACCTTCTCCGCCGGCCCGACCACCTACGAGATCAACCTCATCACCTCCGGGGAGGACCGTTTCTCCGGGATCGACGGCGTGCGTCAGTCCTCCGGCCAGACCACCATCGGGGTGACCCCGATGACCCGCTCCCAGCTGCTGCTCGTCCTGGCGCTGTCTGAGCCGGTGCTCAAACGGGCCGGGACCGGGGCCGCCGAGATCCCCTCCTCCGCGGCGGCCGCGGCGCGCCTGGGCTGGCCGCTGACCAAGTTCAACCGCAAGCTCGACAACGTCTGCGAGAAGCTCGACCGGGTGGGGGTGCGCGGGCTGCGCGGCGGCCGGGTGGCCGGAGCCGCCTCCAACCGGCGTACCGCCCTGGTGGAGCACGCCGTGTCCACCCTCATGGTCACCGCCGAGGACCTCTACATGCTTGACGAGGAGCTGGCCGCCAACCAGGCCCCCGCCGACCAGACGGCCGAGCGCTCGGCGAGCACCGCCCCGGTGGCCCAGAGCTCGCCGTCGGCGCCGAGGCGATGACGTGACGCGAGGAGTGATGAGTCGCCGGGGAGACGCGGACTCGCCCCGAGTGGAGAGGGACGTCGTCGAGGAGGAGTCCCCCAACCGGTCGCTCCTCGACGAGGTCCTGGCGGACGATCCCGAGGAGGACGAGCTCTTGGAGAAGGACTCCTCGCAGGAGGAGCTCTCGGACGGTGACCGTCCCCGCCCTGCCCGGCGACGTCACGTGTGGCGGTGGCTGGCGGTCCTGGTGGTGCTCGTCGTCATCATGAGCGCCGGGGCCGTCGGGGCGGAGTACCTCGTGCGTGGGCAGGTCGACGCCGCCGTGCGCTCCGCCCTGCCGGGGCTCAGCCCGGACGCCCGGATCGCCACCAGGGGAATCGTCCTGCCTCAGGTCGTCGGCGGCTCACTGGACAGCCTGAGCGTGGACTCCTCGAGCCTGACGCTCACCTCCAAGGGCCAGAGCAACGCCTCGGTCACGCTCAGCGACGTCGACGTCGATCTGAGCCACATCAGCCTGCACAAGCCTTATCAGACGGACGCCGTGGCGGCGTCGGGCACCATCGGCTGGCAGCAGGTGGCCGAGCTCGCCGCCGCATCGCACCCGAAGCTCAAGGGCGTCACCCTTCAGGCCAAGCGCACGGGGACGAGCACCCAGGATCCGGGGGCCATCCAGGCCTCGATGTCCCTGCTCGGTCTGAGCGGTGAGGCCGAGATCGTCCCGTCGCTGGGTGCCGACGGCAGCCTGGTCCTGACCATCACCTCCACCCGGATGGGTGGGAACAAGCTCGGCGTCGACGTCGACAAGGGGCAGGACAGCATGCTCAGCTATATCGGGCTGGACTCCCCGCAGATCACGATCCCCGCGAAGTCCCTGCCGCCGGGGCTGCGCCCGACCAGCGCCATCGTCACCAACGACGGGCTCCGGCTGAGCCTGGCCGGGAGCCGGGTGAACCTTGGCCAGCTCTGACCCCGGGGTGGCGACCCCATGACGATTCGTCTCACATTTCCATCAAAGTGGCGCGAAACCGGTAAAAAGTGGAGGCCTGTCGGGGCTGTGGGGAGGACTTCCCCTCCGCTCGTGCCCCAGGTGGCCCCGGCTCGTATAGCCTGCCAATGCGTTGCCTATCCAGGCGCGAGCACGTGGCGCGAGGAATCAAGCCAGAACTGAGCGAGGAGAACCATGAGCATGCAGCCCGAGCACCGCGCCCAACCCGGCAGTCAGCCGGGTGGCTGGGGTAGTGGCCAGCAGTACGGCCAGTCGACCGGCCAGCCGGCGGCCCGACAGGCCGGTCAGCCCGCCGGCTCCTCCGCGGGGCAGGGTGCTGCGGCCTCGGCGCAGCGGCCGCCCTCGGTCCCTCCTCAGATCGACCCGCAGGCCGCCGGGGCCCGCTCCGTGCCGACTGCATCATCCAGGATGACGGTTCCCGGCTATCCCTCCGGCCCGGCGGCGCCGGCCGAGGAGAAGGTCGACACCGGCCCCCTGCCCTCCCGTGAGACGCTGCGCCGCGAGGCCCGGGCCGCCTCCAGCCGTCGGGGCGCCGGGGACGCCGACGTGGAGCGCGCCGCTGAGCTGCTCAAGTCCGTGGCCAACATCTTCTCCCAGCGCGTCGTCGGTCAGGAGCAACTGCGCACGGCCCTGGTGACCGCTCTCATGTCCAGTGGTCACATCCTGCTGGAGTCGGTGCCCGGCCTGGCCAAGACCACCGCCGCCCAGACGCTGGCCTCGGCCGTCTCCGGCTCCTTCCGGCGCATCCAGTGCACGCCCGACCTCATGCCCAACGACATCGTGGGCACCCAGATCCTCAACTCCTCCACCGGCGAGATGACCACCCAGCTGGGGCCGGTCCACGCCAACATCGTCCTGCTCGATGAGATCAACCGCTCCAGCGCCAAGACCCAGTCGGCCATGCTCGAGGCCATGCAGGAGCGTCAGACCTCCATCGGCGGCGTCGTCTACCCGCTGCCCCACCCCTTCATGGTCCTGGCCACCCAGAACCCCATCGAGGAGGAGGGCACCTACGTCCTGCCCGAGGCGCAGATGGACCGCTTCCTCATGAAGGAGGTGCTCACCTACCCGCGGCCCTCGGAGGAGGCCGACGTCCTGGACCGCATCTCCAACGGGACCTTCGACCAGCCCGTGACCGGTCGGCCCATCTCCACCGACGACGTCGAGTGGCTTCAGCGGGCCGCCGAGCGGGTCTACGTCGATCCCGTCATCAAGCAGTACATCGTCGCCCTCATCAACACCTCCCGCGGCGGGGGGCCGCGGCCCGTGCCCGGCCTGGACCGGCAGGTGCGCGTGGGGGCCTCCCCCCGTGGCGGCATCGCACTGATGAAGGTGGCCCAGGCCGTCGCCCTCCAGGAGGGACGCACCTACGTCATCCCCGACGACGTCCGCCTGCTGCGCCACGGGGTGCTGCGCCATCGGCTGGTGCTCACCTATGACGCCCTGGCCGACGGAGTCGCGCCCGAGGCGATCATCGACGCCATCTTCGCGGCCGTCCCCACGCCCTGAGCCAGGTGGGGACCAGCACAGCGATGAGCACGGAGGTACATGGCGCCCCCGAGGCGCCCGAGTCCGATTCCGGCGAGGGCCGGCGCGGTACGCGGATCGAGCGTCTGCGCGCGGCTCTGAGCCTGCCGACCCTGCGCCGCGCCACAGGGCTGCTCGACGGGCGCCACAAGTCGGTGTTCGTCGGGCGCGGGCAGGACTTCGACGACATGTCCTTCTACCGGCCCGGCGACGACATCTCCGACATCGACTGGAAGTCCTCGGCCCGCCTGGGGCAGCCGGTCATCAAGCGCTACCAGCGCGAGTCCATGATGCCCATGGTGCTGGCCGTGGACACCGGTCGGACCATGGCGGCGATGACCCCCACGGGTGAGGACAAGCGCGACCTGGCCCTGGGAGTGGCGGAGGTCTTCGCCTACCTGGCCCGGATGCGGGGGGACTCGGTGGCGCTCGTGGCCGGTGACGCCGGCCGGATGGTCTCGCGCCCGGCCCGTTCCGGGGCCAAGCACGTGGAGACCCTGCTGGCGCTGCTGGCCCGCACCTTCGAGGACCTCGACGCTCCCGTCGAGGGGGCGCCCGGCGTCTTCGAGCTGGCCCCCGGGGCCCCGCCCTCCAGTCTGCCGCACCTCATGGAGCGGGTGAGCACCTGGCACCGCCGACGCAGCCTGGTCATCCTCATCACCGACACCGCCCACCCCGGTCCCGATGCCGCGACCTGGCTGCGGCGCCTGTCGATCCAGCACGAGATGATCGTTGTCCAGGTCGAGGACGACGACCCGCTGCGCCAAGGCGGCGGCCGCGGGCGGGACATCGACCTGCCCTTCGAGATCCCCGCCTTCCTGCGCGCGGACTCCTACCTGGCGGCTCACGCGGCCGTGGTGCGCGAGCAGTGGCGCACCAGCGTCGAGCAGGTGCTCGACGCCCGGCACCTGGAGTACGGCGTCGTCTCCTCCGAGGAGACGCTCATCGACTCCATCGCCGAGCTCCTCCAGCGTGAGCGCGCCGCCGTGGCCAGAGGGAGGCGGTGACCCCATGCAGATCATGCCCCCGGTTCTCATGCCGATATGGATGGTCATCGTCATGGTCGTCGGCCTGCTGCTGGTGACCGCCTGGCTGCTGCGGACCTTCCTGGTGACCCGCCGCGACCTCTCCCAGGAGGTCGGAGACATCCCCATGGCGCCCCGTGAGCGCCGCCAGTGGGGTGAGCGTCTCGGTGAGATCTCCCAGCGCTGGGACGCCGGTGACCTGGACCTGCGCGAGCTGCACCTGGAGCTGGCGGCGCTGCTGCGCGGCTTCGCCGAGGCCCGCAGCGGGGAGGAGATCACCACCGCCACGGTCTCGGAGATCCTCGACATGGCCGCAACTGCCGGGCCGAGCTCGGTGGAGGAGCGGCGACGCAGCGTGCGCGCGGCGGGCCGTCCCCTGGACATCAACCCGCTGGGGCACGTCGGAGAGCTGCTCGCCGTGTGGGAGCAGCCCTCCTTCGACCGTGAGCCGCAGGCCGCCGCGCAGGAGGCCCTCACCCACGCCAGGGAGGTGGTCACCCGATGGTGATGCTCTGGTTATTCATCGTTCTTGTCGTCATCGCCGCCGCGGCGATCATCGCGGTCTTCATCATCGACCGCCGTTCCAGCGGGGATCCCACCGCCAGGGCGCCCAAGCGCTTCAGGGCGCCCTGGAGCCGGCGGGGCGAGGATCAGGCCGTCGAGCTGCCCCGCCGCCTGGCCAACTCGGCGAGCCTGTTCCAGCTGCCGGCGGTGCGCAAGCGCATCCGGGCTCAGCGCTGGCTGCACGCGCTCCTGGCGGTCATGCTGGTCTCGGGCCTGGTGAGCGCCGCCGCCATCGCTGGTCGGCCCGTGCGCGTCACCGAGCGCTCCGACGCCCTGGCCAACCGTGACATCGTCCTGTGCCTGGACGTGTCGACGTCGATGGTCAGGATCGACTCCTCGGTCCTGACGACCTTCTCCGAGATCCTGGAGGACTTCGACGGCGAGCGGGTGGGGATCGTGGCCTGGAACTCATCCGCGCAGACCATCGTCCCGCTGACGGACGACTACGAGCTGCTGCGTGACCAGCTCACCGAGCTGGGCGACGTGCTGGACATCGACCCGCAGAACGTCACCTACAAGCAGCAGCTCGCCTACCAGGAGGCCTTCGGCGGAACGATCAACAACAGCATCAACGGCTCCTCCCTGGCCGGTGACGGGCTCGCCTCCTGCGCCCAGGCCTTCGACAACCAGGACCTGGATCGCTCCCGCTCCATCATCCTGGCCACCGACAACCAGGTCATCGACCCCGACAACGAGCAGATCTACCCCCTGCCCGACGCCGCCAAGCTCCTGGCCGAGCGCAAGATCCGCCTGTTCTCCATCTACGGCGCCGACGAGGACCAGCCCTACCAGAACCTCCTCAACAAGACTCCCGAGGAGTCCCGCGAGGAGCTCAAGACCGTCACCGAGGAGCAGGGCAAGGGGCGCTTCTACGACGTCGAGGACTCCGGCACCGGGGGCCAGATCGTCAAGGAGCTGGAGAAGACCGAGGTCTCCGCGCTCGGGGGCCGCAAGCAGACCCGTCGCACCGACGTCCCCCAGCGGCTCGTCATCACGCTCTCACTGGTGCTTCTGGGCTACCTGGGACTGACTACCTGGAGGCGAGCATGAAGCCGGTTCCGATCATCGGGGACTTCGCGTTCATCCCGGTCACCTGGTGGATCCTCGTCCTCCTCGTGGCGGCCGCCCTGACGGGGCTGCTCATCGTCTCTCGGCGCCGCCTGGTCCGTGATGATGCCGAGCCGGCCGCCCGCCGGGCCTGGTGGAGGCGCCTGGCCATCGTCGTCGTCATCGTGCTGGCGCTGGCGGGGCCGGCGATCCGCGGCAGCGAGGCCATCAGCGTCTCCAACGTGGAGATCTACATGGTGGTGGACCGCACCGGCTCCATGGCGGCGGAGGACTACCAGGGCAAGGGACCCAAGGGCGTCGACCAGTCGGCCTCCACCAGGCTCGACGGCGTGCGCGCGGACATGCGGGCGATCCGCGAGGCCTTCCCGGACTCGCGCTTCTCCATCATCGCCCTGGACAACGCCGCAGCCCGGGAGCTGCCGCTGACTCACGACACCAACGCCGTCGACGCCTGGATCGGCTCCTTCAAGCAGGAGGTCACGAGCCACGCCACCGGCTCCTCGCTGGAGGTGGCGCTTCCACTGCTGGGGCAGACGCTGGCACAGTCCCGTCAGTCCGACCCCAAGGACATCCGCCTCGTCTACATCTTCTCCGACGGCGAGGCCACCGACGAGGGCCGCGGCGCACAGGTGGCCGACAACGCCGGCATCTCCTGGAAGTCCCTGGACGGCCTGGTCGACGGCGGCGCAGTGCTGGGCTACGGCTCGACCGAGGGCGGCAAGATGCGCAGCTACGACGGCTCACCGTCCACCGGCGAGCACACCCAGTCCGACTACATCACCGACGGCCAGGGCGGGCAGCCAGGGGTGTCGAAGATCGACGCCGACGAGCTCCAGAAGGTGGCCAAGGAGATGGGGCTGCCCTACTACCACCGCACCGGCGGGTCGGGCGACGACCCGACGAGCAAGTTCACCAACCTCGACATTGAGGCCGTCTCCGCCGACGGGCGGGCCAAGACCAACGCCCGGGTGTACCTGACCTGGCCACTGGGACTCATCGCCTTCGGTCTGCTGCTGTGGGAGATCCTCGATCTCATGCGAGCCGACCGTCGCCTGCGTCTTCTCATGGGAAGGGGAAGATGATGACGATAGGAAACACCCCCGGCGAGGTCCCCGGGCAGGGCAGCGGCGGGGCGCAGCCCGGTGCCGTCGAGGGAGCGCAGGGTGCCGCCGGAGCCCCGGAGCAGGTGCCCGACTACCTGCAGGAGGCGGACCCGAATGACGGGGCCTCCTCGCCGGACCCCTCGGCCCCCGAGGACCCCAGGCGGCGCGAGGCCCGTCTCAAGCGGCGCCGTCGGCTCCTGGCGATCGGCGGGGTGCCCGCGGCGCTGGCCACGATCATCTCCCTGTGGCTCGGCTCGATCTTCCTCATCTCCCTGGCCGGAAACCGTGCCGCGGCAGCCGGCCACTACGACACGGCTCTGTCGCGCTACCGCACGGTCGCCAGGATCAACCCCTGGCTGGAGCAGTGGCGCGTCCACTTCAACCTGGGCACCGGTCAGCTCGCCGCGAAGGATCCGACCTCCGCGGTGGCGACCCTCAACCAGGCTCTCAGTGAGGCGCCCGCCGCCAAGGTCGACTCGAAGACCAAGGCGAAGGAGGCCGGCTCCCCGGAGTGCATGGTGCGCACCAACCTGTACGTCGCCCACCTCACCCTGGCGGCCCAGGCCCAGGAGAGCGGAAGCCCCGCGGCAGTGACCGAGCACATCGAGGCGGCCAAGAAGGCGGCCGATACCTGCGAGGTGCCGCCCCCGCCCGAGCAGAATCCCTCCCCGAGCCCGAACCCCTCGGCCACGCCCAGCAGCGACCCGAGCGCGAGCCCCTCCTCCCAGCCCAGCAGTGACCCGAGCTCCAGTCCGTCCTCGCAGCCCAGCAGTGACCCGAGTGCGAGCCCCTCGTCGTCGGCGTCGAGCTCGCCGGGCGAGACCTCCTCCAGCACCCCGAGCGCCAAGCCGACCCCGACCCCGGTCGACGACCGGGCTAAGCGCCTGCGGGACCGCAACAACGGCAGCCCGGGAACCACTGAGGAGCCCGGAGGCAGTGACAGCAACAAGGGAAAGCCCTGGTGAGCGACTCCGATACGGGCAGGACCTCTCGCCTCGTCGTGGCGGCGGCGGTCCTGGACGACCTGGAGCATCCGACCGCTCTGCTGTGCGCGGCCCGTTCCTACCCGCCTGAGCACGCCGGCCAGTTCGAGCTCCCCGGCGGCAAGGTCGAGCCCGCCGAGCGGCCCGAGCAGGCCCTGGCCCGCGAGCTGGACGAGGAGATCGGCCTGAGCGTCCGCCTAGGACCCGAGCTCGTCGTTCCCCGACAGCTGGCGGTTGTGGCGCCACCGGACAGCGGCCCCGGCGACGACACCCCGGCCTGGCCGGCCATGCACGGCTTCAGGATGCGAGTGTGGCTGGCCGAGCCCGCCCGACCCGGGGACCGGGGCAGAGTCGGAACCGACCATCAACGGTTGGAGTGGGTGCGCCTGGAGCCGCCGGATCAGCTGCGCCGGCTGCCGTGGCTGGAGGCGGACCTGCCGATCATTGACGCGCTCGTGGACGCCCTGGGGCGCTGATGGGCACTGGGATGACGGCGGCGGGGTTGAGACGGGTGGCCCTCCTGAAAGCCGCGGGCTCGAGCATGCCGGCAGTCCCGCGACGCCAGCCCTTCCCAGTTTCTGACACTTCTATCACTCGCGTCATCTTGTAAGTTAGGGTTGCCTCATGCCGAAGATCCTGGGTTCCTCGCTGGCCGAGCATCGAGAGCGCACGCGCACCGCCCTGTTCCGGGCGCTGTCCGAGCTCATGAGCCAGCGCAGCTTCGACAAGATCACCCTGTCCGACGTCGCCAACCACGCGGGTGTGGGACGCACCGCCGTCTACAACCACTTCGCGGACAAGGAGGACCTCCTCCTGGCCTTCATGGAGCACGAGGCCGGCCGCTACGCCGAGGAGCTCTCCCGGGCGCTGGCCGGCACCCAGGACCCGATCGACCGCCTGCGCATCTACGTGCGCCAGCAGGCCCTCATCGCCCGGCACTTCCACTTCCCGACGTCGGGACCGCTGTCCGGGGCGGTCTCGCGCGGGACCGCCGGTCGCCTCAAGGCCCACGGGGCGCTCCTGGCCCAGATGCTCTCCTCGATCCTCACCGACGCCATGGACCAGGGGCTCATCCCCGCCCAGGAGCCCGAGCAGGTCATCCCCCTCATCCACGCCACCGTCATGGGCGGGCGCCCGACCCCCACGGATCCGGAGCAGCGCCGGGCCTACCTGGAGAGCCTGGACGTCTTCGTGCTGCGGGCGGTGGGGGCCCGTCAGCCCGCCCACGCGGTTCCGACCATTGCCCAGCCCCACGCCACCGAGCCCCTGGAGGGCGCCGAGGCCCCCGGTTCGCCTCATCACAGCGCGGTCGGCTGACAGCGTGAGCCACGGCCTGCCGCGCAGGTGGGCGGGCCTGGCAGACTTCCGCTCGTGAACCTGAGCTGGACTGACACCTGGAACGACCTGCTGAACCGCGCCTCGAACGTCGTCGGCCTGGATCCCGGCGTGCTGTGGCCGGCGTTGGCGATCCTCCTCATCGTCCTGGCCTGGGCCCCGGCCCGCCGCTGGGGACGCACCCTGGTGACGATCGTCCACGAGGCCGGGCACGCCGCCGTCGGCCTCATGGTGGGGCGGCGCTTCCGCGGATTCGTGGTGAGCCGGGACCTGTCCGGGCACGCCGTGACCGCCGGCAAGCCCACCGGCCCCGGCCGAGTGGCCACCTCCTGGGCCGGCTACCCCGCCCCGGCCGTCCTGGGCGCCGTCGTCGTGCTCCTGGCCCTCAAGGGCTGGGCGAGCGCGGTCCTCCTGCTGGGGCTGGTCCTCCTGGCGGTCCTGCTGGTCATGTCCCGCTCCGTGCGCACGGTCCTGCTGGTCCTGCTCGTGGCCCTCCTGACCGGGGCCCTGTGGTGGTGGGGCGGGCAGTGGCGCGACGGCGTCGTCGCCGGGGTCGGGCTGGCCCTGCTGGTGGGGGCCTGGGACTCCCTGCGCGACGTCGCCGCCTCACGCGACCCGGGCCAGGACCACCGCACCCTGGCGCACCTGACCCGGGTTCCCGCCGGCGTGTGGCTGGCCAGCTGGTTCCTCGTGGACGCGGCGGCCACCGGCGTCGTCGTGCTGGCCCTGCGTGATCTCCTGTGAGGTGAGGGCGGGCCTCGCGTCCGAGCCCGCCGCCGGCATGGCCTACGCTTCCTCCTGGCGACGCGGGGCCCGCAGTGCCCTCCCGCCGTCCCCGCCCGACGTCGCTCACCGTGAGCCCACAGGCGCCGTTGCGACCCCGGGCTCACCCCGCTCCCGGGCACTCCGGGATTCCCTCAAGGAGAACACATGATGCTGTCCCGCAGGACGTTCGCCCTGACCTCTCTGGGGCTGGCCGTCTCAGCCACCCTCGCCGCCTGCTCGTCGAAGTCGAAGGACGGAGCCACCGAGGAGGGCAAGATGGCGCTCATCGTCTCCGATGAGGGCGAGGCCGCCGCGGAGGCGCTGTCCAAGGCGGTGGAGGCATTCACCAAGGACACCAAGGTGGAGGTGGACATCAAGCCCGTCTCCGACGTCTCCCAGGAGCTGGCCCACGGGATCACCGCCGAGCCGACCATCGACGTCGTCGTCGTCAACCCGGCCCAGCTGTCCAGCTACGCCGGCTCCCTGCACCCCTGGGACAAGGGGTCGGCCGCTGTCAAGGACGCGCACCCCGCGCTGCTGACCAGCGCCACCCGGCAGGAGAAGATCGCCGCGGCGCCCCGGGACGTCTCCACCCTCGCCCTGTACATCAACACCTCGCTGTGGTCGGCCGCGGGCCTGAGCGACTCGGACTACCCGACCACCTGGGAGCAGCTCGACCAGGTGGCCGCCAAGCTCACCTCCGGTGGGGTCGCCGGCCTGACCCTCGATGCCTCCTACGCGCGCGTGGGCGCCTTCCTCATCCAGGGCGGTGGGGGCCTGACCAGCGCCGACGGCACGAAGGCCACGGCCTCCTCCGAGGGCTCGGTGGCGGGCCTGACCCAGGTCAAGACGCTCCTGTCCTCCGGCTCGGCCGGGTGGGGCGCCGACCTGCCCGCCGGTTCCGCCGCCGACGCCTTCGGCCAGGGACAGGCCGCCATGGTGATCGAGACCGAGGCCCTGGTCAAGACCCTGGCGGACGCCTACTCGGGCGTCTCCTACAAGGTGGTCGAGCTGCCGGCCGGCAGCGGCGGCAAGGGGACCCTGCAGTTCCCGACCTTCTACGGCGTCGTCGAGGCCTCCAAGCACAAGGCCGACGCCATCAAGCTCGTGGAGTACCTCACCGCCGCCGAGCGGCAGGTGGCTCTGGCCGGCGCGGCGGGCACGGTCCCCGCCGGCAAGTCCGCCAGTGAGACCTGGAAGGGAAAGCACGCCGACCAGGCGGCCTTCCTGGCCGGCGTCGAGTACTCCCAGCCCGTGCCCTCCGCCTCCGGCACCTCGGACATCATCGCCAACTTCGACAACGAGCTGCCCGGGCTGGCCGGAGGCGACCCGGCAAGCATCCTGGGCAGCGCCCAGGTGAACCTGCAGGCCGTCCTGTCCTGACCCCGGGGCGTCGTCGGTCAGTGCTGGCCGACGCTGGCCGGCGCCGGCTGGTGTTGGCCGGCGCCGTCGGGGCCGTGCAGCAACGAACGAGGGCCCGAACCGTGATGGTCCGGGCCCTCGGGCTGGAGCGGGTGACGGGAATCGAACCCGCGCTGTCAGCTTGGGAAGCTGAAGTTCTACCATTGAACTACACCCGCGTGGCACCAGTGGATGTGCGTCCCAGGTGCGTGCGGAAGTCTAACCCAGACTCCGGTCGTCTACGCAAATCGGCCTGCGGAGGGGCCTCGTGGACCGCGCCGGCGACGCCTTCGCCACTACACTTACTCACGGATTCCCTGACGTCTTCATATGTGTGGTGAGTGCATGACTGATCCCTCCAACTCTCACGAGCCCGCTGAGCCGACTGAGCCCGCTGCGAGCCCCGGCCCGGACGCGCCGGCGCTGCCCGCGGGTTCCGCCCCCACGGACTACCCGTCAGGCGGGTACCCGCCCTATGGCGCGGCCCCTACGATCCTGGTGCCCAGTTGGGGTATGACCCGCAGTGGGCCTACGCGCCCCCGCCCGGTTACGGCACGCCTCCTGGGTACAGTGCGCCTGCCGGCTACGGTCCCGTCCCCGGCTACGGTCCCCCCGCCTACCCGGGCAAGTCCAAGGTGGCCGCAGGCATTCTGGCGCTGCTCCTCGGAGCCTTCGGAATCCACAACTTCTACCTGGGCTACACGGGCAAGGCGCTCTTCCAGCTCCTGGGCACGCTCTTGACCTGCGGGATCCTGGCTCCTCCGATCGCCATCTGGGCCTTCATCGAGGGCATCCTCATCCTGGTGGCCCGCCCCGGCGAGGCGCCGTGGGGTGTTGACGCCTCCGGCATGCCGCTGAGCAGCTGAGGCGCGGTCCGGGCCTCCCGGATCCCCAGGGCATCTGTGTGACGCCTCCGGGAGGACCTGGCACAATCGGGACCGTGCTGCTCTCAGACCGCGATATCCGCACCGAGCTCGACGCCGGGCGGGTCGTCCTCGACCCCTATGATCCCGAGATGATTCAGCCGGCCTCCATCGACGTGCGCCTGGACCGATGGTTCCGTCTCTTCGACAACCACCGCTACCCGGTCATCGACCCGGCCGCCGACCAGACCGGGCTGACCCACCTGGTCGACGTCGGGGCCGACGAGCCCTTCGTTCTGCACCCCGGGGAGTTCGTCCTGGGGGCCACGTATGAGCGCATCACCCTGCCCGACGACGTCGCCGCCCGCCTGGAGGGCAAGTCGAGCCTGGGGCGCCTGGGGCTGCTGACCCACTCCACCGCCGGATTCATCGACCCCGGCTTCACGGGGCACGTCACCCTGGAGCTGTCCAACACGGCCACCATGCCCATCAAGCTCTGGCCGGGGATGAAGGTGGGGCAGCTGTGCTTCTTCCGCCTGTCCAGCCCCGCCCAGGCCCCCTACGGCTCGGGCGCCACCGGCTCGCGCTACCAGGGCCAGCGCGGACCGACGGCCTCCCGCTCCCACCAGTCCTTCCACCGCACCCGCATCCCCGACACCCCGGCGGCCCCCGCCGACGGCGCCGCTCCCATCTCCCAGGAGAAGCACCTATGAGCGACTCGACCGACTTCGCCGTCTCCCTGCCCACCGACACCGGCACCTTCACTGCCGCCTCCATGCTGCCGGTCGGGCTGCTGGACACCAACCACGTCCTGCTCCTGGCTGACGACGTCGCCCCCGACGAGGTCGAGGCCCTGGCCCTGTCCCAGGACATCCAGTCCGGCTGGGTGGGGGTCTCCAGCCTCCAGCTCTTCCCCGGGGTCTCCCTGCTGGGGCCCTGGAAGGTCGACGCCGAGATGCGCGGCCTCCTGGGGGCGCCGGAGTGGACCACCCAGCTGATGATCCTGGACTGCCCCCGCATCCGTGCCGGAGCCCTGCCGGCCGAGCTCGCCGGCCTGGACCCGCTCTCCGACGCCTTCCCCCACGCCCAGCCCACGGGGGCCGAGCTGGTGGCCCTCACCCGCCTGCGCGCCATCGCCCGGCGCCTGGCCGGGGCCCTGCGGCTCATTCCCGGAGGGGACGACGAGGAACCGGTCCTGGTCGAGCCCAGCCCGGAGGTCTCGGCCTCCCTGACCGTCTACGCCCCGGTGTGGCTCGGGCCGGAGGACCTGGTGGCCGTCCTGCAGCCCGTGGCCCCCGAGGTGAGCACCGCGCTGGAGGTCGTTCAGCCCCGCGGCGCCGTCGGGCTGGACGCCATCGACCCCGAGCAGCTGGAGAGCCTCGTCGAGCGCATCGGCCCGGACGTCTTCGAGAAGGCCTGGCGCGGCTCGGAGAAGGTCCGCCAGGACACGATGCGTCAGGAGATCGTCGCCGCCGCCACCGGCAACGTCATCGAGGAGGTGCGTGACGGCTACGCGGTCGTCACCCCGGTCGACTCCGAGCACGAGGGCTGGGGGCGCATCGAGGTGCGTGCCGGCGCCACCGACGGACTGCCTCTGGCCGTGCGCGGTGAGCCGTGGGCGCGTGGGGCGGTCCTGTCCTACGACCTGCGCTGGATCCCCCTGGACCAGGCCGACGCCTACGCCGAAGTGGTCTCCCGCTCCCGGCGCCGCGAGCGCCAGACCGCCCGGGACCTGGTCGAGGAGCTCGCCACCGTCCTGGTGGCCGCCGTCTCCGGGGTGGCCGTGGATGACGACGGATTCCTCGTCTCCCTGGGTGAGGACGCCGAGGAGGCCTGAGAGGTCTCGTCGGCGGTGTGGGCGCTGCGCGGCCCCCGGTGAGGCGTTGTCGTGAGACTTCCGGTACTGCACGAGGGCGGGGTGCTGCTGGGTGAGGTTCGGGGGTTCTCCATGCGGGTCGGGCCCTCGTGCGGCACGCACAACCCCCGGCCAGTCCACCCCGGGGTTCGTGGAGTAGCCTGCCGGGACGTGGCCGACTGAAACGGGGACTGCGTTTTCCTCCCAGAACGTCCTTGTCCTGCAGGCGACTGAGGCCGTACCCCAGTCGCCTGCGGGAGAACGCAGTCCTCGTGGGAGAGGTAAGTCCCCGATCAGGGACGGCGCGGCGGCATCCGGTCCGGTGGCCCCGGCACTGCTCGCAGCCCGGAGGCCTATTGACGCGGCCCCGCGGACTCCGGCGCGGGGCGGGCTCGCTCGGCACCCGGCGTGGTGCGCGCCGTGAGACGCTCGACGCCGTCCCGCGCCCTTGCCGCGTCCCAGTGCCAACCGGCGAAGCGGCGAGCCTCAACGAGCGAGCGGACCCAGGCCACCGGCTCCTCGCCCCGCTGGGCCCCCACCGCCAGATAGTGGCGCAGCAGGCCGGCAGCGGCCAGGGCATCGTCGAGCGCGTTGTGGTGGCGGCCGATCTCCACCCCGGCCACCTCGCAGCAGGTGGTCAGCCGGCGCGACGGCGTCGTCATGAAATGGCGCGCCCACTCCATCGTGCACACCCGCGGCACCCGCGCGCCCCGGTCGAGCAGTCCCCGCGTCCCCAGCGCCTGGGTGAGGAAACCGACGTCGAAGCGGGCATTGTGGGCCACCACCGCCCGCCCGGCCAGGTTGGCCACCAGCAGGTCGGCGACGTCGTCGAATCCGGGCGCCCCAATGAGATCCTCGGCGACGAGACCGTGGATATGAGTGGGGCCGACGTCCACACATGCACCGGGGTCGATGAGTGTGGACCAGCTGCGCTCGACGCGCCCGGTGGCGTCGGTGAGCACGAGTGCGACCTCCAGGATCGAGTCCGTCGTGGGGGACAGGCCGGTGGTCTCCAGGTCGACGACGGCGTAGCCGACACCGGCGGCCTCGGCCAGCTCAGCGGGTGTGGGAACGGCGGCCGCCTGGCCGGGGGCCGTGGGGGAGCTGCGGGGGCGCAACGGGCCGCGGTCGGCGGGCGGGCGGTGGTAGAAGGGCATCGCTCCGATCCTCTCGCGAGCCGGCAGGTTTTGCCGACTCACGGCGTGCCGGGGCGCTGACCGGGGTGGTCCGGGCCGGCTCCGGGCCAGCTTCAGCAGGCCGGCGCTCGCGGCTGTGCCAGACGGCTCGCAAACGGAAGCGGGGGTCCGGTCCTCGTGGCGTAAGGTACGGTCGCGGGGGCGCTCGGCCTGCCGCGTCGAGAGCCGGTCCAGGTGAGGAGGAGCGATGACCACCCCGGACACCCCTCAGGCGCCGGCTCCTGCTCTGCCGGCACTGGCCGCCTTCCCCTTCCCGACCGCCCTCGTCGTGACCGGCAGGTCCGCCGCCGGCGACGGCGTGCTTCTCGAGGCCGGGGACATTGACGAGATCTTCCCCTTCGCCTCGGTGACCAAGCCGATCGTCGCCTGGGCGGCCCTGGTCGCCGTCGACCGGGGACTGCTGGACCTGGAGGCCCCCGCTGGTCCTCCCGCACCCGACGGCGCGACCATCGAGAACCTGCTGTCCCACTCCTCGGGGATCGCGGCCGACTCCGACGAGCGCCTGGCGGCCCCGGGCACGCGCCGCATCTACTCCAACCGCGGCATCGAGATCCTGGGCGAGCGCCTTGAGGAGGCCACCGGCACGCCCCTGGAGACCTGGGTGGAGACCACGGTGCTCGAGCCCCTGGGGATGGCCAGCGTCCTCATCCCCGGCTCGCCCGCCCACTCCGGGGAGGGCAGCGCCCGCGACCTGTCCCTGTTCGCCCGCGAGCTGGCCGCGCCCAGGCTCGTCTCGCCCGCCCTCGCGCAGCGCGCCCGCACTCCGGTCCTGCCCGGCCTCGACGGCGTCCTACCCGGCTATGGGCGACAGACCCCCAACCCCTTCGGCCTGGGGGTGGAGGTGCGCGGAGCCAAGTCCCCGCACTGGACCGGGGCCGGTAACAGTGAGCGGACCTTCGGGCACTTCGGCCAGTCGGGCTCCTTCATCTGGGTGGATCCGGTCGCCGAGCGCCAGGCCGTCTTCCTGGGGGCCAAGCCCTTCGGGGCGGTTCACCGGCGGACCTGGCCCGAGCTCGGCGACCAAATCCTGGCCTTGTAGGGGGGCTGCGGACCAAGGACGCCCGGTGTCCGTCCGCCCGTGGGGCCGCCGCCCTCGACCTCAGCTGACCTCAACGATGACGGGGACGTGGTCGGAGGCGCCCTTGCCCTTGCGCTCGTCGCGGTCGATGGCGGCGCTGGTGACGCGACCGGCCAGGGCCGGTGAGGCGTAGACGAAGTCGATGCGCATGCCCTCGTTTTTCGGGAAGCGCAGCTTCTGGTAGTCCCAGTACGTGTAGTTGGTGACCCGCTCGCGCGTGACCTCACTCATGCCCACCTCGGCGAAGGCGGCGAAGGCCTCACGCTCCGGCTCCGAGACGTGGGTGGCGCCCTCGAAGACGCTCATGTCCCACACGTCCTCGTCCCTGGGCGCCACGTTCCAGTCGCCCACCAGCGCCAGCGGTAGGTCGGGCTCGGCCTCGAGCCAGGCGGCGACGTCGTCACGCAGCACCCGCAGCCAGTCGAGCTTGTACGTGTAGTGCGGGTGGGTGAGCTCGCGGCCGTTGGGCACATACAGGCTCCACAGGCGCACCGGCGCCGCATCCGAGGCCGCACCCACCGTCGCCCCCAGCGCCCGGGCCTCGACGACCGGCTCGGCCTCGGGCTTGGCCGCCCAGGCGGGCTGGCCCGGGAAGGAGGTGGTGACGTCGTCGAGGCCCACGCGCGAGGCGATCGCCACCCCGTTCCACTGGTTGAGGCCGTGGATGGCCAGCTCGTAGCCGGCGGCCTCGAAGGGCTCGACCGGGAACTGGTCGGGGCGGCACTTGATCTCCTGCATCGCCAGGGCGTCAATGTCCTCGCGCTCCAGGAAGGCTAGGACGCGGTCGACGCGGGTGCGGATGGAGTTGACGTTCCAGGTGGCCAGGCGCATGGCAGCAGGGTAACCGGCGGCAGGGCGGGTTCCCATTGATCGCTCAGTAAGCGTCCTTAATGTGCCGCCATGGGAACAGCACTTGTCACCGGGGCCACGAGCGGCCTCGGCCTGGAGTTCGCCTGGCAGCTCGCCCAGGCCCGTCATGATCTCGTCCTCGTGGCGCGCACCCCTGAGCGCCTGCGGAAGGTGGCCGAGGAGGTGCGGCAGTTCGCAGGCGTCCAGGTGGAGACTCTGCAGGCCGACCTGTCCGAGCGCGATGAGCTCGAGCGCGTCGCCGAGCGCCTGCGGGACAAGAGCAAGCCTGTGGGGCTCCTGGTCAACAACGCCGGCTTCGGGCTGGGGCAGCACTTCGTCGGGGGAGACCTGGCCCGTGAGGAGCAGGCCCTCGACGTCATGGTCCGGGCGGTCATGGTGGCCTCTCACGCGGCGGCCGGCGCCATGGTGGAGCGCGGACGTGGTGCCATTCTCAACGTCTCCTCCGTTGCCGCGCACAATGTCGTAGGTACCTACGCGGCCGACAAGGCCTGGGTGCTGCGGTTCACTGAGGCACTGGCCGTCGAGCTCGCCGGCACCGGGGTGAGCGCCACGGCGCTGTGCCCGGGGCTGGTCCACACCGGCTTCCACGCCGCGGCCGGCATCGATGAGACTCAGTGGAAGGCGCCACAGTGGCTGGACGCCGAGCGCGTGGTCAGTGACGGACTCGCTGCGGTGCGCCGCGGCCAGGTCATCTGCACCCCGAGCCTGCGCTACCGCAGCGCCAACGCCATACTGCGGCTGGCACCCCGCTGGCTCGTGCGCCGAATGGCCAGTGACCCTGAGCGTTCCGGTCGAGGGCGCGACTGAGGTCGTGGGGGCTCACTGACGGCGCAAAGTGTCACAGATGGCGACTATTCCGGGGTCACCACCCTTGCTTCCGACCTTCCCGAGGCGCTGACCAGCACAGATGCGGCGAGGTCGGCGGAGACTGCCTCTAAAAGTCGCCAATCGTGACAGATCCGGGCGCGAGAGCCGGCTTGCGGTCCGATCCCGCCGCGGAATCGCCCAGGGCTGAGTGCTCCCGCTGGCCAGGGGAGCCGTGACCTGCAACCATCACACCATGGCTTCCATTACCTTCCACGGAAACCCCGTCAGCACTGTCGGCGAGCTGCCCGCTGTGGGCTCGGCCGCACCCGCCTTCGACCTCGTGGGCGCCGACCTCGCCCCGGTCACCAGCCAGTCCCTGGCCGGCCGCCGCGTGGTCCTCAACATCTTCCCCTCGGTGGACACCGGGGTGTGCGCCGCCTCTGTGCGCCAGTTCAACAAGCTGGCCTCCGATCTGGACAACACGACCGTGGTCTGCGTCTCCGCCGACCTGCCCTTCGCCGGCTCCCGCTTCTGCGGCGCCGAGGGCCTCACCAACGTGGTCACCGGCTCGACCTTCCGCTCCACCTTCGGCGCCGACTACGGCGTCACCCTGGCCGACGGCCCACTGGCCGGTCTGCTGTCGCGCGCTGTCGTGGTCCTCGACGAGTCCGGCAAGGTCGTCTACACCGAGCAGGTCCCCGAGGTCGGTCAGGAGCCCGACTACGACGCCGCCGTGGCCGCCCTGTCCTGACTCCCTCTTCCGCTGAGCCCCCAGGAGCCCGCCCCATCCGCG
>NZ_MSKS01000046.1:1795-26167 GCF_001937445.1 Actinomyces oris | reverse complement strand
CATCAAACTACTCACCCAAACCCCCACCTAAACCAACTTTGCCGACCCCCTGGAGGATCACCGAGTCGGTCTGCCCCCTGACGACTTCCTCGTAGCGTCTTGTGCTCCATTCGGTACCTGCCAACCTACAGCTTCAAGACCGAGTGGAGGGCTTCTGTACCGCCCACGCCCACCATCTCCCGAGCGTCAACGCTCAGTGGGACATGAGAACGCAAGCCGAGATGAGCCTATCGATTTTGCGGACGTCAACCTGGGGTCCAAGCTTGATCTTGATGTGACCTGCCCGCGTCCACAGCTCAACTTCGGAGTTCATATCGAATGTTCCCGCGTTTTCAGTGGACCACATGTTGATGGCGCTATAGGGCAGCGAGTAGATCTCCACTTTCCGGCCAGTTAGTCCTTGCGCATCGCGGACGATCAACCGCTTCGAGGTGAACACAGCTGAGTCGCGCATCGTCTTGAAGGCAGCGTAGGGCTGCTCCCCTTCAACAAGGACGCCCAGGACGTCCTGAGAGATCGGAACCTCCGCCAAGAAGGTCCACGTAGCCACCGAAGCCATCTCCATGCTCATGATGTCGCCTCACTGAAAATAATGATCGCTGGGAACCCAACTTCCTTCGAAACAGACATTATCAAGCGACGCCTCAGTACTCCAAGACACAAACATGCATCTTTTAATTACTTCGATCGAATTTCCTACAATCAATCGAACGAGATCGAACAAGTAGGTATCGTTGACGCAGACTCGACACCTACCCCCGCCCTACCGACCAACCTGTAACAGAACGGAACTGTTCACAGCAGGCGGCGCTGTCCGCCATCGCACCCAGGCCTGCGGACTTAGCGACTACCCCCCTGTTGACCCAACGCACCTACGGCTACTCCCCACGACCCCAAGCCCCAACCTCATTCCACTGTAGGGCGCGGAGGTGACAGCCGGGACGAATACAAAGGTTGTGGACTTCTGGCGTTTCATTGAGGTTAATTCACAGGACTAGCCGACGCTGGCATCTACGCAGGTCACAGCACCTTCGACGTATGCTGCAAATCGCTTCGCTCTGTCCATTCGCCGGATAAACAACACTTGCGGCTACCTGAATGAGTTCCTGCCGGCGAAGGCATTCAGCTCAGCTGGACTGTGAATCGAACAGGATCGTCACAATGCCCTAACATTGGATGAGGCCGATTAACGTCAGAATCTCAACTAATTTTTCGACATGGAATCAGTACAGTTCCTCAACGATTCAGTTCACCGACATTTACATTCGCATTCAATACACAGGTAACACGTTGGCGCCGACCCCTCTCACCCAACAAATATACACCTCCCCAGGCCTCGCAATTAACCGACACAGCAAGAGTGAGGCACGTTAAAAACACCAGAATGCTCAGGAACGCAACCAGGTCCTATAGATTCATCGAAGCCGCGTAGTGCGCCGCAACATGTTCATTATTTCTCGACGCTTAGTTTTCCAGCTTCTACGAGACGACTGAACAACATACGGAGTTGCAACCACGACCTTACTCAGAAACGGAAGTTTATCTTTAGGTGAACAAAGTAAATTTTGGGGCGCCAAAAGATCGCGCTCTTGACTGTCAGAGATGACGCTTTCGATATGAAATAACGAATCAAAATTAAGGTACTCGTCGACCTCCCCAGAGAATCCTTCGCCATCCCTATGCTTTGAGTCAAGAATCCATAAGATTCGATCAACCATCAAAGGATCTTCAAGAAGACCAGCAAAGTCTGCAAGAACGCCGTCACTACACGATCGAATATAGTCGAACACTTCACGTGTACCAGAGCCAGAGCGAATCACCGGGAGAGAATCAGATCTACTATGCACGAAGTTGCCTTTTCGGGACCCATGCAAAAACAGCAATCTAAAGTATCCATCGCGCTCAGGATCTGGATAACATGAATACCATATCTGAATATCCTGTGCATCATCCTTATACTGATCCCCCTCTCGACACCTCCTCCCCATCATTCCAAAACCAGAGTACGAGGCAATTCTCCCAACCAGCGGATCACACATGTCTCTTAGTTCCACCGCACCTCTGCTTAGATTTTTAATTACTCTGGGAGCGTGGTCTCGGACGTTCATTGAGGTGGATCCGTCAATTCTAATCTTGGTGCGACGTCCCCTGTTTCGCATAAGGCGTGCAGCTCTAGAAGTTTCGGCGGACACCTCCCCTGATGAGGATACCTCCTCCGCCCTATCTCCAACCTCTCTCGCCGACATCCTTTCAGCAATCTTCCTCAAACCCAAGTACAATTCGCGATTTGGATCATAATGAAACATGCTTGCCTCCTAGGAGTCAACTCACTATGGACATTCAAGATTGCTGGAGCACCATCACATAAGGTGACACACGCCCTTTGGAGGCTTGGGAAACCTTATCGGATTCGCTTTGAATTGATGACACCACATACCATAGAATATGGATAGCATTCATTCGACCACAAACCTACGGCTTAAATGCTGTCACATCTCCCGATCCGACACCCTTCGGGGTCCAGTTTTAGGACTCCAAACCCACCGACACATCGCCTCTAGCCCGACTACACCCTCAGCTTGCCTGTACACTGATGGCGCTCCGCCTCCGACAGAATCACAATATAATAGCATCACGAGCCGCCCAAAAGAGAACCGCTTCCCGAGACTCGCATGCTCACAACGGTCACGAGGAAGGTCCGACAACTATTGATCGTGCCCATTTGTATTGCCGCAACTATCTACACAGTTGCTACGCATTTCTATTCCACAATACACTCAAACCCAGAATATTTAAAGACAGCACTATGAAAGGCAAGCCGGAAATGAGGTGTCACGGACGATTCAATCCAATCCAACAGTTAGCATTCTGCTGTCACACATTAAACCTAAACTCCACGACATCACCGTCTGCCATGACGTAGTCCTTTCCTTCCATGCGCACTCGGCCGTGAGCGCGGGCTTCGGCAACGCTGCCGTATTTGACCAGGTCGTCGTAGCTCACGATCTCGGCCTTGATAAAGCCTCGCTCGAAGTCCGTGTGGATGACACCCGCTGCCTGGGGCGCCGTCGCGCCCTTGCGGATCGTCCACGCACGCGATTCCTTCTCCCCCGCCGTCAGGTACGTCTGCAGCCCCAGGGTGTCGAAACCAACCCGGGCCAGCTTGTCCAGGCCGGACTCCTCCTGCCCGTTGTCGTGCAGCATCTCCGCCGCCTCCTCGGGCTCCAGCTCCACGAGCTCGGCCTCGAACTGGGCGTCCAGGAAGATCGCCTCCGCCGGCGCCACCAGCTCGCGCAGCTCGGCCTGGCGGGCCTCGTCGCTCATCCCGGCGTCGTCCATGTTGAACACGTAGATAAACGGCTTGGTGGTCATGAGCTGGAAGGTCTTGAGCACCTCCGTATCAATCCCGGCGGCCTGCGCCCCGGCGGACAGCAGCGTCCCCTTTTCCAGGACCTTGAGGGCCGCCTGCGCCGTCTCCAGCACCACGGGCTCCGTCTTCTTGCCCCGCACCTCCTTCTCCAGGCGCGGGATCGCCTTCTCCAGGGTCTGCATATCCGCCAGCACCAGCTCGGTGCTGATCGTCTCGATGTCCCCGGCCGGCTCCACCTTCCCATCCACGTGGACCACGTCCGGGTCCTCGAAGGCGCGCGTCACCATGCAGATGGCGTCCGCCTCGCGAATGTTGGCCAGGAACTGGTTGCCCAGCCCCTCCCCCTCGCTGGCGCCGCGCACGATCCCGGCGATGTCCACGAAGGAGACCGTCGCCGGCACCACCCTCGCGGAGTGGAACAGCTCGGCGAGCTTGTCCAGGCGCGCATCCGGCAGGGGCACAACCCCCACGTTCGGCTCGATGGTCGCGAACGGGTAGTTGGCGGCCAGGACGGTCGCGCGGGTCAGAGCATTGAACAGGGTGGACTTGCCGACGTTGGGCAGTCCGACGATTCCGATGGTAAGTGCCACGCAGCAGAGTTTAGACGGCCCCTGTGACACCGTGCGCCCCGACGGCGCCCGGCCGGGTCACGCCGTCGGCTGCCCCGCTCACTTCCCGGAGTTCCCGCTCGTCCGGACCGAGGCCCTCAGATCATTCCACGAGGTGTAGAAGCCCCCGCCGGCGTTGGCCCCGATCCCCACCGTCACCGCAACCAGGCCCGCCGCCACCAGGATCACCACGACGCGCCCCAGGATCGCGCCACCCAGGCGCGCCACCGACCGCTTGCCGCCGTCGCGCCGTCGGCCCCAGCGGGGCGACCAGAACAAGACAACGCCCAGCGCCCCCAGCGAGACGACCACGGCCACGATCATCGTGCCCAGACCGTTGACCTCGAACGGTTTGGCACGCACTGGCGAGGCCGGCCGCGCCGCGCGCTGGTCCTTGGACGTCTCCGACAGGGGCTTCACGCCAGCAGCGGTGGCCTTGGCCCTCGCATCGCCCTGAGGCGCGGGAAGGCCGGCCGCCGCGAACACGGCCGGGTCCGAGCCCCACCACGCCAGCAGCGACGGGAAGTGGTTGTTCCACAGGGTCCAGGAGTGCCCGCCCTTGGCCGGGGTATCAACCGTCACCGAGTCCGGTTTCCGCACCGCCTCATCCATGCTCCAGGCGGTTCGGGCCGTGCTGTAAGGGTCGTCCTGAGCCCCCAGGACGTAGAAGCGCATACCGTCGGGCTTGCGCTTTCCCAGCATGCTGGACAGCCCGTTCTGCGCCTGGAGCTCCCTACCGCTGTGCGCCAGCGAGCCCTCACCGGGCAGGTCGTAGGAGGACATGACACCCACCGAGCCGAAGCGCTGCGGGACGTCATAGGCGGTGCGTGCCGCGCAGTAGGCGCCCGCCGAGATCCCCATGATCATCCAGCCGGCCCGCTGGGTGGTGACGTTGGGGAAGGTCGCCTGGATCATGCGGGGAATCTCCTGCGCGATCCAGGTCCCCACAGCCGGGCGGCCGTTGATGTTGACGCAGTCGGGCTGGCTGGCGCCGTCCGCGTTGAGCGAGGGGAACACCAGGATCGACGGCGGGATACGGCCGGCATCGATCGCCTCCTGGAGTCGCTTGGATGAGGCGAGGCCCGTCACCAGGGACTGCGGGTCGCCGACCCAGCCGTGCAGGCCCACAAGGACGTTGTAGGTGCGACCGTCATTAGGCCGGTAGCCCGCCGGCAGGACGACGCGCACCGGCAGCTTGATGCCGCTGACCGGGCCGGTCCAGGTGGCCTCCTGCGAGCCGTCGCCGACGTCGTGGAAGGATGCCTTCCAGGCCGAGGCCGGGGCGGCGCCGAAAGTGGATGACTTCGGCGGGGACTCGATGCGCGAGGAGACCTGAGCGCGAGGGGCGGCCGCCTTGGCGAGGTCCCCGACTGTGCGCACGTAGTGCATGGGCCGGTTGATGAGCAGGCCGCCCAGCGCAATGACGAGCAGCACCGGCACGCCCACCATGACGATGCGCGCCGTGTAGCGGCCTACGGCCCGCAGCACCGTGCGCAGCGCGGGGCGGGTGAATCGGGTGGGCCTGTCTGCGCTGGAGGCACCCGTGGCGGCCGGAACAGTTCGCGGAAGGAGGACTGCCGCGACGACGGTGGTCAGAACGGCGAGGACCAGCACGACCAGGATCGTTTGGAGGCTGGTCAGCGGGATGCTGCGCAAGAGGCTCACGTCCAATAAGCATGGCACCACCTGCTCAAATCCCCATCATCCAGAGGTAGCAGAAGGGCAGTGCTCTTGGTCTCCTCGCCTCCGCCACAGGGAGGCTCGGGCGGGACGCAGGACTGTTGCCCCAGGTCCGATCGGTCAGTTTTGGTGCGTGCCGGGGAGAAACGCGCCTGACGACGCCGGAGCTGACCGGGCCGGCGGATCGGAGCGGAGGGCCGGGTCAGGGCGGGTGGGGCGCCGGGCCAGGCGGGTAGGGCCGGATCAGCGGAGTGGCTTGGCGGGGTGGGAAGGGCGAGCCGAATCAGCCGGCCGGGGGGACCTGCGGCGGCGTGGCGCCGCGGGACTTAAGGGTACGTAATAGATGTCGGACCTCACGGGCACCATCGGTTCATGAGCTCCTCAGCGGTCCTTCTTCCCATCCTGCTGCTCCTCGTCGGCCTGGTGATCGGGGTGGTCATCGGCTACCTCGGCGCGCTCGCCCGGCGCACCGCCGCACACCAGTCGGAGGGCGATCAGGTGGCCGAGCTGCGGGCGCAGGCCGCACAGTGGCAGGCCCGGGCCGAGGAGCTGTCCTCACGCACCCAGGTGGCCGAGGAGCGTGCCGAGCGTGACGGCTCCGTGCTGCGGGCGCTCGCCCCCGTGCGCAGTCAGCTGGAGCAGGTGGGGGCCCGGGTGGAGTCCTTGGAGAAGCAGCGGGCGGAGCAGCACGCGGCCCTGGCCGAGCAGCTGCGGGCCACCGCCCTGCGCGAGCAGGACCTGGCCCGCTCCACGGCCTGTCTGGAGGGGGCGCTGCGCTCACGCTCGGCGCGCGGCATGTGGGGTGAGGTCGAACTGGCCCGGGTCCTGGAGGCCTCCGGGATGATGCGACACGTGGACTTCTCCGAGCAGCGCACCATCGGGGCGCTGGTCCAGCGACGCCGCGGGCAGGCGGGTCCACCGGGCTCAGCCGCCTCGGCCGCCTCGGCCGCCGGTGAGGGGGCGGCCGGCCGCTCCCGGCCCGACGTCGTCGTCCACCTGCCCGGGGACGGCTACCTCGCCGTGGACGCCAAGGCACCCATGGACTCCTACCTGGCGGCCACCGCCGTCCAGGGCGCCGGCGACGAGGACGAGGAGCGGCGCAGGCAGCTTCTGGAGGCTCACGCCAGGGCGCTGCGCGGACACGTCGACCAGCTCGCCGCGCGCCGCTATGACCGGGCCCTGGGGGACTCCCCCGAGCTCGTGGTCCTCTTCGTCCCTGCGGAGGCGGTGCTCTCAGCCGCTCTGGAGGCGGACCCCGCGCTCCTGGAGCACGCGCTGGGGCGCGGCGTCGCCCTGGCCTCACCCGTGTCGCTGCTGACCCTGCTGCGCACCTGTGCCACAGCCTGGGCCCGCACCGCCGTCAACGACGACGCCCGCGAGCTGCTGGAGCTCGGCCGCACCCTCTACGAGCGGTTGGGGACCGTCGCCAGTCACCTCGACGCACTGGGCGGGGCACTGCGGCGCAGCGTCACCGCCTACAACAAGGCGGTCGGCTCCATGGAGAACCGCCTCCTGGTGACCGCCCGCTCCCTGGAGACCCTCGGGGAGCAGGTGGACTCCCCCACGCTCATCAGTGCCGACGCCGCCCAGGTGCGCACTTTCACCGCACCCGAGCTCACCGCCGACGGGAAACCCACCTCCACGACGACATAACGCATGCCATACTCTCGGCTCGTGACGATCGACGCCTCCATGGCGTCTATCGGGCAGCGTTGTCTCCCATCTCATGACTGGTTGACACACTGCCAGAACGTTTCAATGTCCGATTGGCGGGTATCTCCGCTCCATCGGCCCTTCTCGGAGGAAGACACCATGCTGTCATTCATCGGAATGATCATCACCGGCGCCGTGCTCGGAGCCCTCGCCCGGCTCGTCATGCGGGGCGAGCAGAACATCTCGGTCCTGTGGACCATCGTGCTGGGCGCCGTGGGCGCACTCATCGGAGGCGCAGTCGCCAGTCTCTTCGGCGTCGCCCACACCGACGGGATCGACTGGATTCGCTGGGGTCTGTCGCTCGTCGCCGCCATCGTCGCGATCTCCGTCTACCTGAGCGTCACCGGCCGCAAGTGAGTGCAATGGCCCCTGAACGCGGCGTCGGGGCACCGGTCAGATGATCGGTGCCCCGACGCCGGTCATGGAGTTCAGGACATGATCCCGGCAGATGCGGAACTCAGCCGGGCTCAGCTGGTCTGAGCAGGACTCAGCGGCGCTCGCCAACAACGGCGCCGGAGACGTCAGCCTCCTCCAGGCGCACCATGTGCGACCCGGTCACCAGGCGGTGCCCCAGCCAGATGGCTCCGAAGACCGGCAGGCCGATGTAGGAGGAGAGCACCGCCACCAGCTGTCCCTTGAAGACCGCCTCATAGTTCTGGCCCAGAACCACCAGGGCGCACAGGGCGAAGGCCAGTATCGGCCCCAGCGGGAACCAGGGCGCCTGGTAGGGCAGGTCAGCCGGGTCGTTGCCCTGGAGCACGTAGGCGCGCCGGAAACGGAAGTGGCACGCGGCGATCCCCAGCCACACGATGAACCCGCACAGGGCGGAGACGTTGACCAGCCAGACGTAGGCGGTGTTCTGCCCCACCACTGCGGTCAGGAAGCCGGCCGCCCCCACCAGCGCCGTCGCCCCCAGGGCCCGCACCGGGACCCCGTGGCGGTTGACGTAGGAGAACCAGGCCGGCGCCTGCCCCTGCAAGGCCATCGAGTGCAGCATGCGGGTCGAGGCGTACAGTCCCGAGTTACCGGCGCTGAGCACCGCGGTGAGGATGACGGCGTTCATGAGAGCCGCCGCGACCCCGATCCCGGCCCGCTCGAAGACCAGGGTGAAGGGCGAGTAGGCCACGTCCTCGGTCTCAGTGTGCAACAGCCGGCTGTCGTTGAAAGCGATGAGGAAGCCGACGACCGTGATCGCCCCGATGTAGAAGATCATGATCCGCCAGAACACCGTGTGGATCGCCCTGGGCACGTCCCGGCGCGGGTTGCGGGCCTCACCGGCCGCCACGCCCACCAGCTCGGTGCCCTGGAAGGAGAACCCGGCCACCATGAACACTGACACGATCGCCAGCATCCCACCGTGGAAGGGCGCGTCGTCGACGACCCAGTTACTGAAGCCCGGGGACTTCCCGCCGATGATGCCGGCGATCATCGCCAGACCCGCCACGAGGAAGACGATGACCGTCGCCACCTTGATGGCCGACAGCCAGAACTCCCCCTCCCCGAAGGCGCGGGCCGACAGGGCGTTGAGCGTCGTCAACAGGGTCAGGAACAGCGCCGCCCAGATCCACGAGGGCACCCCCGGCAGCCAGTAGCGCATGACGATTCCGGCGGCCACCAGCTCGGCCGCCACCGTGATCGCCCAGTTGAACCAGTAGTTCCAGCCCATCGCGAAGCCGAAGGAGGGGCTGACGAACCGGGTGGCGTAGGTCTGGAAGGAGCCGGCCACCGGCATGTGCGCCGTCATCTCACCCAGGGACTGCATGAGCAGCAGCACCATGAGGCCAATGGCCGCATAGGCCACCAGGGCGCCGCCCGGTCCGGCCGTGGAGACCGTGGCACCCGAGGCCACGAACAGCCCCGTGCCGATGGCGCCGCCAATGGCGATCATCTGCATGTGCCTGCTGGTCAGGCTCCGGTGCAGCCCACCGTCCTCCTCCAAGACCTCGTTGGAGACCTGGCCGGAGACGCCGGAGACCACCGCGTCGACAGGATCTGGCGAGGTCACAGGGGCAGCACTGTCGGAACTGTCGGCGCCGCCGGCAGCGGGCCGCCCGCCCGACGCGGCGGGGGCAGGGCCACTGGGGGCGGACTCGTCATGGGAGTGTGTCACCCGACCGAGGGTAATCGTCAAGCATGCAACCCGGCGTTCACCTTCGGCCTGTCTCACGCCCCCGGCCTGTGCAGAGGCTCACGACCGGCCCCGCAACCGGGGGCAGCGCAGCCTCAGCAGGTGTGGTCGGCGGCCGGCTCGCGACGCTTGTGTGCCGAGGCGGCTCCCTGAGCCGCCATGAGGTCCGCGCGCAGGTTCTTGGGCAGGGAGAAGGAGATCTTCTCCGTGGTGGTGCGCACCTCCTCGACGTCGTCGAAGCCGAGCTCGGCCAGGCGCTCCACCACCTCACGCACCAGGATCTCCGGCACCGAGGCGCCCGAGGTCAGGCCGACCGTCTCCACGCCGTCGAACCAGGACGGGTCGATCTCGCTGGCGAAGTCCACCCGGTGGGCGGCGCCCGCACCGGCCTCGAGGGCCACCTCCTTGAGGCGCACCGAGTTCGAGGAGTTGCCGGAGCCGACCACGATCATGAGGTCAACCCTCGGGGCGATCTTCTTGACCGCGGCCTGACGGTTCTGGGTGGCGTAGCAGATGTCCTCGCCGGGCGGGTCGATCATCTGCGGGAAGCGCTCGCGCAGCAGGCGCACCGTCTCCATGGTCTCGTCGACGCTCAGGGTGGTCTGGCTGATCCACACCACCTTGGAGGGGTCGCGCACCTCGACCTGGTCCACCTCGTGGGGGCCGTTGACGACCTGGATGTGGTCGGGGGCCTCGCCCTGGGTGCCCTCGACCTCCTCGTGGCCGGTGTGGCCCACGAGGATGATGTCGTAGTCCTTGTCCGCGAAACGCACCGCCTGCTTGTGCACCTTGGTCACCAGCGGGCAGGTCGCGTCGATCGTGTCCAACCGGCGCTCGGCGGCCTCGGCGTGAACCGCCGGGGAGACGCCGTGGGCGGAGAAGACGACGCGAGCCCCCACCGGCACCTCGTCGGTCTCCGAGACGAAGATGGCGCCGCGCTTGGAGAGGGCCTCCACGACGTACTTGTTGTGGACGATCTCCTTGCGCACGTAGATCGGCGCCCCGTAGTGGGCCAGGGCCTGCTCGACGGCGTCAACGGCGCGGTCCACGCCGGCGCAGTAGCCGCGCGGGGCGGCCATGAGGATCCGCTTGCCGCCCTTGGAAGAGGGGGCCGCGGCGTCGGTGTGCTCACTGGCGAGCTCGGTGGTCGTCACGGTCACCACTGTGCCACAGGGGGACCCAGGTCCCCAGTGGTGGACGTGGCACAGTGGTGCATGTGACAGGCCAGAGCCCCTCCCCGCACAGCCCGCAGCCCTCCCCCGGTGCCGGCCGCGCGTCCCGCCCTGACGCGGGCGCCAGCCCCGGCAACCCCGGCAACCCCGGCGGCCCCCGGGAGCTGGCGCCGCGAGCGAACCTCACCACCGCGGAGAACCCGTGGCCGCTGCGGCTGCTATCCTCCAAGATCGACCAGTACGTGGCCCGCATGAGCCAGGTGTGGGTGGAGGGGCAGGTCATCCAGCTCAACCGCCGCCCCGGCGCCGGCATGGCCTTCCTCACCCTGCGGGACACGGATGCCGACATCTCCATGTCGGTATCCATCTACGCCCGGGTCCTCGACGCCGTCCTGGCGCGCACCGGCGCCGAGCTCGGCGAGGGGGCCCGCGTGGTGGTGCGCGCCAAGCCCACCTTCTGGGCCAAGCGGGGCTCGCTCCAGCTGCAGGCCGACGACATCCGGCCCGTCGGCGTCGGCGACCTGCTGGCCCGCATCGAGCAGCTGCGCCGCATCCTGGCCGCCGAGGGCCTGTTCGACGCCGAGCGCAAGCGGCCCCTGCCCTTCCTGCCGCGCAAGGTGGGCCTCGTGTGCGGACGCCAGGCCAAGGCCAAGGACGACGTGCTGGTCAACGCCCGCCTGCGCTGGCCCGGCCTGCCCTTCGAGGTGCGGGAGGTCGCCGTCCAGGGGGCGCGCGCCGTCGGCGAGGTCACCCGGGCCATCCAGGAGCTCGACACCGATGCGCAGATCGACGTCATCGTCGTGGCCCGCGGGGGCGGCGCCGTCGAGGACCTGCTGCCCTTCTCCGACGAGGGCCTCGTGCGCGCCGCGGCCGCCTGCCGCACGCCGCTGGTCTCCGCGATCGGCCACGAGACCGACTGCCCCCTGCTGGACCTGGTGGCCGACTACCGGGCCTCCACCCCCACCGACGCCGCCCGCCGGATCGTCCCCGACCTCGCTCAGGAGACCGTGGGCCTGGACTCGGCCCGCGAGCGCCTGCGCAGCGTGCTCGCCTCGCGGCTGGACGCCGAGCAGGCGGCCCTGGACCAGCTGCGGGCCCGGCCGGTCATGGCCGACCCCACCTCGATCGTGCGCGACCGGGTCATCGAGCTGGGTCAGGCCCGCGACAGGATGCGCCGGGCCGTGGAGCATCGGCTGTCGCTGGCGGCCGCGGACCTGCGCGCCGACCACGCCCGGCTGACGGCGCTGTCGCCGCAGGGGGTCCTGGACCGCGGCTACACGATTCTGCGCACTCCCGGCGGCAAGGTCATCACCAGCGCCGAGGACGTCAAGAAGGGCGACCTCATCGAGGGCGTCCTGGCCCAGGGGAGGCTCGTCGCCCAGGTCGTCGGCGCCACCAAGCCCCGGCCCGCCGATATCGACTGAAGAGCAACTGGGCGCCGCCAAGGCCTCGGGGACCGTGCCCGCTCGCGGCCTGCTGGAGGCCCGAGGACGCACTGTAGGGCGTGCGCGCGGCCCCCTGGGGCGCAGTGGTCGAGGCTTACGGTGCGTCCTCGCGCTCCGGGCGGCCGGTAGCCCTGAGGACGACGATGGCGACGGGGATCGCGGCCACCGCGAAGACGGCCGACGCCCCGACGACTGCCCGGTGGAAGCCGGTCAGGAAGTCGCCTGAAGCGATCAGGCTGCCAAGAACGGCCACACCGACGACGCTGCCGGCCTGCCGGGCCGCGTTGATGACGCTGCCGGCGATGCCGGTGTAGCCCACCGGCGCGGAGGCGACGGCGGCCGAGGTTGCGGCGGGCATGGTCAGTGCCGTGCCGAAACCGCCCAGGAAGGTCAGGGCCGCCACCAGCGGGTACGGCGTCGAGGCCGTGACGGCAGCGAGCCCCAAGAACCCGACCGCACCGGGGAGCAGGCCCGTCAGCATCGTGGGGAACGCCCCTGTTCTGGCGGTCATCCTGCCTCCCATCGGGGAGGCGACGACGGCGCTGCACGCCTGCGGCGCCAGGGCCAGACCGGCGAGCCATGGCTCATAGCCCAGGTAGCGCTGCAGGAACAGAGCCAGGACGAAGAGCTGGCCGAAGAAGCCGGTATTGAGCGCGAACCCGACCGCGGCGGCCACGGCGAAACGCGGTCGGGAGAACACCGCCGTCGGCAGCATCGGTCGGCTCGCGTTGCGCTCAACCAGGATGAAGGCCACCAACAGGCACAGTCCGGCGAGGGTTGAAGCGACAACGGGTGGGCTCCACCCGTGCTCGCCTGCGGCGATGATCCCGTAGGTGGCGACCGCGAGCCCTGCGACGGAGAGAACCTGCCCGAGCAGGTCGCCGCCTTCGCGTCGTCGCAGCGACCGCGTCTCCGGCGCGGGCAGGCTGCGGGCGGTGAGCCACAGGGCGGCTGCGACGAGGGGAAGGTTCACCCAGAACACGAGCCTCCAGCCGGTGAAGGTCACGAGCAGTCCCCCGGCCACCGGACCGACGGCCGCGGCGATACCACCGGCTCCTCCCCACAGGCCGATGGCTCGGGCCCGGTCGGCGGAGCGATCATGGATGAGGGAGAGTATTGCCAGGGAGGCTGGGACGATCGCGGCGGCGCCGACGCCCTGCAATGCGCGGAAAGCGATGAGCGCGCCGCCGGCAGGGGCCAGGGCACAGGCCGTCGAAAACAGGCCGAAGACCAGCAGGCCGAGCAGGTGGACGCATTTTGCGCCCAGCCGGTCACAGGCCGCCCCTGCCGACAGCTGCAGGGCTGCGAAGGTGAGGGCGTAAGCGTCGACAACCCACTGCAGGGAGGCGACCGGGGCCCCCAGGTCCCCGCCGATCCGCGCCAGCGCCACGTTGACGACCGTCGTGTCGAGCATGACGATGAAGAACCCCAGCAGCGCCGCGATGAGGGCGCCACGCCGTCGGTATCCGCTCATGAGTGATCTCCTTACTCCTCTGGCCCCGTCTGCCGGTTGGTGCCGGCCACCGGCAGGCTAGAGCCACAATTGTTCGGCGCAGACCGAACCGGCGCGGGCGCATACTGGCCGCATGTCACGGACTTCCGACCGTTTCTTCCCCGAGGCGGTTCCTGACGTCGCCGGAACGGCTGCGGCGCTGGCCGACCTGTCGCGGGCCGCCATGTGTGCGGCGCTTATGGACGGCAGGGCGTGGACGGTGGGCGAGCTCGGCTCATACGCCGGGGTCACGCGGTCGACGGCCAGCGAGCATGTCGACGTGCTGGCGGCGCGCGGTCTTGTCACGAGGGTCCGGCAGGGGCGGCACTGCTACATCACGCTCTCAGGGCCCGAGGCGGCTCGGGTCATCGAGGCCCTGGGGGTGATGGCGGCATCAGCGCTGCCCACGTCGCGCAGTCTCAATGCGTGGACGGTGAACCGGCAGCTGTTGGCAGCCCGTACCTGCTACCGCCACCTAGCGGGACGGCTCGGCGTGAGTCTGGCCGAACAGCTCCAGGAGCGCGGTCACCTGGATCCCTCGTGGGGACTGACCGGTTCCGGCGAGGACCTCCTGGCTACCTGGGGGATGGAGAAGCCGCTTCATATCCGTGGGGAGGCGTGCATGGACTCCACTGAGCGACGGTTTCATCTCGGCGGGCCGCTGGGGATCGCACTGACGCAGGCGCTGTTCGATCGCACCTGGATCGCACGCATCGAACGGACCCGGGCGGTGAAGCTCACGGAGGCCGGCCGCGAGGCACTGGCGCAGGCAGGTTTGACGGAAGTGCTGACACACCTCGGTGAAACGACCTCCAACGACGCAGCAGGATAGAAGTGCGGGCTGACGTATCGGTGCACGTCGACCGGGACCAGCAAAAGTCAGAAAGGCTCTCAGGCCCGGATTCTGTCCAGATGGGACGACTTTGGAGCCGTTACAACCAGTCGATGCCGCGCTAAAACGCTCTGACCAGTGCAGATGCGAACGCCACTGAGACGGGGCACTGTCAAAGTCGTCCCTCTTGGACACTTTTACCCTGCGGACACTGTCTCAGACCGTCCGGCCCGCCCTGCCCGGGGCCGGCCCGTGCGAGAATCGGGGGGTGAGCTCCGAGATGAACCCCGGCCCGTACTCTGACCAGTACCCAGAGGAGTACTCGCCCCACAGCAGCCCCTACTCGGCGTCCTCAGCATCGTCAGGGTCTTCAGCGTCATCAGCTCCTGGCGCCGGCGGGGCCTCCGGCGCCAACGAGGATGTCGCCTCGCTCAGCTATGAGCGGGCCCGCGAGGAGCTGGTGGCCGTCGTGCAGCGTCTTGAGGCGGGCTCCGTCCCCCTGGAGGACTCCCTGGCACTGTGGGAGCGCGGCGAGGCCCTGGCCCAGCGCTGCCAGACCTGGCTCGATGAGGCCCGCGCCCGCCTGGCCGCGGTCGCGCAGGAGGACCCTGAGGACTGACGAGACCGGGGCTGGCTGGGTATGACCCGCCCGGATCGGCGGCTCCAGGCTGCGTACGCGTGCCCGCACGCGCAGCGAATCGACCGTCTTGGCGACGTTGCCATTGGCCTGGGGGTCACGCTCGTGTCCGCACGCGCGGTGAACTGACCGAGTTGACCGGGGCTCCGGCTGGCGGTAGCGCACTGATCGAGCGCCACCGGGCACCACAGCAGAAGCCCGAAGAGAGCCGTAGATGTCCAGCATCGGGGACAAAGGCTCGGATCCCTCCCATCCGGACGGAACGCAACCGCATGATTTCAAGGTATTCGTTCATGTGGCCTGGGAGCCGAAAGCCCTTTGTCACCGATTTGGACACTCTTGGGCGAGACGGGCCCTGAGAGCGGCGCCGGATCGGTAGGCTGTGGGCATTCACCCTCCGGCCCCGCGCATCGACCAGCGCGCCGGCCACTGCCGGGCAGTGTTGCACCACCGCGTTCCTCATCCGCCCGAGTCCTCTCACCGCCTCGTTCCGTCTCACGTCCCTCCCACGTCTCGTCTCAGTTCACCGCCACCGGACCCCGGTCCTGCACGAAGGAGTCACCCATGACCGCACCCGGCCGCCCAGGATCCGCCCTCGTCATCGGCGAGGCCCTGGTTGACGTCGTTATCCACCCCGGGCAGGAGCCCGTGGACATCCCCGGCGGCGCACCCGCCAACGTGGCCCTGGGGCTGGCGCGTTTGGGTCGTGACGTCGAGCTGCACTGCTGGATCGGCACCGACGAGCGCGGCAAGGCCGTGCGCTCCCACCTGGAGGCCTCCGGGGTCCGCCTGGCTCCGGGCGCCGACGGCGCGACGCGCACCTCCACGGCGCAGGCCACCATCGGGGAGGACCGCGCCGCCAGCTACGTCTTCGACCTGGACTGGAACCCGCCGCGCCCGACGCTGCCCGACGGGAAGGCACCGCTGCTGGTGCACACCGGCTCGATCGCAGCGATCCTGGCCCCCGGCGCCGCCACCGTGGAGCAGGTGCTGCGTGAGACCCGCGCCACCTCCACCATCGCCTACGATCCCAATGCCCGCCCCCAGCTCATGGGAGACCCGGAGGACGCCCGCCAGATCGTCGAGCGCCTCGTGGGCCTGTCCGATCTGGTCAAGTGCTCCGACGAGGACATCGCCTGGCTCTACGGCCGGGACGCGGACCTGGAGACGGTGCTGCGCTCCTGGTTGGACAAGGGCGTGGCCGTCGTGGTCGTCACGCGCGGCAAAATGGGGGCTCTTGCCCTGTCCGCCTCGGGGGTGCGCCTGGAGGTGCCCGCCGACCCGAGCGTCGTGGTGGCGGACACAGTGGGCGCCGGCGACTCCTTCATGGGCGGCCTGGAGGACGCCCTGTGGAGCGAGGACCTCGTGGGCGCGGACCGGCGCGAGGCGCTGCGCGCCGTGGACGCCGCGACCCTGGAGCGGATCATGCGCCACGCCGCGGCCATCGCCGACATCACGGTCTCACGGGACGGGGCCAATCCTCCCACGCGCGACGAGCTGCCCTGAGGGGCCCGGCGCGACGCGTTCGTAGGGTAGCCCTCGCGTTCGTACCCTGAACCCCCGAAAACGAGGCTTACCCTACGAACGCACGGGTAAGGGGCCGCGACAGTGACAACGCCGGAGCCGGGCAGTACGATCGCGCGGGCTCAGCGCAGGATCGCGGCGGCCAGCAGGACCACGGGCACGAATCCGGCCGTCGTCAGCAGGACGGCGTCGCGGGCCAGGTCCTTGGCCACCCCGTAGCGCGAGGCGTACATGAAGACGTTCTGCGCCGTGGGCAGGGTGGCGGTGACGACCGGGGCGAGCAGCTGTGCTCCGCTGAGTCCCACTGCCAGTCCGACGGCGGCGGCCAGCCCCGGCATGACGGCAAGCTTCCAGCCCACCGCCAGCCACAGGCCGCTGCGCCGGCCCGCACCATGATGAGACCACGACCTCGCCCCGAGCGCCGGCGCCCCCTCTTCCCGGGGCAGTCGGCCTCCCGTGGTGTCGGCCGCGTGCGCCTCCGATCCCGCCTCCGCCACCTGGGGCTCCTGATCCTGACGGGTTGACTGGACCGATCGGGCCGGCGAGCCCGGCGGGGGCGAGGCGGCCTCCTCCGGCACGGGATTGCGCAGGGGCCGGGGCGCCCCGGCCAGGCTCATGCCCAGGGCCAGCATCATGAGCGGCACCGCGACGCGCCCGAGCATCTCCAGACCCTGAGCCGGGTAGCCGCCGCCCCACTCCTTGAGGTCCACGCCGCCCAGGTTCGCCGCGGTCCCGGCCACAACACCCCACAGGAGCGGGTTGCGCAGCGGGACGGTCAGGGTCGCCAGGCGGGACGGGTTGCCGCGGCGGGTGACGGCGTCGAGCACGGTGAAGGTGACCGGGGTGAGCACGAGGAGCTGGAGCAGGAGGATCGGGGCAATGGTGGCCGCGTCCCCCAGGACGAGGACGGCCACCGGGATCCCCAGGTTCGCGGCATTGACGTAGCCGGAGGCGAGCGCACCGATGGTGGCCTCAGCGGTGGGGCGGCGCAGCACGAGTCGGTGAAGGCACCAGGCCGAGACGATGGCCGCGAGCTCGGCGGCCACGGCCACGGCGGTGGAGCGGGAGAGAACCGCCGTCAGGTCGGCGCGGCTCAGCGTGGTCACGAGCAGGGCCGGGGTGGCGGCGAAGAAGCAGACGCGGGTGAGGACCCCGTCGGCGTCAGCGGGCACGGCGCGGGTGCGCACCAGCAGCCAGCCGACGGCGATGACCGCACCGAAGACGGCCAGTCCCGCCACCACATCAGCCATGGTCTCCCCCTCTCATAGGCCCCGGCGCGACGCGTTCGTAGGGTAGCCCTCGCGTTCGTACCCTGAACCCCCGAACGCGCGACCTACCCTACGAACGCGCGGGCGAGGCCACGGCAGTACGCCTTAGCCGACCGGTTCGAGGTCCACCCAGGTGCCGACGTGGTCGGAGATGATGAAGGAGGTCGTTCCCCAGTCCACGGCGCGCAGCAGCGGGCTCCCATCTGCCGTGGCCGCCTCATCGGTCAGGGGCAGGCCGTCGGGGCCGGTGGGCCACAGGTCGGTCAGCACGTGGTCGATGCGCCGCTTGGGGCCGGCTGCCGGGAAGGTGAGCCCCTCCCCCACGGTCCGCCCCAGCCCCAGGACCTCGACCTGCTCGGCGGAGAGGTTGTAGTCGCCCACGAGCAGGTGCGGCCCGGGCAGGCCGGCGAGCGCCCCCCAGGCGGCGGCGAGCTGTCGCGCCGCCATGGACTCGCGGGTCGCCAGGTGGGTGGAGGCGACCGACAGCTGGCGGATCGGCCCGCCGGCGCCTTCGGGCACCTCGAGGGTGGCGGCCACCATGATGCGCTGGGAGGCGGTGGACACGTGGTAGGAGCGCGGGTCCCAGGCCCGCTCACCGCGCTTCTCCACGCTGGAGGCCCCGCGCCCCAGGCGCTTGACGTGCCAGCCGGAGACCGGGAAGCGGGACAGGAGGGCGTTGCCGTAGCCGATCGGCCCGGACCCGACGGCGGCGCGCAGCAGCCCCAGGACGTCATCGGTTGGCGAGCTCAGCGCGGTGCGCAGGGGCCGACGGCGCAGCCCCACCACGGGCCCGGCGTAGCTGGCGCAGAAGCGGCAGGTCGGCATGCCCAGCTCCTCAGCCAGGAAGGCCGCCTGGGCCAGGCGCCCGGAGCGGGCCTGGCCCAGGTCCACCTCCTGGAGGGCAACGATGTCGGGGGCCAGCTCGGCGATCTGCTCGGCCGTGGCCCGCATGACGGCGCGGGCGGTGGCGGGGTCGGAGATGTCGGCGCCGGCCAGCGAGCCGGTGGAGGCGCTGCCGTCCCCGGCCCCCGCGCCGGGCAGACCGTGCTGCAGGTTGAGGCTCAGGACCCGGATCATGCTTGCTCCTCCTCGAAGGTCAGGCTCACGGAGTTCATACAGTAGCGCTGGCCGGTGGGGGTCTGGGGGGCGTCGTCGAAGACGTGTCCCAGGTGGCTACCGCAGGTGGCGCAGCGGACCTCGGTGCGCACCATGCCGTGGGAGGTGTCGGTTCTCAGGGTGACCGCCTCGGAGTCGGAGGGGTCGTAGAAGGAGGGCCAGCCGCAGTGGGAGTCGAACTTGGTGGTGGAGCGGAACAGCTCGGCGCCGCAGCCGCGGCAGCGGTAGACGCCCTCGCGGTGCTCGTCGAGCAGGGCCCCGGTGAAGGGGCGCTCAGTGCCGGCCTCGCGCAGCACGTGGTACTCCATGGGGCTCAGGGCTGCGCGCCACTGGGCGTCGGTGCGCGCGGCGGCCTCCAGGTCGAGGGTCGGGCCGGAGGGCACGGAGGCGGACGTCACGGAGGGCTCGCTGCTCGCGTTGGTACTCATGGGCTCATCGTCACCCGCCCGACGGCGCCGGGCGAGATGCGTTCACGCAGCGAAAACTCACCCATCCGCTGGGACGTCGGCCGCGTAGCGGCGGCCCGGCTCACCTGGGTCCCAGTCCCCCGCGCCGGGCACGGTGCAGCAGGGAGCGCCCCATGGCCCGCCCCAGGGTGACGGCCCGCCGGGCTCCCAGACCGTGGGCCGCGCTCTCCCCCTCGGCCTCCGTGGTCACGGCGGCATCGTCCCCGCTTCCCGTAGCGGCCGGGGTGGTGTCGGCGGGAGCGTCCTTCTGCTTGGCGACGATCTCCGCCGCCGCGCGGGCCACCTTCTCGGGGTCGAGGTCATGGGTGACCTCGACCTGCTCGACCTCCACTCGCGTGCGCGGCAGGGCGTAGGGGGCCTCCCGCTGGAGCCAGGTGACCAGCTCCTCGCGCACGTAGGACTTGAGGGCGCCCACATCACCGGGATTGTCCCCGGTCAGGACGATGCGCACGGTGACGTGACCGCCGACGGCGTCGAAGACCTCCAGGGAGGCCTGGCGCCCGTCCCAGGCCGGGGAGGCGGCCACGAGGCGGGCCAGCTCGGCACGCAGCGAGGCGATGGGCACGCGCCAGTCCAGGTCGAGGGTGAAGAAGCCAGTGGCCTGGGAGCCTCCGCGCGTCCAGTTGGCGAAGGGGTTCTCGGTGAAGTGGGTCGAGGGCAGGATGAGGCGCCGGTCGTCCCAGGTGCGCATGACCACGTAGGTCAGGGTGATCTCCTCGATGGTGCCCTGCTGATCGTCGACGACGACGATGTCGCCCACGCGGATCGCGTCGGTGGTGGCCAGCTGGAGGCCGGCGAAGACGTTGCCGAGCATGGAGCGGGCGGCCATACCGGCGATGACGGAGGCCAGGCCGGCCGAGGCGAGCAGCGATCCCATGGCGAACTGGACGCTGGGGAAGGTCATGATGGCGCTGACGAGCCCGGCGATGACGATGATGACCTGGGCGACGCGTCGGAGGACCTGGCTCTGGGTGGTCACCCGGTTGGCGCGCCCCTGGTCCCCGCCGGCCTGTGCCCCCTTGACGACGGTGGACTCGATGGACTTGGCGAAGGCGACGACGAGCCAGGTCACCGAGCCGATGAGGGCGATGGTGAGCCCGCGTTCGACGACGACCATCGTCGTGGAGTCGCTCTTGTCGAGCCGCAGCCCGGCCAGGGCCAGCTGGGAACCCAGGAATGCCCCGGTCATGGCGCCGACGGCGAAGACGGGCCGGCGCCCAAGCTCCACGACCTCGTGGTACAGGAGGCGGCGCCTGCCCATGAACGTCAGGATCGCCACCACCACGAAAGCGATGACGAGGCCGATGACGGCGCCCAGCCCGGCGTGCCAGGCGATGGTGACCAGGTCGTTCGTCGTCTTGGTCACCACTTTGACGGTCTGGTGCACGTTGACCTCGGGTATGCCGGTGAAAGTGCTGGTGGGCGTGGGAGCGGGGGTGGCGGAGGGACTCGCGCTGGGATCTGCGCTGGGGGTCGCGGGAGGGGTGGTGGCTGCGACGAGCATGACGCCACCTTAAGCAGCCCCGCTGTGCCTGGGCTGTGACGTATGGCTGGCAGTGGGAACCACCCCCCAACTTCCGCTTGACGTACTACGTGTGTCGTAGTACGTTAGATGCACGCAAGGACCTCAGGGTCCCGCCATCACGAACCAAGGAAGGAGGGTTCACATGATCAGCGCAGATGCCATTCGCGGCTACATCGACCTCATCGTCCTGTCCCTGCTCAAGCGGCAGCCGTCCTACGCCTACGACCTGGCCAAGACCATCACCGAGGTCTCCGACGGCGAGTACACCATCAAGCAGACCACCCTCTACACGGCCCTCAAGCGTCTGGAGTCCAGCGGTCTGGCGGACTCCTACTCGGGAGTGTCCGACTCCGGCAAGTCCCGCACCTACTACCGCCTCACCTCCGAAGGCACCACCCACCTGACCGCCAAGGTCGCCGAGTGGGAGGACACCAAGACCCTCGTCGACCGCTTCGCGAAAGGAGCCCGCTGATGGACACCATCGAGACCTTCCTCGACAACATGTTCGCCCCCTACCCGACCACGCCTCGCCTGACTGAGGCCCGCGCCGAGCTGCGCGCCATGATGGAGGACGCCTACAACGACGCCATCGCTCAGGGCAAGACCCACAACGAGGCAGTCGGGCAGGTCATCACCGACTTCGGCAACCTTCACGAGCTGGCCCCGGTCCTGGGCATCGCTCAGGACATCCAGCCCGGTGGCGCCCCGCAGGCGGCCCCCGCCGGTGCTCCGGTGGCCTCCGAGCCCAGCCATCCGGTTGGCCCCGCGCCCGTCGGCGAGCCGGCCTCCTGGGGCGGCAATCAGGACGACGACCCCTTCACCAACCTCGTGGCAGGGATCTACTGGCCGGCCGCAGTGGTCATCTACCTGCTGTGGAGCTTCATCTTCGACGCCTGGGACATCTCCTGGATCCTCTGGCCGGTGGCCGCCGTCGCCTTCGCCATCTTCGCCACCGTGCGCAGCTACCGGCGCGATCGTCAGTGAGTCCCTCCGCCCCGGCGCGGGGCTCACCCGGCCATGAGCGAAGGCCCGGAACCTTGTGGGTTCCGGGCCTTTCGCAGTGGCTCCGACCGGCGTCGATCCGGTGACCTTTCGATTTTCAGTCGAACGCTCTACCAACTGAGCTACAGAGCCTTGGGATGGAATCGGCCCGACCATTTCTGACCGGACCGACCTTTCCGCGACCTCGACGGGACTTGAACCCGCGACCTCCGCCGTGACAGGGCGGCGCGCTAACCAACTGCGCCACGAGGCCAGTGTGAATTCACTGTGTTATTCACTTGTGCGAATCCGTACCCCCAACGGGATTCGAACCCGTGCTACCGCCGTGAAAGGGCGGGGTCCTAGGCCGCTAGACGATGGGGGCCAGGGGCCTTCGACGTCGTCGCGCCTCGAACCGGGATGAACACTAAGGGGACAGTCTTCCGCAGCGCAAATCCCGGGAGCGTGACCCTCCTCACCGCTCGGTTTCGGCGGGATTCCGGCCCGCGAGGGCTCCCGGGGCGAAGCCCAGAGGTCTGGCAGGCTGAGATCGTGAGCCACGAGCACCACCAGGAGCCGGACCGCACCCGGGAACCGCGGCCGGTCAGGATGTCGCAGCAGGAGTTCGAGGACGTCGTCGGTGACGCCCTCGACCGGATCCCCGCCGACCTGGCCGAGGTGATGGACAACGTCGTCGTCCTCGTTCAGGACGAGCCCGACCCGGAGATGCTCGCCAAGGAGGACTATGACGACTCCGGCCTGCCCACGCTCCTGGGGCTGTACGACGGCGTCCCCCTGACTGAGCGCGACGAGGGCTGGTCCATGGTGCTGCCCGACCGCATCCTCATCTTTCGCGGGCCCCTGGAGCGCTGGTGCTCCAGTCGCGAGGAGCTGGAGGAGGAGATCACCGTGACCGTCATCCACGAGGTGGCCCACCACTTCGGCATCCCCGACGAGCGCCTCCACGAGCTGGGCTGGGAGTAGCACCGCGAACAGTGCGCGAGCAGACCGTCAGGGGCATGACCTCGCAAGCACCCAGGGACCTGCCTTAGTGTGGCCGGCATGAACGACCGTTATCGGCCTGACACTTCCGACGCCGGCAAGCCCCTCGCCCCTGACGCCACCAGCCAGTCCTCGCCGCATCAGGTGAGTCGGCGGCCAGTGCTCCTGGCGGCCTTCCTGGGCGCCGGCTCCCTGGCAGGATGCTCGCTGCTCCCCGGTTCCTCGTCGGCCGGCTCCTCCTCCCCCAGCGTGCGGCCGACGACCCCGAAGCCGGCTGTGCCGAGCGCCACTCCTTCGCCCACCGCGGCCACGAGCGCGACGACGTCGGCCACCGCGACGGCCACCGACGGAGCGCTGGCGGGCTGGAGCCTGGAGGAGAAGGTCGGCCAGCTCATGATGGTCGGGGTGGACGCCACCACCCCCACGCAGTCCTCCGCCCAAGCCGTCGAGACCCACCACGTCGGCAACATCTTCATCGCCGGCCGCACCACGGCGGGCAGCCAGGCGACCCAGAAGGTCATCTCCTCCTTCACGTCCAAGGCCGGCCCGGGCACGACCCACTCCACCCCGATGCTCGTGGCCACTGACCAGGAGGGCGGCGAGGTCCAGATCCTGTCCGGTGCGGGCTTCTCCGACATCCCCTCGGCGATGGAGCAGTCCGCCCAGCCGCGCGAGCAGCTGGTGGCGGCGGCGCGCACCTGGGGCAAGGAGCTGGCCGGGGTCGGGGTCAACATGAACCTGGCCCCGGTGGTCGACCTGGTCGACATCTCCCGGCCGACCTCCAACGAGCCCATCGGCCGCTGGGGGCGCGAGTACGGTCACGACGCCGCCACGGTCTCCTCCCAGGCCGGCGCCTTCACCGAGGGGATGCAGGCCTCGAAGGTCATCCCCACCTACAAGCACTTCCCGGGCCTGGGGCGGGTGAAGGACAACACGGACACCTCCGCGGGCGTTGTTGACTCCACCACGAACCGCCTGCCCGACGCCGCCGTCGGCGTCTTCGCCAACGCCATCGCCGCCGGTGCGCAGGTCATCATGGTCTCCTCGGCGACGTACTCGCTCATTGACTCCTCGGCGCCGGCGGTCTTCTCCTCGAAGATCGTCACCGACATGCTGCGCACGGAGATGGGCTTCTCCGGGGTGGTCATCACCGACGACGTCTCCGCCGCCGTCCAGGTCAAGGACGTGGGCGCGGGCGATCGGGCCGTGCGGGCGATCCGGGCCGGATGCGACCTCGTGCTGGCCTCGGCGGACCCGACGGTGGCCGCGGACATGGTCAAGGCCCTCATCGCCACCGCCCAGTCCGACCCGGCCTTCGCGGCGCGGGTGGACGAGTCGGCCACGCGGGTGCTGAACCTGAAGAAGAGCCTGCAGTCCTGAAGCGCGCCGGTCAGCGCATCGGCCTGCCTGAG
>NZ_MSKS01000046.1:0-1712 GCF_001937445.1 Actinomyces oris | reverse complement strand
GGCTCAGGCAGGCCGATGCGCGTTCTCAGGTGAGCCGGCTCTCGTCTCAGCGGGTCTTGGTGGTGCCCTGCGACGATCCGTTGGACTCGATGCGCTTGGCCAGGCAGTGGTCGGAGTCGTAGCCCTGGGCGTCGCACCAGGCGTTGGCCTGGTCGGCGTCGTCGTAGAGCTCACCGGACAGGGTCACCCACCAGCCGCTGACGTCGTAGACCGGCCACTGGCTGGTCTCGATGATGACGGCCTTCGGATTGGACTGCCGAGTCTTCAGGAACTCCGCGAGAATCGAGCGGTTGTTCCAGGTCTGCCCCTCGGCCACCAGGCCGACCTTCTTGGAGGACAGCTGCGGGGTCCACTTGCCCCGCATGCTGTTCATGACGATGGGGTAGTCGTGCTTGATCTGCCACTGGATGGCGTCCCCGGCGGCCTGCTCGTCCTGCGCCTCCTGGTTGGCGTTGGCGCTCGCTGAGGAGGCGATGGTCATCGGGGAGTTCGTCGAGCTCTTCGCGGTGACGCTGGTTGAGGTGCCGCGGTCGAAGGAGGGCCTGACCGACAGGCCCTTGAGGTCGAGGTCCTTGGCGGTGCGGAAGTAGTGCTCCTCGCCGAAGCGCAGCGTCACTGTCCGCCCGCCGTTGGGGATGATGAGCGGGTCGCTGGAGAGGTCGAAGGTTCCCGAGGCCACGAGGTGATCGACGTCGGCGCCGCCGGTGGGGCTGGTGGAGCTGTAGACGAGGACCTGGTTGGACGATCCGGCCAGGAAGTCGCCCTCGGCGCAGGAGGTCGCCATGGTGCCCTGGACCTTGAGCTCGCCCTGGCCGTCCTCCACTGAGGTGATCGTGAAGGTTGGCATGCTGGAGCAGGCCTTGACCGCGCCCGAGGGCAGGGCCGACGCGGTGGACGTGGCCGCGGCGTCGGCGTGGCCGTTCTGCTTGCCGTCCTTGTCGCCGTTGCTGTCGGCCTTGTCCCGGGAGGTGTCGGAGGAGTCTCCGTCCTTGCCCTTGTTGGCGAAGTAGTTGCCGGCCCACAGGCCGCCTCCGCCGACGATGACGAGCAGGAGGACCACGATGATCGCGATCAGGCGCCCGGTGCTGGATGTCGACGGCTGATTCCGCTGAGGGGGTGGCATCTGGGCCATCATCTGGGGGCCGAACATGTCCAGCTCCACGGCCGGCTGACCGGCGGAGAAGCCCGACGGCGCCCCGCTGGGGGTCTCGGCCCAGGCGGCGATGTCCTCGGCCGACGGCGGCGGGGGTACGGGAAGGGCCGCTGACTCGGCTGAGCCCGCGGCAGGAGCTGCCGAGCCCGCTGTCCAGCCGCTGACCACAGCCACGGACTGGGCTGAAGCCGTGAAATCAGTCGTGTCAGCCGAGTCGACCTCGTGCCGCTGCGAGGCGGGGGCGAGGACGGTCGTGTCGTTGTTGTCGGAGTCCGCAGCCGCGTCGGCGGCGGCCTCCGGCTCGGCATCGGGCTCAGTGGCGGTCTCATCCGCAGACGCCGCGGCCTGCGCGTCCTCGGCCAGTTCATCACCTGCGGCGTCCTCGACGTGCTCATCGGCAGACTCGTCGACGGCGGTTTCCTCGGCCGCCTGCTCCTCAGAGGCATCGTCCTCAGGCTGATCGGTCCCCGACTCCTGAGCCTCGCGGGTTGCAGTCTCTGCATCGGGCTCGACGGCAGTCTCAGCCGCGTCAGAGTCCTCGGCAGCCTCGGTAGACTCC
>NZ_MSKS01000045.1 GCF_001937445.1 Actinomyces oris | reverse complement strand
CCCCCCCCCGGTAGGGGGGTACAAATCACGGCCAGGCACGGATGTTCCCGTACGTGCGGGCACCGAGCCTCACGGACCCGGCCCGTCAGGTGCTCACACGCGTCGTGCGGGGCCCCGCACCTGGCGGGACCCCGCACGACGCGGTGATAAGGCTCGCCGGCTCAAGCAGCGGCGGCAGCGGCCTGCGCCTCGGCGCCTTCCTTGCCGCCCCGACCGTCGGCGTTGCGACCGAGCCCCTTGAGGACGATGACCAGCGCGGTGGTCACCACCGTCCCGGCCAGGATCGCCAGGAGGAAGCCACCGAAGTTGGTGATGGCGAAGGCAACGAACACGCCGCCGTGGGGCGCGCGGGAACCGACGTGCATCGCCATGGTCATCGCACCGGTCACCGCGCCTCCGGCCATGGTGGCCGGGATGACGCGCAGCGGGTCGGCGGCGGCGAAGGGGATAGCGCCCTCGGAGATGAAGGACAGCCCCAACAGCCAGGCACTGCGCCCGTTCTCGATCTCGGCCTTGGTGAACAGTCGCGAGCGCAGGAAGGTCGCGGCCGACATCGCCAGCGGCGGCACCATGCCGGCGGCCATGACAGTGGCCATGATCTCGTAGGGGGCGGTGTTGCTGGCGCTGGCCTCGGACAGGCCCGCGGTGCCGAACAGGTAGGCGGCCTTGTTGATCGGCCCGCCCAGGTCGAAGCACATCATGAGCCCGAGGATGATGCCGAGCAGCACGGCCGACCCGCCCCCGGACATGGAGGTCAGCCCGTGCTTCAGCCCGGTCATGAGGGCGGCCAGGGGCCGCCCGAGGACCAGGTACATGACGGCGCCGACCACCAGTGTGGTCCCCAGCGGGATGACGACCACGGGCATGAGACCTCGCAGCCAGGCCGGCGCATTGAGCCCGGCGAGCCAGGCCGCGAAGTAGCCGGTGAGGATGCCGCCGACCAGGCCGCCGATGAACCCGGCACCGACCTGAACCGCGACGACCCCCATGACGAACCCGGGCGCGATCCCGGGCCTGCCAGCCAGCCCGAAGGAGATGTAGCCGGCCAGCGCCGGGACGAGGAAGCTCATGGCCGCCTGCCCCAGCAGGAACAGCGTCCACCCGATGTACAGCAGCAGCCCGGACTGGGAGACGGTGATCGTCTCGGTTCCGACGATGTTGCCGGCCGAGTTCTTGATCTCGTGGACGAACTCGTTGCCGGGCAGGTTCCACAGGGAGTAGTCGCTGATGGAGATCTTCTCGTAGAGGCTGGCCACGTCGTACCCGGCCAGAAGGAAGCCCAGGGCAATGAGCAGACCGCCGGCGGCCACGAAGGGGATCATGTAGGACACCCCGGTCATGACCGAGCGCTGCAGGCGCCGGGCCCAGTGCTCGGAGCCCTCCTCGCTCTCCTCGCTGGACCCGCCGCCGGCCGGCACACGGGCGGCACTGGGGTCGTCGACCGCGGCCAGGGCCTTGTCCACCAGGGAGCCGGCGTCGTTGACGGCGGCCTTGACCCCGACGTCGATGACGGGCTTGCCGGCGAAGCGCTCGCGGCCCTTGACGGGCAGGTCGTGGGCGAAGATGACGGCGCTGGCCCGTTTGATGAGCTCGGGGTCGAGGGCGTCGATCTTGCCCGAGCCCTGGCCCTCGATGGCCACGGTGATGCCGCGGTCCTTGCCGGCCTGCTCCAGGGCCTCGGCGGCCATGAAGGTGTGGGCGATGCCGGTGGGGCAGGAGGAGACCCCCACGATGACGGTCTGCCCCTCCGCCGGGGCCGACGACGCCGCAGACTCCTTGGACTCCGCGGCGCCGGACCCTGCGGTCGAGCCCGCGGCGCTTCCGGCCTTACCGGCCTTACCGGCCGCGCCGTCCTCGGCCTCCTGCCCGCCGTCGAGCAGCTCGGGCTGGACCTGCTTGGTGACGATGCGGGTGATCTCCTCGGCGTCAGCGGCCTGGCGCAGGGCGTCGGTGAACTCGGTCTGCATGAGTCCGCGGGCGAGCTTGGCCAGGAGCTGGAGGTGGAAGTCGTCGGCACCGTCGGGAGCGGCGATCATGAAGATGAGGTCGGCGGCCCGTCCGTCGGCGGCCCCGAAGTCGACCGGCTGCACCAGGCGGGCGAAGCCGAGGCTGGGGGCCAGGACGTGAGAGCTGCGGCAGTGCGGGATGGCGATGCCTCCGGGAATCCCGGTGGGGGCGGTCGACTCGCGCTTCTTGGCGTCGGCGGCCAGGCCGTCGGGGCTGGAGGCCCGGCCCGCACCGGCCACGGTGGCGGCCAGGAACTCGATGACGTCTTCCTTGCTCGGGCCGGCGTCGGCATCGAGCGCGACCAGCTCGGGGATGATGAGGGGCTTGTTCTCGGTCATGGTCTTCCTTGGTGTCCGAGGTGCCGTCGCCCGGTGGGCTGCGGCGGGTCACAGGTGGTCAAGAGTGGTGGGCATGCGGTCAGTGGTGGTCAGGTGGCGGATCGGTGGGCGGGTGGTGAACAGTCGGTGGCCAGGCGACGGCGGAGCCGGCTGGGCGGTGGCCGGCCGCCGACAGTGCCGGGAGGCAGGGCTCACGGGTCTGCGGCCCCAGCGCCCGCGGGCGCCTCGGCTCAGGCGAGCCGGGTGACGACGGCCGACTGCTCGGGCAGGTCGGCGGGCGTGGGCAGGGTGGTTCCGGGCAGGGAGGCGGCGGCCGAGCCGTAGGCCATGGCGGTGCGCAGGCGCTCGGCCTCGTCGCCGCCGTTGACGTCGGCCAGGATGTAGCCGGCCACTGAGGAGTCCCCGGCGCCGACGGTGGAGACTACCGGGACCTCGGGGGCGGTGGCGTGCCAGGCGCCGTCGGCGGTCACCAGGACGGCGCCGGCGGGGCCGAGGGTCACCATGACGGCGCCGATCCCCAGGCCCACCAGGAGGCGGGCGGCGTCGACGACGGGGCCGTAGTCCCCCTGGACGGCGCCCTCCTCGAGGGCCATGGCGCGCTCGGCGGGCAGGCCGGCGAGCTGGCCGAGCTCCTCACCGTTGGGTTTGATGAGGTCGGGGGCCGATCCGGGCAGCTCGGCAGCCAGGGCCGCCAGGGGCTCGTCGGAGGTGTCGACGGCGATGCGCAGCCCCGGGGCGACCTCCCGCAGGAGCCCCACGAGGCGGGCGTACCACCTGGCCGGCGCGCCCGGCGGCAGGGAGCCGGACAGGACCGCCCAGTGGTGGGGGGAGGTTCCGGACGACGCTCCCGTGAGGGTGAGGGTCTCCAGGAGGGCGTGCTCGACGGCGTCGATCTCCTCCTGGCTCAGGCCCGCGCCCAGCTCGTTGAGCTTGGTGGTGGTGCCGTCGGGCTCGGTGACGGCGGTGTTGATGCGGGCGGGTCCGGCCACGGGCACAGATCGCACGGTGAGGCCGGGCAGCTCGAGGGCGCCCAGGGCGACGAGGATGGGGTCGTGCTCAGCGGCGGGAAGGACGGCGGTGGCGGCGCGCCCGGCATTGGACAGGACACGGGCGACGTTGACGCCCTTGCCTCCCGGTTCCATGACGACGCCGATCAGGCGCTGGACGGCGCCGCGCTGGAGGGGCCCGGGCAGGGAGACGGTGCGGTCGAGGGACGGGTTGGGCGTGAGAGTCAGGATCATGCGACAAGTACCTCGGTTTCGGTGGTGGTGAGCTGGTCGATGAGTGCGGGCGGGAGCTCGACGTCGGTGACCAGGAGGTCGATGTCGTCGAGGGAGGCGAAGGAGACCAGGTGCTCCTGGCCGATCTTGGTGGAGTCGACCAGGGCCACCACCAGGCGGGCACTGCGCACCATGGCGCGTTTGACGGTGGCCTCGTCGGGGTCGGGCGTGGACAGCCCGTGGGCTGCGCTCAGGCCGTTGGCACCCAGGACGGCGACGTCGACCCTCAGGGTGGACAGGGCCTCGACGGCCTCGGGGCCGACGGCGGCCTGAGTCAGTCCTCGCAGCTGGCCACCGAGGATCCGCACCCGGGTGCGTCCGGCGCCGGCCAGCCAGGCGGCGGTCAGGACGGAGTTGGTGATGACGGTCAGGTCGCTGTCGCCCGGCAGGAGGCGGGCGAGCGACCCGGTGGTGGTTCCGGCGTCGATGAGGAGGGTGATGCCGGGCCCCGGTGCGAGCCGCGCCAAGGCGGCGCGGGCGATGGCCTGCTTGGCGGCGGGGTTGACCTGCTCACGCTGGGTCACGCCGGTCTCCGGCAGGGCGGGGGCGGGAATGGCGCCGCCGTGGACCTTGCGCAGGGCACCGCTGCGGTCCAGGGCGGTCAAGTCGCGGCGGATCGTCTCAGGGGTGACGTCGAAGTGCTCGGCGAGCTCGGTGACGAGAACCCGCCCCGCACCGCGCACCTGCTCCACGATCTGGCGGTGCCTGTCCTTGATGCGCATGTTCACCCCCTGGAAGGTCCGTGCCGTCAGCCCAGTACGCCCGTTCGGGCATCCACTCAACTCTGAATGTCTGAACAGACGCAAGAGTATGTCTGTTCGAACATTCATGTCTACCCCCCTGAGTGACTCACAATACATTTCATAGGTTGTTTTGAGAACAGGGGCCGCCCAACGGGCGCCGTCGCACCGTCGAGGACGTACTTCTGCGACCAGGACTGCGTTCTCCGACAAACGACTGCGGGCGCAACCCAGTGGTCTGTAGGACAACGCAGTCCTCGAACGGGAAGTACGTCCTCGGCGCGAACCGCAGTCCCCATTGCCCCCGGACCGCCTGCCCCCGGACCACCCGAACCGTCCCCGGTGGAGCCCCGCCATCGCCGGCCCCATCAGACAGGACTCGTGCCCGCCTCCCCCGGTGGAGGGTGACGGGCACGAGTCTCGATCCGTGCATCGCTGCGTCAAGCTGGGTCAGCCTGGGGCGGTCTGCGTCAGCCTGACCCAGGCGGCATCAGGCATGCGTCAGGCAGCGTCAGTCGACCTGCCGTCTGCGGCGCAGGATGAGGTGGCCGACGACGAGCAGGGCGAGGGCGAGCACCCCTGCGCTGAGCGAGGCGCCGGTGCGGGCCAGAGGACTATCACTCGCCGTCTTGGCCGGGCGGTCGGGTTCGGCCGCCCGGCCGGGCGCCCCGGACGCGACCGGAGTGGTGTTGGCCGCGGGCTGTGCACTGCTGCGGGTGGATGGCTCGGTGCCACCACCCACGGAGGGCTCATCAGCGGCACGGCCGCCTTGCGGGGTGGACGCCGCCGCGCCGTCAGCACCATCCGCCGCGCCGCCGGCACCATCCGCAGTACCGTCAGCCCCCTTTGCCGTCTTGTCACCCGGGTCCGCTCCGTCACCTGCTCCATCACCGGCCTCAGCACCGGGGCCGGTCGCATCCTCATCCTCGATCTCGACCGAGAAGCGATTGAGAACCGTGCCTGCGGAGTCGAGGGTCTCGACGGAGGCCCAGCGGCAGGTGGCGGCCTGGACCGTGCGGCAGGCGCGCGTGGGGGCGTCGGTCGGGAAGGTGAGGTTGAAGTCGACCCGCCCGGTGGTCGGGCCGGTGGGGTCAACAGTGAGGTCGAGGTCCTTGGTCAGGAGCTCCTTATCCCCCGCGCTCACGCGCACGCGCCGGGCGCCGGCGGCCTGCTCGGTGGCGTTGGTGTAGGCCAGGGAGTCCAGGGTCACGGAGACCGTGTCCGTGCTGCGCGCGCCGCCTGAGCTGATGTACACCGGCCCCACGGTCATCCCGGTCTGCCGCTTGGAGTAGCCGGCCTTGACGGGCTGGTCGCCGAAGGAGGCCAGGTAGGCGGAGGTGACGTCGCGGTCGAGGACACCGGTGTTGGTCACGGGCTTGTCCTTCAGGACGGTGTAGCCGTCGCCTCCCGCCAGCAGGAAGGAGTTGGAGGCGACGACGACGCTGTCGCCGTCGGCCAGCGGCTTGCCGTCGACGAGGATCTCGCGGATCGCGGGGGCGGCTGCGGCCTCACCCCCGTATGCGGGGGCGGTGGTGGCCTCGGTGAGGACGTCGACGTTGCTGGACAGCCCCAGGGTGAGCACGGGACGGCTGGAGCCGGGCTGCCACTGCTGGGACAGCAGAGTCTTGAGTTCGGCGCCGGTGAGGGTCGTGTAGGCCATCTCGTTGCCGAAGGGCTGGACGGTGTAGGCCTCCCCCGAGGTCAGGACGCCATCGCCCTCCGAGCCGGAGGCGGCGTAGAGCAGGTCGGCGCGCACGCCGCCGGGGTTCATGATGCCCACGTAGCGGGTGGAGCCGGTCGGCTGGATGTCGGTGGCGAGCCAGCTGCGGAAGGACTCGGCGATGAGGTTGGAGGCGGTGGACTCCGTGCCTCGGTTGGCGCCGGGGCCGGAGCCGTCCGAGCCGCGCAGGAAGTCCGAGCCGATCCTGGCCAGTGGCTTGCCGCCCTCGGCGGCGGAGTCCTTCTCCGCCTGGGACACGATTCCGGCGACACCGTAGGCGTCGGTGGTGCAGCTCGAGCTGCGCAGGTCCTCGTTGTCGGCGCTGACCACTGAGGTCTTCCGGCTGGCGGGGTCATAGCTGAGGCGGATGCGGCCCAGTGCCCAGCCGTAGTGGTCGGCCTGGACGACGGCGATCTGGTTGCCCTCGGCGCCGGTGACGGTCTTGGCGAAGGGCACGTGGGTGTGTCCGGAGAAGACGGCGTCGACGTTCTTGGAGAAGCTCGTGGCCGTGGAGGCCGCGTCCTCATGGCTGAGCACGACGACGACGTCGGCCTCACCGTTGGCGGGATCGCCGTCCTTGAGCTCGGCGGCACGGGTGTTGGCGGCGGCGATCGCTGGGCTCAGGGTGAGGGTGGACAGGGCCGAGGGTGACACGAGGGTGGGAAGCTCATCGGTGACGACGCCGACGAAGCCGACGCGCACACCGCCGACCTCCTTGATGAAGACCCCGTTGCCGCCGCCCTCGGCGCTCAGGGGAGCTGAGCCGGAGACGTTGGCAGCCAGGATCGGGAAGCTCGAGGCGGGCAGGATGCGCGTCTCCAGGTCGGTCAGGCCCTGGTCGAGCTCGTGGTTGCCCAGGGCGGAGGCATCCAGGGACATCGCGTTGAGCGCCTCCATGGTGGGGCGGTCCTGGAGGATGGAGGAGACGTAGGCCGATCCGCCCACGGAGTCTCCGGCGGAGACGAACAGCGTGTTGGGGTTGGCGGCGCGGGCGGCGGAGACCTCGCAGGCCAGCGTGACGGCGCCGGGGTCCTCGACGGATGTCTGTCCGGTGCCGCTGTCTGTCTGAGTGGTCCGGGAGATGTGGCCGTGCAGGTCGGTGATGCCCAGCAGGTCGATGGTGGTGGTGCCGGCGGCCGGAGCGTCGGCCGGGGTGGCCGGTTCTTCAGCACTGGCGGGTGGGCTGAGCGGGAAGGGACTAAGGGTGGTCAGCGTCAGCGCGCACATGACGGCGCCGACCCTGACCGCCCACGTGGGGTGCAGTCGCATGTCGTTCCTTGTCAGGCGGAGGGATGGTGACGCGGGAGAAGACGAGGAGGGGAACATACGCAACCGTATGCCTCATGCGACACAGGGAACTCTTTTTCACGGCACTCACTGACGTTCATCAGTTAGCGCTCGTGCCCGCCTCCCCCGGGTGCCCGTCAGCGCCGTCGGGAAGTGCCTCCACCGCGGGAGCACGGCGAGGAACGAGCCACGCGGATGGTTACCCAAGAGCGCCGATCCCGCACGCTCCCTCCCACGGCACGACGACGGCGTCCGCCACCTCGGGGAAGAGGCGGCGGACGCCGTCGCTGTGGGCGCGAGCCCGGATCAGCCAGGCATCAGACGATGCCGTGGGCGATCATGACGTCGGCAACGCGGGTGAAACCGGCCGCGTTGGCGCCGAGCACGTAGTCACCGGGGCGGCCGTACTCCTCGGCCGCCGCGACGCAGGAGTCGTGGATGTCGGTCATGATGCCGGTCAGCTTGGCCTCGGCGGTGGCGAAGTCCCAGCGAGTGCGGCCGGCGTTCTGCTCCATCTCGAGGGCGGAGGTCGCCACGCCACCGGCGTTGGCGGCCTTACCGGGGGCGAAGAGGATGCCGGCCTTCTGGAAGGCCTCGACGGCCTCGGGGGTGGAGGGCATGTTGGCGCCCTCGGAGACCACGCCGCAGCCGCCCCGCAGCAGGGTGTTCGCCGCGTCGCCGTCGAGCTCGTTCTGGGTGGCACAGGGCAGGGCGACGTCGCCGGGGACGTCCCACACGGAGCCGCCGGTCACGAGGCGGGCACCGGGGCGACGCTCGACGTAGTCGGCCACGCGACCGCGCTCGACCTCCTTGACCTGCTTGAGCAGCTCGAGGTCCACCCCGGCCTCGTCGACGACGTAGCCGGAGGAGTCGGAGAAGGTGATGGGGGTGGCGCCGAGCTGCTGGGCCTTCTCGATGGCGTAGATCGCCACGTTTCCGGCACCGGAGACGAGGACCTTCTTGCCCTCGAGGGACTCACCCTTGGTGGCGAGCATGGACTGGGCGAAGAGCACGGTGCCGTAGCCGGTGGCCTCGGTGCGCACGAGGGAGCCGCCCCAGGCCAGGCCCTTACCGGTGAGGACGCCGGCGTCATAGGAGTTCCGCAGGCGCTTGTACTGGCCGAACAGGTAGCCGATCTCGCGGCCGCCCACACCGATGTCGCCGGCTGGCACGTCGGTGGAGGGGCCGATGTGGCGGGCCAGCTCAGTCATGAAGGACTGGCAGAAGCGCATGACCTCGGCGTCGGAGCGTCCGTGCGGGTCGAAGTCGGAGCCACCCTTGCCGCCGCCGATGCCCTGGGCGGTCAGGGCGTTCTTGAAGATCTGCTCGAAGCCGAGGAACTTGATGATGCCTGCGTTGACTGAGGGGTGGAAGCGCAGGCCGCCCTTGTAGGGGCCCAGCGCCGAGTTGAACTCGATGCGGAAGCCGCGGTTGACGTGGACCTGGCCGGCATCGTCGACCCACGGGACCCGGAACATGATCTGACGCTCGGGCTCGACGATGCGCTCCAGGAGGGCGCCCTCGGCGTAGTGGGGGTGCTTGGCGATGACGGGACCGAGTGACTCCAGCACCTCGTGGACGGCCTGGTGGAACTCGACCTCTCCACGGTTGCGAGCCACAACCTGCTCATAGACCTTCTCGACAACGTCCTGCATGGGGGACTCCTTCGCCTTGCGGATTAGCTCAGCACCTGGCTGGTCGCCGCGGCGCCGCGAGAAGACTTCCACCGTGACGTTCACTGAGACGAAACATCTCGCGATCCGGAGGAAACATAGCCGTCGCAAAGGCCGCATTCTGGACGTTCACGCAACACAGATCACATTCCTGGATGATCTGGAGGCGTGAAGAGTGAACAGCTTCCAGACGGTTCAGTCGGGACGGCCCGCTATACCCACGGCCACAGTGCAGCGGTGCTCAGCGCGCACTCGCGGCGCCGCGCGGCGGACTCGGCCGCCTACCTGCTTGCCCACCTGAGTGCGGGAATGGACCTGCTCGACGTCGGCTGCGGGCCGGCGTCCATCACCGCGGATCTCGCTGAGCGCGTCGCCCCGGGGCAGGTCGTCGCCCTGGATGCCGCGTCCGATGCCCTGCAGGCGGCTCGGGCGACGCTGAGCGAACGGGGCCTGTCCGAACAGGTGGAGCTGACCTGCGGGGACGTCATGGCCTTGCCCTTCGAGGACGCCTCCTTCGATGTCGTCCACGCCCACCAGGTCCTTCAGCACCTCGCGGACCCGGTGGGGGCCCTGGCCGAGATGCGCCGTCTCACCCGCCCCGGTGGGATCGTGGCCGCGCGCGACGCCGTCTACTCCGCCATGACCTGGTTCCCCGAGCCTGCGGGCATGGAGCAGTGGCGCTCGGTCTACATGGCCACCGCCCGGGCCAACGGCGGCGAGCCCGATGCCGGCAGCCGGCTGCTGTCCTGGGCCCGGGCGGCGGGCTTCACCGACGTGACGGCCTCGGCGTCCACCTGGTGCTATGCCACGCCCGCCGACCGCACCTGGCAGTCGCAGACCTGGGCGCAGCGGTGCCTGACCTCCTTCGGGCCGCGGGCCGTCGAGCTGGGGCTGGCGGACAGGGCCGACCTGGAGGCGATGGCCCAGGCGTGGCGGCAGTGGGGCGCCAGCGAGGACGCCTGGTTCGTCGTCGTGCACGGAGAGGTCCTGGCCCGCGTCTGACGGCGGGCACACGGGATCGCCCGGCGCTGTGAGCCGTCGCTCCGGCCGGTGAGGAGTGACCCGTATTGACTCACAGGTCGCACACAACGGGCACCCGCTCCTCTACGCTCATTCCAATGCCCGAACACACCCCCGCTCCCCGCTCCTCCGTAATGGACGTGATGGCTCTGCGATCCGTCACGGAGCTTCCCGTCACCCGGCGCCATGTCCTGGACCCCGAGATCCTGCGGACGGTGGCGGCCGTCGATCGGGTTGGCGATCTGACGCGCTTCAACGTCGCCGAGGTGCCCGAGCTGGCCCAGATCTCCGCCCCCGAGGAGCTGCTGGCGCCCGACGAGCGCGGCTGGGCCCTGGGGCACGCCCTGTCCCTGGCCGTGGAGCACGGGCAGCGCCTGTGGCTCAGCGAGGTTCCCAGGGGGCGTGTGGGGCTGCTGCGGACCATCCTGGGCGAGCACCTCGTCCACGTTGCCTCCCCGGATGCGCCCGAGGCCATCGAAGCCCCTCAGAGAGACGGGGGCGAGGGAACCGGTGAGGGCAGCGTCGTCGTCGCCGTGAGCCCGCGCCGCCTTCTGGACGAGTGGGCCACCGGGACACCCGAGCAGATCCGCTACCTGCGCACCGTCCTGGAGGGGACGGACCCGCTGCGCGTCTCGCGGCACACCCTGGCCGCCCTGCAGGAGGCGAAGGTCGATCTCGTGCCGCGTGCCGGTATCGTCCGGTTGTTGCACAACCCCCGCTTCCTGGCCTACGCGACGGTGTTCGTCTACTCCTCGCTGCGGGCGCTTCCGGCCGTCTACGCCCCCGGCTTCCACGGCAACCCCTGGGTGCTGTGGGCCATCGATATCCTCACCGCGGTGCCCTACACCTGGGGGATCATCGCCATGGTGGCAGGCAAGCGACGCCGCATCCGCTTCGCCGGGTTCCTCGTCACCCTCATCACCTTCGTGGCGCCCTACGTGTACTTCTTCCTGTCGGGCGCCCACGGGGACGGCCCCGGCTACCCGCAGTGGGTCATCATGGTGGTCATCGGCCTGGTGCTGGCCACCTTCCTGTTGGAGGGCGGCCGCTGGCTGCGTGACGTGATCGTCGCCCGGGGGCTGCGCACCCCGGGGGGCGGCTAGTCGGCCTACGCCGCCGACGCCGTCGTTTCCGCCCCACGGATCGAGCGCAGCACCCCGGCGAGCAGGAACCACCCGCCGGAGACGATGAGGACGACGACCAGGCTGAGCGGCCGGTGGGGGTAGACCGCCACCAGCCAGCAGGTGGCCAGGAACCACACCGCCACCGCACCGATGTTGAGGGCGCGGAAGCGCTTGACGCGGGCCGGGTGCGCGTAGTGCGTGGGCACCAGGGTCAGCACCACGAAGATGAGGGTGACGATGATGTTGAAGACCGCCGGGGTCTGGAGCACGTAGAACATGAGGGCCACGATGTTCCAGGCGGCCGGGAAGCCCACGAAGTAGTAGTCGGTGGACTTCCACTGCTTGTTGGCGTAGCAGAACATTGACGAGCTCAGGACGAGGGCCATGAGCAGTCCCGCCACCGGCCTGGGGCCCATCGGCAGGGCCACGTACATGAAGACCGCCGGGATGAAGGTCCAGGTGAGGTAGTCGACGACGATGTCCACGATGCCGCCGTCGAACCAGGGGATGATCTCGGAGACCCGGGCACGCCGGGCCAGGGTGCCGTCAACACCGTCGACGACGAGGGCGACGAGTAGCCAGACCCACATCCACGTGTACTCCCGGTGGGGGCTGATGGTGGTGAGCATGGCCAGGCTGGCCCACACCAGTCCCGACATGGTCAAGATGTGCACTGCCCAGGCGGCGACACGGGCCCGTGCCGGGTACTGCGCCGTCGACACAGACGCCCCCTCTCGGTGGATAACACTGACGGCCGGCAGTCTATGCGGTTCACAGCCCCAGCACCTATCCGCCGGAAGGCGCTCCTGAGCGATCCCCGTCTCCCCCATACCGCCCGAGAACCGTGTGCGCCCCCGTACCTGCCGGTTCGGGGGCGCACTCGAACTGCCGGGCGCCGGGGAGACGCTCGGGAGATGACTCACATACTCACGTTGCGGAAGTCGAAGGGGTAGATCCCCATGGGGTTCCAGTGGGCGATGAGGCGCGCACCGCAGGCCCGATCGTGGGCCCACAGCTCGGAGCTGATGACGACGCCGCCGCCCTCCAGCTCGCTGAGGTCCAGGCGGTGGTGGCCGTCGACGTACTCGTCGGCCTGTTCGACAGGGTAGAGGGTCAGGTCCGACGCGGGGCTCGACAGGCCCACCAACTGCTCATCGAGGCCGGCCAGGTCGTTGCCGGCGATGCCGTAGCGGCTCGCCAGCTCGTTGACGTCACGGCGCGCGATGGCGGCGACGAACTCCTGGACCTCGGTGTAGATCCGCTGACGCAGGTCCTCGCTGCCCCAAGGCGCTGGGGCCGGCTCGCTCGGCTCGGCGGGTTCGGCGGGCTCGGCCGGCTCCTCCTCGGCGCTCGGCCGGCCCTCGGCGGCCGCCTCGGCATCCGTGGTCTGCGGGGGCTCAGCCTCTGCGAGCGCGGGCGACCTCTCCGGGTTCTCCTGTGCCTGCGGGGGCTCGACGGGGGCGTGCTCGGTTGGGGTCTCCTGGGCCGCGTGATCCCCGGGCTCGCCCTCGGGCGTTGAGGAGGTCGGCGCGGAGGCGGCCTCAGCACCGGAGGACGGCGGCGCCTCAGGCACCGGCGCATCGGCGGCGCGCGCCGTCTCGGCGGTATCGGCGACGGGGGGCGCCGTCGCCTCGACGGGGGCAGCGGCCTCGGGGGCCTCCTCGGAGAGGTCGAGGGTGACCTCATGGCCCTCGTGACCGGCGGCGTCGGCCGGGGTCAGGGGAAGCGCGAGCTGGTCGGGGGCGACGGTCTCACCCGTGGGTGCGGCCACGGGCTCGCCACCGGCATGCTCGACGGCGGGGATCGCCACCGGCTCATAAGCGGACTCGGCCGTCCCGGAGGACTGGGCCACCTGGGTCGGCGAAGCCGGCTCCGACTCGGCGGGAACGGCTGCTTCAGCGGCGTCCTCAGCGGCCTGCTCCGGGACGGCGTCGGCCGGGGTCTGAGCGGTGGCGGCGGCGTGCCGGGCCCGGCGCGCGGTGCGGGCGAGCTCCGCCTCGGGAGCCGGGACGGCGAGCTCGTCGGCACCGGCCTCGGCGTCGGCCTCCTCACCGGTCTCTGCGGGGCTCGGCGCGGGCTGCGCCTGCTGCTCCTCCTCGGGAACAACCGGGGCATGCGGCATCTCAACCATCGTGGGCTGCGCCTCGGCCGGCGGGCGCACCTCACCGTCCACAAGGCCCTGCTCCACGGGGAAGGGCTGGACGAGGAGTGTCTCCCCCGTCGGCGCGGCGACCGGCTCGGTCTGAGCCTGCGTCACCGGCTGCCCGACGCCGTCGGGCGCCTCAGCGGCCTCGGCCGGCGTGTGGGCAGTCACCGCCGCGTGCCGAGCCTGGTGAGCAGCGGCCGGGTCCTCCGCCTCGGGGGCGAGGACCGGCGCGGGGCTCTCAGTCTTCTCCGACTCCTCGGCCGAGGCGGGGACGGACTCCTCGACCTGCGGGGCCTGCGTCTCGGCGGGGGCCTCCTCGGTGAGGGGATCACTGGCAGGGGCCGACGACTCCTGGGCTTGGGCGGGGGCGTCCTCAGGGGACTGGGAACCGGCGGGCTGCTCGGCCTCAGCAGCGGACTCAGCCGCCTGCTGTGCGGGCACAGCGAAGACGGAGGGGACTTCGGCGTACTCGCCGAGCGCATCGGCCTCCGGTGCCTCCCCCGTCTCGGAGGGCTCACTGGCCTCAGGAGTCTGAGGCGTCTGGTGGGCCTCGGCCGGGACCTGCGTCGTCGGGCCCTCGTCAGTGGCCTCGGCCGGGGACGGCTCCGCGACGGCCTCGGGCAGCGGGTCGGAGTTGAGGTACTGGCGCCGTTCCACGCCCACGCGGGTGAGCTGGCCGGCGAGGATCTCGGGGCGACCGAGGTAGTCCCAGACCTCCCCGGGGCCCGAGCGCAGGCTCAGGGAGGGGGCGTCGAGGATGGCGACCCCGCCGTCGGGCAGGAAGCACAGGAACAGCCCGGTCATCTCACCGGTGGTGGCGTCCCACAGGCGCACGGTGCCGTCCTCGGAGCCGGTGAGGATTCGGGTGCCGTCGGGGCTCCACTGCGCGTCGGTGACGCCGAAGCGGTGGCCGGCCAGGGACAGCACGATCTTGCCGGAGACCTCGTCCCACACGCGCACGACGCCGTCGTCGAAGCCGGCCAGCACCTTGGTGCCGTCGGGGCTCCAGGCGTAGGAGCGGACCATGGCGGCGTCGTCGCGCAGTGTCACGAGCTCGCCGGAGGTGATGACGTCCCAGACGTGGGCGGCGCCGTCGGCGCTGCCGGTGACGACGCGAGGGCCTCCTTGCGTCCACACGACGTCGCGCACCCAGTTGCCGGTGTAGGTGTGGATGACCTCGCCGGTGGAGGCGTCCCAGATGCGGGCCGTCCCGTCCTGGGAGCCGGTCAGGGCGCGCTGGCCGTTGGGGCTCCAGGCGACCGAGGTGATCATGTCACTGTGGCCCTCGAGGGTCAGGATGCGCTCGCCGCGGGCGGCGTCCCAGATCGCGGCGCGGTCGTCCCCCAGTCCGGTGAGGATGCGCTCGCCGTCCGGGCTCCAGGCGATGTCGTTGACGTCGTCCTCCCCGGCGGTCAGGGCCTGGACGACATCTCCGGTGGAGGCGTCCAGGATGAGGACGCGCGGCGAGAGGTAGGAGGAGGTGGCCAGGCGGGTGCCGTCCGGGCTCCAGACGACCTCGCTCAGCTCGCGGGCGCCGTTGTCCACCGTGAGACGCGGCTCGCCGGTGGTGGCGTCCCAGACGCGGTTGCCGCCGATCTTGGCGCCGATGCTGAGCCTGGTGCCGTCGGGGCTCCAGGAGACGGTCTCCACGGAGTTGCCGGCCCCCAGGACGAGCTGGGTCTGGCCGGTGGTGGCGTCCCAGACACGCACGGTGTCATCGTGCGAGCCGGTGGCCACGCGGCGCGAGTCCGGGCTCCAGGCCAGGGCGCAGGCCCACTGGTTGTGGCCGCGCAGACTGAGCAGCTCCTCGCCGGTGGCGGCGTCCCAGATGTGGGCGGTGGTGCCGGAGATGTCGTCGGTGATGATGCGGCTGCCGTCGGGGCTCCAGGAGACGACGCTGACCCAACGGCGTTCGCGACCGTGGAGGCTGAGGACCTCCTCGCCGGTGGCGGCGTCCCAGACCCGGGGCTCGGCCGAGTCGAAGGCGGTGATGATGCGGCGCGAGTCCGGGCTCCATGACAGGCTGGTCATCGGCTCGATCGGGCCGACGTGGGTCGGCCTGCCGTCGGGCCCCATGGTGGCGCCGCGCCCCACGAAGGCCATGGGGCCCACACGCAGCAGCTCGGTGCCGGTGGTGACGTCCCAGACCCGGGCGGTGCCGTCGTCGGAGGCGGTGGCCACGCGGGTCCCGTCCGGGCTCCACGACACCGCGGTGAGGTGCTCGGTGTGCCCCGACAGTGTGCGCACCACCTGACCGCTGGAGGCGTCCCAGATGCGGGCCGAGGCGTCGTCGAAGCTGGTGAGGATGCGGGTGGAGTCGGGGCTCCAGGCCACCGCCCCGCCGACACCGGAGCCGCCGACCCCTAAGGTCAGCAGGTCGGCGCCGGTGGTCGCGTCCCAGACGCGGACACTGTGGTCCTCCGCAGCAGTGAGGAGCCGCGTGCCATCGGGGCTCCAGGCCACGGCGCTGATGGACAGGCTGGGGCCGGCCAGCGCGAACAGCTCGGTTCCGCGGTTCGCGTCCCAGACCCGGGCCGTGCCGTCGTGCGATCCGGACAGGAGCCGCGTGCCGTCCGGGCTCCAGGCCACGCCCCACAGCGCGTCGAAGTGGCCGGCATACAGTGACACCTCACGAGGGTCGATCGTCGCCGAGGTCTCTGAAGGCACAGTCATGGTTGAAGTCTAGAGATCTCTGCGAGGTATCTGCGGCATCTTGAGCCGATTGCGAGCAGTTACCTGAGTGATATCTGGCAAATCCGGGGCTGAGAGGGCGCCACGCCGGGGGCGCGACACGCTGAGTCGCCGCCTTCCGCGCCACTGCGCCCAGTTCGGGCGGGCGCGGGAGGGCGCTGCGCTGCCTGCTTCGACCGGCTCGCCCGCCACGTCGATATCTTCCTGAGATGTCCGGAGAATTATCAGTGGCCGCTGCCGAGGGCGCCGTAGTGGGCGTCGTCGACGGGCTGGAGCCACTCGTTGGAGGTGTTCTCGCCGGGCACGCCCAAGGCGATGTGGGAGAACCAGGAGTCGGCCTTCGCACCGTGCCAGTGCGTGATACCGGCACGGGTGAAGATGACGTTACCTGGCTCGAGGCTGACGGCGTCGTGGCCCTCCTCCTGATACCAGCCCGAGCCGGCAGTGCAGATGAGGACCTGCCCACCACCGGAGGTGGCGTGGTGGATGTGCCAGTTGTTGCGGCAGCCGGGCTCGAAGGTGACGTTATGAACGCTCACCGCGCACTCGGGATCGGTAACGAGGGCTCTAAGGAAGCTCTCACCCGTAAAGTACTGGGCGAAGGCCGTATTTGCCTCCCCCTTGCCGAAGATGTTCTCGGCATTGAAGACGGTCTCGTCGATGGTAGCGGTCATCGAGGTTCCTCCTAAGTCGGTGTTGATGTCGAGCTGGCCGATGGCGTCCGAGATGGCAGGTACTGCCCGAACTGTGCCGGTTAGGGGTGGTCAGTCTCGGTCGACCTCGACGGTAGTGCGGTCCGGGCGCGTCATCCAGGTCCTACCACCCCTCGGAGTCGGACGGCATTGGCGGCACCATCACGGCTCTCTTCGCCGGCCGTCTCCAACCTGAGATGGAATCGCGCCGCGATCCGCCCTCCTTAGGGTGGACATGGATCGGCGGAGAATCGTTCGGCGGCCTGATGTGCCGTGGGCCACGATCGCGCAGGCTGGAGTCATGACCGCGATCACGACCTCCCGCCCCACGAGTCAGGGACTCGCCCCCGCCGGTAAGAGCCTCGGACACCGCTGGCTCAAGAACGTTCTGGCCACCGCTCTTGCCGGCATTCTCTGTCTGGTGCTCATTGGCGTCACACGCACCGTCTCCGCGCTGATCACCGGCGGAGACACCCGCACCGGGGCCGGGCGGTAGGCGAGTCTCTTCGGTTCGCCTCACCACGGCGTTCCTCGTCGTCTCTCCACCGCACCTTCTCCGGTCGCCCCGCCATCTCCGGGCCGGCCACCAACGCTGAGGGCGACGGCGGGCTCAGGCGCGGAGCTGAGGCGCACAGTCCACAGTCATACCCAGCCCGCAGTCAGAGGTGCACAGCCGGCGGTCAGTTGCCGGTGCCGTGGAAGACGACCTCGAGGTTGTTGCCATCGGGGTCGAGGACAAAGGCCGGGGTGATAGTGCGGGCGCTCGCCAGGACCGCCGTTGTCGGTGCCGCCCGCCGCCAGGGCCGCCTCGTAGAAGGCTCTCGAGGCCGCCGGATCACTGACATTCACAGAGATGTGATCAATCACACCTCCAGCCTAGCTGCGCATCTCAGGACACGTAAGGCCCGAGGCACACCCTTCAGACGTCGAGCCGGGCATTTTTCGCGTAGCCCTACGGAATTTCTGTTGTGCTACGCGAGAAATGCCCGGCTCGGCGGCAAGAGGCTAGAGGGGAGGGCTCAGAACAGCGCCGGCAGGACACCCTCGACGTCGTCCCCCAGCTCGGCCAGGTCCAGGCCTGAGCGCCCCAGGGCCGCCCGCACCTCCAGGGCCTGAAATCGCACCGCCTCAGGCAGACGGGCCGGACTGGTACGCGGGCGACGCGACCGGGGCTCAAGCACCGCCGTCGGCCCCTCCAGACGGGCGCGGCGCCGCAGGACGTAGATCGTTTCTCGACACTTCGACCAAAACTTCATAGACGACGCGGCTCCGCGTCGGTGGGGTCAGGTGGTGTTTGCACCGTTGATGATGTCGTTGAGTTTCTCAGTTGGGGTCTGTCCGTTCAAGAC
>NZ_MSKS01000044.1 GCF_001937445.1 Actinomyces oris | reverse complement strand
CTCCTCATGCCACTCCGGATACATCCACCCCGGCAACCGCACCGGAATCAAACCCAACACCGCAACCACCAAACAGGTCAGCATGGCAAGCACAAAGAACCACCAAACTCCCGTGCCATCTAAACCCACCTCGTCCACCACCACCCCACAACTCCCAAATAGCATAAGACCTCCTACGGCAGGCTCAATGACCGCAATCGTGTTGCGACCTAAATTGAACCCCCCGTCCAGCATCTCACGAGCAGCCTCTCCCCAGTCACTGTCGGAAAACATCGCAAACCACCAAGCAGCAACTGCAAACATTCCTATAACAATTCCAACAAGTGCATAGAATACCGTCATTGAAATACCTTGAACTTATGGCAGCAAGTCTCAATGAAATAACTTATGAATTCCCTTGTTTGCGAGATCAGCAATTCCTTTTCCAGCACCAGACCCGATGGCAGCACCGACGGCGCCGCCGACCACGGCACCCACCGGACCACCGACACAGGCTCCAACAGCCGCCCCGGCCTGAGCCCCAGCCCAGCCACCGGCAGCCGAGACCGCCCCCGCCGTCGTGGCTCGGGCAACCTTCTCCCCCGTGCCAATGGACGGGTTGTGGGAGTCCTTCTCCCACTGCTGGTAGGCGTCCACTCCGAAGCTCACCGCAGTACCTGCTCTGCCGGCATACTTCAAGGCCTTACTGGAGCCCACCTTGCGCGCCATGTCGACGGCCTTCGCCGCCTTCGTACCCTCCGCACCCTTCGGCACCGACCAGTTCGAGAGCTTGCGGTCTTTAAAGGCATACCGCCACTGCTTTGTCCCCTTGCCCTCGGCTTCGGTGGTGAATTCGCGTTTCATTTTCACCTCACGCCTGAGGTCGCCTTTAGCAGCGTCATGCGTGAGCACGTTCTTCTTGGTTCCTACAACCACCTTGCGGGTCACGGTTGCGCCACTCGCACGCAGACCTCTTGCCTCAACCAGACTGACTGCATCCTTAGTCCTGCTGATGGCCCACGTACCGACTCCCGCCGCCGCCCGCCAGCCGCCATCCTTGGTGTTGGGGACAAAGAATCCACCAACCGTGCCTGCCACCGTCTGGGTGACAGGATGCCCGTCCGTGATCCTGGTGCATGCGTCGGCGAAGGCCTGACGAGCCTCAGTCTCACGATCACGAATATGACTCGTATCGGTGTCCAGGGTCTTGTAGAGGGTGAGCTTCTCCTGCTCCTCATCGAAAGCCTTCAACTCCACAGAGTTACCGGAGGTGGGTCGCCCATCCGGGAAGGAATCGGTTGGCTGTTCGATGCGCTCCCCATTGACCGTCAGCCTACCATTGATCGCCCTGCTGCGAATTCCCTCGAGATCCGTCTTCACCTTCCCCATTGCGGTTGCGAAGTTGGTCAGTGCGTTCTTGTAACTCTTCAGATCCGAGACCAGGTCCTCGCAGTTATTGACTTCCGTGCTGATCGCATTCGAGGCGTTAAGTGCCGTGTCGCCGTCCAACTCGGCAACATTCTTGCGGGCGCTGATCAGGTCATCCTCAGCGCTGTCGACATGCGTTTCAATATTCCCGATCGCGGTCGCCGAACTCGTGATCTCCGACGGTGTCGCATCCAGATGAGTGTCAATCGCCATATTTACTCTCCTTTAAACGCAATATTGCTGGTTACCTAGTCAGTTTCGGAGCGGATCTGAACCCGTTGTCGGGTAGTTCGGACGTGTTGCGATAGCATGGCCCGACCCCCCTGAGCTTGACGATCCCGACTGCGGAACCGAGAACTGAGGCTTCACCCCTCCGGCACCAGGCCCTGGAGCCGAACCGGAAGATGGGCTCTTGGGCACTAGAGGTCCAGAGCTCGTCATGTGAGAGGGAGGCACCGTCGACGATGACGGCACAGTGCTGGCGCTCTGCGCATCAACCTCCCCCATATTCTTGTCGGCTGTCGACAGGTTCGTGGATATCGTCGGAATGTTTGATTGAATGCTGGACAATCGGGACTGGAGGTTCGACACCACTTTTGAGGCCGAGGACGCCGACCAGCCACACCCCGTCGGCGACTTCACCGAGTCACCACTGATGTCGCTCTTGGCCGCACCCAGACTCGACACAGCAGACGCAGCCTGGCTGTGATCCCACTTCAATTGGCCCGACATCTAAGAACCTTCCAGTAATCGTCACTGTTGAGATGCACGAGCACACTACGCTTGGTCACGATTCGATGACAAGCACCGTCGCCGCATTTCTTTCGGGCGGCGTCGTAGGACGTCATACGACCAGCACACGTCGACGGGTGCCGCACAATCACCCTTCACCCGCCATCGGCAGCGCAGGCATCGTCAGTGCGAGCAGCACAGATCTCTCCACGAACACGTGCCGCCTGAGGTGAACCGACTTGCTCACACCCTTACTCGGCGGGGACGATGGCCCCGATGAAGAACCAGCAGCCCCCACTCCCCCGTCCTTGGCACCAGATGGCCCTCTCCGGCGTCGCGACGGCGGCCGCCCTGGGGCTCCTGGGGCTCTCGACCGGCGCCACAGCGGCTCCGACGACGGCCGGCTCCGCACCCCTTGCCCTCACCTCCTCCGCGCAGGCCTCGGCCGGCTCGGCGGGCGCGCCCCGGGCCCTTCCGGCGGCGTCGACCACCCTGACCAAGCACGTCACCGATGAGCTCGGGATCCTGGATGCCTCCAAGGCCCAGCAGGCCGTGGACACCATGTCCTCCAAGTACGGCGTCGGCCTGTGGGTGCTGACCGTCTCCGACTCCAGCCAGAAGGCCTCCGCCATCGCCGCGCAGGCCTTCAAGGACACGAAGCTGGGACGCGACGACATGCTCCTGGTCATCAACATCCCCTCCGACGGCTCGACCTCCAACAGCTACAAGCTGCAGGCGCACGACAACTCCTCGAAGTTCTCCAAGTCCGACTACAAGCGCATCGACTCAGCCGTCAAAAAGCAGCTCAGCGCAGGCAGCTACGACGACGCCGTGGCCGCTATCCCGGACAACATGTCCGGCTCATCGGGCTCCGGCAGTTCCAGCGGCTCGGGCTCCTCGGCACTTCCGCTCCTGCTGGGCGGGGGCGCGGTCGCGGCCGGCGGGGCCGCCGCCTGGACGGTGTACAAGCGCAGGAAGAACAAGGAGAACGACGACATGCTGTTCGGCAAGCGCAGGAATCAGGGCGGCGCACCCGGGAACCAGCCCGCGGGCTTCGCGGCGATGACGGTGGAGCAGCTACGCACGCAGGCCGGCAGCGCCCTGGTCCAGGCCGACGACACGGTGCGCGCCGCCGCCGAGGAGCTGTCCTACGCGCAGGCGCAGTTCGGCCTGTCCGCCACGGACTCCTTCACCGCCGCCCTGGACAGCGCCCGCAAGCACCTGTCGAGGTGCTTCGAGCTGCGCAAGATCCTCGACGACGACATCCCCGAGACCGAGCCGCAGCAGCGCCAGATGTACACCGAGATCCTCCAGCGCTGCTCGGAGGCGGTCGGCGAGATCCGCGCCCAGGAGGAGGCCTTCAACAAGCGGCGCGGCATCGAGGCGAACCTGCCGACGTCGATCGCCGAGACCGCCCAGCGGGCCGACGAGACCGAGCAGGCCATCGTCATGGCTGAGACGATCCTGGTGACGCTCAGTGCCGCCTACCCCGCCTCCTCCCTGACCAGCGTGGCCCAGGCCCCAGAGCAGGCCCGCCGCCTGCTGGCCGCCGGGTGCACCGCTCTGGACCAGGCCCGCGCCAGCGTCGAGGCCTCCCAGGAGGCGACGGCCGTCGAGCAGGTGCGCATCGCCCAGGGCTCCATCGCCCAGGCCGGCCAGCTGGCCGCCCAGGTCACCGGGGCCCGCGAGCGCCTCCAGAGCGCGGCGAAGGACCTGGAGGCGGCCATCGCCTCGATCTCCTCGGACCTGGTGGACGCCAAGCGCCTGGAGGGTGCGGTGCCGGCGGCGACCCTGGCCCCGCTCGTGGCCGACGCCGAGGCCGCCATCGCCGAGGGCCGTCAGGCCAGTGGCGCCAACCCGAGCGGCGACCCCCTGGCCGCCCTGGACCATCTGGCCCGGGCCGAGGCCGCCATCGACGCCGCCCTGGCCCCGGCCCGCGAGCGCGAGGAGAACGACTCGCGTGCCCGGGCCTCCCTGGGCTCGCGTCTGGCCCGCCTGAACTCCCAGGTGGAGTCCGTGACCTCCTACATCACCACCTATCGCGGGGCGGTGGGTCCCTCGGCGCGCACGGCGCTCAGTGAGGCCGCCCGTCACGCCACGGCCGCCACCACCGTCCAGACCACTGACCCGGTGGCGGCCCTGGCGGAGGTCGCGGCGGCCGAGCCCCTCGTGGCCCAGGCCCAGGCCCTGGCCGAGGCCGACGTGCGCGGGTCGTCGAGCTCGTGGAGCCCGCACTCCGGTGAGAGCTACTCCTACTCCCGCGGTTACGGCCGCTCGGGCGGCGGGCTCGACCTGGGCTCGCTCCTGCTGGGTGGCCTGCTGCTGGGCGGCGGTCACAACTACGGTGGCTGGGGCTCCCACCACCACGACAGCGACTGGGGCGGAGGCGGTGGCTTCTTCGACGGGGGCGG
>NZ_MSKS01000043.1 GCF_001937445.1 Actinomyces oris | reverse complement strand
GACAAGGCCTACAACAAAACCGTCAACCAGATTCGCTACAAGATCGAGCGAGTCATCGCCAACATCAAGACCTGGAGAGTCCTGCACACCGGCTACAGAAGACCACTAGACACCTTCCCAGAAACCATCACAGCCATCCTCGGACTCACATTCATCTACACCCCATGAATAAGCCTCGTGTTGTAATCTGCAGGCAAGGGGAGTGCTGTCATCTGACGATCGATAAAGAGGGTTCTTACTGATAAGTCGTCAGGATCAGCTTACCGTCGACATACTCTCCTAGGAACACGTCCTCATAAGCATCCGCACCTTTCTTCTTCATCTCATTCATCAGCCATTCCTCGTCCTTGCCGATCACCTGCAGGATGTCGGTCTGCAGCTGTCCGTCTGTGATTAAGGGGAACTTTGGGTTCTCTTCGCCTTCGAGGGTGATAATCAGCTCTCCGTCCTGCTCAACCACGGCTCTTTTCACCTTTTTTGTTGAGTAGACGTTCTGGACTCGGAGCTTGAAAGAGACGTCATGAGCGCTCAGGCCGACTCTCCTGCAGTTCTCAATGTTGATCTTCCCGCCCTCTATGATGATCAGCGCCTTGCCGTCAATGAGCTGTTTCGCTGTGACGTTGTGCTGCTTGACCCACTTCAGCGTCAGGACAAGTCCGCACCACGTACATAAAATTCCAACGTAGTCCAGTATTTTAATATCATTGTTGTAGATTACGCCTCCGATGATGCCGCCCAGGACGTAGTTCTGAACCTGGTCGCTCGCGGATGACGGGGCCAGGTTCCCTTTCCCTGAAACGTTGATAATTATTGTCAGGGCAAAGAACCCAATGAGCAGCTTTATCGCCACAAGGATGAATTCATTCACGATTCTCTTGTTTCATATTGAGTTTTGTTGGACTCGTATCGGTGGGGTGTGTCGGGCCGGACTCAGCCCGGCACGCCCAGCGCCCCCAGCATGGGGCGCATCTTGGCGGTCGTCTCCGCCAGCTCGTCGACCGGCTCGGAGTCCGGCATGATGCCACCGCCCCCGAACACTCTCGCGGGGGACTGCGGTCCGGGACCCGCCTCGGGCAGCTGGGCACTGCGCAGCGCAATGCACCACTCGCCCTCGCCGTGCCAGTCCACCCAGCCCACCGGCCCGGCGTAACGCCCCCGGTCCATGGACTCGGCCTCCTCAATGAGCCTCGCCGCCGCCTGAGTGGGCGTCCCGCACACGGCCGCCGTTGGATGCAGTGCGCCCACCAGTGCCAGCGCCCCGGTGTCCCCGGCGACGACCCCAGTGACGTCACTGGCCAGGTGCAGCACATTCGGCAGCGTCAGGACGAAACGGGCCGGGGCCTCCACCGCCGAGCACAGCGGCTCCAACGCCGTGATCGCCGAGTCCCGGGCCAGCTCATGCTCTCGGTTGTTCTTCTCAGAGCCCTCCAGCCAGGACGCCAGGCGCGCCGTCGCCAGAGCGTCCTGACCAGCATGCCGGCGGGCAGTGCCGGCCAGTACCCTGCTGATGAGGCGCCGATCCCTTAGACGCAGCAGCAGCTCAGGGCTGGCCCCCACCATCCGGTCGACGGCAAAGACCCAGGTGGAGGGATAGTCGCGGGCCAGACGCCGCAGCACCGTGCCGGTGGTCAGCGGCGCGCCCGGGTAGGCCAGCACGTCGCGAGCCAGGACCACCTTGCGGGCCTGCCCCGCGCGCATCCGCTCCTGCGTGGCGCAGACCGCCCGGCACCACTGCTCCTCGCTGAGCGCCCCGGTCTTGACAGTGGCAGCGCCACTGGAGTCCCCGGTATCGCCGGCTTGCTCCCGGCCAACCACCGCGTGCGCCTGCGCCACCATCGCCCCCAGGAGCATCTCGGGATCCGGGTGCTCCGGCTCCACCCCGTCGGCAGCCCCGGGCACCACGGTCGTCAGCCAGGCACGGGAGTCGTCACACCCGACGAGCACCTCGGGAACCACCAGGACCGAGGACTGCTCGGAGGCGGGGGAGAAGGTGACCGTACCCAGCGCCACTGGTCCGGTCCCGGGGCGGACCAGCGCGTCACGCCACCAGGCCGCGCCGACGACGGCCCGCCACGCGGCCCGCAGAACCTCGATGCGATCCTCCCCGTGCGCCTCGATCACCAGGGCGCGGCCCAGACCGATGAGTCCGCACCCCTCGTGCACCCAGGAGCTGACATCCTCGCGGCCCGCCAGCAGGTCGATGAGCGCCAGACCCTCCAGCGCGTCCTCGGGCAGCTCATGGGTGCGGAAGGACAGCCGCGGCGGATCGGCCAGGCAGTGCTCCGCCCTCACGACTCTGCCCTCACGACGTCGGCCCCAGAACCCTGCTCAGGCCGGTTCTCACTGCTCGCCCCGGGTGTGCTCGGGCCGCGTGGCCCGGTGGACCGCGACGATCCCGCCGGAGAGATTCTTGTAGCCCACGCCCCGCCAACCGGCCTCGTGCATGAGGCCCGCCAGCTCCCTCTGATCCGGCCAGGCCAGGATCGACTCGCCCAGGTAGTCGTAGGCCTCGGTGTTCGAGGAGACCAGGCGGGCGGCGGCCGGCAGGGCGCTGCCCAGGTAGAAGTGGTACAGGCGGCGGAAGGTCGGCCGGACCGGGGTGGAGAACTCCGCGATGACGATCCGCCCGCCCGGAACCGTCACCCGGCGCATCTCCGACAGCGCCCGCGCCGTGTCCTGCACGTTGCGCAGCCCGTAGGAGATGGTGACGACGTCGAAGCTCTCATCGGCGAAGGGCAGTGCCGTGGCGTCCCCGGCCACGAAGGCGATCTCGGGGTGGCGGCGCTTGCCCTCGGCCACCATGCCGGTGGAGAAGTCGCAGGCCACGACCTCGGCGCCGTCGGCGGCGTACTCCACCGAGGAGGTGCCGGTCCCCGCGGCCAGATCCAGGAGGCGCGTCCCCGGCCTCGCGGCGACGGCCGCTCGCGTCACCCGGCGCCACATGTGCACCTGGAATAGGCTCATCACGTCATTGGACAGGTCGTAGCGGCGCGCAACGGCGTCGAACATCCCGGCGACCTCGCGCGGGTCCTTGGCGAGGCTGGCTCGAAGAGGGGATCGGCTCATGGAGGTCATCATCGCAAATCCCGACCGTGGCAACGCAGCCGAGGCGTGCCGCAGACCGCTCCAGACCGACTTCCGACCACTCAGGGGCCGCTCTAGGACGCAGGTCCCGTCCGACAGTGTTGAAATTCGTCACTCACTTGCAGCGTAATTCGGGAGCGCCGTCATCTGCCGCAGAGACGGGAGCTACCGTGAAGATTGCCGTCACGGCAAGGAAAACCGCTGTTCGCCTCCTGTCTTGGCGCTCTCGTCATGGAGGTGTCGGCCGCCTGGGTACAGTCGGCACGGGCTCCGCCCAGTGCGGGGCCTGCATGACGGTGCCAACTGTGATGCCTACGACAACACCCGCATTACCAGAAGTGCCGAGGAGGGAAACCCGAGTGACTCAGGCAGCCGCCCAGTCCAGCGCCTCCGCCACTGCCGACGTCATCGTCGTCGGGGCGGGCCCGGCCGGATCCTCGGCGGCCTACCACATGGCCACTCTCGGCCTCGACGTCATCCTGCTGGAGAAGCAGGAGCTCGGCCGGGACAAGGTCTGCGGGGACGGGCTGACCCCCTCGGCCGTGCGCGAGCTGGTCTCCATGGGGATGGACACCACTGGCTGGCAGCGCAACCGCGGCCTGCGCGTCATCGGCGGCGGGCACCTCCTCCACTTCCCCTGGCCGGAGCAGGCCTCCTTCCCCTCCTACGGGATGGCCCGCCCCCGCGCCCTGCTCGACCGCGACCTGGCCGAGCACGCCGCCGCGGCCGGCGCCCGGCTGCTGACCGGCGTGACCGTCACCGGCCCCGCCACCTCGCCCACCGGCCGCGTCACCGGCGTTGAGGCCCGCCCCACCAACCGGGTCGCCTACCCCGGCATCGAGGGCCCCACGACCTTCACCGCACCTCTGGTCGTCGACGCCGGAGGCGTCTCGGCCCGCCTGGCCACCGCCGTCGGGCGCACCAAGAACGAGCGCCGCCCCATGGGCGTGGCCGTGCGCGCCTACTTCCGCTCCCCGCGCGCCCAGGACGCCTGGATGGAGTCCCGCCTCGAGCTGTGGGACGGCACGCCCGGCAAGTCCGACCTCCTACCCGGCTACGGCTGGATCTGGTCCGTGGGGGAGGGGCTGGTCAATGTCGGGCTCGGATCGGTCTCCTCGCGTGCCCAGGCCACCGCCATCGACTACCGCGCCGTGTTCAACCGCTGGATGGACAACGTCCCGGCCTCCTGGGGCTTCACCAAGGAGAACCAGGTCGGCGGCCTGGTCAGCGCCGCCCTGCCCATGGCCTTCAACCGCAAGCCGCACTACGCCGACGGCCTCATGCTGCTGGGCGACGCCGGAGGCATGGTCTCGCCCTTCAACGGCGAGGGCATCGCCCAGGCCCTCATGTCCGGCCGCCTGGCCGCCCAGGCCGCCGCCCAGGCATCCGCCCGCACGACCACCTCCGGCCGCGAGCAGGTGCTGGCCCAGTACCCCAAGGCCCTCAGCTCCGAGATGGGTGGCTACTACACGCTCGGCCGTGTCTTCGTCGCTCTCATCGAGCACCCCGAGGTCATGCGCCTGTGCACCCGCTACGGGCTGCCGCGCAAGCGCCTCATGAAGCTCGTCACCAAGCTCCTGTCCGACGGGTGGGAGCGTCGCGGTGGCGACGGAATCGACCACTTCATCCAGCTCCTGACAAGGATGGTGCCGGAAGCATGAACCCCTACGCCTCCCTGCTCATCATGGCCGCGGTTGCCCTCGTGGTCGCCGTCGGCGGCCTGGCCCTGAGCGCCATCGTCAGCCCTGCCCGGCGCAACCGGGTCAAGGTCGCCAACTACGAGTGCGGCATCGACCCCACCCCCGCCAACACCGAGCACGGGCGCTTTCCCGTCGCCTTCTACCTGGTGGGTATGACCTTCATCATCTTCGACGTCGAGGTGGTCTTCCTCTACCCCTGGGCCACGGCCTTCGGGCGCCTGGGCTTCTTCGGGCTGGGGGCGGCCGTCCTGTTCATCGGCCTCATCACCGTGCCCTACATCCTCGAGTGGCGTCGCGGCGGACTGGACTGGGACTGAAGCCGCTCTGACCGGCCAGGACCCAGCCACATGATCCCAAGGAGTACACAGCAGTGAAGAGCATGAAAAAGCACAACGCCTACATGGCGTCCATCCCCTCCAAGCGCCACGACCCCCACGCCGCCGCGGCCGCCGAGGTGGACAGCCCGGGCTTCCTGCTGACCACCGTCGAGAAGCTCGCGGGCCTGGCCCAGGCCCGCTCCCTGTGGCCCGTCACCATGGGCCTGGCCTGCTGCGCCATCGAGATGATGGCCGCCGGCACCCCCCGCTTCGACATGGCCCGCTTCGGCTGGGAGGTCTTCCGCGCCTCCCCGCGCCACGCCGACGTCATGATCGTCTCGGGCCGCGTCTCCCACAAGATGGCCCCGATCGTGCGCAATGTCTACGACTCCATGCCCGAGCCCAAGTGGGTCATCTCCATGGGGGCCTGCGCCTCCTCGGGAGGCATCTTCAACAACTACGCCGTCGTCCAGGGCTGCGACCACATCGTCCCGGTGGACATCTACCTGCCGGGCTGCCCGCCGCGCCCCGAGATGCTCCTCAACGCCATGCTCGAGCTCACCCGCCAGATCGAGAAGAAGCCGCTGTTCAAGCACCGCGAGGAGATCGCCCGTGCCGTCGAGGCCGCCGCGCTGTCGGCCACCCCCACCCATGAGATGAAGGGCCTGCTGGCATGAGTGAGAAGAACGCCCCGGGACACGAGTCGGGCTCCGACGCCCTGTCCGAGACCCCTGAGGTCCCTGCCGTCCCCGAGGTCGCCGGCACCCCCGTGCGCCCCGAGCTGCGCCTGGAGGTCATCGCCGCCCCCACCGGCCAGTTCGGCGCCTCCGACGCCGGCGACACCACCGGCTACGGCGAGCACCGCAGCGTCGTCACCCTCGCCCCCGCCGCCGTGCGCCCCTACGGCGGCTGGTTCGACGACGTCGTCGACGCCCTCATTGAGGACCTCCAGGAGGCCGGCATCGACCCGGCCGCCGCCATCGAGAAAGTCGTCATCGAGCACGACGAGCTCACCCTGTTCATCGCCCGCGAGCACCTGCTCGACGTCGCCCGCCCCCTGCGCGACGACCAGGACCTGCGCTTCGAGCTGTGCCTGGGCGTCAGCGGCGTCCACTACCCCCAGCTGGCCGGGCGCGAGCTGCACGCCTGCATCCAGCTCATGAGCCTGACCCACGGCGGGCGCCAACTGCGCCTGCAGGTCGCCTGCCCCGAGACCGACCCGCACGTGCCCTCCCTCGTCTCGATCTACCCCGGCAACGACTGGCACGAGCGCGAGACCTGGGACCTCATGGGCATCGTCTTCGACGGCCACCCCCACCTGACCCGCACCGCCATGCCCGACGACTGGGCGGGCCACCCCCAGCGCAAGGACTACCCGCTGGGCGGCATCCCCGTCGAGTACAAGGGCGCCCAGACCCCGCCCGCCGACACCCGGAGGTCCTACCGCTGATGAGTACCACAAGCACCTTCCGCGCCTCCGGCCCCGCCACGGACGAGCTGTCCGCCGGCGCCGAGCAGTTCACCGTCAGCGGCGGGGACTGGGACGACGTCGTCGCCCAGATCGCCGAGCGCGACGAGGCCGACCGCCTGCGCAACGACCGGATCGTCCTCAACATGGGCCCGGTCCACCCCTCCACCCACGGCGTGCTGCGCCTGGTCCTGGAGGCCGACGGCGAGGTCGTCACCGAGGTCCGTGTCGGAACCGGCTACCTGCACACCGGTATCGAGAAGAACATGGAGTACCGCACCTGGGTGCAGGGCGAGACCTTCGTGACCCGCATGGACTACGTGGCCCCCTTCTTCCAGGAGGTCGGCTACGCGCTCGCCGTCGAGAAGCTCCTGGGCATCACCGACGACATCCCCGAGAAGGCATCCGTCACCCGGGTGCTGCTCATGGAGCTCAACCGCATCGCCTCCCACGCCGTGGCCGTGGGCAGCGGCGGTAACGAGATGGGCGGCACCACGCTCATGACCATCGCCTTCCGCTGCCGCGAGAACATCCTCAAGGCCTTCGAGATGGTCTCCGGGCTGCGCATGAACCACGCCTACATCCGCCCCGGGGGACTGGCCCAGGACCTCCCCGAGGGCTTCACCGAGTTCGTGCGCTCGGTCATGCCCGACATCAAGCACGACATCCACGAGCTCGAGCTCCTGCTCCTGGAGAACCCGATCCTCAAGTCCCGTTTCATCGGCGTGGGGGAGATCAGCCTGGCCGGCGCTCTCGCCCTGGGCCTGACCGGGCCGTGCCTGCGCGCGGCCGGCTACCCCCTGGACATCCGACGCACCAACCCCTACTGCGGCTACGAGACCTACGACTTCCGGGTCCCCACCTACCGGGTCTCCGACTGCTACAACCGCCTGCGCATCCGCCTGGACGAGTGCTACGAGTCCCTCAAGATCGTCTCCCAGTGCCTGGACCGCCTCGACGAGATCGCCGCCCGCGGCGAGGACCCCTCCAACACCACGATGGTGGCCGACCCGACCATCGCCTGGCCCGCCCGCATGTCCATCGCCACCGACGGCCAGGGCCAGTCCCTGGAGCACGTGCGCGAGATCATGGGCAGCTCCATGGAGTCCCTCATCCACCACTTCAAGCTGGTGACCCAGGGCTTCAGGGTCCCGGCCGGGCAGGTCTACCAGACCGTCGAGCACGCCAAGGGGGTCCTGGGCATCCACGCCGTCTCCGACGGCGGCACCCGCCCCTACCGGGTCCACTTCCGTGACCCCTCCTTCTCCAACCTGCAGTCGCTGGCCATGATGGGGGAGGGCGGCATGATCGCCGACCTCGTGCCCGTTCTGGCCTCCATCGACCCCGTCCTGGGAGGCGTGGACCGCTGATGAGCACCACCGAGAACGCAGTCAACCCGGCCGTCGAGACCATCGCCACCGTCAGCGCGGTCGGCCCGGTGGGCACCGTCGCGCAAGCCGCTGTGGCCGCCGGATACAGCGCCGAGGTCGCCCAGGGCCTCCAGGTCGACATCGAGCGGATCATCGCCCGCTACCCGGCGGGCAAGGAGCGCAGCGCCCTCATCCCGATGCTCCACCTCATCCAGTCCGTGGACGGCTACGTCTCCCCGGCCGGCATCGCCCTGTGCGCCGCCCGGCTCGGCCTGGAGCGGGCCGAGGTCAGCGCCGTGGCCACCTTCTACAGCCAGTTCCGCCGCCACCCGGTGGGCACCTACCACGTGGGCGTGTGCACCAACGCCCTGTGCGCCATCATGGGCGGGGACGAGATCTGGAAGGCCGTCACCGAGCACACCGGCCTGGGCGCCGAGGAGACCAGCGAGGACGGCACCATCAGTCTCGAGCGCGTCGAGTGCAACGCCGCCTGCGACTACGCCCCCGTCGTCATGGTCAACTGGGAGTTCTTCGACAACCAGACCCCCGACTCCACCGTCGCCATGATCAAGGCCCTCGAGCGCGGCGAGGACGTCGCCCCCACCCGCGGCCCCGAGACCGTCCCCACCTTCCGTGAGAACGAGCGCCTGCTGGCCGGCTTCGAGGACGGCCGCACCGACGAGGGGCGCGGCCCCGGCGAGCCGACCCTGCGCGGCCTGCGCATCGCCCGCGAGCAGGGCTGGACCGCGCCGAAGGAGGAGACCAAGTGAGTGACACCGCCACCTACACCGCGCCGGGGACCCTCACCCCGGTCCTGAGCGACCTGTGGGACCAGGAGCGCTCCTGGACCCTGCAGACCTACCTCGACAACGGCGGCTACGAGGGCCTCAAGAAGGCCAAGACCCTCAGCTGCGAGGACCTCATCGGCCTCATCAAGGACTCCGGCCTGCGCGGACGCGGCGGCGCCGGCTTCCCCACTGGCCTGAAGTGGTCCTTCCTGCCCCCGGTCGACGGCGGCCCGCGCTACCTCGTGGTCAACGCCGACGAGTCCGAGCCGGGCACCTGCAAGGACATCCCCACGCTCATGTCCAACCCGCAGGCACTCATCGAGGGCATCGCCATCACCTCCCGGGCCATCGGCGGAGACCACGCCTTCGTCTACCTGCGCGGCGAGGTCCCCCACGTCTACCGCCGCCTGCTCAGCGCCGTGCGTGAGGCCACCGAGTCCGGGCTGCTGGACACCGGCTTCGGCCTCGACGGCCAGCAGCGGCTGCGCATCACCGCCCACGCCGGGGCCGGCGCCTACATCTGCGGTGAGGAGACCGCCCTGCTGGACTCCCTGGAGGGCCGCCGCGGCCACCCCCGCCTCAAGCCGCCCTTCCCCGCCGTCGCCGGCCTCTACGCCCGACCCACGGTGGTCAACAACGTCGAGACCATCGCCTCGGTCCCGGCGATCCTGGCCCGCGGCGCCCAGTGGTACTCCACCATGGGCACCGAGAAGTCCAAGGGCCACGGCATCTTCTCCGTCTCCGGCCACGTGGCCCACCCCGGCCAGTACGAGGCCCCCTTCGGCATCACCATGCGCGAGCTCATCGAGCTCTCCGGCGGCATCCGCCCCGGCCACGAGCTGAAGTTCTGGGTACCGGGAGGCTCCTCGACGCCGATCTTCGGCCCCGACGAGCTCGACGTCCCCCTGGACTACGAGTCCGTGGCCGAGGCCGGTTCCATGCTGGGCACGCGCGCCCTGCAGGTCTTCGACGAGACCGTCTCCGTGGTGCGCGTGGTCACCCGCTGGACCGAGTTCTACCAGCACGAGTCCTGCGGCAAGTGCACCCCCTGCCGCGAGGGCACCTACTGGATGCGTCAGATCATGCTGCGCCTGGAGGCTGGGCGCGGACTGCCCGGCGACGTCGAGAAGCTCGAGTCCATCGCCTCCAACATCGCCGGACGCTCCTTCTGCGCCCTGGGCGACGCCTCCGCCACCCCGGTCCTGACCGGCATCAAGCGGTTCCGCGAGGAGTTCGAGGCCGGCTACACCGCCGCCGCCGACGAGCTCTTCCCCTACGCCGCCTCCTCCGTCTTCGAAAGCGCACGGTGAGCCATGACTGCTGAGACGACCACCAAGAGCTCCGCACCCGCGGCGCCGCCGGCCCCCGAGATGGTCCACATGACCATCGACGGGCTCCCCGTCGAGGTTGCGAAGGGGACCCTCCTCATCCGCGCCGCCGAACAGGTCGGCGTGCGCATCCCGCGCTTCTGCGACCACCCGCTGCTCGCGCCGTCGGCCAACTGCCGCCAGTGCCTGGTGGAGGTGGCCATGCCGGGGCGCGACGGCGTCGTGCGGCCCATGCCCAAGCCTCAGCCCTCCTGCGCCATGACCGCCATGGAGGGCATGGAGATCTCCACCCAGGCCACCAGCGAGGTCGCCGCCAAGGCCCAGGCCGGCACCATGGAGTTCCTCCTCATCAACCACCCACTGGACTGCCCGGTGTGCGACAAGGGCGGCGAGTGCCCCCTGCAGAACCAGGCCCTGGAGCTCATGGCCTCCGGAGCCCAGTCCGTCACCCGCTTCACCGACGTCAAACGCACCTTCCCCAAGCCGCTGCGCCTGACCAGCAACATCCTGCTGGACCGCGACCGCTGCATCCTGTGCCAGCGCTGCGTGCGCTTCGCCGACCAGATCCCCGGGGACCCCTTCATCGCCCTTCAGGGCCGCGGTGGCGGGCACCCCTCCTTCGACATGGACGGCGAGCCCGAGCACACCGGCGGCCTGTACTCCGAGCAGATCGGGCGCTTCGACGCCCGCGTCCTGGACTTCCACACCGAGGCGCCCCAGGAAGGGCTCGACGCCGACCTCCAGACGATCCGCGGCGTGCCCTCCCTGAGCGCCCTGGGAGACCTGACCGGCCCCGGCGGCGAGCCCGGCGCATCCGACGGCACCGACTACGGCCCCGACCTGGGCGCCGGCCGCGAGGACCTGGACGCCTCCGGGCGCCCCTTCGCCTCCTACTTCTCGGGCAACATCATCCAGATCTGCCCCGTGGGCGCCCTGACCTCCGCGAAGTACCGCTTCCGGGCCCGCCCCATGGACCTGGTCTCCACCGACTCGGTCACCGAGCACGACGCCTCCGGCTCCGCCATCCGCGTCGACATGCGCCGCGGCGTCGTCCTGCGTCACCTGGCCGGCAACGACCCCGAGGTCAACGAGGAGTGGATCACCGACAAGGACCGCTTCGCCTTCACCTGGTCCTCCCAGCCCGACCGTCTCACCGTGCCGCTCGTGCGCGACGAGGAGACCGGCGAGCTCGTCACCACCTCCTGGTCCGACGCCCTGGACGTGGCCGCCCGGGGACTGGCCCGCGCCGCCTCAGACGGGGGAGTGGGGCTCCTGCCCGGCGGCCGCCTCACCCTGGAGGACGCCTGGGCCTGGTCCCGCTTCGCCCGCACCGTCCTGGGCACCAACGACATCGACCAGCGCGTGCGCGCCCACAGCCAGGAGGAGGACTCCTTCCTGGCCGCCTGCGTGGCCGGCACCGGACTGGGCGCCGTCACCTACCGCCACCTGGAGCGGGCCGGGCAGGTCCTGCTCCTGGGCCTGGAGCCCGAGGACGAGTGCGGCTCGGTGTTCCTGCGCCTGCGCAAGGGCGTGCGCGCCGGCGGCGTCAAGGTGGCCACCGTGACCACCTGCCTGAGCGCCGGCAGCCGCAAGCTCTCCGCCCAGGCCATCCTCACCCCGCCCGGTGAGGAGGCCCGCGTCGTCGCCCACCTCAGCCAGACCCACCCCGAGCTCGTCGAGGCCCTGCGGGCCGACGGCGCCACCATCCTCATCGGTGAGCGCGCCACCCGCGTCCCCGGCCTGCTGAGCGTCGCCGACGCCCTGGCCACCGCCACCGGCGCCCACCTGGCCTGGGTGCCGCGCCGCAGCGGCGAGCGCGGAGGCATCGAGGCGGGCCTGCTGCCCGGCCTCCTGCCCGGCGGGCGCCCCGTGGCCGACCCCGAGGCCCGCGCCCAGGTCGAACGGGCCTGGAACCTGGGCCCCGAGCACCTCCTGCCCACGACGCCGGGCCGCGACGCCACCGCCATCCTCTCGGCCCTCCTGGAAGGGAGCCTGGGCGGCGCCGTCGTCGGCGGCATCGACCTGCGTGACTTCCCCGACCCGGGCCTGGCCCGCGCGGCCCTGGCCGCCAGCGGCTTCACCGTCCAGCTCGAGGTGCGCCGCAGCGAGGTCAGCGAGCACGCCGACGTCGTCCTGCCGGTGGCCCCGGCCGTGGAGAAGAACGGCACCTTCGTCAACTGGGAGGGGCGCGTGCGCCCCTTCGGCCAGGCCCACGTCTCGCGCGCCCGCACCGACCGCCAGGTCCTGGGTATGCTCGCCGACGAGATGGGAGTCGACCTCCAGGTCGACGACCTGGTCGTCCTGCACGAGCAGCTCGCCGACCTGGGACTATGGCGCGGGAAGCGCCCGACGGTCGCCTTCGGGCCCACCCCGGCGGTCTGCACCGGCGCTCCCGCCCCCGCCGACGGGGTGGAGGCACGCCTGACCACTCACAAGCCCATGCTCGACGCCGGGCGCCTCCAGGACGGTGAGCCCTTCCTGGCCGCCACCGCCCTGCGCCCCGTCGCCAAGGTGGGCGCCGACCTCGCCCAGCGCCTGTCGCTGACAGCCGGCCAGGAGGTGACCGTGGCGACCGCCACCGGGTCGATCACCCTGCCGGCCGTCGTCGGCGGCGTCAGCGACGGCACCGTGTGGCTGCCCGAGTGCTCGGCCGGATCCACCGTCCACCAGACCCTGGGCGCCGGGCACGGCTCCCAGGTCACCGTGACCCATGCAGCGGAGGTACTGAGGTGAACCCGATCTACGCGGCTCAGGCCGCTGCCGACGACGCCCTGTCCAACGGGGGCGTGACCGCCGACTTCTCCGCCGAGACCTGGTGGCTGACCCTCATCAAGGCCGTCTTCATCGTCGCCTTCCTCATCGTCAGCGTCATCATGGCGCTGTGGGTGGAGCGGCGCGGCCTGGCCCGCATGCAGACCCGCCTGGGCCCCAACGTCAACGGCCCGCTCGGCCTGCTCCAGGCGGTCGCCGACGCCGGCAAGCTCATCATGAAGGAGGACTTCTGGCTCAAGGGGGCCGAGAAGGCCATCTACCTCCTGGCGCCGCTCATCGCCGCCTTCAGCGCCTTCATGGTCTACGCGGTCATCCCCTTCGGGCCTCAGGTGAGCATCTTCGGCCACTCCACGCCCCTGCAGCTGACCGACTTCCCGGTGGCGGTCCTCTACATCCTGGCCATCACCGCCTTCGGCGTCTACGGGATCATCCTGGGCGGCTGGTCCACGCACTCCACCTACCCGCTCTTCGGCGCCGTGCGCAGCGCCGCTCAGGTCATCTCCTACGAGCTGAGCATGAGCCTGTCCATCCTCACGGTCTTCCTGGCCTCCGGGACCATGTCCACCTCCGGGATCGTGACCGCCCAGGAACGCATCTGGTGGGCCGTGGCGATGGTGCCCAGCTTCATCATCTACGTCATCTCCATGGTCGGTGAGGTCAACCGCCTCCCCTTCGACCTGCCCGAGGCCGAGGGTGAGCTCGTCGCCGGCCACATGGTCGAGTACTCCTCGATGAAGTTCGCCTGGTACTTCCTGGCCGAGTACATCAACATGTTCAACGTCTCGGCCGTGTGCGTCACCCTGTTCCTGGGCGGCTGGCGCTCGGCGATCCTCAGCCTGTTCTGGGAGGGCGCCAACTCCGGCTGGTGGCCGATGCTGTGGTTCATCGCCAAGGTCTGGGCCGTCATGTTCTTCATGATCTGGACCCGCGGAACCCTCGTGCGCATTCGTTACGACCACTTCATGAAGCTGGGCTGGAAGGTCCTCATCCCGATCTCCCTGGTCTGGTTCGTGCTGGTGGCAGTGGTGCGCGCCTTCCGCACCTTCTCGGGCGCCTCCGTGCAGGCACTGCTGCTGCCGATGGCCGTCGTCTTCTGCGTCATCATGTTCATCCTCTTCCTCATCCCCGACAAGGAGGAAGAGGAGGAGCTCTACGAGGACTACGACGACGAGGACGCTGACGACGACGTCGAGATCCTGGATGCCGAGGACGACCACGTGGCCTTCCTCGAGGGCTTCCCCGTCCCGCCGTCTCCGGGCACGTCCCTGCCGCCCTCACCGCGGGCCCGCCGCGCCGCCCTGGCAGCGGAGGAGACTGCTGCGGCCGATGACTCCCAGCCCGGGGCGGCCACCGCCGTCGGCCTCCTGGAGGACACCGACGTCGAGGACGACGACTTCGAGGACGACGCGGCCGGTTCCGCAGCCTCCGCCGAGTCGCCCGACTCGGCTGACACAGCCGGCACGGCAGTCCCGACCGGTAAGGACGCAGCCACCGCCCTGCCCACCTTCACCCTTGACCTCAAGGCCGACCCGGCCAGTGACACAGCCGCAGACAAGGCCACCGACGAGGCCGCTGAGGCACCCCAGGAGGGAAAAGATGACTGATCGCCCCCACCGTTCCCGGGGCTCGCAGCACGACAAGTGGCTGCGCGACGCTCCCTCCGCCCTGGCCCGGGCCTTCGCGCCCGTGGCCGGCTACGGGGTCACCATCTCCTCGATGTTCCGCCCGGTGGTCACCGAGCAGTACCCCTTCGAGCCGCCGCAGGTGATGCCCCGCTACCACGGGCGCCACCAGCTCAACCGCTACGACGACGGCCTGGAGAAGTGCATCGGCTGCGAGCTGTGCGCCTGGGCCTGCCCCGCCGACGCGATCTACGTCGAGGCCGCCTCCAACGAGCCCGGCGCCCAGTACTCGCCCGGCGAGCGCTACGGGCGCGTCTACCAGATCAACTACCTGCGCTGCATCTTCTGCGGCATGTGCATCGAGGCCTGCCCCACCCGGGCCCTGACCATGTCCACCGACTTCGATGAGCTCGTCGGCCCCGGCCGCGAGGGCCTCATCTACGAGAAGGAGGACCTGCTGGCCCCCGTGCCCGAGGGCGCCGTGTCCGCGCCCCATCCCATGGTCGAGGGCACCGAGGACAGCGACTACTACCGCGGGAAGGTCGTCGGCTCCACCCAGGTCCAGATCGACTGGGTGCGGACCCACCGACCCGAGGACCCCAGCCTGGGCGCCGCCCGCGCCAAGGCCGCCCCCACCGCCTCCGGCCGGGGCAGCCGTCACACCGTGAAGGGAGCCCTGCGATGAGCACCCTGCTGATGACCGGAGCCTCCGCCCTCGCCCCGGCCGCCCTGACTCAGGACGGTCACCTGGGGCTGGGCGAGGCGATCATCTTCGGCGTCGTCGCCCTGGTCACCGTGGCCTGCGGCATCGGCGTCCTGACCGCCAAGCGCGCCGTGAACGCCGCCATCAACATGATCGGCATCATGGTCTCGCTGGCCGTCCTCTACATCGTCAACGAGTCGCCCTTCATGGGTATCACCCAGGTCGTGGTCTACACCGGCGCCGTCATGACCCTCGTCCTGTTCGTCATCATGCTCGTGGGCGTCGGCGGCGACGAGCCGGTGGGAGCCGTCGGCACCGTCATGAGGCGCCCGGTCCTCATCCTCCTGGGACTGGGGCTGGTCGGTGCCCTGACCGCCGTCGTGTGGCGCTCCACCCTGCCCACGCCGGTCGGCCTCAAGGACGGCGCCAAGGCCGCCCCCGACCTGCTGGCCGTCACGCTCTACCACGACCACGTCGTCGCCATGGAGCTGACCGCCATCCTGCTCATCGTGGCCGCCGTCGGCGCCCTGACCCTCACCCACCGTCAGCGCATCCGGGCCAGGCTCAGCCAGCGGGCGGTGGCCGCCAGCAAGATGCAGGACTACGCCACCAAGGGCGCCCACCCGGGCCAAAAGCCCATGCCCGGCGTCTACGCCTCCACCAACTCCGCCGCCGCCCCGTCCCTGGACGCCCAGGGCGAGGCGGTCGAGGAGTCCGTGCCCCGGGTCCTGCGGGCCCGCGGCCAGGGCCTGGAGCTGTCGGACGTCTCCCCGGAGATGGGCCTGGCCCAGCGTTCGGGGACGATCGTCTCGCGCCTGGCCGGTGCCGGCCGGGACGGCGCAGCCGGCGGTCCCCGGGCCCGCCGCTCCGGGATGCCCTCCATGCCCGGTGCCGCCGCACCCGCCGTCAAGCAGCCCGTCCTCAGCGATGACGGGGCAGCCGAGCCGGCCGCCCCGGAGCAGAAGGAGGAGAAGTGAGTCTCCCCATCACCGTCTACCTCATCCTGGCCGGGGTGCTGTTCACCCTGGGGGCGCTCACGGTGCTGCTGCGCCGCAACGCCATCATCGAGCTCATGGGCGTTGAGCTCATGCTCAACTCCGTCAACCTCGTCCTGGTGACCTTCTCCCGGATCCACGGCAACCTCACCGGTCAGGTCTTCGCCTTCTTCGTCATGGTGGTGGCCGCCGCCGAGGTCGTGGTGGGTCTGAGCATCGTCGTATCCATCTTCCGCACCCGCAGGTCCACGTCGGTCGACGACGAGAACCTGCTCAAGAACTGAGGGGAGAGACCACCGACATGCTTCCCGCTCCTGTCACCGCTGTTGTGACGCCCCTGACCGAGGCCACCGGCCTGGCCTCCTGGGCCTGGCTGCTCATCGCCGTCCCCGCGGTCTCCGCCGCCTTCCTGCTGCTGGCCGGCCGCCGCTCCAACGCCTGGGGCCACTGGCTGGGCCTGGCCGCGTCCTTCGCCGTCGCCTGCCTCGGCGTGGGCATCCTCGTGCAGGTCCTGAGCCTGCCCGCCGAGGAACGCGTCATCGGCCTGCCCCTCTACCAATGGTTCTCCGCCGGGAACCTGAGTATCGACGTCGGCCTGCGCCTGGACCCGCTGTCGCTGACCTTCGTCGCCCTGGTCACCTGCGTCGGCTTCCTCATCCACCTGTACTCGGTGGCCTACATGGCCCACGACCGCGACCGGCGGCGCTTCTTCGCCTACCTCAACCTCTTCATCGCCGCGATGCTCACCCTGGTCCTGGGGGACTCCTACATCGTGCTCTTCGTCGGTTGGGAGGGCGTGGGCCTGGCCTCCTACCTGCTCATCGGCTTCTGGAACACCGCCGACGCCGACGCCCCCCAGGGCGAGCAGGCCACCAGCCGCGAGAACGCCGCCGCCGCCAAGAAGGCCTTCGTCATGAACCGCGTGGGCGACGTCGGCCTCCTGCTGGCCATGATGACGATGGTCGGCCAGGTCGGCTCGGTCTCCTTCGACGCCGTCTCCGCCGCCGCCCTCGACGGCTCGGTGAGCACCGGCTGGCTCACCGCCATCGGCTTCTTCCTGCTCCTGGCGGCCTGCGGTAAGTCCGCCCAGTTCCCCCTCCAGGCCTGGCTGGGTGACGCCATGGCCGGCCCCACGCCGGTCTCGGCCCTCATCCACGCCGCCACCATGGTCACCGCGGGCGTCTACCTCATGGTCCGCTCCTCCGCCGTCTTCGAGGGTGCCCCGAGCGCCCAGACGGCCGTGGCCGTCGTCGGCGCCATCACCCTGCTGCTGGGGGCCGTCATCGGAAGCGCCAAGGACGACATGAAGAAGGTCCTGGCCGCCTCCACCATGAGCCAGATCGGCTACATGATGCTGGGCGCGGGCCTGGGCCCGATCGGCTACGCCTTCGCCATCTTCCACCTGCTCACCCACGGCTTCTTCAAGGCCCAGCTCTTCCTGGGGGCCGGCTCGGTCATGCACGCCATGGGCGACCAGGTCAACATGCGCCGCTTCGGCGGCCTGCGCGGCGCCATGACGATCACGTGGGTCACCATGGGCATCGGCTGGCTCGCCATCCTGGGGGTGCCGCCCTTCTCCGGCTTCTGGTCCAAGGACCGCCTCATCGAGGCCGCCTTCGTCGGTGAGGGCGCCAAGCCCTGGATCCTGGGGACCATCGCCCTGCTGGGCGCGGGCCTGACCGCCTTCTACATGTCCCGCCTGTTCTTCATGATCTTCCACGGCAAGCAGCGCTGGACCACCAAGGAGGACCTGGAGGGCGAGGTCCACCCCCACGAGTCCGGCTGGCTCATGACGCTGCCGCTGATCGTCCTGTCCGTGTTCTCCGTGGGCCTGGGCGGGCTGCTGACCTACAACAACATGTTCGTCACCTGGCTGGAGCCGGTCACCGGTCACGCCGAGCACGGCGAGCCGGTCCTGCCGGCCGCCGTCATCATGGGCGCCACCCTCGCCCTGGTCGTCGTCGGGGTTCTCGTGGCCTGGTGGATGTATGTGCGCCGCCCGGTGCCCGTCGTCCTGCAGCCGGCCAACCCCCTGGTGGAGGCCGCCCGCAAGGACATGTACCAGGACGCCGTCAACGAGGCCCTGGCCATGCGCACCGGCCAGGGGCTGGTCCTGGCCACCGACGCCGTCGAGCGCTACGTCGTCGACGGCGCCATCGAGGGTGCCGCCGCCGGCACCGGCGCCCTGGGGCGCCTGACCCGCCGCACCGAGTCCGGGTACGTGCGCTCCTACGCCGGCTACATGCTGGCCGGAACGGTCCTCGTACTCATCGCCGTCCTGGCCGCCAGGTTCTGAGAGGACACGACACATGCCGACTCTTCCCGCATCGCTGCCCGTCCTGACCGTCATGGCGGTCACGCCGCTGGCCGGGGCGCTCCTGCTGTGGCTGGTCCCGCCGCTGCGCCGGCTCCACGCCCGCGCCGTGGGCCTCGTGTTCTCCCTGGCGGTCCTCGCCCTGGGCCTGTGGGCGCTGAGCGCCTTCGACCTGGCTCAAGCCAGCACCGTCCAGCTGACCGACACCCACGCCTGGATCCCCGCCATCGGCGCCTCCTGGGCCCTGGGCGTCAACGGCCTGGGCCTGTCCATGGTGCTGCTGGGCGCCTTCGTCACGCCCCTGGTGCTGCTCGCCTCCTGGGGTGAGGTCCCCGCCGACCGGCAGGGCCTGTTCACCGGGCTCGTCCTGACGCTGGAGTTCTTCGTCGTCGTCATCTTCTCGGCCCGGGACCTGCTCCTGTTCTACCTGTGCTTCGAGGCGATGCTCATCCCGGTGTACTTCCTCATCGGCTGCTTCGGCGGGCAGAATCGTCAGCGAGCCGCCCTGAAGTTCCTCCTGTACTCCCTGGCCGGCGGGCTCATCATGCTCATCGGCGTCATCGCCGTCTACCTGCACTCCGCCAAGAACGACACCCCCAGCTTCCTCATCGACTCGGTGGCCGCCAACCTGCACGTGTCCACCTCCGCCGGTCACTGGATCTTCCTGACCTTCTTCATCGCCTTCGCCATCAAGGCGCCGCTGGTCCCGGTCCACACCTGGCTGCCCGACACCGCCGAGCAGGCCACCCCGGGCACCTCGGTGCTGCTCATCGGCATCCTGGACAAGATCGGCACCTTCGGGATGATCACCCTGGTCCTGCCGATCTTCCCCGAGGCCTCCCGCTGGGCCGCCCCGGTGATCCTGGTCCTGGCGGTCGTCTCCATCATCTACGGGGGCCTGGCCGCCATCGCCCAGGACAACCTCTACCGCCTCATCTCCTACACCTCCGTGAGCCACTTCGGCTTCATGGTCCTGGGGATCTTCATCGGCAACCAGGTGGCCGCCAACGGCGCCATGGTCTACATGGTGGCCCACGGGCTGTCCATCGCCGGCCTCTACCTGGTCACTGGCTTCATGGCCCGGCGCACCGGGACGGTCACCATCAGCGAGCTCGGCGGCATCGCCCGGGTCATGCCGCTGGTGGCAGGCACCTTCCTGGTCAGCGGGCTGGCCTCCATCGCCCTGCCGGGCCTGAGCGGGTTCGTGCCCGAGTGGATGGTGCTCACCGGCACCTTCTCGGTCTCGCTGGCCCTGGGCGGTGCGGCCGTCATCGGCGTCGTCATCGCCGCCGTCTACATGCTGCTGCCCTACCAGCGGGTCTTCACCGGGGCGCCCGCCCCCGAGCGCGTGGGCAGCCCCGACCTCGACGGGCGCGAGCGCCTCGTCGTCGTCCCCATCATCGCCGCGATGCTCGCGCTCGGACTAGCGCCCGGCGTCTTCACGTCCGCCTTCGACGACGTCGCCCGGCAGGCTGCGCTCACGGTGATCCGCTCCTCGCAGGCTGACGCCTCAGCCCGCGGCGCCGGTGACAGCCTCGATGTCGGCGGTGCGACTGAAGTGCCCGCCGCCTCCACCGCTACGGAAGGGAACACCAAGTGAGCCCCTCAGCCACTGCCCCGATCGTCAACTGGGACGCCCTGACACCGGTCCTCATCATCCTGGGCGCCGGTGTCCTGGGTGTCCTCGTGGAGGCCTTCATCGCCCGGCCCGCCCGTCTGGCCATCCAGTCCACGCTGAGCTTCCTGGCCATCCTGGCCTCCGGGGTCTCCCTGTTCCTGCGCTGGGGCGAGGTCAAGGCCGCCGGGGCCGCCGCCGCTGCCGTGCCCCAGTTCCAGCTCCCCAAGGGCTTCCTGCCGGGCGCCCGCATGTCCGCGGGCCTGACCGAGGACCCCTTCTCCATCGCCGCCCAGGGCATCCTCCTGGTCATCGGGCTGCTGGCCGTCCTGGTGATGGCCGACCGCACCTCCGTCGGCGACGGGGCCTTCGCGGCCCAGGCCGCAGACCGGCCTGGCAGCGCGGAGGAGAGCGAGTCCATCCTGGCCGGGTGGACCACGACCGAGGTCTTCCCCCTGACCCTGTTCTCACTGGGCGGCATGATGCTCTTTGGGGCCAGCAGCGACCTCATCACGCTGTTCGTCATCCTGGAGATGATCTCTCTGCCGCTGTACATCCTGGCTGCCACCGCCCGCCACCGCCGGCTGCTCAGCCAGGAGGCGGCGCTGAAGTACTTCGTGCTGGGTGCCTTCGCCTCCGCCTTCCTCCTCATGGGCTCGGCCCTGCTCTACGGGGTGGCCGGCGCCGTTGACTACAAGACCCTGGGCGAGGCCGTGAGCAGCGCGGCGGGGCAGGACTGGCTCATCCTGGCCGGCCTCATGCTGGTGATCGTCGGCCTGCTGTTCAAGGTGGCGGCCGTGCCCTTCCACGCCTGGAGCCCGGACGTCTACCAGGGCGCCCCCACCCCGGTCACCGGGTTCATGGCCGCCGGTGTCAAGGCCGCCGCCTTCCTGGCCCTGGTGCGCTTCTACTACATGATCGCCGGCGCCATGGGCTGGGACCTGGCCCCCGCCCTGTGGGCCGTGGCGGCACTGACCATGCTCCTGGGCACCGTCGTCGGTGTGGTTCAGCGCGACGTCAAGCGCATGCTCGCCTACTCGGCTATCGCCCACGCCGGCTTCATGCTTATCGGGATCCTGGCCTACTCCAAGGCGGCGATCTCCGCGCTCAGCTTCTACGCCCTGACTTACGGGATCGCCACCGTGGGAGCCTTCGGCATCATCACCCTGGTGCGCTCCAACCGTGACGGCTCCGTGGGCGGTGAGGACGGCGACCTGGAGGCCTTCAAGGGCCTGGGACGCCGCAGCCCCTGGGCGGCCGGAGCCATGACCGTCTTCCTGCTGTCCTTCGCCGGAGTGCCCCTCACGGCCGGCTTCATGGCCAAGTTCCGGCTCTTCGCCGCCGGCCTGAGCGGCAACGGGACGCCCGTCGTCATCCTCGCCATCGTCTGCTCGGCCGTGACCGCCTTCTTCTACATGAGGCTCATCGTGCTCATGTTCTTCCATGAGCCGGCCGGCGAGCGCTCCGTGGTCGTGGCCAGCCGCGGCCCGATCATCCTGGCGGTCAGCGTTGCGGTGATGGCCACAATCGGGCTGGGCGTTTTGCCGCAGGCCGCCTTCGACCTGTTCGACCAGACGGCTATGCTCCTTCCGTGATCGGATCACTGCCGCTGAGCGCCCCCGAGCTGGAGTCGCGCATCACCCCCGCTCTCCAGGCCATTGAGGACCGCCTCATGGAGGTGGTCACCAGCGCTGACGAGACCATCAACCCGCCAACCTCGCACCTGGCTGAGGCCGGGGGCAAGCGCCTGCGCCCGGTCCTGGCCCTGCTGACCGCCCAGCTCGGCGACCCGGCCCTGGCCACCGGTGAACAGATCCGCGACGCCGGCGTGGCCGTGGAGCTGACCCACATCGCCACCCTCTACCACGACGACGTCATGGACGAGGCCCCGCTGCGCCGAGGCGCCCCGAGCGCCCAGACCGTGTGGGGCAACTCCGCCGCCATCCTCACCGGCGACGTCCTCGTGGCCCGCGCCTCCCAGCTGGTGGCGGCGCTCGGCCCGCAGGCCGTCATGGCCCACGCCAAGACCTTTGAGCGCCTGTGCATGGGCCAGCTCCATGAGACCCTGCCGCGCCCGGCGGGTACCGACCCGGTAGACCACTACATCCAGGTCCTGGCGGACAAGACCGGCTCCCTTATCGCGGTGTCGGCCCGCTACGGGGCGATGCTCACCAACGCCGGGGCTCGCACCGAGCAGATCGTGGAGGAGTTCGGCGAGAGGATCGGTGTGGCCTTCCAGCTGGCCGACGACGTCATCGACCTCATGAGCGACTCGGCCACCACCGGCAAGACCCCCGGCACCGACCTGCGCGAGGGCGTGGACACCATGCCGGTGCTGCTCCTGCGCAAGGCCCTGGCGGCCGGTGAGCTCGACGCCGCCGGTCAGGCCATCCTTTCGCGCCTGTCCACTGGTGACCTGTCCGATGATGCCTTCCTGGCCGACGTCGTTGCTCGCCTGCGCGAGCACCCCGTCCTGGCCCGTACCCGTGAGATGTCCATGGCTTGGGCGGCTCAGGCGGTTGAGGGCCTAGAGGGTCTGGAGGAGGCTGCCCTTGACGGGACCCGGCAGCGCCTGGCCCGGGCCGACGTCGAGGGCGAGACTGCCGTGGCGGCTATGGCTGACGCCGGTGAGCGGGTGAGGCAGGTGCGTGTGGCTATGGAGGACTTCGCCCGCATCCTCGTGGACCGGGCCGCCTGAGAAAGGGCCAGCAGCGCCCGACGGGATCTCATTCGTGTGGACGGCAGGTACTGGACTGCTGGGTGTTTTTCGGACAGTGCTTGTTTGTGTTTCAGGCTGCCTTCTTCAGGTCCAGGAAATCGTTTTCGGCCTCGTTCGGGGTGCGATACCCTAGAGTTGAGTGAAGACGAGTACGATTCGTATCTCAGCTCGATCCATGAGGCAATGTCCTTGATCGC
>NZ_MSKS01000042.1 GCF_001937445.1 Actinomyces oris | reverse complement strand
AGTGGGTCCACTGGTACGGGCACCACCCGGCCACACTCCGCCATCGGGATGCGAACCACCGCCGAGCACGAAGCCGCCTGGGCGCCCGACACCCACCACGACCACCACCGCCAGGAACAATCACAACCGGCAACCACCGGAACCAGATAAACCAGCCTCCACAAAACCCGGGGCTTGACACCCCAAGCCCCCACACCGACCCACACCCCTTGGAATCAATCATCTAGGTGCCTCCACTCTGGGCAGTCCCACGATCGGGACGGTCATGGCCTCGCGCGGAGCCCCGGACCTTCAGCTCCTTCCCAACTGGTGGCTGGTGGGACTCGTCCTGCCGGGGGCACTGCTGGCCACCGTCGTCGGCGCCGTCGCCCTGGCCCTCAGACGCCTGCGCACCATGCCCCTGACCACCAGCGAGTAAGGAGAGACAGAATGCGCGCCTCCACCCCAGCGGGCTCCTCATTGCGCACCGGCTCAGCGGCCACGGGACCGGCCGTGACCGCGGGAGCCGGACAACCGGTCCTGCGGGCCCGGCACCTGTCCAAGAGCTACCACTCCCCCGTCCTGCGAGACCTCGACCTGGAGGTCGAGCAGGGGCAGTTCGTCGCCATCATGGGGCCCTCCGGGTCCGGGAAGTCCACCCTCCTGCACTGCCTGAGCGGTATGGACCAGCCCGATGCCGGCTCGGTGCTCCTGGGCGGCCAGGAGATCACGAGCCTGAATGAGAAGGAGCTGGCGGCACTGCGACTGACGCGCTTCGGATTCGTCTTCCAGCAGGCGCACCTCATGACCACCCTGTGCCTGCTGGACAACATCGTCCTGCCCGGGTTCCTGGCGGGTCTGCGTCCGCGCTCAGAGGTCACGTCGCGTGGAGAGGAGCTCATGGAGCGCATGGGGATCGCCGACCTGGCCGCCAGCGGCGTCACCGAGGTCTCCGGCGGCCAGCTGCAGCGCGCCGGCATCTGCCGGGCCCTCATCAACGACCCCGGGATCGTCTTCGCCGATGAGCCCACCGGTGCGCTCAACTCCACCACCGCCCTGCAGATCCTCGACCTGCTCGGGGAGATTCACGCCTCGGGGACGACTCTGGTCATGGTCACCCACGACTCCCAGGTGGCGGCCCGGGCGGACCGGGTCCTGGTGCTCGTGGACGGGCAGATCACGGAGGACCTGCTCCTGGGACGATACGAGGAGGCTGACGGCCCCGCACGCCTGACGACGGTCACCGAGGCCCTCCAGCGCCACAGCGTGTGACGGGGCCGGGTCAGTGGCCTCCTCAGTGGCCCCCGCAGCCGCAGCCGCCGCCGCTCGAGGTGGGCGCGGAGACGTCGCGCAGCCCCAGCAGGTTGCCGGCCTTGTGCCCGGGGGTGACACCCTGCGGCGCCCCCGCCCCCAGCGCCGTCGTCACCGCTGAGGCGATGGCGACGGCGTCGATGGCCTCCGAGGAGGTCTGCGCGGGCTCGGGCCGGTAGCCCTCACCCACCGGCTGGGCGACTGCGGGAGCGGCGGCCCGCTCGTCCTGCTCATTGCGCTTGCCGTGCCCGCCGCATCCGCAGCGGCATCCACCGGTCTGGCTCATCATGTCTCCTCACGAAATGGTGCTCATCGGGTGTGCTCGCGCCGGACTGGCCGGTAGCCCGTGTACGCGTCTCAGGCCGGGTCCAGGACCAGCACCGGGCGCGCACGCGGACCCTGGTGCCTCAACAGTGCCACGAGGCGCCCACCGGGGGCGAATCCGGCCACGACACGCTGCTCAGCCGCCCCCGGGGAGGCCTGCGGCCGCCGGGTCTCGGGTGCCTCGGCCCGCTTCAGGACCGCGGCGTCAAGGGGCTGGCCGTAGCGCAGTGCGCGCGCCTCGTCCTGGCTGAGGACCAGCCGCTCGAAGCAGCGCCGGGCGACCTCCTCCAACGGGACCGTGGTGACCCCGTGAGGCTCGGGGGCCGAGGCGTCGGCCTCGACCTGGGCGGACAGGTCCGCCAGGGTGTGGGCCTCGTCGATATCGAAGGGGCCGACTGCGGTGCGCCGCAGCGCGGTCAGATGAGCCCCGCAGCCCAGTGCCCGCCCCAGGTCGCGGGCCAGGGCGCGCACGTAGGTGCCCGACGAGCAGGAGACCAGGATGTCGATGTCAACAGCCTCCACCGTCCCTGAGCCGTCGCCCCAGGCGCCGTCACCGTCGACGATCGCCTTGCGGGGCTCTCCGGTCAGGCGCAGCTCGTGGATGGTGACGGGTCTGGCCCGCAGCTCGACATCCTGCCCGTCACGGATGCGTTGGTAGGCTCGCACGCCGTCGACCTTGATGGCGGAGACGGCGCTGGGCACCTGCTGGATCGGCCCGGTCAGGGCGGTGAGCGCCTCCTGGAGGCGGTCCTCGGGCAGGTCCTCGATCCGGCAGCCGCGGGTCGCGGTGATCTTCCCGTCAGCGTCCTCCGTCGTGGTCTCCGCCCCAAGGCGAACGGTGGCCTCGTAGGTCTTGTCGGCCCCCACCAGGTAGGTGAGGAAGCGGGTGGCGCGCCCGATGCCCAGCAGCAGCAGGCCGGTGGCCATGGGGTCGAGGGTGCCGGCGTGCCCCACCTTGCGGGTGGCGGCCAGGCGGCGGGTGGCGCCGACGACGTCGTGGCTGGTCAGCCCCTGGGGCTTGTCCACCACGAGGACCCCGTCGGCGGCCGTGACCGCGCCGCGGGGGACGTCGGGGCGACGACGTGCGTGTTCGTGGCCGCTATCGGGGCCCATCCTGTGCACCGGTTCTAACCGCTCGGAGGCCGTCACAGGTCCTCGGCGTCCGTTGCGGATTCCTGGTCGGCCTCCTCGGCCTCACGGTCGCCGTCCTCGGCCTCCTCATCCTCCTCATCGTGGCGGTAGGGGTCGGCATCACCGGCGTAGGTGGCCCCCTCGGCGACCTTGGCGATCTGGGCGTCACGCACCCGGGCCTGAGCCAGGGCGTCCTCCAGGGTCTTGGCGGTGGTGGGAAGGGCATCGAGCTGGAAGGACAGTGAGGGGGTCAGGCGGATACCCAGCGCCTTGCCGACCTCGGAACGGATGAGTCCCTTGGCTGAGCGCAGCGCCTTGGCCGTCCCCTCCCGCTCCTCATCGCTGCCGTAGACGGTGTAGAAGACAGTGGCCTGCTGGAGGTCCCCGGTGACACGGACATCGGTGATGGTGACGAAGCCCAGGCGCGGATCCTTGATGCGCCCCTGAAGGAGACGGGCCACCGTCTCGTGAATACGGTCGGCGACCTTGCGGGCGCGGGCGGCGTCGGCCATGGCGGAGCTCCTTCACGTGCGGGGTCCGGGCCTGTAAAGCCCGGGGCTGAGCGATCGGGACCGATCGGCGCGCCGTCCTCGCCCGAGAAAGAGCGAACCCTTCCGAGGCGGTCCAGTGCGCCTCACTATGCTACGCGGAGCGGCGACACGGTCACTGCAGCCATCCCCGAGCGCGAACGGATCAGGAACAGATCACAATGAGCTCCTCCCCCGGTGCATCCTCCTCGAAAAACGGCCCCACCGCTACGCCACCGGCCCTTCCTGACGCCGCGGCGACCTCGGCGTCAGGGACGCTCGATAGCACTGGGATGGCTCTGGTCATCGGCTGCTACACCCTGTGGGGCGTCTTCCCCCTCTACTTCCACCTCCTCTCGGCCGCCGGCAGCGTGGAGATCATCGGTCACCGGATCCTCTGGACGCTCGTGACCTGCCTGATGCTCACCGCGCTGCGGCACCGCTGGGCGCACCTGGTCCACGTGGTGCGCTCACCGCGCCTGCTGGGGATGCTGGCCGTCTGTGGGCTGCTGGTCTCGGTCAACTGGCTCGTCTACGTCTACGGCGTCAACAGCGCGCGCACGGCCGACGCCGCCCTGGGCTACTTCATCAACCCGTTGGTGACGGTGGCCCTGGCCTCACTGGTGCTGCATGAGCGGTTGCGCCCCGCGCACCGGGTCTCGATCGCGCTGGCGGGCGCCGGAGTGGCCCTTCTCGTGCTGCTTCAGGGCTCGCTGCCGTGGATCTCCCTGGCGCTGGCCTTCTCCTTCGCCCTGTACGGGCTGGTCAAGAAGCAGCTCGGGCCTGATGTGGACGCTCTGACCGGGCTGACGGTGGAGAGCGCCGTCGTGACTCCCGCCGCGCTCGCCTACCTGGGCCACATGGCTTGGCAGGGTCAGTCGGCCTGGCAGGCTCCTGGTCAGGGCTGGCCGATGATGGCGCTGCTCGTGGTGGCCGGCCCGGTCACGGCGGTGCCCCTGCTGCTCTTCGCCGCCGGAACCAGGCGCGTGCCGTTGTCGGTGGTGGGGATGAGTCAGTACATCGCTCCGACCATCCAGTTCCTGCTGGCCTGGGGAGCCTTCCATGAGCGAATCTCTCCGGCCCGCTGGGCGGCCATGGTGCTGGTGTGGGCGGCGGTCGCGGTCTTCATCGGCGACGCAGTGCGCCAGCTCATTCGCCATCCTCGTCCTCGTTAGCCTCCGGCAGGCCGGCCTGGGGGCCGAAGCGCTCCAGGAGCGGTCCGATGATGTCCATCGGCAGGGGGAAGACGACCGTGGAGTTCTGGTCGGCACCGAGCTCCAGGAGGGTCTGCAGGTAGCGCAGCTGGAGGGAGGCCGGTGACTTCGAGAGCGTGTCCGCCGCCTGGCGCAGCTCCTCAGAGGCCTGGAGCTCACCGCGGGCGTTGATGATCTTGGCGCGGCGCTCACGCTCGGCCTCAGCTCCACGGGCCATGGCCCGCTGCATCTGCTCGGGAATCTCGACGTCCTTGATCTCGACGACGCTGACCTCCACGCCCCAGGGCTCGGTGAGCTTCTCAATGATGTCGCGCAGGTCGGCGTTCAGGGCGCTGCGGTGGGCGAGCACGGTGTCCAGGTCGACCCGCCCGAGAACGGACCTCAGTGTGGTCTGCGCGATCTGGGAGGTGGCGATCGCATAGTTCTCCACTGCCATGACGGCTTTGACCGGGTCGGTGACGTTGAACAGGACGACGGCGTTGACGCGCGCTGGAACGTTGTCCTCCGTGATGACTTCCTGGGGAGGGATGGTCAGGGTGACCACTCGGGTGTCGACCCGTACCAGGCGCTCAAGGAAGGGGACGACCAGGTGCAGGCCGGGCTCGTAGACGGGTCGCAGGCGCCCCAGCCTGAACACAATGCCCCGTTCGTACTGGGTGATGATCTTGAGCGAGAGGACCAGAGCGAGCAGGACGAGGACGGCCAGGGCCACGATGGCGGTGGTGGAAGTAGTCATGGAGGATCCTTCAGGAAGATGGGTCGAGGTGGCTCAGGGCTGGGGTCGAATCATCTGCTTGTGGTGTCGGTGGCCTCATTCCACGCCGAGGACCATGAGCGCCGGGCCCCGCCGCGGGAGCCATCCGACCCGGGCTCGGCCATGGCGACCGGGACTCGCTTACGGGTACGCAGGGCGGTGACGCGACGCAGCTCCGGCTCCGCGGAAGCAGCAGACCCGCCGTCCGCCTTCCTGGCACCGTCGGAGTCGGCGAGGAAGGAGACATGCACGGTGCGCCCCGTGGCGGCCGCACGCGCCTGAGCGGCGGCGATCGCCTCAGCCGCCTCACGCACTGAGCGGTAGCCCGAGGGGCGTGTGCTGATCGACACGGGGACGGGACCAGCGCTCGCCGAGCGACGAGCCGCCTCGGCCTCCCGGTACTCCTGCGAGCCGACGTGGGGCAGGTGGGCGGGCGCGTTGTCAGGGGTGCTCCACAGATGACGGGCCAGCGGCAGGACTCCGACGACGATGACGACGACGGTCGTCGTACCCAGGACGATGAGGTCTCCGGTGTCGTGAAAGGCCACCATAAGCAGCATCGGGATGAAGACACCGACGCAGGCGATGACCAGACCCACGCCGCGGTGGAAGCGTCCGGCGTCGGAGTAGGGCCACGGGTCGACGGGCCGGGTGATCTCCCGCGGGCCGGGGGTGGGTGAGCAGCTGTCCTTGGACGGGCAGCGCCCGCAGATCGCGTGGGCACCCTCGTAGCGGATGACGCGCTTGTCCGGGTCGAAGGCGGTGGGCCACAGCCACTGGTCCTCGTGGCATCTCCAGCCGTCGACGTCGTCGTGGTACATGAAGTCCGAGTGCCGCCAGGACATCGAGTGCCGGGCGCTACGCGAGCCGAGGACGTCCACGGCCCACGCAGCGGCCAGCATGATGAGCGCGTAGGCGGCGATGAGCCACACGCTCAGGTCGGGCGAGTCCATCAGTCGTTCAGCTCCGCACGCTCACCGTGCCAGGCCTTGCGCCCACCCGGGATCTCCTCATAAAGGGCGTCCTCAGCGAAGGTGTCCACCGTCCGTCCACGGCGCCAGTTCCTCAGTCCCAGGAAGGCGATGTAGAGGTAGGGCAGGACTCCGCCGAGGATGAAGATGAGGTCTCCGGGCATCCGCCCCCACTCGATGATCGTGTTGACCGAGTTGGTGACGTAGGTGAGCTGTCGAGCCTCGAAGTAGCCCGTGCCCACCGAGTAGCGCAGCTGGAGGATGCCCAGCGGCAGCAGGGTGGCGAAGCACATCCAGGCCAGACCGATGTTAAGGCTCCAGAAGGAGATCTTGGCGAGCTTCTCGGGCCACTTGTCGACCGGCACCAGGTAGCGCAGGGCGAACATCCCCAGCGCCAGCGCCATGAAGCCGTAGACGCCCATCATGGAAGCATGCGCGTGGTTGGCTGTCAGCGCGGTCCCAATCTCGTAGTAGGACACGATGGGCAGGTTGACCAGGAAGCCGAAGACACCGGCCCCCAGGAAGTTCCAGAAGCCGACGGCCATGAGGAACATGACGGCCCAGCGGTGCGGGAAGGGACCGGCCTCCTTGCCGTGGCGGTTGGCGCCCAGCTGCATGAAGGCCCAGGCCTCCACCGTCAGGAAGGTCAGGGGGATCACCTCGGCGGCTGAGAAGAAGGCGCCCAGCGCCATGTGCTCCACCGGCGTGCCGGAGAAGTAGAGGTGGTGCATGGTGCCGATGACGCCGCCGGCGGAGTACAGGATGATGTCCATGAAGATGATGCCCAGTGCGATCCTCTCGCGGACAACGCCCAGCAGGACGAAGACGTAGGCGACCATGACGGTGGTGAACAGCTCGAGGAAGTCCTCAACCCACAGGTGCACCACCCAGAAGCGCCAGAACTCGGCGACGGTGACGTGGGTTCCGGTGCGCGCCATCATCCCCACGGCGTAGAAGGCGGGGATCGCCAGGGCGGCGAACATGAACAGCCAGGGCATGTTGGCCACGTGCTCATTGCTCAGGCGCGAGCGCATGGCGCGCCAGATGATGAACACCCAGACGAACAGGGCCACGGTGAGCAGCACCTGGAAGACGAAGGGAAGGTCGAGGTACTCCCACTGCTGGGCGAACAGCGGCCCCTTGGCCCAGCTCAGGCCGTGCTGGCTGGCCCCCTCCGCCAGGCAGGACAGGACGACGACGACCGTGGCCGCGATGAACAGAGTCCACACCAGCACGTGCTGCTTCTTCGGCTCACGTCTGGCGATGAACGGGGTCAGGAACAGACCGGCTGCGAGCAGCCCGATGGCGGTCCAGAACAAGGAGAGCTGGACGTGCCAGGTGCGCGCCAGGGAGAAGGGCAGGAGCCGGCCCAGGTCGAAGCCGAAGAAGGACAGCACGTCGGCCCGGTAGTGCTCGGCCAGGGCTCCCAGGAGCGTCTGGACGAGGAAGAGGGCGGCGATGGTGAAGACGTACCAGGCCACCACCCGCTGCGACTTGGTCAGCCCAACCTCCTCGGGCTGTCGGAAGGACAGGGCCGGGGCCTCCTCGGAGTGCCAGCCGATCTTCTGGCTCCAGCGGCCGTAGATGGCGAACATGGCCCCGGTTCCACCGATGAGGACGATCAGCGACAGGACCGACCAGATCATGAGGTCGCCGGTGGGCGCGTTGCCGACCAGGGACTCGGCGGGCCAGTTGTTCGTGTAGGAGTAGTCGTGGCCCGGACGCTGCGCGGACGAGCCCCAGGCGGTCCAGCCGAAGAAGGCCGTCACCTGCTTGACCTGGACGGGATCGGTGATGAGATCCGGCTTGAGGCCGTGGCTGCGGGCATCGGGCCCGAACATCGTGGTGTAGTGGCTGACGGCCTCGTTGTAGGCCTTGACCTGCTCATCGGTCCACACCAGGGTTCCCGTGGAGGGGTCGTAGCGGTTGGTCCGCATCATCTTCTTGGTGGCGGCCGCCGGATCGGCGACCCCCTGGGAGGCGAGCTGTTCCTTGACGCTGGTGGCCTCCATGCGAAGGTACTCGGCGGTGAAGTCGGGACCGAGGTAGCCGCCGTGCCCCAGGATGGAGCCGTACTCCATGAGACCTCTGGCCTGGAAGAGCTTCTGCCCCTCGGTGATGTCCTGTGTCGTGAAGAGGGTCTCGCCGCTCTCGGTGACCACCTTCTGGGGTTGAGGCATGGAATTGGTGTAGGTGCGGTAGGCCAGCAGGCCCATGACAGTGAATCCGAAGAGCATGACCAGAGCAACGCCCTGGATCCACCCCTTGCCGATGAGGCGAGCGCGTCGGGAGGCCGCCCCCTCAGTCGTGGCAGCGGATGACATGAGATTACCTCCGTACATCTCAGGAGACGGCGGATGTCTTCCGCGTCGTCACAGCCACCGTACAAGCGTCGTACGGGTTACTGTCGGAACGATCCAGGACTTCTCCGTTGATATATCGACCGATCAGCCCCATTTCCTCAGATTCTCTCCGTTTATATTCAACACGTGGAACGACGAGACGATCGTGGTGCCACCCATTTTAATCATTTTCATGTTTCCTATTTAAGGAAGGTTGATACAACTTCAGCCCCGCTACATCGACACCCGATCGCGACATCTTGTCACCATCCCCTCCATAGATCTGAGAAACAGCAGTAGAATGAGTTATACGAGAAGTTAGCCACCCCGTTTGTAAGGCACAACGATGTCCCTTCTGCCCCTAGCCGCACAGACCGCCAACGACGTCGCCCAGCAGTGCGTCGACACTGAGACCTTCCCCCTGTGGCTGCGAGTCACCCACTTCATCAACTTCCTCCTCATGGGTGTTCTCATCCGCTCTGGAATCGAGATCATCGCCTCACACCCGCGCTTCTACTTCAAGGACCAGTGCGAGCCCGGCTCCGAGTGGCTCCGGTTCACCAGGGACAAGGTGCCCCTCGAGGAAGGGGCATTCACCGCCCGGGATGATCAACGCGACCTCTCTCCCCTGCTGTCCCTGCCCGGCCGGGCAAAGATCGGGCTGGGGCGCGCCTGGCACGGGGTGGCCACCAGCTTCTGGCTGCTCAACGGCGTCATCTACGTCGCCTTCCTCGTGGGCACCGGGGCGTGGCACCGCCTGGTTCCCACCACGTGGCAGATCCTGCCCGACGCCTGGGACTCCCTGCTGACCTACGTGCACCTGCGCACCCCGTCCCTGTGCGACTTCACCCCCTACGACAGTCTCCAGCAGCTGGGGTACTTCTTCATCGTCTTCATCGCCGCTCCGCTGATGATCGTGACGGGACCAGTCATGTCCCCCGCCGTCGTGGGACGCTTCCCCTGGTACGCCAAGATGTTCGGTGGCCGCCAGGCCGCCCGCTCCCTGCACCTGATCGGCATGTTCACCTACCTGGGCTTCGCCGTCGTCCACGTGGGCCTGGTGTTCATCGTGCACGCTCCTCACAACCTCACCCACATCGTCTTCGGCTACTACGACCCGAGTCGGGTGGGTCAGGCCTACGTCACCGTCATCGCGACGATCATCGTCGTGGTGGCGCTGTGGATCGCCATGTCCTACTGGACACTGACAGACACCCGTCGCAGCCAGCGGATCCTATGGGACGCCACGCGGGCGATCCGCCGTCTCACGGTGGACCGTTTCAGCTCGCAGCAGGCCGTCAAGAAGCCATGGACGGAGAAGGACATCTCCAAATTCCACTGGGTCAACACCCGCACCCCCTCACGGGAGGAGTCCCCGGAGTACCAGGAGCTGGCGGCGAACGACTTCGCCGACTTCCGCCTCGAGGTGGGTGGCATGGTCTCAGCCCCGGCGTCCTTCTCCCTGACGGAGCTCAAGGCGATCTCCAGCCAGTCCCAGATCACCATGCACACCTGCATGCAGGGCTGGACGGGGATCGCCAAGTGGACGGGGATCCGTGTACGGGACCTGCTCGAGCAGGTCGGTCAGATCGATCCCGAGGCCGGATGGGTGATGTTTGAGTCCTTCGGCATGGCCCAGCACATGCACGACGGGCGCCCGGTCGAGCCGTACTACACGTGCCTGCCTCTGGACATGGCCCTCGAGGATGACACGATCCTGGCCTGGGACCGCAATGACGAGCCGCTGTCGGGCATGTTCGGCGCTCCGCTGCGCCTGCGCTGCGAGACGAGCCACGGGTACAAGATGATCAAGTGGGTCCGGTCGGTGACGTTGATCCGTCACTACAGCGAGGTCGGTGACGGCATGGGCGGAACCCGCGAGGACTCCGGGTACCAGGACGTCAACGCGCGCATCTGACGGCCTCATCTCGCTCGAGCATTGTCGCGGGCGTCCGATGCGCGCCCGTCACTGACGATGGTGGCCGGCCACCCCAGTGCGGGGCGACCGGCCACCATTGATGAACGCGGACGTTCTCAGTCGCGAGGCTTCTCGCGCATCTCCCAGGTCTCGATGACGTCGCCCTCGGCGAGGTCCTTGAAGCCCAGGTTGATACCGCACTCGTAGCCCTCACGGACCTCGGTGACGTCGTCCTTCTCACGGCGCAGCGTCTCGATGGACAGATCGCCGTTGATGACGACGCCGTCGCGCACCAGGCGGGCCTTGGCGCCCCGCTTGATGATGCCCGAGCGGACGATGGAGCCGGCGATGGAGCCGAACTTCGAGGAGCGGAAGATCTGCCGGATCTCGGCGGTGCCGAGCTCGACCTCCTCGTAGACGGGCTTGAGCATGCCCTTCATGGCGGCCTCGACGTCCTCGATCGCGTTGTAGATGACCGAGTAGAACTTCATGTCGACGCCCTCGCGGTCGGCGATCTCCGAGACGCGCTCGGCGGGCCGGACGTTGAAGCCGATGATGACGGCGGAGTCCACCGTGGCCAGGTTGACGTCGTTCTGCGTGATGGCACCCACGCCGCGGTGGATGACGCGCAGGGCGACCTCCTCGCCGACGTCGATCTTGAGCAGGGAGTCCTCCAGGGCCTCGACCGCACCCGAGCTGTCGCCCTTGAGGATGAGGTTGAGGGTGTCGACCTTGCCCTCCTTGAGGACGTCGGTGAGGTTCTCCAGGGAGACCCGCTTGCGGCGCTTGGCCAGCATGGCGGCGCGCTCGGCGGCCTCACGCTTGTCGGCGATCTGGCGGGCCGTACGGTCGTCGGGGGCGACGATGAAGGAGTCGCCGGCGCTGGGCACGTTGGTCAGCCCTAGGACCAGGGCCGGGCGTGCGGGTCCGGCCTCGGTGAGGTTCTCCCCGTGCTCGTTGAACATGGCGCGCACACGCCCGTAGGCGCTTCCGGCCACGATTGGGTCGCCGACCCGCAGCGTGCCGCGCTCGACCAGGATGGTGCTCACGGCGCCGCGTCCCTTGTCGAGCTTGGCCTCGATGGTCACGCCGCGGGCCTCGGTGTCCGGGTTGGCCCGCAGGTCCAGGGCGGCGTCCGCGGTCAGCAGGACTGCCTCGAGGAGCTCGTCGATGTGGAGACGCTGCTTGGCGGAGATGTCCACGAACATCGTGTCGCCGCCGTACTCCTCGGGGACCAGACCGTACTCGGTGAGCTGGCCACGGATCTTGTCCGGGTTGGCGCCCTCCTTGTCAATCTTGTTGACCGCCACGACGATCGGCACGTTGGCCGCCTGGGCGTGGTTGAGGGCCTCGACGGTCTGGGGCATGACGCCGTCATCAGCGGCCACGACGAGGATGGCGATGTCGGTCACCTCGGCACCGCGGGCACGCATGGCCGTGAAGGCCTCGTGACCGGGGGTGTCGATGAAGGTGATCGGGCGCTCCTCGTCGTTCAGGTTGACGCGCACCTGGTAGGCGCCGATGGACTGGGTGATGCCCCCGGCCTCATCGGCGACGACGTCGGTGGAGCGGATGGCGTCCAGCAGCTTGGTCTTACCGTGGTCGACGTGACCCATGACCGTGACCACCGGGGGCCGGGGCACGAGGTTGGCGTCGTCCTCGTCGGGCTCGAGGTCGATGTCGAAGGACTCCAGGAGCTCGCGGTCCTCGTCCTCGGGCGAGACGATCTGGACGTTGTAGCCCAGCTCGGCGCCCAGGAGGGCGAAGGTGTCCTCGTCGAGGGACTGGGTGGCCGTGGCCATCTCACCGAGGTGGAACAGGACGGTCACCAGGGCCGCGGGGTTGGCGTTGATCTTCTCGGCCAGGTCCGTGAGCGTGGCCCCCTGGCGCACGCGCACCGGGGTGGAGCCGTCACCGCGCGGGACGATGACACCGCCGATCGACGGCGCGCTCTGCTGCTCGAACTCCTGGCGCTTGGCCCGCTTGGACTTGCGTCCCCGCGGGGCGCCGCCACCGCGCCCGAAGGCGCCCTGGGTGGAACCGCGACCACCGCGGCCCCCGCGGGGGCCGCCGAAGCCGCCGCCGGGACGGCCACCGCCACCGGGACGGCCACCGCCGCCGGGGCGCGAGCCGCGACCGCCGCCCGCTCCCCCTCGTGCGGGAGCACCGGGGCGCCCGATGGAGGACTGGCCGGGCATCATGCCCGGGTTGGGACGCGGACCGCCCGGACGCGGAGCACCGGAGCGACCGGCTCCCTGAGGCCGTGCGCCGCCCTGAGAACGGGGGCCGCCGGGGCGCGGACCGCCCTGAGGACGGGGGCCACCGGAACCACCCGGGCGGGGCATGCCCTGGGAGGTGGCGAAGGGGTTGTTGCCGGGGCGCGGCGCACCCGAGCGGGACTGGCCCGAGCGCTGGCCTCCTCGGCCTGCCTGACCGCCTTGGCGGGGCATGCCCTGGGAGGTGGCGAAGGGGTTGTTGCCGGGGCGCGGCGCACTGGGGCGAGGCCCCGGGGTCGGGGCGCTGCGGCGCGAGCCGGGCGTCGGGGCGCCAGAGGCGGAGGCAGGCTTGGCAGCCCTGGCTCCGGGCTTGGGGGCCTTGGGCGCCGCGCCCGCGGTTCTCGGCTGGGGCGCCGGCTTGGCGGCGGCCGGGGCCTGGGCGCCCTCACTCGGCTTGGCGCCCTGAGCACCTGGTTTGGGGGTGCCGGCACCCGGCTTGGGGGCGGCCGGCTTGACGGCGGGGCTCGGAGCGGGGGCCGCAGCACCGGCAGGTCCAGGCTTGGCGCCTTGGGCTCCCGGCTTGGGGGCGCTCTTGGAAGGCTTGGGGGCCTGAGAGTCGGTGTTGGCCGACTTGGCCGGCTTGTCGGCCTGGGTGTCCGCCGGCGCCTCCTGCACCTGGGCGGCGAAGTGCTCGCGAACCCGGCGAGCGACGGGTGGCTCAACGGCGGACGAGGCCGCCTTGACGAACTCTCCCTGGTCCTTGAGCCAGGCCAGGATCACCTTCGAGGTGACCTTCTTGCCAGTGGGGTCGAGCTCTTTCGCGAGCTCATGAACGCGTGGTTTAGCCACTTTTCTCCTGTCCGGTCTCCCACCCCGGACAGGGGTGGGTGCTTCTAGAGGCAGCTCATCGCTGGGTACTCATCGGGTGCCCATCGGCTTCCTACCCGCCTTCGCTATCGATGGTCCGCTCACCCGGTCGGGCAGCGGGGACCTCGCCGTCGTTGACCATCCTCCGTTCCAGGAACCCGCGTACCCGGGCCACATCCAGTGGTCCGCCGGTGCGCAGGGCGCGTGGAGCGGCGCGGCGTCGCTCAGCGAGGTCGAGGCACGCCGGATCCGGGTGGATCCAGGCGCCGCGCCCGGGTCTGACGGTCCGGGCGTCGACGTCGAGCTCACCGCTCGGCGTCAGGACGAGACGCAGCAGCTGCGTCCGTGGGGCCCTTTGTCGACAGCCGATACAGGTGCGCTCGGGCACGTGGGGGATGGTGACCACCGTCCGTCGGCGTCCTTCCGCTGCTCTGCAACCGCTGACGCGGGTACCGCAGCCGAGGAATCCCGGCGCAGGACCCGCAAAGGTCCGCCGGAAAGTCTACATCGCCCCACAGGGCGGTTCAGTCGCCCAGCTCTGAGGGACCTGTCACGTCGTCGGACTGGGAGCCCTGGCCGGGGGTGATCTCGCCGGACTCGGCGTCGGCGTGGATGTCGATCTTCCACCCGGTCAGGCGAGCGGCCAGACGGGCGTTCTGCCCCTCCTTGCCGATGGCCAGGGAGAGCTGGAAGTCGGGGACGATGGCGCGCGCAGTGTGCTCCTCGGCGTCGATGACGCCCACGGCAGCCACGCGGGCCGGGGACAGGGCGTTAGCGATGAAGCGGGCCGGGTCCTCCGAGTAGTCCACGATGTCGATCTTCTCCCCACCGAGCTCGGTCATGACCGCACGCACCCGCTGCCCCATGGGGCCGATGCAGGCGCCCTTGGCGTTGACGCCGCGGACCTTGGAACGCACAGCCATCTTGGTGCGGTGACCGGCCTCCCGGGCCACCGAGACGATCTCGACGTCACCCGAGGAGAGCTCGGGAACCTCACGCTCGAAGAGCTTGCGAACCAGACCGGGGTGGGTGCGCGACAGGATGATCTGAGCCCCGCGGGTGCCGCGCGAGACATCGGTGACGTAGGCGCGCACGCGGTCGCCGTGGCGGTAGCGCTCGCCGGGGACCTGCTCATGGGGAGGCATGATGCCCTCGTGCTCCTCGTCCAGGCGCACGTAGACGATGCGGGGGTCGCGCCCCTGCTCCACGGTGCCGGAGATCAGCTCGCCGGTCTTGTCCTTGAAGGCGCCCAGGACCTCGAAGTCGCGGCGGTCCTGGATGCGCTGGACGATAACGCTGCGGGCCGTGGCCTGGGCGATGCGGCCGAAGTCATCGGGGGTGTCATCGAAGTACTCCCCCGTGGGCTGGTCGTCCTCGTCGACCTCCGGGGCCAGGACGCTCATGTGCCCGGTGCGACGGTCGATCTCGACGTGGGCGCCGCGGATGGCCCCGGGCACCTTGGAGTAGGCCCCCAGGATGGCGTCCTCGATAGCGGGCAGCAGGTTGTCCAGGTCAATACCGAGCTCGTCGGCAGCGCCTCGCAGCTCCGGCATATTGATGTCCATGGGTCCTTGGGTCCTCTCTGGTCCGCTGAGCGGGTGTTCACTGGGTTCCCGTTGACGGTAGCCCGTGAGGGGTCGGATGGTCCATCACGTCTTTCCCGGGCAGGTCCGTCAACCTATCAGTTATCAGGACATACATTATTCCCGGTCACTACCCGTGGGGAGTATCCTATGGATCTTCGGCCTGTTGCCCGGCTCTAGAGCCCGGCCACCACCATCCGGGCCTCGATGATGTCCCCCAGCGCGATGCGGCGCTCGACGCCGTCGACCTCGATCCCGACCATGCCGCCGTTGTGCTCACTGGCGCCGTCGTCCTCATCGGCCGCGGTGACGAGGCCGGTGAGCTCACCGTCGGCCGTGCGCACCCGGGCACTATGACCAACGGCACGCCGGAAGTGACGCAGGGTGCTCAGCTCCCGCTCGGCGCCGGGGGTGGAGACCTCGAGGGTGTACTGACCCTTGACGGGGTCGGCCTCGTCGAGGGCCTGGGAGACGGCCGCGGTCACGGGCCCCAGGGCGTCGAGATCGAGGTCTCCGGGACCATCGACCAGGTCCACGAAGACGCGCACGACCGAGTACTTTCCCGCCCGGGTGGTCTCCACGCTCTCAAGATGAAGCCCGGCATCGTTGACAACGGGAAGGAGCAGATCGGTGAGACTGCGGGCCAGAGCGTCAGCGCGCTGGCGCGGATCCTTGCGCTGATCAGGGGCTGCCATGGTCGTTCTTCCTCCCGTACTGGCCCGAGGCGAAGGCCCGGGCGACGTGGTCAACATGGTCGAGGTGGTCGAGGTCGGGATCATGCTACCCGCCGTCTGTGGGAGGATTCCCCGGTGAACACTCGCCGCCCTCCCCTGCCCGCCCAGTCGAACGGCTCTCAGCCGGCCTACAGTGACCGGCTCGGCGCCAGGCCCCGTACCAGTGGCGACGCCGACGCGGCGGGCCACGGCTTGACGCGTCGCACCGCGGTGCTCGCGGTGGGAACGGCTCTGACCGTGGCGGTGAGCGGTTGCGGACTGCGTCTGGGGAAGGGCTCCCCGGCGTCCCTGCCATCGGCCTCGGCGGCGGAGACCGCCCGTGACGGCCTGGCCCGGCAGGCCGCGCTCATCTCCTCCACCGCCGGTGTGGTCGCGCAGGCCGGCGGCGGGGATGCCACGACGGTGACCCTGGCCGAGGGGGTCAAGCAGACGGCTGACGCCCAGCTCGAGACCCTGGGCGGGGTATGGCAGCCCTGGCCCACACAGGTGCCCTCCATCTACCCCACGGTTGCTCCGGTGCCGTCGGCCTCGGCGGGCGCCTCCGCCCAGGATCTGGCCACGGCCCTGGCCGATGGATCGACGCTGGCCCGCCGGGCGGCGATCGCCGCCGCCTCGGAGCAGGATGCCCGGCTCTTCACCTCGCTGACGGTGGCCTGGAGTCTCCAGCATGATCTCTTCCAGCCGCCGAGCTCGGCGGATAAGTCACGGGTGGAGGTGGCGCAGGGCTCCAAGATCAGCTCCGGTCTGCTGACCTCCTATGACGAGGCCCGCTACGCCATGGAGGAGCTTGCGGCGCGCAGCGACGACTCCCAGCGCACTCGGGCGGTCGCTGATGCCAAGGCCGCCACCTCCGTCGTCAACGCCGCGGTGGCCGCGGGCTCCGAGGACAAGCGGCTGAGCGCCTACGCCGCCCCGAGTGAGTCCACCGACCCCAGTGTGAGTACCCAGGTGCTCTGGGCCCGGCAGGTGTGGTCCGCCATCGTGTCCTCAGAGGTGCAGGAGGCCGGTTCTGCCAAGGCCTCCAGCCCGGCCCGGGAAGCGGCCGTCACCGGTGCGGTCGACGCTGCCCGCCGCGCCACCGCCTGGGGCGCGGACTTCTCCTCCCTGCCCGGCTACGCCGCCTGACATGCGTCTTGTCGTGACGGCCGTGGCCGCCATCGCCGCCCTGGCGGCCGTGGACCAGCTCTTCTTGTGGATGGAGCGCCGTGGCTGGATCTACTGGCGGCGCCGCAAGCGCGACCCCCGGGGCGCCCTCCTGGGTCCCATCGACAACGTCTTCAACCCGGCCCACGAGCACGCGGTTGAGCAGCAGGAGACCGAGGAGCGCCTGGCCGACATCCAGGCAGACACGGCCCCGAGGTGAGAAAGCCCGCCCCGCTCCGATGGAGATCCCCGTAGGACTCGTCGTCTCGCATGTGGCGGCAACGCGTCACACCTGCAGCACCGGATCGTTGGGGCCTCCGGCCCAGCGGCATCCTGACCCTTCCATCTTTTGAGGGTGCTCGGCCAGTCCGCCGGTCAACCGGGGCAATGAGGGTGCCCCTATGTGGTGTGTCTGGACTGCTGGGGGTTTTTCGGACAGTCTCGATGCGAAGCCCGTCCAGGCTGGGCTCACGGCCGACGAACTGCGCACACTCAAACAAGCACTCCACTGGCAAGCAGCTCGACTCGGCCACGATCACGAAGGACCGACTGACCAAGCAGGGTCTGTTGACCTGAGCGGGCGCCACGGAAGCCTTCCCCGACGGCTCCCGAACGGGAACGGGGCGACGTCGGGCCGTCTGCTCATCAGAAACGGTCTCGCCGCAGACTTTGGACTGGCTCATCGCACCCGAGCCTCGCTCCGACCGACGCGGGCGGGGACTGGGCAATGGAATGTGTCACCGCCGGATCCGGGGACCCCAGCCGACGAGACCGGATCACGGCACTCACCCGGCGGAACCCGCGCCATCGTGCAGGATCGTCAGGCAGGTCGCCAGCGCGGGGTTGCGGTGACGCGGGGCGTACACGGCCCGCACGGTGCGCGGCGCCAGAACGGCCGCGGGAATGGGCGCGGCCCGCTGGCGGCGGGTCATCGGCGCGGGCAGGACGGCGTTGCCGAAGCCCGCCGCGCTCAGTCTGCCCAGCAGCCGGATGTCGCCGACCTGCCCGATGACCGCGGGAACCAGGTGGTGGTCCTCCATGAGGCGGTCGAAGACCTCGCGGAGCCGGGTCCCGCGGCGCAGCGCGACCCATGCGCGCCCGTCGAGGTCGGCCGGCGCGACCGGCCCGGACGGCAGCGCCGGCCCCACGAGGCTGAAGGACTCCTCGCAGACCACCAGGGACTCCAGGTCGCGGCTGGAGGGGCGCGCGGTGTCGACGATCGCGAGGTCGAGGCGGCCGTCGCGCACGTCCCGGACCATCTCATCGGTGGCCTCCTGAACGATCGAGACCGACAGGTTGGGGTGGGCGAGGCGCACCCGCTCCAGCAGGTCGCACAGGTCGACCGCGGTGAGCGAGGCGATGGCCCCCACCCGCAGCTCCAGGTGCGCGCCGGTCGTCGCCGCGACCGCGCGCCCGGCCTCGTCGACGGCGGCTAGGGCGGCGCGGGCGTGGGGCTCCAGGGCGAGGGCCGACGGCGTCGGACGCACCGGTCGGCGGGTGAACAGGGCCGTGCCGAGCTCGCGCTCGAGGGACCGAACCTGCTGGCTGAGGCCCGACTGGGTGAGGTGGACGCGCCGGGCTGCCCGGGTGAAGGAGCCCGTGTCGAGGATCGCCAGGAAGCAGGCGAGGTGTCTGAGCTCCACGTGCGCGAGATTAGAAGAACTGATCGGTGGCTGTCAAAGCCGCTGTTTGCCTGATCTCAATGGGTTCGCGAGACTGCGGCCATGACGCACTCGGACATGGGACCGGCAGGGGGCCGCGGCGGCTCGAGGCGGGGCGGGCCGCCGGGGACGACGGCCGTCCTCGTCGGAGTCCAGCTCCTCCTGGTCCTGGACACCACCGTGATCACCTCGGCGACCCCGGTCATGTCCCGCCAACTGCACACCGGGGTCGGACGGGTCTCCCTCGCGCAGGGCGTCTACGCGCTGGCCTTCGGGGGGCTCCTGCTGCTCGGGGGCTGGTGCGCCGACCGCTTCGGGGCCCTGCGCGCGCTGAGGTGGGCACTGGGCGCCTTCGCGCTCAGCGGCGGGGCGGTCACCATGGTCGGCGCCGTCGGGCCGGTCATCGCCCTGCGGGCCCTTCAGGGGGCGTGCGCGGCGCTGGCCGCCCCCGCGACCCTGGCGCTCCTGATCGACCTGCCCCCGCGACGGGCGCGGCGCGCCCTGGGCTGGTTCGCCGCCGTGGGGGCGATCGGCCTCGCGCTGGGGGTCGGCCTGGGAACGCCGCTGATCGCGGCGGCGGGGTGGAGGGCGGGATTCACCGGCCCCGCCGTCATCGCGCTCGCCCTCCTGATCGGGACCGTCCCGCTGGGACGGGGGAGAACGGGCGGGGGACGGCGGTCGGCGGGGGCGGACGGACGCCCTCCCGTGCTCCTGAGCGCAGCGGTGACCGTCCTGCTCGCCGCGGCCGAGGCGGCCCTGCTCGCCAGGAGCTGGTGGACGCCCCTCGCGGCGCTGGCGGCGGCCTCGCCCCTCCTGCTGGCGGTCCTGCGCGCCGACGCCGGCCGGACGCGCCCGGTCATCCCGCCCTCCATGACCGCCGCCACGACGGCCAGGGCGGGGCTGGTGCTCATGACCGCATTCGGCGGGTGGCAGGCCGCGGAGGTGCTCCTCGTGGCGGTCCGGCTCGACTCCCTGCGGGCGGCGCACCCGTGGCTGGCGGGCCTGCCGTTCTGGCTCCAGGGCGCAGCGGCGCTGCTGTGCGCACCCGCCGTCCAGCGCCTGTGCGAGTCGGGCCGCTCCCTCGGGCCGATCATGACGCTCTCGCCCTGCGCCGCGGGTTTGGGCTTCATCGTGATCGGCGCGACCCGCTCCACGGGGCCCGCGGCCGCATGCGCCGCGACAGTCGTCTTCGGCGTCGCCGCGGTGTCGGCGAGCACGGCGGCGACCCTGACGACGGCGTCGGCCGCCGACGCCCCGCCCGGCCGCATCGGGGCCGTCATGACCTCCGCGCGCCAACTCGGCACCAGCGTCGGGACCTGCATCGTCGGCGCCCTGCTGGGAGCCCCACTCGGCTCCCCCGGAAGAGCCTGCGCCCTGGCCGCGGGGGCGGTCGTGATCGTGCTCGGCCTGGCGGCCTCTCCCCGGGACCGGCGGGCGTAGGGGCGGGTTCCGAGGATGAGTCGGCGTCGAGGCGGCAATTTGGGCCGATTCCGTCGGCCCGGTCCAAACCGGAGTCCGCCCGGGACCACCAACAAGGTAACTAGTCCACGAGGTTCAGCTCTCACTGCCTGAGAGTCAACCACGCTGTGTTGTCTCATGACTTCTGAGAACTCCGGACGTCATGGCATCTCAAGACACCGGTGGAGCAGGATTCCCGGCCGTGAGAGTCGTTGCTCGCCCTGTTGGCAGGGACGGGCTCGATTATTTTGGCGGTGCCTGGCATGCACTCTGCACGAGGGTCGGGGACTGCTGGGCAGGGGCGGGGTACTCCATGAGGTGTGGGGGCTCGTGCAGTACGCACAACCCTTGGTCAGTACACCCCCCTACCCTCGTGCAGTAACCTGCCCCGAGGAAGAGGACCGGGCCAGAGCCGGCGTTGAGGCGGTGCCTCGGGACCCGGTACAGGAGCCAGGAGGGGCCAGCCGAGTCCAAGGCGTTCGCCCCGCGGCCGGTACCGGCGCCGCCTGTCACAGGCTCTCAGCGGCCTCCAGGGCGGCGCGGACGGTGGCGCTGAGCTCGGCCGCTGCGGCGTCGGCGGGCACGGAGCGGCGCTCGCCGGTGCGGCGATCGCGGATCTCCACGGTCCCCTCCTTGGCCAGGTCCCGGCCGACGACGAGCGTGTAGGGCAGGCCGAGGAGCTCGGCGTCGGCGAACTTCACACCGGCGGAGACCTTGCGGCGGTCGTCGTAGAGGACCTCGACGCCGTCGGCGTCCAGGGACGAGGCGATCTGCTCGGCGACGTCGAAGACGGCCTGGTCCTTGCCGGTGGCCAGGACCTGCACGTGGAAGGGGGCGATCTGGACGGGCCAGGTCAGCCCCTTGTCGTCGTGGTTGGCCTCGGCCAGGGCGGCCATGACGCGGCTGACGCCGATGCCGTAGGAGCCCATGGTGACCACGCGGGCCTTGCCGTTCTCGTCCAGGACGGTCAGCCCCAGGGCCTGGGAGTACTTGCGTCCCAGCTCGAAGATGTGGCCGATCTCGATGCCGCGGGCCAGGTGGAGGGGGCCGGAGCCGTCGGGGGCGGGGTCGCCCTCACGGACCTCGGCGGCCTCGATGGTGCCGTCGGCGGTGAAGTCGCGGCCCATGACCAGGTCCAGGACGTGCTTCTTGTCGGTGTTGGCGCCGGTGACCCAGCTGGTTCCCTCCACGATCCGGGGGTCGACGAGGTAGCGCACGGAGCCGGTGAGGACCTCGGTGCCGTCCTCGAGCTTCTCCACGCGCCGCAGCGGGGAGTTGGGACCGATGGCGGTGGGGCCGATGTAGCCACGCACGAGCTCGGGGTGGGTCTCGAAGTCGGTGTCGCCGGCCATCTCGACCTCGGCGGGGGCGACGGCGGCCTCCAGGCGCTTCATGTCGACGTCGCGGTCCCCGGGCACACCGACGACCAGCAGCTCACGCTCGCCGCCGGGGTGGATGAGGGTGACGACGACGTTCTTGAGGGTGTCGGCGGCCGTCCAGGCCCGCCCATCGGAGCGCGGGTAGGCCCGGTTGCACAGCTCGACCAGGGAGTCGATGGTGGGGGTGTCGGGGGTGTCCACGACGCGCGCCGGGCCGACCCCGGAGGCGTCCACGGGCTCGGGGGCCACGGTGGTGACGGCCTCGGCGTTGGCCGCGTAGCCGCTTGAGGAGCGCACGAAGGTGTCCTCACCGATCTCGCAGGGGTGGAGGAACTCCTCGGAGTGGGATCCGCCCATGGCGCCGGCCATGGCGTTGACGATGACGTAGTCCAGGCCCAGGCGGGTGAAGATCCGCTCGTAGGTGTCCCGGTGGGCCTGGTAGGCGGCAGCCAGGCCGGCGTCGTCGATGTCGAAGGAGTAGGAGTCCTTCATGACGAACTCGCGGCCGCGGATGATGCCGGCGCGGGGGCGGGCCTCGTCACGGTACTTGGTCTGGATCTGGTAGACCACGGCCGGCAGGTCCTTGTAGGAGGAGTAGAGGTCCTTGACCGCGAGGGTGAACATCTCCTCGTGGGTGGGGGCCAGCAGGTAGTCCCCGTCCTTGCGGTCGCGGAGCTTGAACAGGGTGGGGCCGTAGTCGTCCCAGCGCCCGGTGGCCTGGTAGGGCTCGGCCGGAAGGAGAGCCGGGAAGTGGACCTCCTGGCCGCCCATGGCGTCCATCTCCTGGCGCACGATGTCCTCGATCTTGCGCAGCGTCCGCAGACCCAGCGGCAACCAGGTGTACACCCCGGGGGCGGCCCGGCGGATGTAGCAGGCGCGTACGAGCAGGCGGTGGCTGGCGACCTCGGCGTCGGCCGGGTCCTCGCGCAGGGTTCGGATGAAGGAGGTGGAGAGTCTGTGCAGCACGGGGGTGATCCTACGGGGTATGGTGCCCTGGCCCCAACGCAGAGCGCCGTGCGCCTCCCACCTCACTGACGCGTGCGACGCCGTCGAGCCCTCACGACCCGGGCGATGAGCGCGCCGCACGTCAGTGGAACGCTCACAGCAGCACGGTGGCGAACAGGCCCACCTGCTCGAAGCCCAGAGAGCGGTAGAGCGCCATGGCGGGGGCGTTGTAGTCGTTGACGTAGAGGCTCACGACGCCGTCGGCCCCGACATGGTCCCGGCGCACGGCGTCCACCACACCGGCCAGGGCAGCCGCCCCGACTCCCCGCCCACGCAGGTCGGGGCGGGTCCACACGCCGGTCAGCTGGGCGACGCCGCCTGCCGGGGAGTGCCACAGGGCCCCGACGTCGGCCTTGAAGGCCACCGCCCGAGGCGATCCGGGTTGGACCGGCCCTCCGGCGCCGTCGTCGAGGACGACGTAGCTGCGCCCCTGCTCAACGAGCCAGCCGACGTGGCGCCGGTATCCGGGACCGTCGGTCGTGGGGTCGTATCCGAGCTCTCCGATGAACATGTCCACCGAGGCCGGAAGGACCATCTCCGTCTCGTTCGGATGCGCCCGACGCACCGCCTGTCCCACCCAGGACAGGGACGGGTGACGGGGCCGGTGCGCGCCGCCCAGCCCTGCAGCCGCGCGAGGTGCGGCCAGGACCGGCTGCTTCCAGCGCTCCTGGCGGGCACGCACTCCCTGCTCGTTGAGCGTGCCCCAGACCGCCGCGACGTCCTGGGCCGGCCCGCAGACGGAACCGTGCCTGGACAGGCGGGGTCGGCAGTGCTCGGCCAGCGCCCGGATCTCGCCGGCGTCCGCCGCTCGCAGACCGTGTTCGGGGCGTCCGGCCAGACCGAAGGGCATGAGGGAGCCGACCGACCAGGCCGCGGCGACGGGCTGTGCCAGTCCGCCCAGGGCGACGACGTCGCCACGCCCCCAGCGCGTCCAGCGCTGCATCTGCTGGACCAGGCTCACGGCGCAGACCGGTTCCAGGGCGCACAGCGACATGACTCCTGACACCTGATCGGAGGGGACCGGTGTCAGGCGGTCGGCGTGACGCTGAGCGCGCCTCGTGTCGCGGTGCCGCAGGAAGCTCATACCCGTCAGGCCCGGGCCGGCGCGGGAGGCGCCCGGCCCTCACCGGTCCTCAGCCGGCTGCCGAGACCATGGGGCTGGTGCCGGCCAGGGCCTCCTGCCCGAACTCCTCGGCCATCTCAGCGGCCATGGCCTCGGCGTGCTTGAGGAGGGTCTCGACGACCTGGTCCTCCGGGACGGTCTCCACGACCTGTCCGCGCACGAAGATCTGCCCCTTGCCGTTGCCCGAGGCGCAGCCCAGGTCCGCCTCGCGGGCCTCGCCGGGGCCGTTGACGACGCAGCCCATGACGGCCACGCGCAACGGAGCGGTGATGTTCTTGAGCCCGGCCTCGACCTCCTCCGCCAGGGTCCACACGTCCACCTGGGCCCGGCCGCAGGAGGGGCAGGAGACGATCTCGAGCTGGCGCTCGCGCAGTCCCATGAACTCCAGCAGCTTGGTGCCCACCTTGACCTCCTCGACCGGGGGTGCGGACAGGGAGACCCGGATGGTGTCGCCGATGCCCTCGGCGAGCAGGGTGCCGAAGGCGGCGCAGGACTTGATGGTGCCCTGGAAGGCGGGACCGGCCTCGGTCACGCCCAGGTGCAGGGGCCACTGACCGGCCTCCGACAAGAGCCGGTAGGCCTGCACCATGGTGACGACGTCGTGGTGCTTGACGGAGATCTTGAAGTCGTGGAAGTCGTTCTCCTCGAAGAGCCCGGCCTCCCAGGTGGCCGACTCCACGAGCGCCTCGGGGGTGGCCTTCCCGTACTTCTTGAGCAGGCGCTTGTCCAGGGAACCGGCGTTGACGCCGATGCGCAGAGAGACGCCGGCATCGGAGGCGGCTTTACAGATGCCGGCGACCTGGTCGTCGAACTTGCGGATGTTACCGGGGTTGACGCGCACCGCGCCGCAGCCCGCCTCGATGGCGGCGAAGACGTACTTGGGGTTGAAGTGGATGTCCGCGATGACGGGAATGCGCGACTGCTTGGCGATGATCGGCAGCGCCTCGGCGTCCTTGTCGGTGGGGCAGGCCACGCGGACGATGTCGCAGCCCGCGGCCGTCAGCTCGGCGATCTGCTGGAGAGTGGCGCCGATGTCGTGGGTCTTCGTGGTGGTCATCGACTGCACGGTGATGGGGGCGTCTCCACCGACGTTGAGGCTGCCGACCTGGATCTTGCGGGTCGGTCGGCGCGGCGCCAGGACCGGGGCCTGGGCACGCATCGTAGGGATGCCAAGAGCGATCGCTTCAGTCACCCGACCAGTATGTCACCCGCCCTGCCGGGCCCCGCACCTCAGGTGTGTGGCATCGCTCCCGCCGGTACCGATTTGCTCACGACCTGCCCGGCCCTGCGGGCCTCACAGCGGCGCAGCGATATCCACCCACACCAGGACCAGGGCCATGATGATGAGCAGACCGAAGACGACCTGACCGACCGGCAGCATCCTGGCCGTGTCCACCGGCCCCGGATCGGGCTTGCCCTGCGCCTTGGCGATCGAGCGCCGGGTGCCCTCCCAGCAGGCTCCGAGTACGTGCCCGCCGTCCAGGGGCAGCAGGGGCACCAGGTTGAAGGCGAACAGCGCCAGGTTGAGGCTGCCCAGCAGCATGAGCATGGTGCTCACCCGCATCGACAGGGGGACCGCTCCGCCCCCGGACACACCACCGCTGGTGGCGTTGCCGGCCATACGCCCCATCCCCACCAGGCCCACGACGCCGCTGTCGGCGCTGCGCTGCTCAACGCCCAGCGCCGCCTGGACGGCGTGATAGAGGCCCACCGGCAGGGTGGCGATGGCCTTGACCGTCCCACCGATGGCCTGCTCGATGATGCCCGGGATCTTGGCGGGGCTCAGGGGGATGGTTCCCAGCGACGGAGAGATGCCGACATAGGGGCGGGCCTGGGTGCGCACGGCCCCGGAGGCGTCCTTGACCGGGGCGCCCTGTGCGTCGCGGACGGTGCGCTGGGCCTCGACCGCGGTGACGCTCACGGTGCGCTCGGCTCCGTCGCGCTCGATGACGACCTCGGTGGGGCTGGTACCGCCGGCGGCGATCCGGGCCTGAAGCTCCTCCCAGGTGGAGACCTTCACCCCGCCCCAGGAGACGATCCTGTCGCCGACCTTGATGCCGGCGGCGCTGGCGGGGCCGACCGGGTCGGAGTCCTGGCAGGGGGCGCCCGCGTCGATGTCGGACGAGACACAGGGGGTCACGGTCGACAGCGTCGTCGTGCGTCCGGGGATCCCGACCACGCCGACGGCCACGGCCAGCAGCACGATCCCCAGGACCAGGTTGGTGAGGATTCCCCCGGCCATGACGACGAGCTTCTTGGGGACGCTGAGGTGGTAGAAGGCCCGATGCTCCTCCCCGGGCCGGATCTCCTCCAGGGCCTCGGCGCGCGCCTCGCCCACCATGCCCAGGCTTCCGTCCTTGCGCCGGCGGTCCGGCCTGCCGGGCCTGGCGGGCGGCAGCATGCCGACGAGCTTGACGTAGCCGCCCAGCCAGATGGCCTTGACGCCGTACTCGGTCTCTCCGCGCTTGAACGACCAGATCTTGGGGCCGAAGCCAATGAAGTACTCGGGGACCTTCACGCCGAACTTCTTGGCGGGGATCATGTGCCCGAGCTCGTGAAGGGCCACGGAGACACCGATCCCGATGACGAGGATGACGATGCCCAGGATGTAGGCCAGGGTGGTGCTCACGAGTGCGTTCCTCCGTTTTGTGCCGCGATGAGCTCGTCGGCGCGGGCGCGTGCCCAGGTCTCCACGGCCAGGACGTCGTCGAGGCCCGGGCCGGTCAGGCCCTCGTGCTCGCCGACGACGGCCGCATCGATCTCGACGATGTCCAGCCACTCCAGGCCGCCGGCGAGGAAGGCGGCGACGGCCTGCTCGTTGGCCGCGTTGAGGACGGCCGGGTGGGTGTCCGAGGCCGCCACGGCGCTGCGGGCCAGGTCGACGGCGGGGAAGGCGGCACTGTCCAGCGGCTCGAAGGTCCAGCTGACCGGTTCGCGCCAGTCGTTGGGAGTCACCAGCCCCGACAGGTCGGGGCGCTCGGGCCAGGTCAGCCCCAGGGCGATGGGCAGGCGCATGTCGGGTGGGGAGGCCTGGGCGATGGTGGCGCCGTCGGTGAACTCCACCATGGAGTGGATGACGGACTGGGGGTGGACGACGACGTCGATCCGCTCGGGGGCCACGTCGAACAGGAGGTGGGCCTCGATGAGCTCGAGCCCCTTGTTGATGAGGGTCGAGGAGTTGATGGTCACCACCGGCCCCATGTCCCAGGTGGGGTGCTTGAGGGCGGCGGCGGCACTGATCCCGGTGAGCTCGGCGCGGCTGCGCCCGCGGAAGGGGCCGCCGGAGGCGGTCAGGACCAGCCGCCGCACCTCGCTGCGTCCGCTGAGGACGGGACTGGTTAGTCCCTTCTCGTGGCGGCCGCTGGCCAGGGCCTGGGCGATGGCGGAGTGCTCGGAGTCCACGGGGACGATCTGGCCGGGTCGGGCGAGCGCCTGGCGGACCAGGGCGCCCCCGACGACGAGGGACTCCTTGTTTGCCAGGGCCAGGCGGGCTCCGCTGGCCAGGGCGGCCAGCGTGGGCAGTAGGCCCACCGAGCCGGTGATCCCGTTGACGACCGTGTCGCAGGCCCCGAGCTCGGCGGCCTGGACCGCCGTGGTGGCGGCGTCGGGGCCGGTGAGGATGGTGGTGACCGGGTCGGGGCGGCCTGCCTGGGCGGCTGCGGCTCTCAGGGCCTGGCGCAGGCGGTCGGAGAGGTCCCCGTCCTCTCCCCTGCCGGTGACGGCCAGGACGGGGACCTCCCAGGTGATGGCCTGGCGGGCCAGGAGCTCCAGGCGCGATCCACCGGCGGCCAGGGCGACCACTCGCGGGGCGTGCTCCCCCAGGCGGGAGAGGACCTCGAGGGTCTGGGTGCCGATCGACCCGGTGGATCCCAGGAGGACCAGTCGTTGTGGGAGATAGGAGGGCACTGGTGCGTGGCTGGTCATGGGGTGGCAGGTTTCCTCAGGACGGGCTCGACTCACTCGACGGACAGGAGGACCTCGACGACGCGCGCCAGGTAACGGTCGACGCTGGGCTCCCCGTAGGCCTTGTTCCCCCGAGCCCGGCGGAAGACCGCTCCACGCACCTCGCTGGAGGTCAGGGTGGTGTCGGAGTCGAAGTAGCCGGCGATGCGGTCCATGAGGGCGTCGACGTCGGTCTTGTCATACCCCTGCCCGGAGGCCGGGGCGAAGCGCTCGCCGGCCGGTCGCAGCAGACGCGGGTAGAGGGTGGTGGCGAGCTGGGTGACCTGATCCATCCAGGCCTGGCGACCATTCTTGGCCACGAAGGCCGCGCGCCGGCGCTGGAGGAAGGCGGCCTCTAGCCGGTCGAGGGCCGCGTCCACGGCCTGGGGCTGGTAGCCGCGCAGGACGACGTCGAAGGCGACGGTGCGCACGCCCTCGGAGTCCATCTCGTCGAGTTCACCGGCGTCGTAGATCTCGTGAGCCGTCTCGAAGTAGCGGTCCACCTGCTCGGGGCGGTAGCCCGGTCGCAGGAGCGCTGCCTTGGGGAACATGTCGCTCATGTCGTCTTGGCCCTCTCCTGGTTGAGTACCTCGGTCGCGAGCTGACCACAGGCACCGTCGATGTCGCTGCCTCGAGTGTCTCGCACTGTCGTGGTAATTCCGGCACGCCGGAGCGTGTTGACGAACATATCCTGAACCGCAACCTCCGAGCAGGTCCAGATGGATCCCGGGGTCGGGTTGAGCGGGATGGGGTTGACATGAGCCCATCCGGTGTCCCTGCGGTTGAGCTCGTCAGCGAGCAGCTGGGCGCGCCAGGCGTGGTCGTTCATGTCCTTGATGAGCGCGTACTCGATGGACACGCGCCGGCCGGTGGCCAGGAAGTAGTCGTGGGCGGCGTCGAGCAGCTCGCCGACCTTCCACTTGGAGTTGACAGGGATGAGCTCGTCGCGCAGCTCGTCGTCGGGGGCGTGCAGGGAGACTGCCAGGGTCACCGGCAGCCCCTCGCCGGCGAGCCGGCGGATGAGGGGGACGAGTCCCACGGTGGAGACGGTGATGCCGCGGGCCGACAGGCCGAAGCCCTCCGGGGCCGGGTCAATGAGCCGGTGGAGGGCGCCGACGACGTTCTTGTAGTTGACCATCGGCTCGCCCATGCCCATGAAGACCACGTTGGACAGGCGGGCCGGTCCCCCGGTCAGCTCCCCGGCGGCCGAGGCCTGGGCGGCGTGGCGCACCTGCTCCACGATCTCCCCGGTGGACAGGTTGCGGGTCAGGCCCATCTGACCGGTGGCGCAGAAGGGGCAGGCCATGCCGCAGCCGGCCTGGGAGGAGACGCACAGGGTGGTGCGCTCCTTGTAGCGCATGAGGACGCTCTCGACGCGCACGCCGTCGTGCAGCTCCCACAGGTGCTTGATGGTGCGTCCGCCGTCGGCGCGCAGGGCGCGCACCGGGGTGATGAGCTCGGGCAGCAGCTCGGCGCACAGCTGCTCGCGCTGGGCGGCGGGCAGGTCGGTCATGTCCGCGCTGTCACGGGTGAAGTGCGTGAAGTAGTGGCGTGAGAGCTGGTCGGCCCGGAAGGAGGGCAGGCCCGAGTCCTTGCAGGCGGCCTTGCGCCCAGCCAGGTCGAGGTCGGCCAGGTGGCGGGGGGCCTTGCCGCGCGCGGCGGGCACCGCGAAGGACAGGCGCGGCTTGGCGTCGGGGCTGGTGGCGCCCTCCGGGGGCTGGTCGGTGGGCATGACCTGGACCCGGCCGTCACTCGGCCGTCCGGTGATGCTGACGGGCTGCGGGCGCCGGGGGCGCTGCTGTGCTCGCGATGGACTCACGCTCGTGCTCCTCGTGTCCCGGGGCTGGGGAGGGCCGGGCTGATCGATAGGGGTGGGTGCGGCATGCCGTCCCTATTTCACCAGGAGGGTGAAGGCGTAGACAAGTGGGGCGGCCACGAGGATCGAGTCGAGCCGGTCCATGATTCCGCCGTGTCCGGGCAGGAGCGTGCCCATGTCCTTGAGTCCCAGGTCCCGCTTGAGCAGGGACTCCCCCAGGTCGCCCAGGGTGGAGACGACCACGGTGCAGGCGCCCAGTGCGGCTCCAGCCCACCAGGGGCCGCCGATGGCCCAGACGCAGCCGGCACCGGTGGCGAGAGCTGCGATGAGGGAGCCCATGAGCCCCTCCCAGGACTTCTTGGGTGAGACCGAGGGCGCCAGGGGGTGACGGCCGAAGGTGATGCCGGCCATCCACCCGCCGGTGTCGTTGGCGGCCGCCAGGGCGATGAGCATCATGACTTTCCCCACGCCGTGCTCCTGCACCAGGAGCAGGACGGCGAAACCGGCCAGGAAGGGCAGGTAGGTGGCGGCGAAGACCGAGGCGGCCGCGGCGCTGGAGCGCGAGCGGCGGACCTCGTCGTGGGCCTCGGTGCGGGGGATGTCGTGGCCGGCCTGCTCCAGGACGGTGCCGACCTCCGCCTCGGCCTGGTCCATGAAGCTCCACAGGACGCAGGCGCCGACGGTGGCGACGTAGGCCCCGAAGGCCGTCTCCGCCCCCACCTCCCAGGCGCACACGGAGATTCCCAGGGTCCCCAGCCACAGCGGCGCCAGGGGCAGGCGGATGCGCTTGCGGGCGAAGGCCGCCGCCAGCTCCCACAGCGCCCCGCAGACGGCCAGCACGACGACGCCCACGAAGATGACCTTGTAGAAGGCCAGGGAGCCCAGGACCACGGCGATGAGCACGACCGCCACCCCGATGGCGGCGGGCAGGTTGCGTCCCGCCCGCCCGGTGGCGGGCAGGGGGTCGTGGTTGCGCGTGGGGCGCGGGTTCAGCAGAGGCGACACGGGGCTCACAGGGGTTGACGGGACAGGGGCGGGAGGTCGGGCGCAGACGCGGTCGATCCCGGGGCGAGGCGGCTCAGACCTCGAGCAGCTCGGCCTCCTTGGCGCTCAGGGCGGCGTCGATCTGCTCGACGAAGCGCTTGGTGAGGCCGTCGAGCTCGTGCTCGGCGCGCTTGACGTCGTCCTCACCGGCCTCGCCGTCCTTCTTGATGGCCTCGAGCTCCTTCTTGGCCTTGCCGCGAATACCGCGCACCTGGACGCGGGAGTCCTCGGCTCGGGAGCGGGCGAGCTTGACGTAGTCCTTGCGGCGCTCCTCAGTCAGTGCCGGCAGGGTGACGCGGATGACGGTGCCGTCATCGGTGGGGTTGACGCCGAGGTCGGACTCGCGGATGGCAGTGACGATGTCCTTCATGGCGGAGCGGTCGAAGGGGCTGACCAGGACGGTGCGGGCCTCGGGGATCGTCAGGGAGGCGAGCTGCTGGAGCGGGGTGGGGGCGCCGTAGTAGTCCACGACGATCCCATTGAACATCGAGGGGTTGGCGCGGCCGGTGCGGATGGTGGCCAGCTCGCTCTTGGCTGCCTGGAGGGCCTTGTCCATCTTGTCCTCGGCCTCGAGCATGACGTCGTCGATCATGGTGCTTCCTTTACTGGGCTACTGGGCGGTCGTGGGTTCGTCAGGTAGTGGTCGGCCATCGTGGGGATGGCTGCGGGTTGGGAGGGTGTGCTGGCCGTCTGCGCCGGGGCGGTCACGGGGCTCGAAGGGGGCCGTCGGCGGCCCGCCGGAGCCCGCAGCCGGGTCAGTCGCAGCTGACGAGTGTCCCGATTCTCTCACCCAGCAGGGCTCGGGTGATGTTTCCGGGCTCCCCCATGCCGAAGACCCGCATGGTCAGGCCGTTGTCGCGGCACAGGGCGAAGGCGGAGGCGTCGACCACCTGGAGGCCGTCGGCCAGGGCGCGCTCGTAGGTGAGCTGGTCCAGGCGCCGGGCCTCAGGGTTCTTGCGGGGATCGGCGGTGTAGACGCCGTCAACCCCGTTCTTGCCCACGAGCAGCTCGTCGCAGTGGGTCTCCAGGGCGCGCTGGGCCGAGACGGTGTCCGTGGAGAAGTAGGGCAGGCCGGCACCGGCGCCGAAGACGACGACGCGGTTCTTCTCCATGTGGCGGATGGCCCGCAGGGGGATGTAGGACTCGGCGACCTGTCCCATGGCGATGGCGGTCTGGACGCGGGCGGGCACCCCCGCCTTCTCGATGAAGTCCTGAAGGGCCAGGGCGTTCATGACGGTTCCCAGCATGCCCATGTAGTCGGCGCGGGCACGGTCCATGCCACGTGAGGAGAGCTCGGCGCCGCGGAAGAAGTTCCCGCCTCCGACGACGACGGAGACCTGGACTCCGGCGCGCACGGCCTCGGCGATCTGGCGGGCGGCGTCGGAGACGACGTCGGAGTCCAGACCTATCGATCCGCCACCGAAGACCTCACCGGAGAGCTTGAGTAGAACACGTCTGGGGTGCGTGCCGTGGGCAACGCGGTCGTCACGAGCCGGTTCCTGACTCATTGCGCTATGTCTCCTGGGTTCGGTGGGCAGGCTTGGCACAGCCTACCCCGTCCCGGGCGGGCGCCGGGCCACGATGAGGGTCAACCCGAATGGCCAGACACGCCGTGGGACGAGGACCACTCATGAGACGTACACGAGAGCCGCCCTGGGGAGCCGGCGGTGAGAGGTGTCGGTGAGTGAGAGGGGAAGATGAGTGAGAGAGGAACAAGACGGGGTGGGGGCGCGAGCATGATGCCCGCGCCCCCACCCCGAACGGTGAGCGGATCAGGCGCCGACGCGGAAGCGCACGAAGCCGGTCAGCTCGCCGCCGGTGACCTCGACGACCTTGCCGACCGTGGTCTTGGGATCCTTGGCGAAGGCCTGGTCGACCAGGACGTTCTCCTTGAAGAAGCCGTTGAGGCGGCCCTCGACGATCTTGGGGATGGCCTTCTCGGGCTTGCCCTCGGCGCGGGTGGTCTCCTCGGCGATGGCGCGCTCCTTGTCCACGACCTCGGCCGGGATGTCCTCGCGGGTGGCGTAGGCCGGGGAGTAGGCGGCGATGTGCATGGCGACGTCGTGAGCCACCTCGGCGGCCTTGGCGTCGGTGCCCACCAGGACGCCGACCTGGGCGGGCAGGTCGGGGTTGGTGCGGTGCAGGTAGAGCTCGATCTTGTCGGCCTCGAGGCGGCCAACGCGGCGCACGACAATCTTCTCGCCGATGACGGCCTGCATGCCGTCGGTGAGCTCCTTGACGGTGGAGCCGTCGACCTCGACCTCGGCCAGGGCATCGGCGTCGGTGGCGCCGGAGTCCAGGGCGGCGGTGAGGACCTGCTCAGCGTAGTCGAGGAACTTCTGGTTCTTGGCCACGAAGTCGGTCTCGGCGTTGATCTCGACGAGGACGCCGACCTGGCCGTTGCCGGAGTCGACGACCTTGGCGGCGATGAGGCCGGCGGAGGCGGCGCGGCCCTCGCGCTTAGCGATGCCCTTGAGGCCCTTGACGCGAATGATCTCGATGGCCTTCTCGGCGTCGCCGTTGGCCTCGTCGAGGGCCTTCTTGACGTCGAGCATGCCGGCGCCGGTCTTCTCGCGCAGCGCCTTGATGTCAGCGGTGGTGTAGTTCGCCATGAATGTCTCCTGGTCAGTCAGTGACTAATTGACGTGTGAAAAAGGACGAGTGAGAGGTGCTCACAGCGCGGGGACGCCGCGCTGTGAGCGAGGAGCTGGGGGCGGGCTCAGGCCTGCTCGGCGGCGGGGGCCTCGGCGGTCTCAGCAGCCTCAGCGGCCGGGGCGTCGGCCTCGGCTCCGGCGAGGAGCTGGGCCTCCCACTCGGGCAGCGGCTCGGCGTCGGCGGGGGCGACCTCGACCTCCTCACCGGTGCGGGCGCGACCGCCGGAGCGGGCCAGCAGGCCCTCGGCGGTGGCGTCGGCGACGACACGGGTGAGCAGGGTGACGGCGCGGATGGCGTCGTCGTTGCCGGGGATGCCGTAGGTGGCCTCGTCCGGGTCGCAGTTGGTGTCCAGGATGGCGATGACCGGGATCCCGAGCTTCTGGGCCTCGGAGATGGCCAGGTGCTCCTTCTTGGTGTCCACGACCCACACGGCCGCGGGGAGCTTGCTCATGTCGCGGATACCGCCCAGGGTGCGCTGGAGCTTGTCCTTCTCGCGGCGCATCATGAGCAGCTCCTTCTTGGTGTGGCCGGAGCCGGCCACGTCGTCGAAGTCGATCTGCTCGAGCTCCTTCATGCGGTCCAGGCGGGCGCGCACGGTGGAGAAGTTGGTGAGCATGCCACCCAGCCAGCGCTGGTTGACGTAGGGCATGCCGACGCGCTGGGCCTGCTCGGCCACGGCGGCCTGGGCCTGCTTCTTGGTTCCGACGAACAGGATGTTGCCGCCGCGAGCGACGATCTCCCTGACGAAGTCGTAGGCGGTGTTGATGCCCTCAATGGACTGCTGGAGGTCGATGATGTAGATGCCGTTGCGCTCGGTGAGGATGAAGCGCTTCATCTTGGGGTTCCAGCGACGAGTCTGGTGCCCGAAGTGGACACCGCTGTCAAGGAGCTGGCGCATGGTAACGACGGCCATGACGGTCCTTCCGTGTGAGCCGAGAGGTTGCTCGACGCACGATCATTCGGGGGACGGTCGAGCTGCGCTCGGAGACGTCCCGGGGTTCTTCTTCTGGGTTCTTCCCCGTGGTTCCGCACGCTTGCGAACGCGCACCGGAGCCGGTGACCGGCTGGGAGCCGGCGCGGATGGGGCCTGGTGCCTACGACGCACGGCCACCCGTTCACCGTGGCGAACCGTGATGACCGGGACCGCGACCGTGTCGCCCGGAGGGACGTCCCGAGATGCTCGGGTGCAGGCACGCGAAGTCAGCATTCGGGGCCCGTCTCCCGCTGACGCCGGAGCGATCCGCAGAATGCTGCGGAGGTGAGGCTACCACAGGACTGGACCAGCGGCCGAGGGCGAATCAGCGGTATTCAGAGTCGTCCCGGTCACCACAGGCCGCTTCCTCGAGGGGCTTTCCACAGGGCCGACGACGCCCCCGGCGCTGAAGGCCGCTCGGCGCGCACTCTGAGGGCATGCACCCACAGCAACTCCGACGAAGCCCACGCCGCCGAGATCCTCACACACCGTCCTCTCCTTCCCACATCCCGCCCCGCCGTCTCGCCGTGCTGGCAACGGCGCTGGTCGCCTGCGGCTCACTGGCCGCACTGCCCGGTACACCACCGGCTCGGGGTATGAGCACAGGCACCAGTCCGGCCACCAGCACCGCCGTGACCACGGTTCCGGCTCCGTGGGTCCAGGACCCGTTGCTTCCCGAGCGGACGGGCAGCGCGCCCGAGCCGGCCGAAGCCGCCCACTGGCTGACCTCGTCGGCCTCTCTCGTGACGAGCCTGAGCCCGCCCTCCCGGCTCGTCAACGAGACGGGGACGGGCGGCCAGGCGCTAACGGACCGGCCTGCGGACCCCCGGCGCCCGCGGGGCCGCTTCCAGTGGCCGACCGGCGCGCCAGCCACCGTGGTGGAGGGCTTCGACCCGCCCGCCGTCGTATGGGGACGCGGGCACCGGGGAGTGGATCTCGCGGCCGCAGAGGGCACGCAGATCCGCAGCGCCGCCGCGGGGACGGTCGCCTTCGCCGGCATGGTGGCCGGGCGTCCCGTGGTGTCCATCGACCACGCCAACGGGATCCGCACCACCTATGAGCCGGTCGAACCAGCCGTCAGCGCGGGTGACGCGGTGGCTGCGGGCCAGGTCGTCGGCACCCTGCTGCCGGGGCACCGTTCGGACGGGGTCTGCGCCCTGCACTGGGGGGCGCGCACCGGCCCCAAGACCTACATCAACCCGTTGCGCCTGCTGCAGCCGGCCGTCATCCGCCTCAAGCCCCTTCACTGAAGAACACGGTCCCCGCACGGGCTGCGCTCAGGCGCGAGGGAAGGCCTGCTCGTAGACGCTGCGCAGACGCTCAGCCGAGACGTGGGTGTAGCGCTGGGTCGTGGCCAGGGAGGAGTGCCCGAGGAGCTCTTGGACGCTGCGCAGGTCCGCTCCCCCGCCCAGGACGTGGGTGGCAGTGCTGTGCCGCAGTCCGTGCGGGCCCAGGTCGGGGACCCGGGCGGCCGTGCACAGGCGGTGGACGACGTCGCGCACCACCCGGGGATCGATACGCCGCCCCCGCGCCCCGAGGAAGAGAGCGACTCCCGCGTCGACGGCGCAGATCTCACCGCGCCGACGCAGCCATGCCTCCAGCGCCCTGGCGGCGGGCACCCCGTAGGGGACGGTCCGTTCCTTCCGACCCTTCCCCAGGACTCGCAGGGTCCGTTGGGAGTGGTCGAGGTCGGCGACATCCAGGCCGACGAGCTCGGAGACCCGCACGCCGGTCGCGTAGAGCGTCTCGATGATGGCCAGGTCCCGCACGGCCAGGACGTCCCCGTCCGAGGCGAGGTCCGCGGCGGTCTTGAGCAGCTGTGAGGCCTGCTGGGTCGTCAGTACCCCGGGCAGGCGGTTGTCGACGCGCGGCGCACGCAGGCGCGCGGCGACGTCGGAGGCGAGCAGCCCCGTCTCGAATGCCCAGGAGGAGAAGGTCCTCACCGAGGCCGAGCGGCGGGCCAGGGTGGCGCGCGAGTGGCCGCTCGCGGCCATCGCGGCGAGCCAGTCCCGCAGATCCGCCAGGTCAAGGGTGGCCAGGGCGGCGTCAATGGGCTCAGTGTCCCCCTCACCGACACCGAGGAAGCTCAGCAGGTCGTTGATGTCGACGAGATAGGCGCGCACGGTGTGTCCGGACAGGTCTCGCTGCAGGGCCAGGTAGCTGCGGTAAGAGGCAAGCAGATCGGCGCGCGTCCTCGACATGGGGCACCTCCTCTCACGACAGCGATGACGAACAACGGCGGTGATCGGCTTGATCCGTCAGGTTCTTATCGGTCCATTCGAAGGCCTGCTTGCAGGACCGGACGACACGGGCACCTGAAGACTACGGCACCCGGCATACATGCCTCAGAGGTAAGGACACGCGCACCCCTCCCCGTCTCAACCGAGCGAGGCTCCCCCGGCCTGATCACGTGAGCGCTTCGAGCAGCGCCGCCTCCAACCGGTGGCGGTGCGCTCCACCTTCCCTGAGAGCTCCAGGATCCCCAGTGCCGACGTGGTCTCCTTCGGGGACAGCCCCGAGGATCGGACGATGGACTCGGTGCTCGCCGCGGCCCGGGCAGGCATGGCGTCCAGGACGAGGGAGGCGGCCGGGTCCAGGCCGTCGAGAAGCCCACCGCCACTCAGCTCGGGGTCCTGCTCCTTGGCGGCGTCCGCGTCGACGGTGCCCAGGGGCGTCAGCAGCTCCAGGGCGTCGTCGGTGTCGGTGATGCAGACTGCCCCCTTGCGCAGGAGCCGGTGGCATCCGACCGAGGACATGGAGGTCACGGGGCCGGGAACTGCGCCCAGCTGCCTGCCCAGCTCCAGGGCGCGGTGAGCAGTGGACAAGGCTCCCGATCTCCAGGCCGCCTCCACCACGATCGTCGCCTGCGAGATCGCCGCGATGACGCGGTTGCGTGAGACGAACCGGTGACGGCCCGGTTGACAGCCCGGTGGCACCTCCGCCACCAGCGCCCCGGAGGCGATGACTGCCTCCAGAACCCCGGTGTTTCCCACCGGGTAGAGGCGGTCCACTCCCCCGGCGGAGACCGACACCGTTGGTCCCTCCTGCAGTGCTCCGCGGTGCGCGCAGGCATCGATGCCGAAGGCTCCCCCGGAGACGATGAGGCCGCCCTGGGCCGTCACCCCCGAGGCCAGGGAGGTGGCGACGCGCTCACCGTAGCGGGTGGAGGCCCGGGCCCCCACCAGTGCCAGGCACAGTCCGCTGGCGGGCCCCACTGGCATCCGCTGCTCGCGTACCGGCTGACCGGCGCCTGCGACGCTCTGAGCGTCGTCGTCGCCCATGGCCCCGGGTATGCCGCCGTCGAGGTCCTTGTCCCTCAGGTCCGCGGCGCCAACCAGTAGCGAGGGGTCTCCGCGCACCCACAGGCAGAAGGGCGGGTGCTCGAGCTGGTCGAGTCCCGGCGGCCACCAGGGCTCCCCCGGAAGGATGAGGCTCCCACCCAGGCGGTCGAGCACATCGAGCTCGCGGCGGATGTCGAGTCCCTCCAGGCGCGGCGCCCACCGGGCGGCGGCCTGAGCCCAGCAGGCGCTGATATCACCGTCGCTGGGCATTCCCGGAGGCGGCTGTGGCACCGGCGGGCGGGGCGAGCTGCGCACCTGCCCAGAGGGGTCGATGGCCTCCTCCAGCAGCCACCTCAGGGCGGGACTCGGCCCGAGCCGGCCCACCACCATGGCTGCGGTGGCACTGTTGGGCTCGGCCAGGCGGGACCAGGTCGCGCGTGCCAGCGCGGGATCATCGACGTCGTAGGGAAGTGTCATGGGCGCACTCCTGAGGTTCTCAGGGCCAGGGCGGTCCCGATGTGGGTAAGGGCGAGGGTGTCGGCCCCCTCGAGGTCGGCGAGGGTCCAGGCCAGTCTGAGGACCCGGTCCACCCCGCGTAGGGAGAGGTCGCCGCGTTCGAGGGCGGTCATGAGCCGGCGGCTGAGCGGAGCGCTGAGTCCACCGTCGGGGCCTCTGAGGTAGGAGCCGGGTACCTCGGCGTTGAGGCGCCACGGGGTGCCGGCCAGTCTGCGCTCCGCGGCCCGGCGGGCGCGCAGGACGCGCCGGGCCACCACGGCGCTGGACTCTCCATGGCCGGAAGAAGCGAGATCGGCTGCACTGACGGCGCCGACCTCGACCTGGATGTCGACCCGGTCCAGCAGTGGACCGGACAGTCGTGAGAAGTAGCGTCGCCGCTGCAAGGAGGTGCAGGTGCACTCCAGGCCGCGGCCGCCGGCCTTGCCGCAGGGGCAGGGGTTGGCGGCCAGGACGAGCTGGAAGGCGGCCGGATAGCTGGCACGCCCGCCCACGCGGTCGATGGTGACCACTCCCGACTCCAGCGGCTGGCGCAGGCAGTCCAGGACTCCCGCACTGAACTCGGGGGCCTCGTCGAGGAAGAGCACCCCGCGGTGAGCCAGGGAGACGTCCCCGGGCCGGGGCAGGCCGGAACCGCCTCCGACGACGGCGGCCCGGGTCGCCGTGTGGTGCGGTGCGCGCAATGGCGGCCGGGTGATGAGTCCGCGGGCGGGGTCGAAGATGCCGGCCACGGAGTGCAGGGAGGTGACGGTGACGGCATCGGCCTGCTCCAGGGGCGGCAGGATGGAGGGGAGCCTCTCGGCCAGCATGGTCTTGCCCGTCCCCGGGGGCCCCACCATGATGAGGTGATGGCCCCCGGCGGCAGCGACCTCGAGGGCCTGGCGGGCCTCGCCCTGTCCGACGACGTCAGCCAGGTCCGGTGGCTCGGCGTCGTGGGGCGGGGTCGTGGGGGCCTCGTCTGCGGCGGCCTCGGTGATCTGCTCCAGCGCGGCGGCCACCGCCGCACTCAGGCGCCCTCCGTAGCGCTCGACGAGCTGGCCGACGTGCCTGACGGCGGTGACCCGGGCGCCGGGGACGAGCTCAGCCTCGGCGGCGGCCTCCTGGGCGACGACGATCTCCTCGACCCCAGCGGCCACCGCGGCCTGGACACTGGGCAGAACGCCACGCACGGAGTGCACGGAGCCGTCCAGGCCGAGCTCGCCGATGTAGACGGTTCGTCCCAGGAGCCCGGCCGCGCTCCGTCCGAGCCGCCCGCGTGCTCCCAGGACGGCCAGGGCGAGCGCCAGGTCCAGCCCGGTCCCGGTCTTGCGCAGGTCCGCCGGGGAGAGGTTGACGGTCAGGCGCTGCTCGCCCCAGGTGACTCCGCAGGTGCTCAACGCGGCCCGGACGCGCTCGCGCGACTCGCGCACGGCGGCATCGGGTAGGCCCACGAGGGTGAATCCGGGCAGGCCCTGGGCGGCGTGGGCCTCGACGTCGACGATGTGCCCGGCCAACCCGGTCAGCGTGACAGCAAGCGTGCGAGCTAGCCCCATGACGCATCCACCGCCCGGTGGTGGCGCAGCAGCGCAGGACGCGCGTCGCGCAGGAGGATGGAGACGACGTCCAGGCGCATGCCGGCGTGCGACGTGGTCTCATGGGTGCTCGCCCAGGCGGCCGCCAGGGCACGCAGTCGGGCGACTTTGCGGGCGTCGACGGCGGCCGCCGGTGGCCCCTGGCGCAGGGAGCTGCGGGTCTTGACCTCAACGATGACCAGCCTCGGCCTTGCCCACGCCTCTGCCGGGTCGGCGACGGATGCGCTGCCCGGCTCGTGGTGCGCCGCAGCCGGCTCCAGGGCGATGATGTCGAGCTCTCCGCGCAGGCCGTGGTCCGGGCGCCAGTTGCGCTCCAGGATCTTCCAGCCGATGTCCTCCAGGTAGGTGGCGGCGAGGTCCTCTCCGCACCGCCCGGTGCTCTGGCGGGAGGCCCCTGCGCGAGCGTCTCCTTCGCCGCCCGGGCCCCGGGCGGGAGGTGTGAGCCCGTGATCGCCGCATCTGGCTGCGATCACCGTTCGTCCCCTTGTGGCTGCTGCGACCTGGTCGGTCATCCCGATCACCTCCGCAACTAGCGTGAGGCCGGTTCAGCCGGTGCGCGCCACGGCCCCGTCAGCCCTGTGGACGGCGGTGTCAGAAAACGACCTGTGGCCCCCGGCGAGCGGGGGCGGCCAGCGGAACGGAGCCGTCAGAGGCGGCGCAGTATCGGAAAGGCTGTCAGGAGGAGGGGATGTCCATCTCGAGCTTGGTGAGCTCCTCGACGTTGACGTCCTTGAAGGTGACGACGTGGACGGACTTGACGAACCGGGAGGCTCGGTAGATGTCCCACACCCAGGCGTCCTCGAGAGTGAGCTCGAAGAAGACCTCCCCGCCGCTGGTGCGTACCTGGACGTCAACGGCGTTGGCCAGGTAGAACCGCCGTTCGGTCTCCACCACGTAGGAGAACAGGGAGGCGACGTCGCGGTACTCCCGGTACAGCGAGAGCTCCAGCTCGTTCTCATAGGACTCGAGGTCTTCTGCGCTCACCGGGCCATCATGCCTGCCCGCAGCCGCTGGAGGCGGCAGGCCACGGGGGCGAGTCGGCCCGCCCATGAGTCGCCCCGGGTCGGGTAGCCGCATCAGGCGGCGCCTCAGCTGTGGCGCTGCTCCAGGCCGGGCAGGTGCCAGCTGCGTCGGTGCTGGTCGCTGGCCCCCAGGGCGGTGAGTCCCTGGATGTGGGCCGGCGAGGCGTAGCCCTTGTTGGAGGCCCACCCGTAGCCGGGGTCGTCAAGATCGGCCATGAGGCAGTCGCGTTCGACCTTGGCCAGGACGCTGGCGGCAGCGACGACGGCGCACCGGGCGTCGGCCTTGACCTCCATGCGCACCGGAGGGGTGGGAGCAAGCCCGGCAGCCTCAGGAGCAGTCTCGGGAAGGTGTCCGCCTTCCAGGGCGGTGAGCAGGTCGGGCTGGGTGGGGGTGAGCCAGTCGGCCACGCCGTCGAGGATGATGACGTCGGGGGCGTGGCCGCGCTCAGCGACCTGCTGCAGGGCCCGCAGACCCGCCATTCTCAGTGCTGCGACGATGCCGTGCTCATCGATCTCTGCCGGTGAGGCGTGGGCGACGGCGTGGTCTACGAGCCAGTCACGCACGGGATCCACCAGGCTTGTTCGGGCCCGGGCCGTCAGCTGCTTGGAGTCGGCGAGCCCCTCGGGGAAGTCGTCATCGGTGCACCGCGCCACGATCGCCAGCCCGACGCTGACCGGTCCGGCCAGGGCCCCGCGACCGACCTCGTCCAGACCGCCGACGTAGCCGTGGGTTTCCAGCAGAGTCTTCTCCAGGGCCCGGTCGGGGCGTGTGCGTCCCTGAGGACTCACCTCGTTCTCCCCGGAGCCTGCTCCTGGTCGGAGGATTTTCCGGAGGAATCTGGGACGTCAGCCGGCCCACCGGGCTCGGCCTGCGGCCCGTCATCGCCGCTGGGGCTCTCGCCGGCAGCGCCAGCGTCCTCGGAGCTGCTGTCCTCGGCGGCCTGCGAGGGCGCCTCCTCCCCAGAAGCCGTCTCCCCGTCACCCGTGGGAGCAGCCGGAGGTGAGGGCGGTGCGGGCGACGTCGCCTCCCGCGCAGGGACGTCTGAGAAGGCGCGCTCCCCTCCTCCCAGGAGCCCCCACCGGCTCAGATGCGTCCATTGGAAGACCACCCTGGCTACCCCGACCACGTTCTTGAGCGGCACGAAGCCGCCGTGGGCGTCGTCGCGGTGGTAGCGGGAGTCGGCCGAGTTGCTGCGGTTGTCCCCCATGACCCACACGTAGCCCTGGGGGACGGCGACATCGAAGGAGGTCAGGGACGGGGACTGACCGTCCTTGACGTAGGGCTCCTTGATTGCGACGCCGTTGACGGTCAAGGATCCCTTCCCGTCGGCGACCACATGGTCGCCGCCGACACCGATGACCCGTTTGACGAGGTGATGGCCGGTGTTCTCCGGCAGAAGGTTCACTGCGATCATGAGCCTCTGGGTGGCACCGCGCAGCCCTGTCGGCTCCTTGACGTGAAGCCAGTCGTCAGGATCGGTGAAGACGATGACGTCGCCCCGTTCGACGTCGTCGGAGCCGTACATGGGCACGGCGACCTTGTCCCCGTCACGCAGGGTGCGTTCCATGGAGCCCGAGGGGATCTCGTAGATCTGGACGACGTAGGCCCGTAGGAGAGCCGGTACCAGGATGACGACTGCCACGACGAGCACCAGCCTGATCACCCGCTGGTACAAGGGGCTGGTCTGCGGCGGGGGGATGGCGGGGGCCACCTGCCGGCGGGGTTGGATGGAGGGTGGCAGCTCGGTGAACTCGTCATCGGGCTCGGGCTCGGCGTCGGGGTCGATGAACGGGTCGTAGTCCCACTCGTCGCTGTCGTCAACCGGGGCCGGCTTTGGAGCCTCTCCGGCGTTCTCAGAAGCCGTGCGGGCTTCCTGCGGGGAGTCCGCGGACGGAGAGCTGCAGGCCGGTGTGATCGCGGACCTGGAGGCTCGACCGATCTGGGAGGGATCGGCCTGCTTCAGGTCCAGGCCGACGTCGTCGGCACCATCCTGCACCGGTCTCACCGTGCTCCTTCCCCGGAATTGATGGACATGGGTCCACCGCTGCACGGCGGTGGGAGATGGCGAGCGCCCGGAACCCGTGGGCTCCGGGCGCCGCCTGGAGAATGCGGGCGCTCAGTCCTCGCGACGCTCCTTGATCTTGGCGGCCTTACCGCGCAGGTTGCGCAGGTAGTAGAGCTTGGCACGGCGCACCTGGCCCCGGGTGACGACCTCGATCTTCTCGATGGAGGGCGTGTGGACGGGGAAGGTGCGCTCGACACCGACACCGAAGGAGACCTTGCGGATGGTGAAGGTCTCCGAGACGCCGCCGCCCTGGCGCGCGATGACGACGCCCTGGAAGACCTGGACGCGGGTACGCGATCCCTCAACGACCTTGACGTGGACCTTGAGGGTGTCACCCGGACGGAAGGAGGGGATGTCGTCGCGCAGTGATGCGGCGTTGATCTCGTCGATCAGGTTCATGTTTCTCTCCACACCCGTGCCACTGGTCAGGAGTGCTGGTTCGGCGGCGCCGCGCCGTACGGGGCAGCGCCGGAGGTGGACGCCCCTGAGCTCCTTCGAAGCGGTCGCCTCCCCAGTGGCAGAGGAACCGCAGGACCCAAGTGCCCGCTCAGTTTGCCACAAGCTCAGTCCGCGGACGAGTGCGTCAGCCTCGACGTGCCTGAGTTCACGCCTTTCTCACGCCCCAGCACGTATCCGGGGCGTTCAGTCCCCGGAGCCCGCCAGCGTGCTCGCCGGGGCGGGCGCGGCCGCTCCGCTGGGCAGCGCCGTCGGGATGGACGTCGGCTCGGGGACCTGAGAGAAGACTGCGTGTCCGGAGGTGAGGCTGGACCAGTGGGAGTAGGGCCACACGACGTTCTTGGCGACGCCGACGACGTTGCCCAGGGGCACGAAGCCGCGGTGGACGTCGTTCTGGTGGTAGCGGGAGTCCGAGGAGTTGGAACGGTTGTCGCCCATGACCCAGATGTAGCCCTCGGGAACGGTGACGTCGAAGGCGACCTCGGAGGCCGACCGGCCGGGCTTGAGGTAGTTCTCATGGAGCTCGACGCCGTTGACGGTCAAGGAGCCCTTCCCGTCGGCGACGACATGATCACCGGGCATTCCGATGACCCGCTTGATGAGGTGGTGGCCAGCGTTCTGGGGGAAGATGCGGATCGCGACGAGGAAGTCCTGCGCTGCGCCTTGCAGGCCGGTGGGCTCCTGGGTCGTCAGCCAGTGGTCCGGGTCGGTGAAGACGACGACGTCGCCCCGGCTGACCTTGTCGGAGTCGTACATCGTCACGGTGACGCGGTCACCCTCGTTGAGGGTGTTCTCCATTGACCCCGACGGGATGGTGAAGCTCTGGATGACGAAGGTGCGGATGAGGGCGATGATCACCACGGCGACGACCAGGTAGGACAGGGTGATGCCCCACTGCTTGAGGCGGAAGATGATCCGCTCCCCCATCGGGGCCGGCTCAGCGGCCTCGCTGGCCCCGGCCTTGTCCTTGTGGGCACCGCCCTTGTGCCGGTGGCTGTTCCGGTGGTCACTGCCGGCCCGCAGACTCTTCCCCGGGGTCACTGCCTCATCCGTGTCCCCATCGGTCCTGTCCTGAAGGTTCTGGTCGGGTCCGCTGCTCATAGGCCTTCTCCTGTCCGCCGGGTCATGACGACGTCGTGGGCGTCCTGGCCACCGACGTTGTAGGTGCGGGTACCGACCTGGCGGAAGCCGGCCCGTTTGTAGGCCTTCTGGGCACGCTTGTTGGTGACGTGGGTGCCGAGCCAGAGCAGGTCCGTTCCGTGGGCGGCGGCCTGGCGTATCACGGCGTCCATAAGCGCGGGGGTCAGTCCGGATCCTCTCATGGTGGCGTCGACGTACACCTTGGACAGCTCACCGACGACCTCTCCCCCGGCAGGCCGCACGCAGGCGGGGCGGGGGTCGATCCCGTGGGGCCGCTCGCCGCCGGAGTCGGCCTCCTCGCGCAGTACTGCGGCGTAGCCGACCAGAGCCGGAGCAGTGCTCGCGCCAGCTTCCTCCCCGAGGGAGGAATCCGGTCCTGCCAAAAGAGGTTCGAGCAGCTCGGCGACGACGAGGTCGACGCGGTCGTCTCCGGCCCAGGTGGCGAACAGCTCGGGAACAAGCGTGGTGGCGATGTGCTGCTCGAGGAACTCGGGGGCGATGACGTTCCCGCACGCATCGGGGAAGGTGCGGGCGGCGAGAGCGGCCAGGGCGTGGGCGTCGTCGGCGGAGGCGTTGCGAAGACGCACCGGAACCGGATGCTCCGCCCCGGCCGGGACCGCCCAGCCCAGGCGAGCCAGGAGCGCACGGTCCTCACGATCCAGGCCGGCGGGGTCCAGGGCCCGGATCATGTCGGGTCGGCGCTCGACGGTGCGGGTGAGAGCCTGGTCCCGTCTGGCTCGGGCGATACGGCCGTGGTCACCGGAGAGCAGGACGGGGTCGACCTGGAGTCCGCGCCACCGGGTGGGGCGGGTGTGGACGGGGTAGTCCAGCAGGCCGGCGGCTCCGTGGGACTCCTCGACCAGCGACTCGGGGTTGCCCAGGACCCCGGGCAGGAGCCGGGCGATGGCCTCGATCATGACGACGGCGGCGACCTCGCCGCCGTTGAGCACGTAGTCGCCGATACTCAGCTCGCGCACCTCGATACCGCGGGAGGCGTAGTGCTCGGCCACGCGCGCGTCGATGCCCTCGTAGCGACCACAGGCGAAGATCAGGCGGTCGGCGCCGGCCAGGTCCTCGGCGGTGCGCTGGGTGAAGACCTCACCCGAGGGGGTGGGGATGATGACAACCTGACGGGGCGTACCGGGGGCCTGCGCGGTGAGCACCTCATCGAGGGCCTCGCCCCACACGTCGGGTTTCATGACCATGCCGGCCCCACCGCCCAGGGGCGTGTCGTCCACCGTGCGGTGCCGGTCGTGGGCGTGGTCGCGCAGATCGTGGACGTGCAGGTCGAGGGGGCCGCGGTCGGCCGCCTTCCCGATGAGCGAGAGGTCGAGGACCTTGAGGTAGTCGGGGAAGATGGTGACGACGTCGATCCTCACCTGGCCTCCTCCGCCTGGCCGCGTCCGGGGAACAGGCCACCGGGCGGGGCCAGCGTCACCGTGCCGGCCTCAGGGTCGATGTCCGGTACGAGCGCCTCGACGAAGGGCACGGCCACCTCGTCCCCCTCAGGGGTGGTGACCACGAGCCGGTCCTGGGCGACACCGGGCTCTACGTCGGTGACCTCCCCCAGCTCCTCACCGGAGACGCTCAGAGCCCGCAGGCCGACGAGCTCGTGGCGGTACCAGGCCTCCTCTAAGTCCTCAGAGCCCTCACCGCCAGGGGCGTCGTCGTCGGTCTCGACCAGGAGCCTGACACCCCGCAGCGCCTCGGCGGCCGTGCGGTCGCGCGCCTGTTCGAAGGCGGCGAACCAGCGCGAGCCGTCGAAACGCAGACGACTGACCGTCAGCGGGCCCGCGTGGGCCGGCTCCGTGGGGACGGTGGTTCCGGGTGCGAGACGCCCCTCGGGGTCATCGGTACGGATCTCGAGACGCACCTCGCCCTTGAGGGCGTGGGCGGGACCGATGACAGCAAGGGTGAGCAGCACCTGTTCTCCTGGGATCGGGGCATGGAACGGTTTGTCCGGAAGGTCTGGATGTCTGACGCCAACCTACCGCGCCGTGGCCTGCGTTCCCATCGGCCGCGGGGATGAGGTGGCGCACCGACGGCGTGAGGTTGACCAACTCGATGCGGACCATCCCTCTGGCGGCCGTGGTCGTCGCGCAGGCGACACAGGGGCGCGCAGGCCCGGCAGGACGACGGTGCCCGGCCCCCTGGCGGGGACCGGGCACTCGTGGTGATTGATCGGACCGACCGAGGCCGAGGCGGCCTACAGCACCGACCTGAAGGCCCTGCGTTCAGCGGCGGTCGGTGTCGACGACGTCGACGCGCACCGGCGAGTCCGCCAGCGCTCCGACCACTGTGCGCAGTGCTCGAGCAGTACGGCCCGAGCGGCCGATGACTCGGCCGAGGTCCTCGGGGTTGACCCGCACCTCCAGCAGGTCGCCGCGGCGCAGCGACCGGGAGGTGACAGTGACGTCGTCAGGGTTGTCGACGATGCCCCGTACGAGGTGCTCGAGGGCGTCGGCCAGCATCTCAGGCCTCCTCGGCGGCGGCCTCATCGGAGGCCCGGCCCTCGGCGGACTCCTCGGCCTTGGACTCGGCGGACTCGGCCGCCGCAGCGGCCTCCTCGTCGGCCTTGGCCTTGGCGGCGGCGGCCTTGCGCTTCTCAGCGTCGTCGGCGGCGGCCTTGACCGCGGCCTCCTTGGCGACCGCAGCGGCGTCGGCGTCCTTGACCTTGAGGGTGCTCTCGACACCCTTGAGGCCCTTGAACTGGTGATAGTCGCCGGTGATCTTGATCAGCTTGTAAACAGCGTCGGAGGGCTGAGCACCCACACCGAGCCAGTACTGGACGCGCTCGGAGTCGATGCGGATGAGCGAGGGCTCCTGCATCGGGTCGTAGACGCCGATCTCCTCGATGACACGGCCATCGCGCTTCTTGCGGGAGTCGAGGACAACGACCCGGTAGAAGGGGGCGAACTTCTTGCCCATGCGCTTGAGGCGAATCTTGACTGCCACTTGGTTGAACTCCTGGTTCTGGATGGTTTGGCGCGCGCTGGTCCCCGGTGGGGTCAAGCAACGGTTTCCGGCGTGAGCCGAGACGCGACCGGGGCCGGGAGAGGGACCGACGTCCGACCGAGTACAGCCGGACATTCTGCCAGAGCCTCCGAGGAGGTCGCCAGCCCGAGCCGGGGCGCCGACCCACCACTCGGTGCGAGATCGCCCACAGCCGACGCCGACTCCGAGCCTGCGCGCGCCGCTTCAATGTGGCACCACGCCGATTGACTCAACCCGCATGGTTCGCACCGGTCAAAACCCAGCGCGGCCCACGACACCGGGGCATGCTTCGCCCATGAGGCTTCTCCCCTTCGGCAATCGCAGCATCCAGCCGCCCGGCAAGAGCTCATCGATCCGACCGCCACGCTCCGGACAGGGCACTCCGACGTCGATCCGTCCTCCCAGCGCCCCCTCAACGGACGGACTGCCCCCAGCCGCCCACCACGAGAGCGCCACGACTGGACCGGAGCACCCCCGGCGCACCCCACAGTCCCTGACCGGGAACACACAGGCCAGCAAGCCCCGCCACGCAGTAGGGCTGTGGCTTGCGGTCCTTCTTGGAGCCACCTGCGTGGCAGCCCTCGTCATGGTGGGACGAGTGGCCGTGAACTCCACGTCACACGTTGCACCGAGCGCCTCTCCTCCACCGCCTCCGCCTGCCTCCTGTGAGATGGAAGGACATCAAACGGAAGACTCTTCATGGAAGGAGACATGGAGGCTTGACACGGGCCTCCCGGCGTGGGAGAACGATTTTACGTGGGACACGTATTCGTGCGGGCACTATGTCGTTGTCATTCACCACAACGACAATGACACATCAGACCTGACGGGGTTCAATATTGAAGGCAATACACCCAAGAAGATCTGGACGACGTCACTTGGATACACATTCACCACCGGATATCGTCACTGGTGGGGAGGGCACCTGCTACTGGACGACGAGGTTCTTGACCCGACAACAGGAAAGACGACCGAACTCCCACCGGGTTTCCAGTCGTCAAGCTTCGTCGCCAATGACAACATAGCCGTCTCATGCAGCTCCTCGTACTCGGACGGGAGCAGCACCTGCGCGGGCTGGGACTGGAATGATGGAGAGCCGACTCAGCGCTGGCAGCAGACCTATGAGTTCACGTCGGTCTATCCACTCTGGCACCACGCCGATGGGACACCGACATCAGACTCGATCGCAGTGTCCGTTGAAAGCACCCCCAAAGACTCTTCCAGGATCGGAGTTCTTTCGACGAGGGACGGTTCTCTCCTGACTCTCTCACCGGAGAAGAATGATCAAGGGCGCCCCATCCAGCTGCTTTCCGCTAGGGACGGTTGGGTCACCATCGATCCAGACAGCTCGACTGCATCCACCTTCTCTGAAAATGGGGCACCCGCAGAGTCCTTCACTCTCAAGGGCTCCGCTGCGTCCCTCCTCATCAAGGATGGTCAGCAACCCACGCTGTCCCAGTTCAAGGCCGCTTACGAGTCGGGAGACACGAGCTGGGCCGATATCGACCTCACCTGCGCCGATGCCACGCACTGCAGCCTCAACGGGACCCCATTGACGCTGTCCGACGAAGTAGCCATGTGGAATACGCCGGCTCGTGCACAGTTCCAGAACTCCTGGAAACTGAGCTCCGACAAGCGCACGCTCACCATACGCGGCCGCTCCGCCAGCAGTGAGATCGGTGCCGTGTTCATGATTGACACGACGTCGAAGACGCCGATGGATCCCCTGCCCATCACATCCCGTGGCGCAGTCATCCCCGTCTGGCGCCAGAACCTCATTGTGGCGATCGACGGCTCCACCTTGGTCGGCTACGCATCGCAGTCCTGAGGACACGATGGCTTTCCGCACAGCCCGCTGCTGCATGACACATGACAGGTGTCATACGGCAGCGGTGACAGCGCTCAGTACCGGGAGCCACGGGCCGGCGGGAGCCTGGGGTCATGACCCGAACCACCACAGCCCCCGTCACTCACTCCCCGGGATCCTGCCCTCAGGTCGGGCGCACGGCTCCAGCCCCCGCGATTGACTCCCGTGGCCTGCGCAAGACATTCGGCGGCCTCGTCGCCGTCGACAACCTCGACCTGACCATCCGGCCCGGAGAGGTCGTCGCCTTCCTGGGCCCCAACGGCGCGGGCAAGTCCACCACCCTCGACATGATCCTGGGACTGACCCGCCCCGACGCCGGGACGATCGAGCTTCTGGGGACCTCCCCCAACCAGGCGGTCCAGGCTGGTCGCGTTGGTGTCATCTTCCAGGACGGCGGTCTGCTGGACGACTTCACCGTCGGGGAGACCCTGCGGGTCGCGGCCTCAATGCACCCCCGGCACGGTAACAGAGTCTCGCACGCCTCCAGGCTCGACGACGTCGTCGACCAGGCGAGTCTTGGCCGGCTCCTCACCCGCAGAGTGAGCCGCTGCTCGGGAGGCGAGCGCCAGCGCCTGCGCCTGGCCCTTGCCCTGCTGCCAGACCCCGACCTTCTTATCATGAACGAGCCCACCGCCGGAATGGATGTCAGTGCCCGAATCGCCTTCTGGGAGACGATGCGCACCCAGACCCGCCGCGGCCGTACCATCCTGTTCGCCACCCACTACCTGGAGGAGGCGGCCTCCTTCGCCGACCGCATCGTCATCATCGCCCATGGCCGCCTGGTCGCCGACGGCAGTGTCGATGAGATCCGAGCCCTGGGCGATGGCGCCCTGGTGACCGCCACCTGGCCCGGGGTCTCCGAGGAAACACTGGGGCAGCACCTGGCCGACTGTCCCGTGGCCAGCAGCATCCTGCATGCGGTCGTCCACGGTGAGCACGTGGAGCTGCGCACGACTAACTCCGACGCCCTCGCCCGCTGGCTGCTGAGTGCCACCCCCGCCGAGCACCTGGAGATCGGCGCCGCGAGCCTCAACGAGGTCTTCACCGCTCTGACCTCCGGCGGCTCTGACGGTGCACCTCCGCCATTGCCTTAGCCCACGCCCTTCACCCTGACCGCCATCACCACATGCATTGAGGCCACATCATGACCGTGACACCCCAGGCAACCTCCGATCTGTCCGCCTCCCCCGCGAGTTCCCCTGCTGGTGGCTCCAGCAGCCAATCACGCCGTTCGGGAGGACTCAGGCCCGCACGCCCCCTCCTGACCTACCTGTGGCTCGACCTCTATCGGAGCCTGCGTGAGCCCGCCAACCTCTTCTTCGTTGTCGCCTTCCCTGTGGCGATGTACCTCGTCTTCGGCCGGTTGAACGCGTCGGCCGGGGACTACGGCCCGCATGCTCACGGCAATGTCTCGGCCTCGGTGATGCTTGCGATGGCCTCCTTCAGCGCCTGTCTGGGTGCCACGAGCGCCTCGGCGGCGGCGGCCGTCGAGCAGTCGGCGGGCTGGGGCCGGCAGATGGCGGTCACCTCCCGGGGCCTGCGCGGCTACCTGGTGGTCAAGACCGGCACCGCGGTGGGAACCGCGGTTCTTCCCGTCGTCGTCGTGCTCACCGCTGGGGCACTGACGGACTCGCAGATGGAGGGCTGGGTCTGGGCCACCAGTCCCCTCATCTGCCTGATCGGGGTCCTGCCCTTCGTCCTGTGGGGGCTGGCTGCCGGGATGTGGCTGCCGTCCTCGGCATCGATCGGTATCGCGACCTCCTTGGTCTCCTTGTTCGCCTTCATCGGCAACGCCTTCATGCCACTGAACCGCACGCTGCTGGCGATCAGTCGCTTCACCCCGATGTATGGGTCGACGGCGCTGGCCCGGTGGCCGCTGGGCGAGGGGTGGACCTACGTACCGGATCGGCAGGCGGGCGTTCAGGACCCGCTGTGGATGCCATTGGCTAACCTGGTGGCGTGGACACTCATTTTCGGGCTGCTCGTGATCGGGGCCCGACGCCGGGTGACCAGGCGCCGGTGAGGCCGGCGATGACCATGCCACGGCCCCTGCATGACTCAGTCGACCTGACGGCATCATCGTCTGGGTCAGGGCGGTCCCGTTCCCACCCCTGGCGCCTTCATCGCCGTCACATTGTCTGGGACGCCACGGTGTGGGTGTTCTTCCTGATCCTTCCCATCATCCAGCTTCTCCTCGGTTCCTTCGCCTGGTGGCAGCGTCTGCTGGGGCTGACCGGGGTACTGGGGTTCATCGCCGGCTACGTCTGGGCGTTCTCAACGCCGGACAACCGTGCACCGAGGGTCGGAGTCCCTCCTACTGGCCTCCCGACTCGCATCCTCCTGAGAGAGCTCGCGGTTCAGGCCTTCTTCACCGTACTGACGCTGCCGGCGCTGGGATGGTGGACGGTCTGCTTTTTCCCCTTCTTCTGCTCGTTGCTCCTGTTCTCCACGACGCTGCGCCGGGGCATCCCCACCGTTGTCATAGCGACGGGTCTTCTGGCTGCCGCCTCGCTGTTATGGAACACGCATCCGGAGTCGCACTGGCAGGTACTGGGCATATCGCTCACCGAGGTTCCCATCATCATCGCCCGCATCGCGGTGGAGCTCCAGGAGCGCAGAACATCCGCCGAGCGCGAGCTCGCCCTCGTCTCCCAGCGCGAGGCCCTCGGGCGCGATGTCCACGACATCCTGGGGCACTCCTTGACGGTCCTCACCCTCAAGGCCGAGGTCGCCCGCCGGCTCATCGAGCGTGACCCGGCCGCCGCCTCCCGGGAGCTCGACGAGGTCATCACCCTGGCCCGCGGGGCCCTTGCCGACGTGCGCTCCACGGTAACGCGCCTGCGGTCCCCGGACCTGGCCAGCCAGGTGGAGGCCACGCGTACCGCCCTGAGCGCCGCCCAGATCAGCGTGGATGTGACCGGCAGCGCCCAGGACATTCCTGAGCGTCAGCGAACCGTACTGGCCTGGGCTCTTCGCGAGGCGACGACCAATGTCGTTCGGCACGCGCAAGCGGTCACTGTGGCAGTGCATCTGGAGCCGGGGCTGCTGCGGGTGAGCGACGACGGTGTCGGCCTGGCCGGTGACAAACCCGGTAACGGGTTGGAGGGCCTGCGCTCCCGTATTGAGCAGGAGGGCGGTTGTCTCACCATGACCAGTCCTCTCACCCGTTGCACCGACTCGTCCGGCGCCGTCGAGACAGACTCCGTTGACGTGCCGTCCGGCGGAACCAGACTGGAGGTGAGGCTGCCGTGAGCCCGATCCGCGTGCTCATCGCCGATGACCAGGCCCTCGTGCGTGGAGCGCTGGCGACGCTTCTGGGGCTGGAGAGCGATCTGGAGGTGGTGGCCCAGGTGGGGAGGGGCGACGAGGTCCTCCCCGCAGTGCGTGAGCACGCCGTGGACGTGGCCCTGGTGGACATCGACATGCCGGGGCGCGACGGGCTGGCGGCCACTGCGGACGTCGTCGCCTCCGGGGCATCGTGCCGGTGTCTCATTGTGACGACCTTCGGTCGCCCGGGCTACCTCTCACGGGGCATGGAGGCGGGAGCCGCGGGCTTCATCGTCAAGGACACCCCGCCTGAGGCCCTGGCTGAGGCGATCCGCAAGGTCCATGCGGGCCTGCGGGTCATCGACCCCGAGCTCGCCCAGGAGTCGGTCCTGCTCGGGCCCAATCCGCTGACCGAGCGGGAGAAGGAGGTTCTGCAGGCTGCGGCCACGGGCGCGGACGCCCGAGAGATCGCCACGCGGCTGCGCCTGGGCGAGGGCACGGTGCGCAACTACCTGTCCTCGGCGATCGCCAAGACCCACGCCCGTAACCGCACCGAGGCGGCCCGCACCGCCGAGACCAACGGCTGGCTGTAAGCGGGGCCTGGCTCCTACAGCCCGAGGTGGCGGCGCAGGTCCTCGGGCAGGGCACTCATGGCGTCGGCGACGTCGTCGCCCGAGGGCTGCGCACCGGCCTGGGCCTGCGGCTGGCCCTGAGGCATGATCCCGTAGCCGGAGGCGCCGCCCTGGCCACCGCCGAGCCCGAAGGAGGAGCCTGCTGCGGGCGCGTCGCCCTGGCCGCCCTCGATCCTGGCCTGCTTGGCGGCGGCGGCCTCCTTGGCCTGGCGGGCGGCCTTGGCGGGGTTGCCGCTGCGGCCCTTCTTGCCGCCCTTGCCGCGCTTGGCCTTGGGGGCCTGACGGGCCTTGGAGTGCTTGCCCATACCGGGCAGCGACCCCATGCCGGGCATGGGACCGCCCTCACCGAGTCCGCCCATACCGCCGCCGGAGGCCATGGTCTCCATCATCTTCTTGGCCTGCTCGAAGCGGTCCACGAGCTCGTTGACGGCCTGGACCGTGGTTCCCGAGCCCTTGGCGATACGGCTGCGGCGAGAGCCGTTGAGGATGGACAGGTCCTTGCGCTCAGCGGGCGTCATGGAGCACACGATCGCCTCGATGCGATCGACCTCACGCTCATCGAAGTTGTCCAGGGCCTCACGCATCTGCCCCATGCCGGGCATCATGCCCAGGAGCTTCTTCATGGAGCCCATCTTGCGGATCTGACGCAGCTGACCCAGGAAGTCGTCGAGGGTGAAGGTGCCCTTGGCGAGCTTGGCGGCGGCGTCCTCGGCCTCCTGGCGGTCCAGGGTCCGCTCGGCCTGCTCGATGAGGGTGAGCAGGTCACCCATGTCCAGGATGCGCGAGGCCATGCGGTCGGCGTGGAAGCGCTCGAAGTCGGTCAGGCCCTCACCGGTGGAGGAGAACAGGACCGGGGCACCGGTGACGCCGCGCACGGACAGGGCCGCACCGCCGCGGGCGTCGCCGTCGAGCTTGGAGAGGACCACGCCGGTGAAGCCGACGCCGTCGCGGAAGGCGACCGAGGTGTTGACGGCGTCCTGACCGACCATGGCGTCCAGGACGAAGAGGATCTCGTGGGGGGAGACGGCATCGCGGATGCGGATCGCCTGGTCCATCATCTCGGCGTCCACGCCCAGGCGGCCGGCGGTGTCCACGACAACGACGTCGTAGCCGTTGGTGCGCGCGTGCTCGACGCCGGAGCGGGCCACCGCCACCGGGTCGCCCACGCCGTTGCCGGGCTCGGGCGCCCACACGTGCACCCCGGCGCGCTCGGCGACGACGCTCAGCTGGGTCACGGCGTTGGGGCGCTGGAGGTCGGAGGCCACCAGCAGGACACGCTTGCCCTGGTCGCGCAGCCAGCGTCCGAGCTTTCCGGCCAGGGTGGTCTTACCGGCACCCTGGAGGCCTGCGAGCATGATGATCGTGGGACCGCGGTCGGCCCAGTGGATCTCCCGGGTCTGGCCTCCCAGGACCTCGATGAGCTCTTCGTTGACGATCTTGACGACCTGCTGGCCCGGGTTGAGGGCCTGGGAGCGGGCGGCGTCGACCGCCTTCTCGCGCACCGCTGCGGTGAAGGCGCGCACCACGGGCAGGGCGACGTCGGCCTCCAGGAGGGCACGGCGGATCTCGGTGACCGTGGCGTTGACGTCGGCCTCGGTGAGACGACCCTTGCCGCGCAGCTGGTTGAAGGAGGCGGTGATGCGATCGGAGAGGTTGCCGAACACGCGATGGTCCTTCCTGGCGCCGTGGGGCGCATTGGTCGGGAGACTTCAGGGCGGATGAGGGTGGAGCGTCCATGCCCATGGGCCATGGCGCTCACCTCGACTGTGACCCAGGATAGCGGCAAGCGGGGCCCGTCCTCTCCCCCATGCCCGGACCGGGACTGAGCCCACACTCTCCAGCCGGCGGCCTCCGCCACGTCATACCTCTGGGCCCCGGCTCCCACTGACGCCCTCTCCCACTCCGAACGCGGGTTTTCTCCCGATATCCTGCGGTATTTCACCATCTGGCGACCCCTGAGATATGTCATGAGCAAGTGGTGACTGATGGGCCATGGACCGCAGCCGACGTGGGACGAGTCTTGAGCCATGAGCACAGCAACGCCTCGGACCGGCCTGGAGGCCTCCGTCCCGGAAGACCCCCGGACGGACCGTATGGACGCCGTCCGACTGACTAATCTGCACAAGTCCTTCGGTGAGGTCACCGCCGTCGACGGTGTCGATCTGACCATCCGCCCCGGCGAGGTCGTCGCCCTCCTGGGCCCCAACGGCGCCGGCAAGACGACGACGATCGACATGATCCTGGGACTGAGCCGCCCCACCAGGGGCGATGCGAGAGTCTTCGGCATGAGCCCGCGCCAGGCGGTCGACCGGGGCCTGGTCGCCGCAGTCATGCAGACCGCAGGCCTCCTGCCCGATATCACCGTGCGTGAGACGGTGCAGCTGACGGCGAGCCTCTTCTCCCATCGCATCGATGCCGAAAAGGCCATGCGTCGCGCCGGCGTCACTGACTTCGCCTCGCGTATCGTCAAGAAGTGCTCCGGGGGCCAGCAGCAGCGCCTGCGTTTCGCCATGGCGCTCGTGAGCGATCCGGCACTGCTCATCCTCGATGAGCCGACCACAGGCATGGACGTCGAGGGGCGCCGCAGCTTCTGGGAGGCCATCCACGCCGACGCCGAGCGCGGGCGCACCATCGTCTTCGCCACGCACTACCTTGAGGAGGCCGACGCCTTCGCCGACCGGATCGTCCTGATGCGTCATGGGCGCATCATCGCCGACGGTACCGCCGCCGAGATCCGCGCCTCCGTGAGCGGCCGTTCCCTGCGAGCCACCCTGACCTGCACTCCTGAGCGGCTGCGCGGCGCCCTGACCGATCTGCAGACCCGTGGACGGATCCACGACGTCGAGATCCTGGGCAACACGCTCACCCTGACCTCGACCGACATCGATGCCGTTGCCGCGATCCTCCTCGGCGATCACCTGGCCAAGGACCTGGAGATCACCAGCCGGGGTCTGGAGGACGCCTTCGTGGCCCTGACCAGCGACGGCGCCGCAGATCCCACTCTAGGAGCGTCAGCATGACTCGCACCAGCAGCACCGCCACCCTTTCTCCCACGTCCTCCACTGGAACCGATATGTCTTCTTCTGAGTCCTCCTCCGCCTCATCAGCCGTCAACCACCTCGATCTGTCCTCCCGCACCACGCCCCCTCTGGGAGGGTTGAGCCTGACCCTGCTGTCGCTCGAGGTGCGCCGGCGCCTGCGTAACCGTCGGTCCGTCATCTTCTCGATCGTCCTACCGGTGGCCTTCTTCCTCATGTTCACCACTACTGACTACTCCTCAACGTCCTACGGCAACGGCAATGTCGTGGCGAACATGATGATCGGCATGGCCCTGTACGGCGCGCTCATGACCACCACCGGGGCAGGGGCGGCCGTGAGCAACGAGCGGGCCTCGGGCTGGAGCCGCCAGCTGCGCCTGACCCCGCTCAAGCCCATCGCCTACATCACCGTCAAGGCGATCGTGGGGATGCTCATCAGTGCCCTGGCCATCGGCGCCGTCTACGCCTGTGGTCCCCTGCGTCACGCGCAGATGCCGGAGAGGGTCTGGATCTCCTCGGCTCTCATCATCTGGCTGGGTTCCCTGGTCTTCGTCGCCTTCGGACTGTTCGTCGGCTACCTCCTTCCCTCCGACAACGCCATGCAGGTGGTCGGCCCGCTCATGGCCCTGCTCGCCTTCCTCGGCGGCATGTTCATCCCGTTGACGCCGGGCTCCACCATGGATCGCATCGGCAGCCTCACCCCCATGTACGGGCTGCACAACCTGGCGCTGTGGCCCATGGGCGCAGAGACCTTCTCCTGGTGGTGGGTGGTCAACGTCCTAACCTGGCTCGCCATCTTCCTGGGCGGCGCCGCCTGGAAGATGGGCCGCGACACTGCTCGGGTCTAGAGCTCCAAGAATGAGTACGATCTCGTCCATGACCGCCCGCGCCCTGTCCCCCGACGAGGCGCGGGCGCGCCGCACCCGCGTTGTGGCGGTCGGCTGGGGGATCGTGTGGGCCGCCTCCATGATTCCGGTCGTCAGGGTGGGGCTGGCCCAAGGATCCAACGGTGGGGTCTGGGGCGCTGTCAGCGCCGTTGTCTCCTGCGCATGCCTGTACGCCGCCTGCTCGCTCAGCGTGAGACAGGTGCGCCATGGCCTGACCTGGCCCGGCCGCCCGAGTCTGTTGCTGATCGTTGTCGGAGCGCTCACAGCGATCGGGGCTGCCCTCGGCGTGGGGCCTCAGAGCCTGCAGCTGGTGGTCTTCCTGGCCGTTGTCCTGGCCTTCTCCCTGCCCTGGCAGGCGGCCATCGGCCCCATCGCGATCCTCGCTGGCACCCTCTTCCTCGTTCCCAGGATGAGTCCCTCCTGGTCCGCAAGTGAAGGCGCCTGGATCGCTCTGCTCGGCGCGGGCGGCGCCTGCGTCTTCGGGCGCTACATCATGGAGCAGCGACGGGTGGCCCGCGTTCTGGAGCAGCGCACCCACGAGCTGGAGATCAATGAGGAGCGCAACCGCATGGCCCGGGACATGCACGACATCCTGGGGCACTCGCTGACGGTCATCGCTCTGAAGACCGAGCTCGCCACCAGGCTCGTCGATACCGCCCCCGATCAGGCCAGGGCGAAGCTGACCGAGGTTCAGTCCCTGGCACGTTCTGCCTTGGCCGACGTGCGCGCCACTGTCAACAGCTACCGCGAGCTGAGCCTGGCCGGCGAGCTGGCCCGGGCCACGAACGTCCTGACCTCGGCCGGTGTCCGCGCCGACCTACCGCTGACCGTCGAGGTCGTCGATCCCGAGCTGCGCGAGCTCTTCGCCTGGGTGGTGCGCGAGGGCGTCACCAACATCGTGCGCCATGCCCACGCCTCACACTGCCGGGTGAGCCTGAGCGCCGATTCCATTGAGGTGGCTGATGACGGTATCGGACTGAACTCGGCCGGCACCGGCGACGGTCACGGCTTGGAGGGGCTGCGCCAGCGCTGTCAGGACAACGGCGCCGACCTCACCATCGAGGCTCCCTCCAGTGGCAGCGGCACCGTCCTGAGAGTACGCGCCCGCCGTCTATCCTCACCTATGGCGCCCGACGCGAGCCAGTGACCCGGTCGCGCGCACCCCGAACTCCGGCGAGCACTCATGTCGTCGGCCTTGAGGAACCTTGAGTAACGGAGCTGAGCGATGATCCGAGTGATGCTGGCCGATGACCAGGCCATGGTGCGCGGGGCGCTGGCCGCACTGCTCGCCCTGGAGACCGATATCGAGGTTGTCGCCCAGGTCGGCAACGGGGACGACGTCCTGCCCGTCGCGCTCGAGCAGCGGCCCGACGTCGTCCTCATGGACGTCGACATGCCCGGCACCGACGGGCTGAGAGCGACCGCGAGTCTCCTGGAGCGGTTGCCGGCCACAAGGGTCCTCATCGTCACCACCTTCGGGCGCCCCGGATTCTTGCGGCGCGCCATTCAGTCCGGGGCCCACGGCTTCGTCGTCAAGGACGCTCCGGCCACCGAGCTGGCCGAGTCGGTGCGCCGGGTCCATGCCGGGCTGCGCGTCGTCGACCCGGCGCTGGCCGCCGACTCGCTCATCTTCGGGGACTCCCCCTTGACCGCCAGGGAGACCGAGGTGCTTCAGGCCGCCGCCGACGGCGCCACCGTCTCCGAGGTTGCCCGGCGGGTCCATCTCTCGGAGGGAACTACCCGTAACCACCTGTCCCAGGCCATGGCCAAGACCGGTGCGCCCACCCGCGCCGCAGCGGTGCACATCGCCGCCCAGAAGGGGTGGATCATTGAGTAGCGCTGGCTAGGACGAGAGCACGGAAGACTCGTTCGACTGGCCCAAATGTCCCCGGCCACCCACTCTCTGGACGAGGCGGGTGACCGGGGGCGTTGCGGCGTGGTTCGCTGGGGCGCGTCGGTTCTTAGGCTCAGCCCAGCAGCGCGTCGACGAAGCCCTCCGGGTCGAAGGGGGCAAGGTCGTCGGCGCCCTCCCCCAGGCCCACGAGCTTGACGGGCACGCCCAGCTCCTTCTGGACGGTGACGACGATGCCGCCCTTGGCGGTGCCGTCGAGCTTGGTGAGCACGATGCCCGTGACGCCCACGGCCTCGGAGAAGACCTGGGCCTGACGCATACCGTTCTGGCCGGTGGTGGCGTCCAGGACCAAAAGGATCTCGCCGACCGGGGCGATCTTCTCCATGACGCGCTTGATCTTGCCCAGCTCGTCCATGAGACCGGCCTTGTTCTGCAGGCGCCCGGCGGTGTCGACGACGACGACGTCCGCCTCCTGGACGGCGGCCTCGCGGGCGGCGTCGTAGGCGACTGAGGCCGGGTCGGCCCCCTCCTTCTCGGAGCGAACGACGTCAACACCCACGCGCTCGCCCCAGGTGCTCAGCTGCTCGGCCGCCGCGGCACGGAAGGTGTCGGCCGCCCCCAGGACGACGGTCTTGTCCTGAGCCACCAGGACGCGGGCGAGCTTGCCGCAGGTGGTGGTCTTGCCGGTGCCGTTGACCCCCACCATGAGGATGGCCGCCGCGGGCTTCCCCTGGGCCCCTTCGGTCGGGGTGGGACGCTCCAGGTTGAGGGAGCGGTCCAGGGAGGGGTCGACGAGCTTGAGCAGCTCGGCGCGTAGGACGGCGCGGACCGCCTCGGGGTCGGAGGTTCCCAGGACCTTGGCCTGGGTGCGCAGCTCGTCCATGAGTGAGGTGGTCACCTCGATGCCCAGGTCGGAGGTGAGCAGGGTGTCCTCGATCTCCTCCCAGTCCTCCTCGGTGAGGTCTCCTCGGGACAGGACGGACAGGACCGCCTTGCCGAAGCCGCCGGCGCCGGCCAGGCGGGCGCGAAGGCGCTGCATGCGGCCAGGGATGGACTCGGGGGACTCCAGCGTCGCAGCCGACTCGGCGACGCCCTCCTCGTCGGCCTCCTCCTCGGTGTCCTCACCCTCAGAGGGCAGGAGATCCTCCACGGACATCGGCTTGTGAGCGCTGATCTCGTCGGAGACCCGGCCCCGCCGTCTACCGGCGTAGAGCCACAGCCCTCCTGCGATGACGATGACCAGGATGATGCCGAGGACGATGAGGATCGGTTCCATGGACCCATCATGCCCGATCACGGGCCCCCTGTGGCGGGGTCGGCCTGCCCGGGTCGCCTCTCACCCGAGGAAGGCGCGAGGACCCTGGGCGTGCGGCGTGGCTACGGCATGAAGAAAACTGCAGCGCGCTCGTGGGCGCGCTGCAGGATGAGGCGTTCTCGTAGCCGCATTACCCGGTGAGCCGTATCGCTCTTAGACCGAAACAGCTCGGGACAGTGGGAGTGAGAGAAAGTGCGAGAGGGTATCGGAGCGGCAATCTCCCAGGGCCAGGAATTCACCCAGAAGCAGCGTCACCGCGGCACCGCATAGTCGTGAAAATAGTGTCCACCGCGGTATTCACGAGGCTACCGCCGCCACTCACCTCTGAGGCTGCGACAGCCCACCGGCTGCCGGCTCATGCACATGAGCGCGACGCCGGGAGCCGGCGGAGCCACGAGTCCTCTCCGCAGCGTCCATCGCCTTTCCGACGACGCCAACCAGGCCTCCGAAGCCCTCGGTCCCGGCATAGACCGCCGGCCCCTCACGCGTCATGAGGTCGGACAGGCTGACCTCCTGGGGCACCACCTCAACCTCGACATCCTGCTCCTCCATGCGCACCTCCTGAGAGTTGCGGACCACGCTGCGAATGCGTGAGGGCCAGGAGCGCACCGGGAAGCGCTCAGCACAAACCATGCCGAGCACAAGCAGGCCGGCAACCAGCACGACGACGAGAGGAAGAATCATGACACCCATAGCTAGGATTCTGCCTTGCGAAATACGATCTGACCAGACTTTGCGCGCACTTGTCGTCCAATCAACAACCAAACCTGACAACTTCCTGACACAACAATGGTTCGTATCTGAAAACGACGGTCACACTGTCAGCAGTTTATCACATTCTCATCACGTTTCACTCAGGCATCAGGAGTCACAGCCGTCCCGCGGTCGGGCTGGGCCAGCCTCTGCGAGACGGCCTTGGTAACCCCGTCTCGCATCGTGATGCCGTAGAGGGCGTCGGCCACCTCCATGGTCCGTTTCTGGTGGGTGATAATGATGAGCTGGCTGGAGCGCCGCAGCTCGGTGAAAATCTCCAGCAACCGCCCCAGGTTCGTGTCATCCAGGGCCGCCTCGACCTCATCCATGACGTAGAAGGGCGAGGGCCGCGCCTTGAAGATCGCCACCAGCAGGGCCACGGCGGCCAGCGAGCGCTCCCCGCCTGAGAGCAGGGACAGTCGCTTGACCTTCTTGCCGGCGGGGCGCGCCTCGATCTCAATGCCGGTGGTGAGCATGTCATCGGGATCGGTGAGCACCAGCCGCCCCTCCCCGCCGGGGAAGAGCCGGTCGAAGACGGAGGCGAACTGACGGGCAGTGTCCTCGTAGGCCTGGGCGAAGACCTCCTGAACCCGCGTGTCGATCTCCTCAACGATGCTCAGCAGGTCGTCCCGCGAGCGCTTGAGGTCAGCCAGCTGCTCGGCCAGGAACTGGTGACGCTGCTCCAGGGCCGCATGCTCCTCCAGGGCAAGCGGGTTGACCTTGCCGAGTCGGGCGAGGTCGCGCGAGGCCTTGGCCAGGCGCTTCTCCTGCTCGGAGCGCACGTAGGGACGGCCCGGGTGGCCTGCGCCGCCGACCGATGCCTGAGCAGTGTCCTGGTCCGCGGCGGAGTCGGAGTCAGAGACGGAGGCAGCATCAGCGTCCTCGATGAGCTCGGGAACAAGCATGTGCGGTCCGTACTCCTCCACGAGGGGGTCCAGCTCCAGGCCGAGCTCGTTCATGGCGCGCTCCGCCAGGCCCTCCAGACGCATGCGCTGCTCGGCCCGGGCCACCTCCTCGCGGTGGGCGGCATCGGTGAGGCTGCCCAGCTCCTTGGTCAGCTGGTCGATCTCCTCGCGAACCTCGTTGGTGGCGGCCAGAGCCTGGGAGCGCTCGGCCTCGATGGCCGCACGCTCATCGGTCGCCTGCTGCACACTGATGCGCGCCGTCTCGGCGGCGGCGCGCGCCTGGTCCCGCACGTGCGTGGCGACCGCCAGCTGGGCGCTGCGCCGCTGCTGGGCCCGCTCGGCCGCGGCGCGCTGGTCGCGTTCACGGCGTGCGGCCGCCCGCAGCGAGTCGGCGCGCCCGCGGCTGGAGCGCTCACGCTCCTCTGCGGTGCGCAGGGCGAGCCTGGCGTCGGTCTCGACGGCGCGGGCCCGGCGCGCGGCGTCCGCAGCGGCCTCGCGCTCCTGGCGGGCGACTTCCAGAGCGCGCTCGAGGCTGTCGGGACGCTTCTTCCCCGAGGAGCCCGCTGCTCCCGACCCACCGATAGGGCCGGCGCCGTCACCGTCCTTGGCGTCGCCCGCCCCGTCCTCCACCTCGGCCAGCGCGGCAGTGGCGGCGGCGAGCTCGGCGGTGCGCTGGACCGACTCGGCCTCGGCGCGCTCCAGCACCCGGCGGGCACGCCCGGTCTCCTCGGCGGCGGCGTGGGCGGCGGAGGTCAGGCGGGCCATCGCCTCGGCGGCGCGAGCGGCCTCGGCGTCGGCCTGACGCAGGGCGGACAGTGCCTCGCTGAGCGCATGGCGAGCAGCGTCCTCCTGGCGCCGAGCCTCCTCCAGGGCCGCGTCGGCCTCGGTCTCGGCCTGCGCGGCGGCGGCGGCCTCAGTGTCGGCCTCCTCGTGGGCGGCGGTGAGCTCGAGGACCGAGGAGGCCCCTCGACCGGCCCCGGCGACCCAGCCGGGTGCCAGGACGTCACCGCCGCGGGTGGCCACGACGGCGTCGGGCAGCTCGCCGCGCAGGGTGCTGGCGGCCTCGAGGTCCTCCACTACCCAGGAGTCCTTGAGCAGCCCGTCCAGGACCTGTTCGAGGCGCCCCGGCTGCGCGGGACTGACGAGGCCGCGAGCCGCCAGTGCTCCATCAACGGGAGCCGGCTCCGCCTCGTCATCGGTGCCGGCGGCACCCAGTGAGGGGTCGTCGGCCAGCACCAGTCGCACCGCCCCGATGTCCTGGCTGCGGGCATGAGCCAGTCCGGCCAGGGCCGCCTCGGCATCGGCGGCCAGGCCGGCCTCGGCGAGCGCTCCCAGGAGGGCGGCGACGGCGTTCTCCCATCCGCGCTCGACACTGAGGTGCTCGGCAAGCGGTCCGAGGAGACCGTCTATACCGGCTTGCAGCAGCGCGGCCGTTCCGTCCTGGCCGCGCAGAGACATGGCCAGGGTGTCGCGCCTGGCGGTCCAGGTGGCTCGGTCGGAGGCCGCCTCCCTGCGGGCGTCCGTCGCGGCCGCGACGGCCTCGCGGGCCTGGGCCAGGTGCCGCGTGGCCTCGTCGTGCGCGGCGGCGGCCCGCACCGCCGCGTCGGCCGCTGCACCTGCCTGTGTAGACGCGGGCCCTGGGGCACCGGCTTCCTCCTGCGCGCCACCACTGGCTGGCTCTGTCGGTTCCGCTTGTCCCCCGGCCTCTGCCAGGGCGGCCCGAGCGCTGTCCTCGCGAGCCTCAGCGGCGCGCAGCGCGCTGCGCGCCTGCTCGAGGGCGGCCAGGCTGGCCTCGTGGCGGCTGCGTGCCGAGGCGACGCGCCCACCGGCCCGGGCGATGGTCTCTCGTCGCTCTGAGACGCGGCGCTGAGCGGCCGAGAGCTCCTGGTCCGCCGCCTTCTCGGCAGTCTCCGCGTCCGTGCGCACCCGGGTGGCGTCGCTGAGTGCGGTGCGGGCGGCCTCGAGGGTGTCGGCGAGCTCGGCCTCCTCCCGGCCCGCGGCCTCCGCCCGACGCTCGAGCTCCTCAGGATCGGTGCCGTGGCTCGGGGCGGGCGCGGAGGCCAGGAGCCGAATCCGCTCGCCGGCCACGTCCGCGAGCGCCCCGAGGGACTGGGCCGCACCAGTGAGCTCCTCCCAGGTGCTGCCGGCCCGGGCGAGGCGCTGGGCGGAGGTGGTCTCGATGGCGGCCAGCTCGCTCAGGCGAGCCCTGGCGACGCGCTCGGCCTCCTCGACGGCGCTGCGGCGCCGCGCCAGGGCCTCCTTGTCCTCGTCCCCGGCCTCCAGGAGGGACTGGGCCTGGACGACGTCGTCGGCCAGGAGCCGGGCGGTGGCGTCACGAACCTCGACCTGGATGCTCCGGGCGCGCCGGGCGATGGCGGCCTGCCGGGCCAGGAGGCCGAGCTGACGGCGCAGCTCCTGGGTGAGGTCGGCGACGCGGGCGAGGTCGGCGGCCATGGACTCGAGCTTGCGAAGGGCGCGCTCCTTGCGCTTGCGGTGCTTGAGGACGCCGGCGGCCTCCTCGATGAAGCCGCGGCGGTCCTCAGGCGTGGCGCTCAGGACGGCGTCGAGCTGCCCCTGCCCGACAATGACGTGCATCTGGCGCCCGAGGCCCGTGTCGCTGAGGAGCTCCTGGACGTCGAGGAGGCGGCAGGGGCTGCCGTTGATGCGGTACTCCGACCCGCCACCGCGGAACAGGGTGCGCGAGATGGTGACCTCGGTGTAGTCGATCGGCAGGGCGCCGTCGGTGTTGTCAATGGTCAAGGAGACCTCAGCGCGCCCGAGGGCCGGGCGGGAGCCTGCGCCGGCGAAGATGACGTCGGCCATGGAGCCGCCGCGCAGGTTCTTGGCGCCCTGCTCCCCCATGACCCAGGTCAGGGCGTCGACAACATTGGACTTGCCGGACCCGTTGGGGCCGACCACGGCGGTGATGCCGGGCTCCAGGCGGAGGGTGGTCGACGAGGCGAAGGACTTGAATCCCTTGATCGTCAACGTCTTGAGGTGCACGAGCGCCACCCTAACAGCGCGGACGGTTCTCACGGGGACTAAAACGACAAAGAAACTTGACACGACCGCATGAGACAAGCAAACTTTCCATATCAAGAGAACCGGGCACGCGGCGCGCACCCGCCTCGTCATCCCGCCTCGTCCCCGAGCCCGAAGGAGCCATGATGCTTGAACTGTCCGGCCTGTCCAAACGCTTCGGGAGCCTGCAGGCCCTGGACGATCTCTCCTTGTCCCTGGACCGCGGTGAGATCGTCGGCTTCGTCGGCGCGAACGGAGCGGGCAAGTCCACCACGATGCGCATCGTCATGGGAGTGCTCGACGCCGACGCCGGCGCCGTGACCTGGAAGGGCGTCCCCGTGGACGCCGCCATCCGACGCGGTATCGGCTACATGCCCGAGGAGCGCGGCCTCTATCCCCGGATGAAGGTGGCCGAGCAGCTCGTCTACCTGGCCCGCCTCCACGGACTGTCCGCCTCCGCCGCCAAGGCGGCTGCGAACCAGTGGACCGAGCGCCTGGGCCTGGAGGAGCGCCGCGGCGACGAGGTGCAGAGCCTGTCGCTGGGCAACCAGCAGCGCGTCCAGCTGGCCGCCGCGCTGGTGAGCAGCCCCGAGCTGCTCATTCTCGATGAGCCCTTCTCCGGCCTGGACCCGGTGGCCGTGGACGTCATGAGCCAGGTCATCCTGGAGCGGGCGGCCGCAGGCGTGCCCACTCTCTTCTCCTCCCACCAGCTCGACGTCGTCGAGCGCCTGTGCGACCGGGTGGTCATCATCCGCTCGGGCCGGCTCGTCGCCGACGGGACGATTCCCGAGCTGCAGGCCACCGAGACGCCCCGCTGGCGGGTCGTTGTCGAGCGGGCCGCTGGCAGCGCGCCGGTGCAGGCTGCCTCCTTGAACCTGCCCGCCCCCACGGTCGAGGTCGATGACGCCGGCCGCCTGGTCATCACCGCGGCGGGAGCCGATGAGCAGGAGCTTTTGAGCACGGCCCAGCGCCTGGGGACGGTGCGCGAGCTCGGCCCGGTGCGCCACCGGCTCACCGAGATCTTCCGGGATGTGCTGACCACCACCTCCCGCGAGGGAACCGCAGACACCAACGAGACGAAGGAGACGCACTGATGAGCGACCGGACCAGCCCTATTACTCGTCGTCAGGAGATCGCCCTGGTCACCGGCCGCGAGCTGCGGGCGCACCTGCTGAAGAAGTCGACCATCATCCTGACCCTGGTGCTGCTCATCGCCGCCGTCGGCGGTATCGTCGGCGTCAAGCTCTACACCTCGGGCCAGGACCAGGCCTACCAGGTCGGGCTCAGGGGCGTGACCCCCACCCAGGCCGCCGGGTTGGACAAGGTGACCGCCTCCAATGGGAAGACGATCGAGCTCGTTGACGTCTCCGCCCACCAGGCGAAGGACGTCCTGGCCGAGGACTCCCCCGAGGGCACGCCGCACGTGGACATGGTCCTGGACGTCTCCGGCTCCGCCCCCACCATCACTGTGGACAAGTCAGCCGACGACGCGGTCGTCTCAGGGGCCACGGCCTTCCTTCAGCAGTCGGCTCTGGGCCGGCAGATCGCGTCCTTGGGAGGCGACCCCGCCCAGGTGGCCTCTCAGCTCAGTGCCGCCAAGCCCAAGGTCACGGTGCTCAACGCCCCTCAGCGGGATTCGGCCGACTTCGGCTCGCGCTACGCGATCCTCCTGACGATCGACGTCCTGCTGCTGTTCGCCATCATGGGCGGCGGTCAGTTCATCGCCCAGGGGGTGGTGGAGGAGAAGTCGAGCCGGATCGTGGAGATCCTCCTGGCGTGCGTGCGCCCCAGCTCGCTGCTGGCCGGCAAGATCCTGGGGATCGGTATCGCCTCGGTCCTGACCACCGGGCTCGTCGCCGTCGTCGGGGTCACCGCCGCGAAGGCCACGGGAGTCATGCCGGACATCAGTCTCAACCTGGACGGCGTGCTCGTCGCAATGATCGTGTGGATGATCGTGGGCTACGCGATCTTCGCGGTCGCCTTCGGGGCCGCGGCCTCGCTCGTGAGCCGTCAGGAGGACGTCAGCTCGGTGAGCATGCCCCTGGTCATGCTCTCCATGGCCCCCTATGTCCTGAGCTTCTTGATGGCCACCGGGGACAGCAACAGCATGACCTTCCGGGTCCTGTCCTACCTGCCGCCCTTCGCTCCCTTCATGATGCCGGCGCGCCTGGTGCTGGGGGTCTCCTCCTGGACCGAGCAGCTGGTCGCCTTGGTGATCGCGCTGGTCTTCCTGCCACTGCTGGTGCACGTGGCGGCGGCGATCTACACCCGGGCCGTGACCCGCACCGGTGCCCGAGTCCCTCTCAAGGAGGTCCTCAGAAGGGCCGAGCGGGCCTGAGCGAGAGGTCTCACCGGACTTCACCGACCACGCCCCGATGACGATGGTGCGACTCCTGTGGGGGGTCGCACCATCGTTATCTCATGTCATGGCGGGCGTCAGGCGCCCTGCGGGAAGGGCTGGGAGTCAGTCGGCCAGCTCGGGGAACCAGATGGCGATCTCGCGGGCGGCGGACTCGTCGCTGTCCGAGCCGTGGACGAGGTTGAGGATGGCGGGCGTGCCCCAGTCGCGTCCCAGGTCTCCGCGGATGGTGCCGGGGGCGGCCGTGGTGGGGTCGGTGGGGCCCATGAGGCTGCGCACGCCCTCGACGACGCGCTGGCCCTCGGCGACTGCGGCCACCACGTTGCCGGAGGTCATGTACTCCACGACGCCGGGGTAGAAGGGCTTGTCCACGTGCTCGGCGTAGTGCTGGGCGAGGATCTTCTCGGTGGGAGTGAGGACCTTCAGGGCCGTCAGGGCGTATCCCTTGGCCTCGATACGGCGCAGGATCTCACCGGTGAGGCGACGCTCGACGGCGTCGGGCTTGATGAGGATGAGGATGCGGCCGGTGCCGGACGTGCTGGCCATGGGAGTCTCCTTGCTGGGTTGGCTGGTGAGGGACCGAGTGGACCATAACGGGTCCGACCCCCTTCAGGCCATGGCAGTGTCGGACTCAGGCCTGTTCAACCACCAGGAGCGGGTCGGAGGAGCGGTCGCGGGCGGCGTCGGCGGCAGCCTGGAGAATGAGTGCGGAGGACTGGGCGCCGGGGTCGCGGTGCCCGCAGGAGCGCTCCCCCAGGAAGGAGGCCCGGCCGCGGCGGGCCTGAAGGGGCTCAGTGTCCCGGGCCCCCTTGGCAGCGGCCTGCGCGGCCGCGGCAAGGACTCCGATCTCATCCTCTCCGATCTCTGCGGCCTCCTTGGCGGCCATCGCCGCGGGTCGCCAGGCGTCGGCCATGGTCTTGTCCCCACTGGTGGCATGTCCTCTGGCCTCCAGGCCCGAGGTGGCCTCCTCCAGAGCCCGGGCCAGTTCCTGTGCCCCCCAGGCGGGGGCGTCGCTGGAGCGGGCGGCCCTGAGGAAGGCGGTGCCCAGCAGCGGGCCTCCGGCACCGCCGACGGTGGCCATGAGGGTGGTGGCGACGAGCTTGAGGACTCCCCCGGGGGTAGCCGGAAGGTTTCCTGCCTCCTGGGCGGCATTGAGCTTGGTGACCACGGCCCGCATTCCGCGATCGAGGTTGTCGCCGTGGTCGGCGTCTCCGATGGCTCGGTCCAGCTCGGTCAGCTCGGCGCGGTTCTCGGTGGCCAGCAGGGCGGCGCGACGGGCCCAGTCGAGGGCCCAGGCAGCATCCAAAGACATGGTGTTTCCTTCTCGGGTCTTGGCAGGTGTTGGTTCCAGGCCTGACCGCCATGCACCCGAGGGTGAAGGACGACCATGCGGCTGTGATCGGGCCCTGCGCGGACCCGATGGGTCCCGACGCATCCGGGAACGTTCGTGGGACGCGCCGGAGCAGGCCGACGAGGTGCTCATCGCCCGCTCGTTTTCCATCCTCTCACGCACCGGATGACCTCGCTCGTTGGGACCGGAAAGTAGCGTTTGACCAGCACAAACGATCCCCCCTCCGCAGGTGGCGCGGAGGAGGCCGACGACGTCATACTTGTATGCACAGGTTCAGGTGCAGTACCACTCGTCCACCGACCGTCACCAAGCCTCAGGAAGAGGAGCCGCCCCGTGGCCCAGGCCAAGTACAACCTGATCTTCCAGACCCTGCGCGGGCGCATCGAGTCAGGCGCCTACGGCTTCCTCGAGATGCTCCCCTCGGAGAACACGCTGGCCGAGGAGTTCGCGTGCACCCGCAACACAGTGCGCAAGGCGCTCGCTCTGCTCGTGGCCCAGGGCTATGTCCAGACGATGCAGGGGCGAGGCGTCCAGGTGATCTCCCGACCACGCGCAACCTCCACCTTCCTGGTCGGGGGGATCGAGTCGCTCCAGGAGGCCGCCGCACGCAACCGGATGCCTCTGAGCACCCACATGATCTCCTTGGAGGAGAGCGTGGTCGACGCCGAGATGGCTATGGCCTCCGGTATGACCGAGGGCGCTGAGATCATCGCAGTCAAGCGGCTGCGTCTGTTGGACGATGTCCCCCTCATCGTGGACACCAGCTACTTCCTGACCTCGTTGGTTCCTCATCTGACGCAGCAGATCGTCGAGTCCTCGATTTACGCCTACCTGGAGGAGGTCCTCGGGGTGCGGGTGGCCAGCGCGACTCGGCGGATCACGGTGGAGCGGGCCACGGACGAGGATCGCCGGCTCATCCACCTGGACGGGATGGACTGTGTCGTCGTCGTCTCCTCGGTGACCTTCGACTCGGCCGGAGTTCTCTTCGAGTACACGCGCTCGCGCCACTCCCCCGTGGGTTTCGCCTTCCAGGACACCGCGCACCGGCTGCCGGCCGAGCGCTGAGCCGAAAGCACTGCCCCAAACAGAGTCGCGCGCTCCGAGCGCTGCGCGAATGTCCACAGACACAGGTCGGTGGCCCGGCTGCATCTCAGGATGCTTCCGGGCCACCGACCTACTGATGACAGCGGGACAGGCTCGTTGAGCACGTCCGTGTCAGTAGGTCACCGTCCTACTTGGCGACAGGCTCGCGGTTGCCGAGGCGGACCTTCTTGACCGTGCGCTCCTTGTCGAAGTCGGCCTGCTTGAAGCCGAAGAAGTAGGTGCACAGGAAGGAGACCAGGAGAGCCGCGCTCCCGGCGATCCAGAAGCCGGTGAAGGAGGCGTCCATCCCCTTGGGGTTGACGAAGGACGGGAATCCGACGAAGCCTCCGGTGAAGCCCCACATATTGACGTTGAGCAGCCCGGTGAGCAGCCCGCCGACGGCGCCGCCGATCGAGGCGGTGACGAAGATGCGACCGTACTTGAGGTTGAGGCCGTACATGGCCGGCTCGGTCACCCCGCAGAAGGCGGAGATCGTGGCCGGGGCAGCCATGCGCTTGATGCGAGCGTCGCGCACCTTGAGCCAGACGGCCAGGGCACCACCGCCCTGGGCGATCATCGTGGCCGAGACGATGGCGTTGAGGTGGGAGTATCCGGGGCTGGCGAGCTCGGAGGAGATGATCGGGATGACCGCCCAGTGCAGGCCGAAGATGACCAGGCACTGGTAGAAGCCGCCGATGAGCAGACCCGCGAGCGTGTAGTTGAAGCCCAGCACCGCGTTGATGACGGTGGCGATCCCACCTGAGACGAGCATGACGACGGGACCGAAGACCAGCAGAATGAGGGCGGACACCACGAAGATCTCGATGAGCGGCCCGAAGATCGGTCGGATGACGGCCGGCAGCACCTTCTTGAGCCAGGGCTCGATCTTGGAGGCGAGCCAGGCCCCCACGATGATGGGGAAGATTGAGTAGGCGTAGGCGTTGCCTGCGGGCAGAGAGACCGGGATTCCGAAGAAGTCGGCATTGAAGACAGTGCGCCCCACGGTGATGACGTCGTCGGTGTTCTTGGACATGTCCACCACGGAGGGGTAGCACAGCACTCCACCGATGATGGCCACGACGATGGGGTCGGCGCCCAGGCGCTTGGCCGCGGTGAAGCCGACGATGATCGGCAGGAAGAAGAACATCGACGAGCTCATGGCGTCGATGAAGTGGAAGGTGTTGGAGGCCTCGGTGACGACCTTGAACTGGACGAGCAGTGCCAGGAGGCCCTTGAGGATTCCGGAGGCCGCCAACATACCCACCACGGGGATCATCGATCCGGTGATGACACCGATGAGGGAGGAGAAGCCGAGCTTGACCCATCCCCACAGGGTTGTGGGCCGCTCGACGACCTCGACGTCGGCGGTCTGCTCGCCGGCCCCCACGTTCGGCAGCTGGACGACGACGGCGTCGTAGACGTCGACGACGTCGGGGCCGATGACCACCTGGTACTGGCCGCCTGACTTGACGACGTCAATGACGCCGTCGAGGTCCGCCACAGCCTCGTCGTCGGCCAGGGACTCGTCCTTGAGGTAGAAGCGCACGCGGGTGATGCAGTGCAGGACGGAGCGGACGTTGTCGGGGCCGCCGATGCCGGTGATGATGTCGGCTGCGGTGGCGTCGAAGCCGGTAAGGCCGTCAGTGCGTGCGCCGTCGGAGGTACTGGCTTCAACCTCGGTGCTCGTGGCCTCTGCTGAAGCCGCAGCCTCACCCTCGACCTTGAGCGTGGCGATGGCGATGGAGGTGCCCGCGTCCGCGGCCCCTGTGGTGACGTCCAGGTGGGCCAGGTGAGTGATCGTGTTGGTCAGGACCACGATGGCGGTGGTCGCCTTGCCCGCGGCGCGGACGGCCTCAAGATCCATGGTGCCCAGGGCTTGTCCGGCCTTGACGGTGTCACCGACCTTGACGCTCAGGTCGAAGGGGGCGCCCTCGAGCTCGACGGTGTCGACACCGAGGTGCAGCAGGATCTCCAGGCCCAACTCGCTCTTGAAGCCGATGGCGTGACCGGTGCCTGCGACCATGGTGACGGTGGCGTCCACCGGGGAGACGATCGCGCCGTCGTCGGCGGGCTCGATCCCGAGCCCGTCTCCCACGGCCTTGGAGGAGAAGACGGGGTCGGGGACGTCGGTGAGGTCGATGACCGTCCCCGTCATCGGGGCGGAGATGGGGACCACGGGGCCGTGATCTGGTTCGGACATGGAGGGTTCCTTTCGGGGCGCGGAGGAGTGCGGTATCGGGGAGGGCGGCTCGGCTGCTCTCCGGGGCGGGCAGAGGACAGAGGCAGGACAGTGGGCAGCGGGCTCAGGCGAGCAGGGCGATGGCTTCGTAGGGCCGCAGGCGAAGCGCCCCCTCCTCAAGGCGGTCGGCGGCGGGCAACTCACCGGGGCTGCGTGAGGAGTCGTTGCCGTCGTAGTTGCCGATGAGGATGCGGGCGGCGACGAAGTCCTCGGGGACAGGGACCTCGGCATCATGGGCACTGAAGTTGCACAGCACCAGCAGGCGGCTGCCCTCGTGCTCACGGATGTAGGCCAGGACGTCCTCGTGCTCCAGGAGGTAGGGGGCGTAGGCGCCGCGGGAGATGACGGGCAGTTCCCGACGCAGGGCGATGAGGCGGCGGTAGTAGGGCAGGATCCGCCCCTGCGCCTCCTCGCGCTCGACATTGACGGCCCCCTGGTTGGTGGGCCGTAGCCAGGGCGTGCCGGTGGTGAATCCGGCGCCGGGGACCTCAGCGTTCCACTGCATGGGGGTACGTGCGTTGTCGCGGGCCTTGGAGTGGACGACGGCGAAGGCCTCCTGGGGCTCCATACCGCCGGCTGTCAGCTCCTTGTAGGCGTTGCGGGCCTCGATGTCGACGTAGTCCTCGATGGACCGGTAGGCGGGGTCGGTCATGCCGATCTCCTCACCCATGTAGATGTAAGGCGTTCCGCGCAGCAGGTGGATGACAGTGGCCAGCATGGTCGCGGACTCGACGTGGTAGTTCACGGGATCGGCGAAGCGGTCGATGGCGCGGGGCTGGTCATGGTTGTTCCAGAACAGGGCGTTCCAGCCGCCGCCGGCCTGCATGCCCAGGGCCCACTCGTTGAGGATGCGCTTGAGAGCGGCGAAGTCGTAGGGGACGCGGGTCCACTTGGCGCCGTTGGCGTAGTCGACTTTGAGGTGGTGGAAGCTGAAGACCATGCTCAACTCACCATTGGCCGGGTTGGAGTAGCCGACACAGGCCTCGACGGTGGTTGAGGACATCTCTCCGACTGTCATCGCATCGGGGTCCTGGCCGAAGCTGGCGGCGGAGAGCTCACGCAGGTAGTCATGGACGAGGGGGCCGTCGGTGTACATGTAGCGGTCATCGGTACCGGCGGGCGCATCCTCAAGCGGCAGGGTCTTGCCGATGACGTTGATGACGTCGAAGCGGAAGTCCTTGACGCCCTTGGAGCGCCAGAAGTTGACGACCCTCGCGGCCTGGGCGCGCACAGCGGGGTTGTGCCAGTTGAGGTCGGCCTGGGTGCGGTCGTAGAGGCACAGGTAGTACAGGCCGGTGTCGCCGAAAGGCGCCCAGGCGGGGCCGCCGAACTTGGAGACCCAGTTGGTGGGCAGCGAGCCGTCCTCCTTGGGCGGCAGCAGGTAGAAATAGTCCTGGTACTCGGGGTCTCCAGCCAGGGCCCGCTGGAACCACTCATGATCGGTGGAGACGTGGTTGAGAACCATATCCAGCATGACACCGATGCCGCGCTCGCCCAGGGCGGCGACAAGATCCTCGAAGTCCTCCATGGTTCCCATGGCTGGGTCGATGGCGCAGTAGTCGGAGATGTCGTAGCCGTTGTCCCGGCCCGGCGAGGGGAAGAAGGGGTTGAACCAGACATGATCCACCCCCAGCGAGGCGATGTAGTCGACCTTCTCGATGATGCCGCGCAGGTCGCCTACACCGTCACCGGTGGAGTCACGGAAGGACTTGGGATAAATCTGGTAGACGACGCTGTCCGTCAATGACATGCGGGACTCCTGTGGGAAGCAGGATGGAACCGAAGGACCCCCCCCCGAGCAACTTGTGCACACAAGCATGTGCTTGTGTGCACAAGTTGTCCAGCCTTACCCCTGTGTGCTGCCACACAGATAGACCGCGCCCGCTTCCCGATGCGAAACGAGTTCGGGAGGTTCGGACATCATGACGATGTCCGAACCTCCCGAACTGAGCAAGAGCTCGACCGATGACCACCAGCAGCACCGGCGGACCAGCTGCGAACCAGAGGGACGCACCCCAAACACAGGCCCTTATGGCTTGCCAAACAGGGCGCGGGCTTCTGCGGCCAGGACCACGGAGCCGACAATGAGGATCCCCGAGGCGGTCAGCGGGGCGTCATACCCCTCGGACAGGGCGACCGCCTGCTCCACGCCCTCGCCGAGCTGCTGGCTCACGACGACGCGGTCGGCACCGTAGACCTCCCGGGCGATCTCGCCAAGGTCGTCGACATCCATGGCCCGGGGCGAGTCGATGGGGACGCACACGACGGCGTCGGTCACCGGCTCCAGGCCCGCCAGGATGCCCTCGGCGTCCTTGTCCGCCATGACCCCCAGGACCGCCACGAGGTGCTGGAAGCCGAAGGCCTCCTCGATGGCTCCGGTGAGGGCCTCAATGCCGTGGGGGTTGTGTCCGGCGTCAACCAGGACCGTGGGCGAGGAGCGCAGCACCTCCAGACGACCCGGGCTGGTGACGGAGGCGAAGCCGTCCTCGACAATGCGCGCAGGCAGCCGGCGCCCGCCATGGACCGCCTCGGCGGCAGCCAGAGCCAGCAGGGCGTTGTGGGCCTGATACTCCCCGTGCAACGGAACGAAGACGTCCTCGTAGACGGCCGCTGCCGTGGCGAAGGTGACCATCTGGCCACCGACGGCGAGCTGGCGGTCGAGAACCTGCAGGACACCGGCCTCCGGCGAGGTGGGGTCCTCCTGCGGGTCCCGCTCCCGACGCACGATGGCCCGATGAGAGGCTGCGGCCTGCTCGATCTCGCCAGCGGCGTCGGGGACCTGGTGGGCGACGATGACGGTGGAGCCGTCCTTGATGATGCCGGCCTTCTCGTGAGCGATCTCAGTGATCGACGAGCCCAGCCAGCGCTCATGGTCCCGCCCGATCGGGGTGATGACGGCGACGTCGGAGCCGATGACGTTCGTGGCATCCCACCGCCCGCCCATGCCCACCTCGATGACGGCCACGTCGACGGGATAGTCGGCGAAAGCAGCCAGAGCCATGACGGCCAGCACCTCGAAGAAGGACAGGCGGGGGCCACCGGCGGCCTGGGAGCGCTCGTCGACCATAGCGACGTAAGGGGCCACGTCCTCCCAGGCGGCGATGAAGCCCTCCTCACTGATCGGTTCACCGTCAAGGCTGATGCGCTCGCGGATGGTGGCCAGGTGCGGGGAGGTGAAGCGGCCGGTGCGCATGCCGCCGGCGGCCAGAAGGCGCTCGGTCATGCGGGCGGTGGAGGTCTTGCCGTTGGTGCCGGTGATGTGAACGGTGCGGTAGGTGCGCTCGGGGTTGCCCAGGAGGTCGAGGACGGCCTCGACGCGCTCCAGGGAGGGCTGGACCTGGTGCTCGGGAGCGCGCGCGAGGATCTCGGCCTCGACCTGGCGCATGCGGGCGGAGATCTCGACACCGCGGGCGGCGGCTCGCAGGTCGCGCAGGTGCTCGCCCTCGGAGTCGTCGGGGAGCTGGGGCTCCCAGGAGTCCCAGTCGTCGGAGTCATCGGCGTCCACCTCGGCGAGGAGCTCCTCGAGGCGGTCAGTGTCACCGCCGGGGATCATGTTGGCGGCGACGAGCTCGCGCAGAGCCTCGAGGTCCTCACGGTCCTGGGCCTCGGCGTCGGCCTGCTGCTGGGCGCCGGCCTGCTGAAGCTCACAGACGGAGACGGTCTGGCCCTCGCCCTCAGCCAGGGCGGGGGCGCCTGCAGCCTCCAGGTAGGGCAGGAGCTCGGGGTCGATACCGGCCTGGCCGAAGACGGCGTCGACAACCTCCTCCCCCGTGGCACCCTCGGGGATGCCGAAGGCGGCGCCGGGCCTGACCTGCTTGGAGTCGTCGTCTACGGGCACTGTGCCATCCTTTACTCGACGTGACGGGTTGGGCAGAGGCTCTCTCAAGCGCTCCCGCCCAGTCCTAATCTAGCCGAGACCCCGAAGACTCCCGGCCACTCCCCCGACACGATGGCTGACAGAAGAATCACGTGAGCGCACATCTCTCACAGCAAGACCCAGGCCCGCGCAACGATTTCTTCTTAAATCTTTTTTCGGAGCACAAGCACATCCGAATGGCTCAGACAATACGACTACCATGATTGCCGCACGAATACTCAGTGAATACATCCTAATTATCGGTGAAATATTTGAGGAATTCACCAGGGGGGCCTGCGGGTATAGGGGTAGACATACCCCCCACATACCTGCCTAGGCTTCCTCCATGCGTTTATCAGTGATTGGTTGCGGATATCTCGGTGCTGTTCACGCTGCATCAATGGCGGAGCTTGGGCATGATGTGGTGGGCGTGGACGTCGACGCTCACAAGATAAATCTTCTGAGCAACGGCAGGGCGCCGTTCTTCGAGCCCGAGCTGGAAGGGCTTCTGACCCGTAACGTGGAGGCCGGGCGCCTGACCTTCACTCAGGACTTCTCCGCCATTGAGGGAGCCCAGGTCCATTTCATCGGCGTGGGCACACCGCAGTCCGAGTCGGGGGCGGCGGACATGACTTACGTCGACGCGGCCGTGACCTCCATGCTCCCTCACCTGGGGCACTGCACCAGCGGCCTCGAGGTGGTCGCCGGCAAGTCCACGGTTCCCGTTGGCACCGCCTCGCGCCTGTCCCGGCTGATCGAGCCGACCGGGGCGCTGCTGTTGTGGAACCCGGAGTTCCTGCGGGAGGGCTTCGCTGTTCAGGACACGCTGCGTCCGGACCGGATGGTCTACGGCGTGCCGGAGAATCCCGACGCCGCCGCCGGCGCCCAGGAGACGATGGATGCGGTCTACGCACAGATCCTGGCCGCCGACACTCCGCGCCTGGTCATGGACTACGCCACCGCCGAGCTGGTCAAGATCAGTGCGAACGCGTTCCTGGCCACGAAGATCTCCTTCATCAACGCCATGTCCCAGGTCTGCGACGCCGCGGGGGCCAATGTGACGGCCCTCGCTGAGGCGATCGGCATGGATGACCGTATTGGGCGCCGGTTCCTGCGCGCCGGTATCGGCTTCGGTGGGGGCTGCCTGCCCAAGGACATCCGCGCCTTCCAGGCCCGCGCCGGCGAGCTCGGCGTCGGCGACGCCCTGGCCTTCCTCGCGGAGGTCGATCGGGTCAACGACACCATGCGCGCCGGCGTCATCCGCACAGTTCGAGAGCTCCTCGGCGAGCACACCTCCGCCGCCACGGTGACGGTCCTCGGGGCGGCTTTCAAACCGGACAGCGACGACATGCGTAACTCTCCCGCCCTGGATCTCGCCGTGGAGCTGTCGGGCATGGTCGAACGGGTCGTCGTGCACGATCCGGCCGCCGGCCCGATCCTCGCTAAGAGGACGAACCGCCCCTACGAGGTCGCTGCCTCCGCGCAGTCCGCACTGGAGGGAACTGATCTGGTCATCATCGGCACGGAGTGGCGCGAGTACCGGGATCTCGACCCCGCCCAGGCGGCCGACCTGGTGCGCACCTGTTACGTCATTGACGGACGCAACTGCCTGGACGCGCAGGCCTGGAAGGCGGCCGGTTGGAGATACCGCGGCATCGGACGGCGGTGAGGGGCTTGGGCGGCGCAGGCTCAGCGCCGCCCAAGTCTGCGCATCAGCGGTCCGGCCACTGCGCGAGCGCAGGCGACCAGCACTGCCAAGTCGCTGGTCGCCAGGAGGATCAGGCAGGCCCAGACTGCCGCGCTCAGCCATGAGCCGCCATCGAAGGACATGCACGCAGTGATACCGATGAGCAGTGCGAGCTGGTAGGTGAGGCGCGGGCGGTCTATGGGTAGGTCGATGCGGCGCCTGAGGTCCCGTGCCCGCACGAGTAGGATGAGGGCGTAGGCCACCGCTCCGGCCAGGCCGGCGCCCCACGGCCCCATGAACGGCACGAGAGCCACGCCGAGGATCACGTTGACCACCGCCCCCATCGCTGTGGAGGCCATGAGAACGCCACTGTTCTTCAAGGCCTGATAGAAGCTCTCGAAGAAGATGCTGATGACCCCGAAGGATGCGACCAGCATGAGCAGGGGGACGTAGCGCCACCCCTCGGAGAACTCGGCCTGGAGCATCACCCTGGAGATCGGCCGGTTCAGGGCGATGACCAGGCCCGCGGCTGACAGCGTGGCCAGGGAGTAGCCCCGTAGAACAGAGCCGAAGAAGGCCCCGCGGTCGGGCGAATTGATCTCGCGGGCAGTGGAGTACTGCCAGGCCTGCTGAAACACGGAAGCCACAATGTTGACCAGCGCAGGCATCTTGCTCGCCGCCGTGAAGAGCCCCGCAGCCACGACTCCGCTGCCCCACAGGACCACGTACCGTCCCGAGACACTGACCAGCCACCACGACAGCAAGTTGGGCACGAGCGGCAGGCTGTAGACAAGCATCCGACGCAGCAGCACCCGATCAACCCGAAAAGGCACCAGCAGCCGGTACTCGGCCGACCCCAGGAACGCGACAAGACCACCCATCAGATAGCCAATCGCGAAGGACCACAGATACCCCTCCACACCCAAGTGTGCACGAAACAGGAGCAGATAGGTGGACACCACCATGGCCAGCGCATTGATCAGCCCATAGACCACGAAACGGCGCACATGACCCAGCCCACGGGCGAGCTGGGTCGTGGCCTTGAAGACGCACACCGAGCAGAACAGAACGAAGAAGGACCCCGCATGCTCCATACCCCACACGACACTGCCCAGGGCGCACAGCACCCCGGTGCACACGATGCCCCCACTCAGGACCACCAGGGAGCCGGCGAAGAGCTCATCCTTGCGAACGTCGTCGTCGATGGAGAACCGGTAGAGGGCCTCCACCACACCGAGCGAGAGCAACGGCAGCACGATCTCGATCGCACTGTTAAGCAGCTCGGCCGTTCCGTACTCACCAGCAGTCAGCGCAGTCGTATACAACGGCATGAGCACCAGCGAGACCGCCTTAACCGCCAAACCCCCCAGGGCGAACACCAAAGTATTGCCCAGCAGGAAAGCAACACGCCCCTTATGACTCGCCGACACCGAACTGCACCTTCCAGGCCTCGATACCGATGGTCTCATCACCCATGTTGGGTGAACCGATAGAGGCACCCCGCCGCAGAGCCCATGTCATGCGGTCTTCTCCCTGATGGTCCTGGCCGGAACTCCCGCGACCGTCGCGCCAGCAGGGACGTCGTGGATCACAACGGCACCCGCCCCGATCATCGCGCCATCACCAACAGTGATCGGCCCGAGAATCGTCGCTCCACAGCCCACGACGACATCCTTCCCCAACACGGGAACTGTTTCGATTCCCTTACGACCACCGATGGTCACTCCTTGACCGATATGACAGCCCGTACCGATCACGGCCCGAGGGTGGATCACAACGCCCAGGGCATGGTGCGGGAAATCTGTGTTCTCACCGATGCGGGCAGCATACGGAACGTCGCAGGCGAACACCACGCGCATAGCTCCGCGGACGAGGTATGCGGCGGGCGCAAGATGATGGCGCGAGAGCCACCGGGCAGCCGCATATGAGACGTAAACAGGATCCATTATGGGAGCCCTTTCTCGAGGAACGTGCGGTAAGGGAACAGGTGGTACCACTCGGGGCGGTACAGGAAGAAGATCGTGGAGGCCGCAAAGGCGATGACGATGAGCAGGGCACTGACGTAGGAGCGCTCGGGCCGGCGGCCCTGCACGGTGAGGTTCACCAGGCCGACGACGAAAGGCAGGGTCAGGTACATCTCCAGGCGGTCAACAAGGTTGAAGCCCAGAGACACTGTCACCATGGCAACATTTGCGACAGCGAGTGCCAGAAGGTTGCGGGTGCTCCCGGAAGGATCACTCTCCGCCGCAGCATTCCATCCGCAGGTGGAGGCCAGAAGCATGAGGAAGATGCGCACCACGATCAGCAGAACGGTGGCCGAGCGTACCCCACCATCGGCGTAGTCGCTGTGCAGGTAGTGACCGTAGTAGGCGGAAGACGCCGCAAGAGAGTTCATCACCCAACTCAGCGACAGCATACTGGTCCCGATGAGGGCACCCCACTTGAGCCAGTCACCGAAGGTACTCAGCCGCATGGCGGAGACGAGGTAGACGATGAGCAGGAGCAGGGCGCTGAGATGGAACTGGGAGGCGAGCACGATGAGCAGGACGTAGCGCAACAGCCTGCGCTCCATGAGCGCGGGGACGGCCAGTAGGAAGATCGCCACCGCAATACTCTGCCGGGTGAGGAGCGTGAAGTCGTAGAAGGCGGACATGCCGAAGGCGAAGAGAACTGCCAGGGAGTAGCTGGCCGCGTACCGCTTGATGAACAGAACCGCTGAACCGTAGACGAACACCGAGATGATGAACAGCAGGATGTTGAAGCTGTCCGTGATGCGGCTGACCAGGTAGTTGAGCAGGACGTAGCCGTACTCGAAGCGGCTGACGGTGAAGGCCTCCTGGAAGCTGTCCGTGGCAGCAATCGCCTTGAAGACGCGGTGATACTCGGCCGTGTCATTGCCGACACTGACGGCTCGCATGGAGGAAAAGGCCACAAAGGCCACGAAGGCCACGACCAGGATGACCGGGGAGCCCCGGCGACCGGCACTGCCCCGCAGCCCCAGGAGAGCTGCCGCCAGGAGAAGGGCGGCGAATAGTGCGAAGTGGATCCACATGCTCTGGCGTCACCATTCCGCTAACGCACGGTAACGGTGCCCCAGCCGTTCGGCTTCGTGAGTAATGTCGAAGCCCGCGTTGCGCGCGGCACTCTCCCCCGCCGCCCTGTGCCTCGGGTCCCGCCCGTGGTCAAGGGCCCGGCTGACATAGTGCGCCCACTGAGGCGCCGGCATGTCCAGCGGCAGAAACGACACCTCCCCGATCGAGACCTCATCGGTCACCTCGTCGGAGCACACCAGCGGGAGCCCCGCGCACTGCGCCTCTACCCCCACCATGGGCAGCCCCTCGTAGAAGGAGGGCAAAAGGAACATGTCCATGGCCTGGTAGAGGTCAGGGACGTCCTTGCGGTCCCCCAGGAACAGGACGCGGTCGCTCAGGCCCCGGTCGGCCACTACGGCCTCGATGCCCGGTCGTAGTGGGCCGTCGCCGATGAGCATGAGGCGGACCTCGGGGCGCGTACGGAACAGCTCGGTGCACACGTCGATGAGGAACCGGTGGTTCTTCTGCTCACTGAACCGCCCCACATGGCCGACGACGGGTGCGTCCCCCAGCTCCAGCCAAGCGCGCACCTCGGCGCGGACCGACTCATTGAAACGGTAGGTGGTCACGTCAATCGCGTTGGGAACCACCTCGAAGTGGTCTGGACCGAACAGGAAGTCACCGGCCGCCCGGGAACAGGCCAGGCGCGCATCCGAGTAGGCACCAATATTGCGGCACACGATCCAGTTGCGCACGCTCTTGAGACGGGAGTCGGAGTATGCGGTCGAGTGGGAGTGGACGGCGAAGGCACGTACCCCGCGGCGATGAGCCACCGGATAGAGGAAGCGCGAGAGGATGGGGTCATGGAGGTGCACTACGGGGTACTGCCCCGCATGCTGCTCCAGCAGCTGCCCCAGGGATGAACGGATGCGCCCGATGCGGTTCCCGGCGTCGATGACATAGCAGCGTCCGCCCAGCGACTCGATCTCCTCACGGTGGGTCTCGTCGGGTGTGGCGTAGCAGAAGAAGTCGAGCACCACCTGCGAGCGGTCCATGTGCCTGAGGTAGTTCATGAGCATGCTCATGACACCGGAACGCTGGGAGATTGATGAGTTGATCTGCAGGACCCTTAGAGGTCCGCCCCCAAAGTCCTGCGGGGTCGATGACTGTTCCTGACTCATTGCCGGCCTCCCTCCGTCGGCCCCGGGCCGGTCCGGGGAACTGCTCGTCCTGCTAACGCCCGTCCTCATTTCATCTTGAGGGTCTTGATGAGGACCCACACGCCGATGTGGAAGACGGAGCGGGGGACGCTGAGATGCTCGATGTCGCGGTAGAGCGTCCAGTGGTACTTGACCAGGCTCCGCTTGTTGGCCGACACCGATCCTGAGCGCAGCCGGTACCTCATGAGCACGACCGGCATCCCCCAGATGTAGGGCTCGGTGCGGAGCATGCGCAGCCATAGGGCGTCGTCGTTGCGCTTGCGGATGTTGGGCACCTCGAACTTGCCCAGGCGCGCCACGTCGTACATGACGGTGGAGTTGCCCACCGGGCAGTCCAGGAGCAGGCGGTTGTAGCTGATCCTGGTCGGGCTGCGCACGATCCTGCCGGTGGGCACGCCCTGCTCGTCGATCTGGGCGTAGGCGGTGCAGGACATGGCCACGCCGTGCGAGGTCATGAAGTTGATCTGGCGCCTGAGCTTGTCGGGGTGCCACAGGTCGTCGGAGTCCAGGAAGGCCATGTAGCGCCCCTGGGCCAGCTCCATCGCCCGGTTGCGGGCCATGGCGGCGCCGCTGTTGGTCTCCAGGCGCACGTACCGGATCCGCGGGTCGTCCTTGGCCAGGGCCCCGACCACGTCGGCGGTGTCGTCGGTGGAGCAGTCGTCGACGACGAGCAGCTCCCAGCGGGGGTGGGTCTGGGCCTGGACGGTGGCGATGGTCTCGGCAATGAAGGCGCCGCAGTTGTAGGTCGGCATGATGATGGAGACCAGGTCGGAATCCGGTTCGCGATTGTGCTCGGTGCCTGCTGTCATGCTTACTCCTTAGGTATCGTCGTTGCGCGTCTCATGTGGCCACCGCCAGGACGGTTCTCAGTGCGATCGACAGTTCCCGCCCGATACTGAAGTTCTGCACGTCGCGCAGGTTGAGGAGCATCTTGGCCGGCAGGATCTGGGTGAGGTAGGCGTCCTGGCTCGGCGGGGCGGCGGCCAGGATCTCGGCCTCGTCCTTGAACTCGATGGAGGCCGTGGAGGTGACCCCGGCCGGTAGCAGCAAGGTGGCCCGCATCTGTGGGGTGTACTGCTTGACGTACTCGGGCACCTCCGGCCTGGTCCCCACGAAGCTCATCGTGCCGCGCAGGATGTCGATGAGCTGACTGATCTCATCGAGCCGGTACCGGCGCAGTACCGCACCGACCTTCGTGACCCGGGGGTCGTTGCCCCGGGTGATCTGGTCGCCGGGGTCTGCCGGCCGGTGCGTCATGGTGCGGAACTTGACGATCCGGAACTCGCGTCCGAACTGGGTGACCCGCCGTTGGCGGAAGAACACCGGCCCGGGCGAGTCCAGCTTGATGAGGGTCGCCAGGATGATGAACAGCCACCCGAGCAGCACTATCAGGATCGTCGCTCCGACGACGTCGAGCAGACGCTTGAGCCGCAGCTGGAGTCCGCGCCGGGACAGCACCTCGTAGTAGGGACGGACCTCCTCGGTCCGCAGGGAGGCTGGCAGCTCCTCCCAGGGCGGCATCCTCATGATCGGCCCATCGCCGCGAGCGTCTCGAGCGCGCAGCTGATGACGTAGTCGACCTGCTCGTCGGTCAATGAGGTGTGCAGAGGCAGGCTCACTTCGTTGGCATAGAGGGCGTAGGCCCGTGGGAAGTCCTCAATGGTGAAGCCGAGGTTCCGGTAGGCGCTCAGCAGGGGCAGCGGCTTGTAGTGGACGTTGCAGGCCACGTCCGCACTCGCCATGCGCTCGATGAACTCGTTGCGCGCCTCCTCCCCCAGGCCCGGCAGGTTCGCCAGGTAGAGGTGCCCGGAGGAGACGCTCCCCTCCTCGTAGTGCCGTAGCGATGTCACGCCCGCCGGCGCCAGAGCCTGGTCGTAGCGGGTGATGATCTGGCGCCGACGCTCGAGCATCGAGTCGTAGCGGGTCATCTGGGCCAGGCCGATCGCGGCGCACACGTCGGTCATGTTGCACTTGTAGGCGGGGCTGACGACGTCGTACTCCCAGGCCCCCAGTCGGGTCTTGGACAGGGCGTCCTTGCTCTGCCCGTGCAGGGACAGCAGCATGTACTGGCGGTAGAGCTCCTCGTCCAGGTCCAGCTCCGGCCTCCACGTGACGGCCCCGCCCTCCGCGGTGGTCAGGTTCTTCACGGCGTGGAAGCTGAAGGTGGTGAAGTCGGCGGCACTGCCCGAGGGCGTGCCGTCGCGCCGGGCACCGAAGCTGTGGGCGCCGTCGGCGACAAGGGCGACGCGGCCCAGTGCCTCCTGGACCGGCCCTGCCGGGGTGAAGAGGTGGCTGTGGCTGTCGACGACAGCGCGCAGGGCCGGGTAGTCACACATACGTCCACCGACGTCGACCGGGATGACGGCCTTGGTCCGCGGGGTGATGGCGGACTCCAGGACCCGGGGGTCCAGCCCGTAACCGCCGCCGGCGTCACCGGCATCGACGATCACCGGGGTGGCGCCCACGTGCACGATCGGGGAGGCCGAGGCCGTGTAGGTGTAGGCCGGGACAATGACCTCGTCTCCGGGACCGATGCCCAGGACTCGAAGGGTCAGCTCCAACGAGGCCGTTGCGGAGTTCAGGCAGGCAGCCCGGGCGGTTCCGCAGCGCTGCGCCACCTGTTTCTCCAGGTTCTTGGTGCGCGGCCCCGTGGTGATCCAGCCCGATCGCAGCGCATCCACCACTTCCTGGCACTCGGCATCGGTGATGTCTGGGGGTGAGAAATCGACGCGCATCAGCCTGCTCTCCTCATCGTCGGCGACGTAGTTGAATCGTGGTCAAAGCGCGGTTGGTAGGTGGGCACCGCGCGAGCGAGCTCCCGCTTGATCTCGTCATTCCCCTCGGGAAGGCATCGCTTCAGCCGAGCGATCGTGTCCTCCACCTCCTGCATGGTGGGCGGCGACGCCGTGGAGACGAGGATGGACTTGTTCTCGGTGGGATGCAGGTCCTCTCCGTCCATCCGTAGCTCCTCGTAGAGCTTCTCGCCCGGCCGCAGCCCGGTGAACACCACCTCGATGTCACGTCCGACCCGCAGGCCCGAGAGCTTGATGAGGTTGACGGCAAGGTCGTAGATCCGCACGGACTGCCCCATCTCCAGGATGAAGATCTCTCCGGCCCGAGACATCGAGCCTGCGGTGATGACCAGCTGGGCCGCCTCCGGGATCGTCATGAAGTAGCGGGTCATGTCCTTGTGCGTCACGGTCAGTGGCCCGCCTGATCGCAGCTGCCGCTTGAACAGCGGGATGACGGAGCCATGGCTGCCGAGGACGTTGCCGAAGCGCACGGCGGCGAAGACGGTGGTACGACTGGTGCTGGCCAGGGCCTGAACCTCCAGCTCACACAGCCTCTTGGTCGCCCCCATCACGTTGGTCGGGTTCACGGCCTTGTCCGTGGAGACCAGGATGAAGTGGCTGCAGCCGAGCTCCTCAGACAGACGGCACACCATCCAGGTGCCCAGCACATTGTTCTCCACCGCCTCACGGGCGTTGTCCTCCATGAGGGGGACGTGCTTGTGCGCCGCCGCGTGGAAGACGACCTTGGGCCGGTAACGCTCGAAGCAGTCTCGAACAATCCGCTCATTGGTCACCGAGCCGATGACGACCGACAGGGACACCCCTCGCTCAGCGGCCTTGGACTGCATTTCGTGGAACAGCTCGTAGGCTGTGTTCTCGTAGACGTCGAAGATGACGATCTGGCGAGGTTGGGCCTCGATGAGCTGGCGGACGAGCTCGGAGCCGATGGAACCGCCACCGCCGGTCACCAGGACGACCTCTCCGCGCACGTAGCCCATGCTCATGGTGTCGAAGGCGACCTCATCGCGGCTGAGCAGCTCGGAGATCTCCACCTCCCGCAGTGCGATCCTGCCATCGTCCTGCTGGGCCAGGTCCCGTACGTTCGGCAGGGTCAGTATTCTCAGCCCCGTCTTCAGGCAGATGGCCAGGATGCGCTGGCGCTCGGAGGCCAGAGCCGAGGGGCAGGCGAGCACGATCTGCTCAGCCTGGCACTCCTGGGCAATGCGGGGGATGTCCTCACACGAGCCGTAGACCTTGACACCGTGAACGTGGCGACCGTGTTTGGTCACGTCATCGTCCACCAGGGCCACCGGCTCGCCGCGCATGTCCTCATCGCACAGATGCATGCGCTTAATGGTCAGCGAACCAGTCTGTCCCGCGCCGACGATGAGTGTGCGGGGCCGGGCCTCGTGCGCTCCCGCTCGGGCGCTGCGTTGCACCTGGCTGCTCCACAGGGCCCGCACGGCGAGACGAGTCCCGGCGGTCATGATGGCGAGCAGTGCCCAGGCCATGACGTAGGAGCGCACCGACAGCCCGCCGTCGAAAGCCAAGGAGAACAGCAGATCCCCGCACACCGAGCCGACAACGGTCGCGTAGAGGATCCGCAGCGCCTCGGTCATCGAGGCGTAGCGCCACAGGCTGTTGTACATCTTGAAGGCGGCGAAGACCCCGACGTTGACAACCGCGGGGACGCCCACGGCCAGTAGGCCACCGGTTGCCCCCGTCGCCGTCGCCCACTTCGTGGTCCCCCACGCCGCGCAGTACAGGGCCAGGTAGGTAGCCAGAACGTCGACAACCATCAGGGCGATGGGCTCAATCCGGCACACGGGCAGGTTCACCCACGCCGGTCCACGAGCAGGCTGCTGCATGGGCGCGGATCCGATCGACGAAGAGGCGCTGGAGAGGGCCAACGCCTCATGTCCCTCGGATGCGCGTGACGACAGCGGCTTCGAATCAGGCTCGCGGCTCCCGGCACTCCCGTCAAGACGGCTTGTCGCATCGGAGGAGCACTGACGCGTCTCAGCCATGGGTCGTCACACTCCACTGTGCCGGCCGATAGGTAAAGGACGTACGGCCTGTGAGCGAGGAACTCTGATCAAGCGAGTCGCACTGGCAGAAGCGACAGAATTCAAATGTCATCAGGGTTTCAATCTGCGGATGGGCGAACAGCATTGGCTGATTCGCTGGACGGACTGGAGAATACGACTGCAATCACCGAAGCAGGCAACAACAGATCAACAACATGGCAGCTGAACCACATTCAGCCAACACGAGTACTTGCCGTTTTTTACGGCTCTGCATCAATCTAACATCAGATGCCACCGATTGGAAGATTCTGACGTGATTCACTCGCAATCATCGTTTCTTGACAGAAACAACGCCAGTTGATGATATGAATTCACCAACCAACACTCGCCAACTGTTTGAAACAACAATACCAAGGCGACTAATGCTACATAACTGACAGATGTCTACACTGCGATTAAATAACAATCTCATAAACATCTTGACAGCGACAGTGAGTGTTCAGCACGCGCCTCGCGCACGAAAGAACGTAGCGCGACACCACACCCACTGCGAGAGACGGAGCATGCTTACCGAAGACGCTTCGGGGCCAACAGCGATAGCCTCACAAGTCCCAAGCCTCCACGTGCCGATCATGACGTATGTCAGGAGCCTAGGCGGGCACACTCTCGGCGGGAACGGCGCTGCCCCGCACGCCCTTGCGCTTTCCTCCGGGCTCCGACACATTGTTGAGCACCACTCCGAGCATGCGCCCACCCCCTTGCTCGACCGCCAGGGCCGCCTCACGCAAGTCCTCCGCGCTGGTGCGACCAGCACGCGCCACGAGAATGACGCCTCCGGAATGGGCAGCCAGGACCACTCCGTCAGTGAATCGGAGGACTGGCGGAGCATCAATGATGACCAGCCGGTCTGCTGCCAGCTCACGCAGCAGATCGCGCATCATAGGGGCCCCCAGCAGCTCGGAGGGATTCGCCGGCATTCGGCCTGCGGGCAGAAGCTCCAGGCCCTCTACCGCCCCTTTGACCAGAACCTCACCGAGGTACGCCGAGCCCGTCAGAACGTCTGCGAGCCCAGGACTGCCCTGCAGCTCGGTTGTGCTGCTGGGCGCACGCAAATCTCCTCCGACCAGGACAACCCGGTGCCCAGACAAAGCCAGAACCCGCGCCAGGCTGGCAGCGGTCACCGACGTCCCCTCCTGCGGACCGGCCGAGGTGACGACTATGACTCGCCGGCCGCCCTGAGACAACGCATGAAGCACGTTGGTGCGGGCCACACGCAGCTGCTCCTCCATCTTGAGCTCCGCCCCTCGACTCAGCCACCGCAGCGACGGAACCCGCGGCAGGGCACCGAGCAACGGCACCGACAGCGCCTCGCGAACCTCCTCGGGCCCCTTGAGACTCTTGTCGAGCAGCTCCTGAACGAGGATCCAGACATAACCCAGGACCAGCCCGGCCAGCAGCCCCACTGCCACACAGGTCACCAGGGCAGGCGAACGAGTCGCGCTGACCAGCTCGGCAGAGGACAGCAGGACGATCTCCACGGGAGAGTCCTCCCCCTCCAGGTCCTTGATCTCGACGGAGGCCTGACGAACGACCTCGTCAGCCAGGACCTGAGCGCGGTGCGACGAGGAGGCAGTGGCAGAGACCTGCACCGACACCGTCTCAGGGACCCTGGTCGCAGAGACCGAGGAGGCGAACTCCTCCGCCGTCTCATCCAGCTTGAGCGAGTCCACGACTCGCTGAGCGACCGCAGCCGAGGTGAAGACGGGGACCACGGCGTCGGCCTTCATTGCGGCGAGCTGTGCCGCATTGTATTGAGACAGCGTGCTCTGCGCCGGATCTCCCGCCACTTTCACGCGCAGATAGGCTTGGGAAGTCGCCGTATAGGTGCTTGGCGAGGCGAAAGCGAACAGCATCGAGGCCAGTACGCAGACGACCAGCGCCAAAACCAGGGATCCAATACGTCGACGGGTCAGGTGAAGAAGGTCCTCTAGTGTCATCTACGCACCACCGGATAATATCAGGGCTGACAGGGCAGGGCGCCAATCAATGCGAAACTTCAATGAAAGAGCGCCATTATTTACGACCAAGACAGTAACACACCTGAGGTCGCGACACGCAAGCGGTCGGTCGTTTTAATGAGGAAGCACTCATAACATCGATGAGTTCTTGAACATTTCTTCCCAATGAAGCGGACTTGTTTCGTAGGAAGTCTACGAAATACCTTCCCTGCCCGCTTGTCCCGTCACAGCATGACGCCCTTGAAGCACTTCTTCTCCGGCAGGATGATCCGGTCTCCGAACACGCGATCATAGCGCGAGGGAGTGAAGTCCGACAGCCCATCAGCATCCGTGAAGGTGATCTCGCCGAAGTAGACGTCTCCATCGACCTCGTAGAAGTCGATGCGCGCGCAGGCGAACCCCTTTCCGAGCTCGCCAGCCAGACGGAGCATGGTCTCCAGGCCTGCGGGTGCCGGGATGTCCGAGGCCCGGTCGGCTTCACAGGTGTACTCAAAAGGTGCTCGGGTCCAGTCAGGCAGGTAGGTGCCCCGCAGCGCACGTCCCTGAGTCCGGTCCACAGTGAAGATGAACTGGACGACCCCGTCGAACACCATGAACTTGTAGTCTCGTAGTCCTCCTGAGGCGTCACGCAGGAAGGGCTCGCACACGATGCGAGGCTCGCAGTACTCGTAGTGCAGCTCGAAGCCGCCCTTCATCGCCTGGCGCAGGCCAAGCCACTCCCGCAGGCGTTGACGAGTCCTTGCCACATCGAGTGCACTCTTGTCAGGCACGAGGATGTTCCAGCCAGAGCCATGCGTGGCCTTGAGAACGAAGCTGTCCGGGAGGGACTCGAAGTCGATCTCATCGGGCGAGTCCCACACACCCAGCAGGGGTACGAGGTACCTCTCCCCCACCTTGCCGGCAACCCACTGACGCACCAGGAACTTGTCCGCCAGGCGCCCTTTGACCGGCGTGGAGTCGTAGAGCTTGAGCCAGTGGATCTTCTCCGTCATGGTGCGCGGCTCCTCCACGTGGCAGGGACGGCACTTGAACAGCCAGTACCAGTGCTTGAGCGCAGAACGGTAGTGATCCGGGGACATCCGACAGTTATGACGATAGATCGCCCGCTTCAACCAGTTCTGAACCGGCGGGGAGAAAATGACCTCTGCGGCACCTTTGACACTCATTGTCAATACCTCTTAATGAGAGTGCCGGCAGCCCCACCCAGGGAAGGGACACGCGCACGCCCCTCAGACCGCCGTGTCGGCGGCCTGATGAGTACCGGCCAGGGAGATGACAGAGGCGGTCCTGGGGGAACAAGAGCACACCGTTGCCCGACCAGACCCTGGTGGCCGAGCAACGGCTTTATCCTGCATCACACCAGATGTATTTGTAAAGTAATCGACTGAGCGTGTTGAGTCAGGCCTCGCCCGCCCCCGTGGCCGTCTCGGTGACCTTCTCGACGGTGGCGGTGGGCTCCTTCGCAGCCGGGTCCGCCACAACGGAGGCATCCACGCAGCCGACCTCCCGCTTGATGAGGTCCAGGTGGGCACCAGTCCAGGCACCCCCAGGACTCATGAGCCGGTCACTCCACCTCAAGCACACAGGCCGTTTTCCCACTCTCCCACCCGCGCAGGGTTCACAGGATCCTCCCCCTCCTTGGGCAAGTGCTCTTGGATCATCCCCGCTCGCGCGGGGTTTACACGATCAGGTTCGGTGCGGCCGCGCATACCGCGGGATCATCCCCGCTCGCGCGGGGTTTACGACACGCTGGAGGACGAGCAGCGCATCGTCGTGGGATCATCCCCGCTCGCGCGGGGTTTACAGCCTCGCCCCCTACGTTGAGGGGTACGTGGACGGATCATCCCCGCTCGCGCGGGGTTTACCGCGATCTGCTCGACCCTGAGCAGCAGTACTCCGGATCATCCCCGCTCGCGCGGGGTTTACGGAAGGGCTGAGGGGCTTTCCATCACAGGGGACGGATCATCCCCGCTCGCGCGGGGTTTACCCTGGATGCGGATGGTCCGACGGATGAACTGCGGGGATCATCCCCGCTCGCGCGGGGTTTACCACGTGCGGCCCGCGTCGCTTCTCCCCATTCCCGGATCATCCCCGCTCGCGCGGGGTTTACACCTGGTGGCTGACGCCCTGGCCGCGCCCGGCGGGATCATCCCCGCTCGCGCGGGGTTTACATCGTGGACAGGGTCCCCTGCCACAGCGGCCCGGGATCATCCCCGCTCGCGCGGGGTTTACGATGAGGCGGCGGACAAGATGAGCCACCTCACGGGATCATCCCCGCTCGCGCGGGGTTTACACCCTAGGTCAACCTCGTCGCGGCCGTCCCGGGGGATCATCCCCGCTCGCGCGGGGTTTACCCGTCTTGCGGGGGGGGCGGTCATCAGGGCGACCGGATCATCCCCGCTCGCGCGGGGTTTACTGGCTGTGGTAACCGAGCACACCTGCGTCTTCAGGATCATCCCCGCTCGCGCGGGGTTTACGCGCCCGAGATGGCCAAGCGAGCAAACACCCTGGGATCATCCCCGCTCGCGCGGGGTTTACGCGGCGGCTGGGCGTACCCCACTCCGAGAACCCCGGATCATCCCCGCTCGCGCGGGGTTTACTCACCTAGACCACCACCACTACTACCGTAGGGGGGATCATCCCCGCTCGCGCGGGGTTTACCAGGCATCACAGATGCCCACCATCGTGAACGAGGGATCATCCCCGCTCGCGCGGGGTTTACGACTCGAACCTGAGGGACGACCTGGATGCTCAGGGATCATCCCCGCTCGCGCGGGGTTTACTCCCTTGTCCCCCTTGACGCCGCCGCCACCGCCGGATCATCCCCGCTCGCGCGGGGTTTACGCAGAACTTGCTAGGGCATTTAGCGCGGAGTTGGGATCATCCCCGCTCGCGCGGGGTTTACGCAGGCCAACGCCGTCACCCGTCTTGAGCCCCCGGGATCATCCCCGCTCGCGCGGGGTTTACGCCTGGGCCTGGGCTCCGGCCAGTCGGGAGACGGGATCATCCCCGCTCGCGCGGGGTTTACGCCGCCGGACGGTACCGGGAGGCCCTTGCGGCCGGATCATCCCCGCTCGCGCGGGGTTTACACGGCCCAGATGCTGCTCAGTCGTCGTCTTGTCGGATCATCCCCGCTCGCGCGGGGTTTACCAGGGCTGGGGTGTTCTGTTGTGGGGGTGCCCCGAGGATCATCCCCGCTCGCGCGGGGTTTACTCGTAGCCGACGTCGGAGGTGAACCTCAGCGTCGGATCATCCCCGCTCGCGCGGGGTTTACGGCTCGGACTACTCCAGTGGGCGGTGACTACCCGGATCATCCCCGCTCGCGCGGGGTTTACGGCCTTGCGGATGGTGCTCATTTTGGGGTTCTTGGATCATCCCCGCTCGCGCGGGGTTTACGTCGGGACAGGATCGCCGACCTCAAGGACACGGGGATCATCCCCGCTCGCGCGGGGTTTACCCCGGCACCCCTGGCTTTGGAACACCAAGGACAGGATCATCCCCGCTCGCGCGGGGTTTACGCCAGGCAGCCGCCCCCACCAGGGGAAGGGTTGGGATCATCCCCGCTCGCGCGGGGTTTACCGCCGACGGCCGGTTCTCGGTGGTCGACAGCCCGGATCATCCCCGCTCGCGCGGGGTTTACCCCGCTGTCGCAGACCGTCCTGGACGGCAGCACGGATCATCCCCGCTCGCGCGGGGTTTACGTCCTGCTCGGTCAGAACGACTACACCGCCCTGGGATCATCCCCGCTCGCGCGGGGTTTACGCTGCTGTCTTGTCTCCGTCGATGACGCCCCAGGGGATCATCCCCGCTCGCGCGGGGTTTACTCGTCGACAATTGATGGGGAAGTGCCTGGCCCGGGATCATCCCCGCTCGCGCGGGGTTTACAGGTTGTGTTTCCCTCAACCGTGTCGATCTTGGGGATCATCCCCGCTCGCGCGGGGTTTACGGGATTGATCCGCGGTTCATTGAAGCAACTATCGGATCATCCCCGCTCGCGCGGGGTTTACTGTTCGTTATTATCCCGATACTCAGCGCATTCAGGATCATCCCCGCTCGCGCGGGGTTTACGGGTACTCGCCAGACTCGGAAAGTTCGCTTACCGGATCATCCCCGCTCGCGCGGGGTTTACTGGTCCCACCTGCGCATGACCAGACGCCCGTTCGGATCATCCCCGCTCGCGCGGGGTTTACATGCAAAGATCGTTGAAATCATTAATGGGAAAGGGATCATCCCCGCTCGCGCGGGGTTTACCCCACCGCCGCGCTCAAACGCCTCCAGGACGCAGGATCATCCCCGCTCGCGCGGGGTTTACCACAGTCTCGGTACAACAACTTGCGTGCTACGGGGATCATCCCCGCTCGCGCGGGGTTTACACCGAAAACAACTGCCTCATTCATTTTCGGGTCGGATCATCCCCGCTCGCGCGGGGTTTACGATGAATTAGAAGACGAAGAACTATTCGAGTCAGGATCATCCCCGCTCGCGCGGGGTTTACGCAATCTGTACGGCATTGTTTAGCGACGACTCGGGATCATCCCCGCTCGCGCGGGGTTTACCATTCTTTTACTTTATCACTTCCATTGATTATGGGATCATCCCCGCTCGCGCGGGGTTTACCGCGAGGAAATGCGATCGTTTATTCCCGAGGAAGGATCATCCCCGCTCGCGCGGGGTTTACTCTAGTGCCGTCTTTTTAGCATCAAGAGTTTTGGGATCATCCCCGCTCGCG